>CALEFT010000056.1 GCA_937876985.1 uncultured Clostridia bacterium | reverse complement strand
TATCAGCAGAAAGTTCACCCAGGAGACCCTGTTTTGATGAACTTCTTGCTGAACGTCTATTCTATATAGTAATCTGCAATGTATCGCATCTCTTCGAAGTCTGATTCTGACAAAACATCGCTTGCAGCACAAGTGATGAAGCCCGCGTCGTGCGCAGTTTTAATTGCAACCAGAATATCGTCAATTACTAGACAAGAGCTTGGATTTTTCTCGCCGACAAGTGATGCAGCGTGAGTAAAAACGAACGAGTCCTTTTTGTTTATTGTCGCAGACTTTTCGCCTAGGTCTTCGATAGTGAAGATTGCGTCGAATAGGTCTAGAATTCCATTACTTGACAGACCTGCGATTACGTTTTTACGAGATAGAGCGGTAGCAGTCAC
Source organism: uncultured Clostridia bacterium (assembly GCA_937876985.1). Classification (GTDB taxonomy): domain Bacteria; phylum Bacillota; class Clostridia; order Saccharofermentanales; family Saccharofermentanaceae; genus Saccharofermentans. The sequence continues at coordinate 9,253 of CALEFT010000056.1, read as the reverse complement.
GAACTTAAGGCCAAGGATGTGTGCTGCGTCGATAATTGGCTTGATGTACGACTTAAGGCCGATTGTGTCCTTGTATTCTATGTAAGCCAAATCCTCCCACTCGTTCATTATGGACTGGGTGGTGTCCTTGCCATGCAAATTGTAGTGACTTAATGTAAATTCTGCCGCCTGCTTGATGGAATGAGTTTTGACGTAATCGGTATATTCCTGCGTTACTTTAAGGCCGCGCTTAGCTAGAAATTTGGCGTCGACATCAACCCAGACGTTCATCGAATCGAATACAGTTCCGTCTAGGTCAAATATTATCGTCGTTAAGCCGTTTGAAGCTAAATCTGAGAGGATTTGTGGCGTAAGCAGGAGGCTTTTCGCTGAAGACGGAGCTTGAGCATTTGTCAAACTTAGGTCCTGCGGCGAAGTAAAACTAACATTATCGTTCATGAATTACTCCAAGAAATCGAGTTTAGCAGAAATGCGCTCAACGATTGGCGCCTTCTTCTCCTCGAAGCGCTCGCGGTTTTTGCCGATTAGGTTTCCGCCATGAGAATCGATATTGACGATAAGTGGGCCGAACTCCTTTACGTCGAGCACCCACATAGCTTCCGGCATTCCGAGGTCGAGCCATTCTACGCCCTTAACTTCGGTTACCTCCTCTGCAGCAACTACTGCGCAGCCACCTGGATAAACTGTGTGTGCTGCCTTAAGATTCTGGCAACCCTCAAGAGTTTTTGGACCCATACCGCCCTTGCCGATGATAAGCTTAACGCCTGTCTTCTCGAGGAACTCGGCCTGTGCCTGCTCCATACGCATTGAAGTTGTTGGGCCTACGCTTACTACCTTGTAGCTACCATCCTCTTGCTTCTTCATAATTGGGCCCGCGTGAAAAATAGCCGCGCCCTTAAGATCAATTGGTGGCATTTTGTCCTGATGCACTACTCTGTGGTGCACATCGTCTCTTCCTGTTACTACAAGTCCTGAGAGGAAGACTACGTCTCCTGTCTGGAGCTTTTCGATATCGCTGTCGCTGATTGGTGTTGTTAATCTATGTATCATTTTCTCTACCTCTTTCGCTTCCAAAAAATTATGAGACGTAGTCCTTGTGCGACTTGCACTCGAAGTTGAGGGCGCTATCAATCTTGATGATTGCGCGGCGGTGTGCCCAGCACGCTGTAGATAGTCCGACTGCAAGAGTCGCTGGGTGTCTAGCAGCCTGCTCGATGTTTACGCCCATTACGGAAAGCTTGCCACTCAATCCGCCAGGTCCAAGGCCGATCTCGTTAAGTCCGTCTTCGATTTCTTTCTCCATCATCGCTGCCTTTGGATTTGGGTTGTGTGAGCCAACATCGCGAAGGAGTGCCTTCTTCGATAGCTTTGCTGCAACCTCTGCTGAACCTGCAATTCCAATACCGACTAGGCATGGTGGACAAGCATTTACACCATATGTTGTCATCTGGTCAAATACCGCCTTTACGATTCCGCCATAACCCTCTAGTGGCATGAGCACCTTCGCAAAGCCAGGAAGCGAGCATCCTCCGCCAGCAAGATATAGATATAGTTCAATCTCGTCAGAATTTGGTACTAGCTCCCAGTCAATCCAAGGCACTCTCGTTCCAATGTTTGTGCCAGTATTCTTCTCTTCAAAAACCTCAACCGTATTGTGTCGAAGCGGCGCCTTTTCTGTCGCAATTTTTACTGCGTCAACCAAAGACTCCTCCACGATATCAAGGTATGGGAAATTTGTTCCAACCTTCGCGAAAAACTGTATTACTCCAGTATCCTGACAGCTTGGTCTCTTAAGCTCGTGAGCTAAATCCATATTCTCGAACATCGCATCGTAAATCGTCTTCGCAAAGCCCTCGGTCTCTACAGCTCTCATCTCCTCCAAACGCTTATATACATCGTCTGGCAAATGGCTACTTGCATAGCACATCCAATCCGCAACTATATTTGCTAGTCTTTCCCTAGCTTCATTCTTATCAAGCATCTTAACACCCTGCCTTTCTTCCTGTTTGTTTCGCTATTTATTTTGCTAATTTTTATTCTATTTGAAGAGCCTTCGACAGCACCATTCCGTAATTTGTAATCGGCACACCTGCCTTCTTGCACTGGTTCACGCGCCACTTCATTTCTCTTGGCGACAACGTGCAGCCACCGCAATGAACTACTAGCTTATATCGCCTTAATTCCTCCTCAGTAGCTGGAAACTCATGCCCCGACACGGTCTCAATTTGAATTGCCACTCCCTTGGCTAGCTTTCGTAGTGCCTTCGGAATCTTCACCGTGCCAATGTCCTGGCACTGCCTATGGTGCGTGCAGCCCTCCGCGATCAGCACCAGGTCTCCATCGCTTAAATTCTCCACCGCGAGTAGCCCCTTCATCTGCCACTCGTAGTCTCCCTTGTATTTTGCTAGAAGAATCGAGAATGAAGTTAGCTCAATATCTAGATCCATCTTCTTTAGCACTTCTCGCACCTTGCGAAAAGCCTGCGAATCCGTAACAATCAGACTTGGATTTACTGTAAGACTATTTATCGTCTCCTCTAATTCTGTCTCCTTGCAACAGACCGCAACGATGCCCTTATCTAGACACGCGCGAATCACCTGCTGTTGCGGCAAGATAATTCTACCCTTCGGTGCCGATTCATCTATCGGCATTACTAATATCACGATATCTCCACGGACTAATTCCTCTGGAAGTAAGCTTCTATTATTTGCTTCTCCATTTACTCCGCTTGCCCCATTAACTACGCCCTGGGCAAATTGTGCTACACGTTCTTTGAGTTCATTAATGCCCTCTAGTGTCGTGCTGCTAACCTTAATCGAATTATTGTTATTACCAAAATCTTTGTTTGTATCTTCATTCTTTACAAGATCAGTTTTGTTAAACACAGTAATTGTCGGAATCTCATAGTCAGAAAGCAGTTTCTTTATGACTTCGTCTTCGTCAGATAAACCAATTGTTGAATCAATGACAAGTAGTGCGAGGTCAATTCGCCTCATTACTTCGATGCATTTTGTAATTCGCATTTGACCGAGCTCTCCCTCGTCGTCAAGACCTGGTGTGTCGACGATCATGACTGGGCCAACAGGCAACAGCTCCATAGCCTTGTACACCGGGTCCGTCGTCGTTCCAAGTGTATCCGAGACAATGCTTAAATTTTGTCCAGTAAAAGCATTTACTAGACTAGACTTACCAGCATTGCGTCTACCAAAAAAGCCTATATGGAAACGTTCACCCGAAGGCGTACTGTTCAAACTCATCTTCGTTTTCCTCTGTGTTTATATCGATTCTTCTATTTTTACGCAAAAGACACGCCACGCATATGGCACACTCTGCTGTCCCTTAGTCTATCACAAAAAAGCTTTTCGAGAGAGAAAAATGCACGCAAAATTATGGCGTCCCCTCGCGAGGACGCCGTACCCCAAAGTTACATATGTAAAACCCTAACTATGAAAGACAATAAAGGTCTCTTAACTAATTAATTGTTGCCGAAGCTTCTTTGTTCTAAGCTTCTTGTGCCTCCTGAGCCTCGTGCTCTGCCCAGTTAACTGTATCCTCAATAGATTTCTTGATGTCGATGTGACTAATATCAAGAACCTCAGCTGCATCGCCACTCTCGTAATGGTTCTCTGGAGAAGTCATAAAGAGTGCATATACATCCTTCGGATTTTCCTTGTGAATCAAACGATAATATGTATCAACGAACAAGGATGCTGGCTTACTCAAGAGCCAATTTGGAAGAACCTTGCTTGGATTCTCTAGACTTGATACTTCGTTTACATCCTGGAAGAATTCAACAGTAGTACGATACTCACCTGTAAGAATGTATCCTGCACCAGTCTCGCCCTTCTGTGCTGCTGCAATAACACCAGCTGCTACATCACGAACATCTACGAATACGTGTCCACCCTGAACTGGAGCAATTTCCTTGTGGAGATATCCATCAAGAATCTTTCCGATATCAGAATCTGTTGTAAAACCTGGACCAATCATGAATGTTGGCAATACCAAAACTGCATCGAATTTATTAAGCGACACCTTCTCCATTACGTATGCAGAGGCTTCTGCCTTTGTCTGCGCATAATCGCCTTCTACGTGATTACGATCAAAGTGGAATTTTGTTCCGGAAACATATCCTGTGCTTGTAGAAGGAAGCGCATATGCTGAACTTAAGAAAACCATTCTTCCGATTCTATGACGAATGCACATATCAGTAACATTCACTGCACCAGTAACATTTGTTCTTCTCATGAGCAAATCCTTGTTGTGTGCAATAGATACTCGCTCATCCGCATGAATCAAAATCGCCTCTCTTGGACTTTCTAATGTAAAGAATTCCTTCATCGAATCCTTCTGGAAAATTTCTCCTTCGAAAATCTCTACATCAACACCATCAAAACAAGATCTGTCTTCGTCCTGTGAAACAAGAACTCTTACCTTGTCTCCGTTCTCTATCAACATAGATACAATATATCTACCTAACTGACTTGTTGCTCCTGTTAATAAGTACTGCTTATTCATGAGGTTTTCCTCCTTTGGCACTCTACTTTTGTATATATTTTGCCTCGAAGGAATATAAAATTAAACGCATAATTTATGAACATATTTTTGAACTCGCGTAATTATGTAAACAAATTGTTTTTTCGCGTAATATTTGTTCATATTTAGACCATTTCACTTAATTTGGTAATATTTTGTCCAAATTTATCAAAGCGAGGATTACCGTCAAAACCGTAATTTCTCAGTACTTCGAAGCTGCCTTCTTTACAAGCCTCTCGTGCGCCACAACCATCAAAATCGCGAACAAAGCCAAGTACACTGGCAAAACAGCTGGAGATATCTTGTCCACCAAAACTCCAAATAGTGGCGGCATCACCGTAGTTCCAACATACGCAAAAGCCATCTGTACACCAATAATAGCCTGCGACGCTTCCTCTCCGAAAAGAGCTGGCGTCGAATGAATAAGACATGGATAAATCGGTGCACATCCAAAACCAATCAACAGCAATCCAACAAAAGCACCATACTTGTCAAGTGGCAACGCGATGCAAATAATTCCACATAGCACAATCGCTTCGCCAAGTCGCACCATCTTCTTATCAGAAAGCTTATATGTAATAAACCCTGACAAAATTCGTCCAACCGTAATGCCGATATAAAACAAACTCGCGAAAGAAGCGGCAGTTTCAGAATCGACACCTCTATCGAGCACCATAAACGACGCTGCCCACTGTCCAGCTGTCTGTTCCACTGCACAATAACAAAAGAAAATAGTCACAATCTCTACGACGCCGCTAATGGCGAAAATTTCTTTGAAAGAGAGAGGCCTGCTTTTCGAAGGGGAAGAAGATGTTGCTTCTTCAGCAGGAGGCTTAACTTGAAGCTCGCGCTTTTTCCAAAGAGGAAAGGATGCAAAAACAAAAGCAGCAAGAACAATCTGAATTATAGCGATATAAAAATATCCCGAATTCCATCCGTAGCCGTGTGTTAGAGCGAAGCCCATAATGTAAGGACCCACTGCAGCTCCAAGTCCCCACATGCTATGAAGCCAGCTCATATGCCGACTCTCATAGTAAATAGCTACATAATTGTTGAGAGCCGCGTCGATGCAGCCAGCACCTAGGCCATAAGGCAAACCCCACAAGCAAAGCTGCCAGAAACTTGTACTATTCGCAAATCCCCAAAGTGCCACAGCAGTGATAACCACCGATACAAAAGTCACCTTACTCGTATGAAAACGCCTCGTAATTCTGTCACACATCAAGGAAGAAACTACGGTACACGCAGAAATAATCATGGCAACAATACCCATGTACGACACTGGCACGCCAAGCTGCTCATACATTGATGGCCATGCTGCGCCAAGAAGTCCGTCCGGTAAGCCAAGACTGATAAAAGATAGATAAATAACTGCAAGTAGTAAACTAACCATGCTGTCCCTCCGATGATGCTTTTAGCCTAGGAGATTTTATAACATTTGGCCTTCGATTTATCATCATTTTGAGGTTTTTATGTCACTTTTGTGTGGTTATTTGTTGGGCTAGATCTGAAACGGGTCTGGTTGAAGAAGCGGTAGAAAATATCTGCGTTTCATCAACCGGTTTGTCTACCAAGGCACTAAAAACGAGTCTGGTAGAAGAAACGGTAGAAAATATCCGCGTTTTATCAACCGGTTTGTCTACCACGCTAGATTGCACAACATGAACACAACAACAGCAAGGAAGTGAGAAGCCAATAGATCCCTTCTTGAACTTCCTTTGCTATTTGGTATGTTTACTACATTGTGCATGCTAGTTCTGGTTCGTAAAGTGGTATCGAAAATCAGCAATAATCCATACCGTTATTCAAACCGCAGCAGCATCAACTGAAAATTTATGCGCGAACTCTTGGCAAAGTAGAACCGCCGTATGGCATTGCAAGAACACTTGCATTATCGCCAAGTGCTTCAAGAGCATCAGCAAGTGCTACATCGATTGAAGAATATGGCTCAAGGAATACGCTTCTAACGAAGTCCGCATCAAAATTCGACACTAGCATTATTCTAGCATTCTCTAGAACCATCGCGATGGCAGCAGCCTTGTGTCCTCCAAGAACGAAGTCCTTACGGATGTGTGTAATCATATCTGAAGCCTTCTCGTGCCCAGTCATCCAGTCTTCAAAATGCTTCTCACCAAGACCTTCACTACATGCTGCTATCCAGATTACGATGCCACCTTCTCTAACTGCGTGCTTCGCGTTATCGAGTGCCTTCTGTGCCTGGTACATATTGATGTCCTTTGGAAAGCCTCCAGCACTAACTAGTACAATATCAGCCTTCTTCTCTATCTCGATAGCGTAGAAGGAATCAAGAAATTTACAGCCCTCACGATGTGCTAGGACCTTATCACCGCAGAACGCTTTGATGATTTCCTTCTTCTCGTTTAATACTACATTCACAATAAAGTCGATGCCGAGAATCTCACCTGATTCCTCGATGTCCTCACGAACTGGATTTCCTTCAAGCTTTCCTGCACAAGCAGTTGGCTCTACCATTGCGCTATGGTTGTTCTGGATTGCGTCACGTGTGGAAACGCCCGGCATGATTGCCTTTGCGCCACCAGAGTATCCTGCAAAATAGTGGTACTCGATATTTCCAATGCAAATCACACGGTCTGCTTCTGCAACCGGAGTAAAGATATCAACCGGTGTTCCTCTTGAAGTAACGCCTAGATGCTTTGTGTTGTTCATATCTGAGTCCATGCAAGTTACTTGCTCATAGACCTCGTCGCCTACCATCTGTCTCATGCGCTCCTCTGTGTGTCCTCCGTGGGAACCAAGTGCGAACACTACAAAAATGTCCTCGTTCTTGCAGCCTGCCTCATGTAGTTCGTCGAGAACATGTGGGATAATCTTGTAACTTGGAACTGGTCTTGTGATGTCGGAAGTTATGATGGCAATCTTTTCGCCAGGGCGGACTATCTCGGAAAGCTTCTTGCTGCCAATTGGGTTCTGGAGTGCGCGCACTACCTCCTCGTGTCCAGTTAGGTCGAGTTCTACCTCGTTTGGGACGAGTGTGCCCATATAATTCTTGTCCGGAATCGAAACTGTAATCTTCTCTTTATCAAAACCAAATTGTACGTCCATGTGGCCCTCCAAATTCGTGATATAATCTTTTTGCTTGCCCTCTCGAAAAGCACGAGGGACTAAATTCATTCTCGAGGATTATACACCTATGGACACAAACAACCAAACCTCATTTTGTGAAGATGCTTCAAACTTGGTAGATGCTGCAATTGTGCTTGCGAGCAAGTCGCCACGAAGACAAGAGCTTCTTTCGATGCTAAATATCGACTTCTCTGTTGTCGTTTCTGAAGTTGATGAACGAAGCATCGAAGATAATATTTTGTCTTCCCGTGATGCTACAACACCAATGAACGAAGTTGCCTCTTCCTTGACGATGGAGCTATCTAAGGTCAAGGCTAGAGCCGTTCTTAATAAAATCCTCGAAGAAAACCTCGTAGATTCAAAGGTGCGTCGAATCGTCATTGTTGGAGCGGATACCTGTGTTGTAACGTCTGATGAAATTCTTGGAAAGCCAGCTTCTAGCGAAGATGCTCGACGCATGATAACGATGCTTTGCGGCATTACACATTATGTCGTATCAGGCGTGGCGCTACTAGTCTATGACTTAAGCGATAAGACCTTCTCTGAGACAACATTCTTCGAAGAAACTAAAGTCGAATTCTATTCGATAGACGAGATTGGAAGCGATTTGATTGATCAGTATATTGATGGGCGCTTGCTTTTCGAGCAAGGACCTGGTGAGAGTGGACTTAATGAGTGGAAAGACAAAGCTGGAGGATACGCTATTCAAGGGCGTTCTGGCGCAGTCTTTATCAAGCAAATCTCTGGGGACTACTATAACGTTGTTGGCTTGCCTGTTAGCAGAGTGTTCAGAGAACTTAAGAGAATGAACGTAATATAAAAAATGTATTTTATTCGTATTCGCTTTCACACTATCCTATTATATATTGGGTGTATAATCCAATAAATTTGTTATTCATTAGTGAAGATAAAGTTGATGAAGAAAAAGATTATTATTGCAGGTACTATAGTTCTTATTATTTTGATTGTAGCGGTTGCTATCGCTCTTATTCGCGGTAACGAAGATAATGCTACTCCTACGACAACAACGTATGTATATGAGCCAGCAATTGAACCAGCTTAATTAACAAGCAATATACAAAGACAGCCTAGTTGTGATACATACTCTCTAAATAATGAGAACAGAGGATTCGTAACAATGATATCAGTTTCTTTTAAGAGTTCGATACTTTCTTCAGAAAGGTATAAAAAGAGACGCCCGAAGGCGTCTCGGATGAAAGAATGTTAATACGATTTCATGTGCGAATTACTCATCAATCGTTTTCAATCCTTTTTGCTTTTCTCTTCTTGATTCTGTCACTAATCACCGCGTACAAACTCGAGAAGAATGCAAACAGTACCACTGTTGCTATTAGATATACAACTATCATCGCAATGATTTCGTTTCTATATCCCTTCGTTGCTTCCTCCTTGAGTTCCACTCTCCTAATCATTTCTGATTCGTATTCAGCAACTAATTCATCATAATTAATGATGTCCTCGATAGGCACAAATATAGGGGATTCGCAAAACTGAAATTTGTTGAATTATTTAAATTATTTAATTAGTGATTTTATATGCATTAATTCGGCCTTTTCGTCATCATTTGCAGCCATATCGGCGAATGAATAAG
>CALEFT010000055.1 GCA_937876985.1 uncultured Clostridia bacterium | reverse complement strand
CGGGCTAATCTGTTGACAGATTTGTTGACAAGAATCACCTGATTTTATTTCAGCAAGAAGTTCCTGCAAAACGAAGGTCCCTCACAACTTAACAAATAAAGAGACCGCCCCACAAGGCGGTCTCTTCAATCTACAGTGGTGTGTGAAGAATCACTCGATTGTTGTATCAATTTCTGCAAGGTTATTTTGTACCTTTGCAACACTCTCAGAAAGTGTATTGTTTACACGTGTAAGGAGATCCTTAACATACTTGTGTGCACTCTTTCTAAGTTCTTCTGACTGTGCATTTGCCTCTTCAATAATCTGTGCTGCCTGCTGCTTTGCACCAAGTGTAATCTCATGCTCGGAAACCTTCATTGCATACATGCGGTCTGCATCGTTAAGAACTTTCTTGCCCTTCTCGCGTGCTGTTCCAATAATGTCCTGTGCACGCTTTACGATATCGTTGGACTGGCTAACTGCCATTGGCAAACGAGCCTTGAGTTCTTCGAGACGTGCAATCATCTCTGTACGATCTACGGAACACTTCTCGGAGAAAGGAACGCCACTTGCATCACGAACGATGTCAATCAACTCGTCGATTGCTCTAATTGTGTCATATCTTTCTACCTGACGTGGTCTAGCCTGCATCTGATTTGGGTCCTGCATTGGTGCTTGTCCCTGTGGATTTGCTGGCTGCATTGGTCTCTGGTTCATTGGGTTCATATTGTCCATAGCTTATTTCCTTCCTTTCTTAAGCTCTTGTGTTACAAAATCTACTATCTCGGATGGTACCATCTTCGAGATGTCGCCCCCATAATAGCACACTTCCTTGACTATTGTTGAGGATGTCATTGAGAGGTTCTCGCGGCATGGCAAGAGCAATACGTCATAGCCTGGATACAAAAGTCTGTTGGCCATTGCCATTTCTGCTTCGTATCGGAAGTCTGACTCGGAACGAATCCCTCTTACTACTGCTGTGCATCCGATTTCCTTATATAAATCTACTAACAGGCCGCCAAACGAGATGACCTCGATGTTCGGATACTTCTCTAGGGACTTTCTTGCCATCTCCACTCTGTCCTCCGTCGAAAAGCGCGGGTTCTTCGCAGAATTTTGCATCACTGCAACAACGAGCTTGTCGCATTGATTTGCGGCTCTTTTCGCGATGTCACGGTGTCCGTTTGTGAAAGGATCGAAGCTTCCTGGAAAAAGAAGTGTTCTCATCCGAATTGCCTCCTATTTAGAGATTTTTACTTATTACAAAAGAATGTTAACACGCATAGCCCATAAGAACAAGAACGTAACGGTTGCAGATTTATTACATCTGTGTTGAAGTTCGTATCAGAAGCATGTTCTACGATTACAATTCCGTCTTTGGAAAGCAGGTTCGATGCGACGATTTTGTCGGCTACCTGCATAGCATATTTCTCGGCGTCCTTATATGGCGGATCCATAAAGATTATGTCGAACGGTTCGCGCTTTCCGGCATTAATCTCAGCTTCTAGTTCGTCAAGCGCGACTATGACATTACGCTTCATTAGTGTTATGTTCTCATCTGTGGCGCGTATTTTCTCAATGTTTTGCTTAATGCAAGCAACTGCTTGGCCGGCCTTCTCGACTAGCACGACGCTCTCTGCGCCACGGCTAAGTGCCTCTAATCCGTTTTGTCCAGAGCCAGCAAACAAGTCGAGGAAATTCGAGCCAGGAATTTGTGTCTGTATCATGGAGAACAAGGCTTCCTTAACCTTGTCCGCCGTTGGTCTAGTCGCATCTCCCTTTGGTGCGGCTAATATTGCGCCTCTATATTTTCCTGTAACAATTCTTGGCATCTAGTCCTCCACAACGCATATCGCGCCTACTTTGACATTTTGTATATTTTTGCTAGCACATTGTAACACAAGTCATGCACCAAAACTTATCGCACCCTTGTAATGCAAGCTAAATCTTTGAGAAATTGTTTCTTCAAGCTTCGGCTTTTCTTCATCGCTCATATTCTCTAGCTCATCACGAACCTCGTCTGCCTTATCAAGGTCCTCGTAGACATTGACAACCTTGAACTCTGGAAGTCCATGCTGTCTCGTACCGAAAATATCTCCAGGGCCACGTAGTTGCATATCTCTTTCGGCAATCACGAAGCCGTCATTTGTCTCGCACATTACCTTAATTCGCTCGCGTGCCGTCTTGCCCTTCGAATCAGACACAAGTATGCAATGCGACTGCTTGTCTCCACGTCCAACTCGTCCGCGAAGCTGATGAAGCGTAGACAAACCAAATCGGTCCGCGTCCATAATAATTATCGCTGTCGCATTCGGGTTGTTCACGCCTACCTCGACAACTGTCGTCGCCACAAGGACATCCACCTCGCCCATCGCGAACCTTCTCATCACGTCCTCCTTGGCTTGCTGCGTCATCTTTCCAGTGAGTCTCTCCGCACTTATTCCAGCCATGTAAGGGCTTCGAGAAATGTCGTTCATCATCTCTTCTACGGACTTGAGTTTGCTTTTCGCTTGAGGCGTATCCGAATCCCTCTCCTCCTCGAAAAGAGAAATCTGCAAGGAATTATCAAGCTCCGTTTGCTGGTCGTCGTCGCTCTCCGAGATTAGCGAACAGACGATATAAACCTGCTCGCCGCGGTCGACAAGCATCATGATGCTCGCAAAAATCTTGTCCATCTGCGAATATGTCGCGCTCCTTGTCAGGATTTCCTTACGGCCACTTGGCTTCGTCTTGATTAATGTCTCGTCGACCTCTCCGAAAAGAGCCATGCAAAGCGTTCTTGGAATCGGTGTCGCCGTCATTAGCAAATTGTGGACCGCGTGTTCCTCATTAAGCTTAGCCGAACGCTGAATCACGCCAAAGCGATGCTGCTCATCAGTGATGAACAAGGCCAGATTATTAAACTCTAGGCTCTCTTCTATTACTGAGTGTGTTCCGATTATTATGTTCGCGCTACCATCGCGGATTTGCTCATAGATTTGCTTTTGCTCTGACTTCTTCATGCCACCGACGAGCAAAACCACATTAAGGCCAGTGCCTTCGCAGTTACGTGAAATTTCCTTATAATGCTGCACCGCGAGAACTCCCGTTGGTGCCATGAGGACAGCCTGATAGCCACGCGATGCAACCATAGCCATAGCAAGATTGGCTACAATTGTTTTTCCGCAGCCTACGTCACCTTGAACGAGTCTATTCATTGGCTTAATAGGGTTATGCATATCTATAGCGATTTGATTAAGCGCCGCCTTCTGGTCACTAGTAAGTTCAAAACCAACATTCTCCTTGATTTTTGCGATAAGCTTATTTGAATTCTCATCTGCATATATGTGTGGAACGCTTCTTCTAGAGCCACTATCTTCGCCTTCTTCAAGTCTTTTACGAGAATAAACTAAGCCATATGTGTACATAACTAACTCGTCATAGGCTAGTGTCGTTCTACCCTTAATGATATCGGAATAATCTACTGGCAAATGTATTGCGCGGAGAGCCTCGTAGGTTGAGAGAAGCTGATGCTTTTCGCGAAGGGCTGCTGGTACTATTTCCTCTGCGAAAAGATACCCATGACTATCAAGCGCGTTCTTAATCGCTGTTCTAATTGCACGCGAGTTAAGCTTAGAGCTTGATGGATAGATTGGCACAAGCGGGCTTCCAAGCTCTAGTTCATTGCACTTCTTAGGATTAACCATTTGGCGCTTTCCCTGATACTCAGTTAACTCGCCGCGGAACAGATAGCTAGCGTCCTTCATCAGCTGGCTTGATATATACTGCCCATTAAAAAACGTTAGTTCTAGGCTAGAACCCTCGTCGTCAGTAATCTTCACCTTAACGATTTTACGCGGACCATGCGGCAGGCTGATGCTTCTCACATAGCCTTTAATCGTACTAACTACGCCTACCTCTAGCCTTCGAATCGGAGTAATGTCTCCCCAATTCTCATATCTTCTCGGCAAATGCATCAGCAAATCGTAGACAGTATTTATACCCATCGCTGCAAAGTGCTCCGCCTTAGCTGGCCCAACACTTTTGACGTAAGTCACTGAATCCGACAATTTCCTTGCTACCTGCAACATACCTTTACCTTATCGTAAATCACTTCGCAGCATCTTTCTTCTGCTTAAAAATGATTTTCTCCCTCAATATTTTCTTCCCTTCGGGACACATCCCAGAAAGTGGACAAGCATCACACTTCGGTGCCCTCGCCGTACAGATATCTCGCCCAAAAGAAACCACCATGTGCCCAAGTTTAATCCACTTCGAACTATCATATAGCTTAGTCACATCTCTCTCGACCACAATCGGATCCCCAGACTTCGTTAGTCCAAGTCTTTTTGCAACGCGCTTAAAATGTGTATCCACCACAAGTGCCGGCTCCCCATAAAGCTCGCCAACCAGCAAATTTGCAATCTTCCTTCCTATCCCTGGGCAACTCATAAGTTCATCGACATCGTTTGGAATCGTCTCCTGCCATTTTCCAAGGTAAAGCTCCGTCATTTGCATAATCGATTTAGCCTTCGACTTATGTAGTCCGCACGGCTTAATCCTTGCTGACAATTCTTCCTTACCTAGAGCCAAAACCTCTCTAGCAGTCTTTACTTCCTCGAAAAGCTCCGCACACGTAATATTCACGCGCTTATCTGTGCATTGCGCAGACAAAATCGCTCTAATAGCAAAGCGGTACGGTTCATCCATATCAAGTGTACAGTTCGCGTCACCTTCTACCTCGATTAATCCGTTCCATATTATTTCTAATCGTGGATCATTCTTGCGCATCTTTCTTAAAAGCCTCACGTGTTGGGAATGAGAAATTGAATCTCGCTCCACCGAACTCCGGACCCTCGTCTACATAAATATTCTGCTTGTGTCCGGATAGGATTTGCTTACAAATAAAGAGTCCTAGACCAAAGCCCTCCTGCTTACGAGAAGAGTCGAGCATAAAGAAGCTCTCAAATACTCTACTTCTCTTGTCTTCTGGAATACCAGGACCAGAATCTTCAATCTGAATACGAATTCTATTCTCCTTATAATCCTCCGTTGTTGTAACGATAATTGTTCCATCAACTGGAGTAAACTTAATTGCATTTGTAATTATGTTCATTACTACTCGGCTAAGCTGCTGCGCTTCACCATACGCATATGTTGCCTTGTCACTTTCATCTAGGTTTAACTTAACCTCGATATTCTTCTCCTTAAGCTGTGGCTCAAGATTTGCAACTATCTCCTTAATCGCCTCGCGGATATCAAATTCATCCATCATCTCAGGATCGATATGAGCTAGGCTCGAAGACTCAGTCATAGTCATGACAAGACCACGAATTCTCTGCGCTTCATTCTTAATTAAAAGCATGTATTTATTATGCTCTTCTGGCGGAATAGTTCCGTCCATCATTGCAGTAACAAAGCCATTAATCGAAGTAAGAGGAGTTCTAATATCATGTGCCACTGATGAGATAAAAATCTGTCTGTCATTCTCTTGATTCTCAAGTGAGTCAATCATTGTATTAACAGTCTTACCCATCATACTAATGTCACTTGTCATCTTGACTTCCTTATCAGAATTACCCTTAGCATTCTTACCTTCTACTCGAACAGAGAAATTACCTTCACCTACCTGTTCAATAACCTTAGAAATCTCACGAATTGGAGCAAGCAATGTTCTTACAGTAACAAATACAACAATTATGATTAATAGAAAGCATATTATCGCAGGCTGCAAAACTGTCTGTGTAAAAGTCTCAACAGCTTCAGTTCTACCAACATTCATTATCACTACAACGAAGTAATTCGAATATGGAACTGGCGAAACTGATACTACTGTAGTCAAATTATCAACAGTAGTAAAAGCCTCAAACTTACCTTTGTTCTTAGCCTCATTATAATCAATTTCTATTCCTTGTAACGCTTCTTCCATACTATCGTAGTTAGATTCAGCATATTCTTCATGAATAATTGTGCCGTCACCTTCCACCAAAAAACCAATATGATTCTTGCCACGAATTGTTGCACGATAAATCTGACTAAGAATAATAATCTTATCATTCTCATCCAAATCAAATTCATTATCACTTCCAACTACTGTACTTACTGTATCGGCAATTGATTCAGAATGTGCATCCGTCTCTGCAATTATACTGCTTATAGAATTAGACAATACATTCTCATAAGATAGAAAAAGAAGCACAGCAAAAACTATTACTGTGCTTATACTTAAAAATGCAATTATAAAACTATCAACGCCGTGTTTATTATCGTGTCTCAAACTTATAACCTACACTCCATACTGTTCTAATGTTCCAATTAGTATTGTGATTAGGAGTCTCAATCTTCTCTCTAATTCTCTTAATATGAACATCTACTGTTCTTGACTCTCCGTAGAAATCATAGCCCCAAACATTCTCTAGAAGCTGTTCTCTTGTAAATACTCTGTTTGGATTAGATGCTAGGAAGAACAAAAGCTCAAGCTCCTTAGGTGGAAGATAAATCTCGTTATCATCAATTACTACTACATACTTAGCCTTATCAATAACGAAGCCTGGGTAAGAAATAACTTCTACTGAAGTATCAACTGTTGGAGCCTTAGCACTAGATGTGGAACTCTTCTCAATTCTTCTCATAACAGCCTTCGCACGAGCAATAACCTCATTTGGCTCAAATGGCTTACAGATATAATCGTCAGCACCAAGCTCAAGACCAAGAATTCTATCAAGAGTTTCTGTTCTTGCTGTTAGCATAATGATAGGTACATCGGACTTCTTACGAATCTCACGACAAATCTCCTTACCATCCATACCAGGAAGCATTACATCAAGAATAATCAAATCTGGACAAGAAACTGCAAATGTTCCAAGTGCCTTATCACCCTGCATACAAGATATTACTGCATATCCTTCTCTCTCGAAATACTTCTGCAAAAGCTCAATAATATTAGCCTCATCGTCAATTATCAAAACCTTCTTCATATCTGAAATCGCCCTTCTTCGTAAAGATATTAACATTATATCCTATTAATTTATTTTTTGTACATATTTTTAAGAAATTTTCCAATCATTATGCAAGGAAATAGACAAAAAACTCTGAACAATATTTCTCTTCCAAAAAGAATTATCGAAAATACTTATTGCTTAGTATCACGAATCTTATCAATCTCATCAGTAAAAGACTCTACGTCTGTAAAATCTCTATATACAGACGCAAATCGAACATAAGCAACCTTATCTAATTCTTTAAGTCTAGCCATAAGCACTTCACCAATCTTACTTGTAGAAATCTCATAATGGCGACTTGATCTAGCAAGTCTTTCTACTTCACCGACTAGCTGCATGAGCATAGCGTTGCTAATAGGTCTTTTCGATGCGGCAGCATAAAGACCTCCTAGGATTTTCTGAGAGTCAAAAGGTTCCTTCGAGCCATCCTTCTTCACAACCATTAGCTTTAGGTCGTCAATCTTCTCACTCGTGCTATAACGATGTCCACAACTAAGACACTCACGACGTCTCTTTACAATGCTCTCGTCGTCCTGAGTTCTAGTATCGACAACTTTATCTTGATAGCTTCCGCAATTTGGACACTTCATTTAATTACCATCCTTCTAGTCAAAAAGGGCCGACATATGAATAAACATAGCCGGCCCAATGTTATTACATGTTAAAAATTACTGGTCAGATTCCTTACCAAACATGAACCATGGCTTAGATGTCTTTGGAGCAGCATCTGCTGGCTGAGGTGCAACTGTTGGCTGTGGTCTTCCACCCTGCTGTACGCCCTGTGGAGCACCTGCTGGAGCTGCCTGACTTGGACGATATGGAGCAACCTGTGGCTGTGGTGGATATGGAGCCTGCTGTGGCTTAGAAACTGGAGCCTGTGGTGCTGGAGCAACAGGTGCCTGTGGAGCTGGCTCAGCAGCCTTAGGAGCTTCACTTACAACATTAGTTGACTCATCACCAAAACGGAAACCAGCATTTGACTGTGTCTCAGATTGAACATTAGTCTCAACTGTTCTTGTATTTCTTGGCTCAGAAACAAGTCTTGGGTTATTTCTAGAAAGGCTTGTTGTATTTGGTCTATGTCCTGCAGAAGCATTGATAGAACCCTCGAAGCCAGAAGCAATAACAGTAATCATGATCTCATCCTCGAGAGAAGCATCGATTACAGCACCAACGATGATATCTGCATCATTAGATACGGACTCCTTAACAACGCTAGCAGCCTGCTGAATCTCCTGAAGCTTCATGTTACGTCCACCAGTGAAGTTAACGATTACGCCGTTAGCTCCATCGATTGTTGTATCAAGAAGTGGAGAATTGATTGCCTGCTCAACAGCCTTAGCTGCTCTGCCCTCACCAGAAGCACGACCGATACCCATGTGGCAAATACCTGCCTTTGTCATGATTCTACGAACGTCTGCAAGGTCAAGGTTGATAAGACCTGGAATTGCTACGAGGTCAGAAATACCAGCAACACCAAACTTCAAAATCTGGTCTGCCATATTGAATGCATCCTCGATAGATGTGTCATCTTCAACAACCTCAAGTAGCTTATCGTTAGCAACAATAATCAAAGAGTCAACATACTTCTCAAGCTCTCTAATTCCGCGCTCTGCATTAGCTGCTCTTCTAGGTCCTTCGAATGTGAATGGTCTAGTTACAACTGCTACAGTAAGAATTCCAAGCTCCTGAGCAATCTGTGCTACAACTGGAGCAGCACCTGTACCAGTACCGCCACCCATGCCTGCTGTAATGAAAAGCATGTCTGTATTCTTAATTGCTTCAGCGATTTCATCTCTGGACTCTTCTGCTGCCTTCTCACCAACACTAGGATCAGCACCGCATCCGAGACCTCTTGCTACCTTCTCACCAATCTGAATTCTTACATCTGCAGAAGATCTAGCAAGTGCCTGATTATCTGTATTAACACTAATGAAATCAATTCCCTGTACTTCATTATTAATCATTCTGTCGATAGCATTACAGCCACCGCCACCAACACCGATTACCTTAATCGTTGCAAATGGCTCATCTTCAAGAATGTAATTACGCTTATTCTCTGACATAACTTAATTCCTCCATCATCAATATATAAGTCTAGTCACACATACATAGTCTTAAACAATTTAGATTGTAACCTAACTATATTGCTATGAATAATACAATTTCTCCCAAATGTTTCAACTATGTTAAGCAGATTTTCCAAAAAGGTTAAAACCGCCAAAATATAGCATTTGAAAGCAATTTTCTCTCTTTAATTATTGTATCACTCTTTACAAATGTGACAATTCGTTGCCTCATATTTGCCTAAACTACGACCCCTTTCGGACAGATGTGTCATTACATTTCATCGTTGCTTGCTCCTCTGGTAAAAGAAACGGTAGAAAATATTGGCTTTTTATCAACCGGTTTGTCTACCAAAGCCAAACATGTGGCATTGCCAGTTTGTCCCACAAAAACACAAAGAACAAATTATTTATTTTTAGTCGTATTCGTTAAAACTCACCGTGAAAAACTGAATTCAAATCAATTATATGGGCGATAAATATACTCCTCACCTGTTAAGTCAAGTGATCCGTCTGGAAGGACAGCAATGAAGCCTTCGAGAATTGCAAAACGAAGCCATGTCATGTCTTCATTGATAGTCTCTATGGAATCCATCTTGACTAGCAAGGTTGAATTGTTTGGCAAAACGATTGTGAGGAAGATTTCTCCGCTTGGAAGCATTCGAAGTTCCTGCACATTGTCAAACATATTGTAGTCGGATTGTTCTCCGTTTATATCGGAAGCAAGAATTGCACCGAGAATGATGATAGCTTTTTGGTATTGCTTGCTATTTTCGATGCCGATTGGTTCGAGAAGGCGCGCATATGTGATGTCAAGGCCTGTGATTACGGCGTGGCCCTCAACACTGTCGTCTAGAGTCATTAGCTCGATTACGATGCCCTCTTCGTCGATTGCTGCGTAGCCGTCTGGCATGCGGATATATGCGACCTTGTTGCGCTCAGTCACCTCGATGTTGATTGTCGATGGGAAGCTAACTGAAATCTCGATGTTCTTGATGTATGGCGTGCTAGCTTCAAGCTCGTCCTCCAAGTTTCCGTAGTCGAGACTTAATATATCGAAAAGGTCTCCGCTTACATTAGCAAACAGATGCTCATCGTATTTTATTCCTGCTCTTTCGAGAATGTATTCGTCGCTAAGAACAATATTGCCCTCGATATTTATAGTTTTAATTCGGAAAAATGGCATGCAGAAAAAAGACCATATGCCGATTAGAAGCGCGATGACCGCTAGGCACAAAATCGTCTGCTTGAAGGTTAACGGGAAGTCCTTCAAGAACACGCGATCCTTAAGTGGCACGTCGCTATCTTCGTCACTCATTATGAATGAAGGAATTTTGCTGATTGTTGGTTTCTTCTCGCTTTTCGTAGGGGGCGTAGAAGATGAAGCTGGTGCGATTGGAGTTACTTTCGCCTTCTCTTTTTCTTTTGGATTAGCTTTGGTCTGCAAATCTGTTTTTGACTGCGGCTGCGGCTTCGATTGCTTCGACTTTGGCTTAGAAGCATCTGCTGGCTTGGAAGGCTGCGACTCAGAATTTTGCGTATCAGAAACTAGAGAGGACTCAGTAGAATCTTCTTTGGAAGTCTCTTTGTTAGGCTGGTCTTCGTTTTCTGAAGACTCTTGGCCTAGAAGCTTACGCAATTCTTCATCGTTCATTTACTATCTCCTGCCTTGCCTTCTAGTGTGTCGACTATTGCGTTAATTATTCTATCATTTGTGTCGTAGACAGCAAGTTTCCTTGCGTTCTGGCGCATCTCGCTGCGCTTTTTGTCGTCGTTTATTAGTTCTAGCAAAACTTTTGTGAGTGCGCCCTTGGCTACATCGCTATCAGCAACTAGCTTTGCGCCATCCACATCTACGAAAGCGCGTGCATTGAAGGTCTGGTGGTCGTGCGCTGCATATGGATATGGCACGAGGATGCTGCATGAGCCAACTGCTGCGATTTCGGCACAAGTAACTGCTCCTGCACGAGTGATGCAGATATCTGCTGCGCACAAGTAGTCTTGTGGATTATAGATGTATTCCTTTATCTCCACGTTTGCTGGCACGTTACTTATGTCCACACTGCTAGACTGCTGCTTGCCCATCGCTAGCACGAACTTCACATCAGAAAAGCGCTCGTCTCTTGCAATCTGCAAAATGTAGTCATTGATAGTTTTCGAGCCTAAGCTTCCGCCCATCGCGAAAATCAGCTTCTCACCATCAGCTAGCCCTAAGTTCTTACGAGATGTAACGTAATCTACATTAAGCATTGTGCTTCTGATTGGATTTCCTGTAACTACAATCCTACGCGCACTAGAAAAGACGTCCTTCACGGATTCAAATCCAACCATGACAAGGTCTGCCTTCTTTCCAAGAAGCTTATTTGCTCTACCTGGAAAAGCATTAGATTCGTGAAGCATTACCTTCACCTTACGTTTTTTTGCCTCGAGCAGAAGCGGGGCGCATACATATCCACCTGTGCCGATTACTGCATCAGGATTAAATTCATTAATTAGCTTAGCGCAAGCCTTACGACCACGGCGAAGTGCCAAAATCGCCTTGATTAGACGAATGCTTGGCTTCATTGGAAATGGCATTGCCTCGATTGAATGAAACTTGTAGCCAGCCTTCGGAACGAGGTCACCTTCAAGTCCATTTGCTCTGCCAGTAAAAATAATCTCACAAGGCTCTCCCTTTTCCTTGTAGTATTGAGTAAGTGCATCTGCAATAGTAATTGCTGGATTAATGTGACCAGATGTGCCACCACCAGTAACGATAAATCGTGCCATTAGAAAGCACCTCCATTCTGACCATTTAGGATGTCCTCTACGATACCATCTGCATCCTTCGTAGCATCCTTGTTCGACTTCACTTCTTTAACAAGTGGCGGATGCTTGACACCGCTTCGTGTTGCAGACAAGAGCATGCCGTAACATGTAAGCAGCAAAATCTGCGCAGTACCACCGTAGCTAACGAACGGTAAAGTGATTCCTGTTGGCGGAACGACTACCAGCGTAACGGCAATATTTATCAGTGCCTGCATAGTGATTAGCACAGAAAATCCAACTATTATTGTTCTAGCGAAGGTGCTTTTCGCACGGAGGGCCTCACGCATGCCAAGCGCGAAAAACACGAGGTATGCAGTAATCAAGGTCACGCCTCCGACAAAGCCAGTTTCTTCGATATAGATTGAGAAAATGTAGTCGTTGTGTGGCTCGGATACGTAAAAATATTTGGAACGAGAATTGCCGAAGCCTACACCAAACATGTCACCGGTACCGATAGCGTTAAGGGCTCTATCAACCTGACGAGTGTCGTCCTCTGTCAAATCCGTCTCGGCGCCACGCTCACGAGCGTAAATCTCGAAACGCTTAAATACGTGAGCATAGTCTGTTTGGACCTTGGTGATAACATTTTCGCGAACTGGTGGGATTGCGAAGATAGTACCAACTACAAGTCCGATGGCAGTCAAGATGATAAGCACTCCTGTAAGGAAAATCTGTGGCTTAATGCCGCTTGTTGCAATACAAACAAATGTAACGATAGCTAGCAAAATAAAGCACGAGAAGTGTGGCTGGATAAGAATTAGTACGGCAAGAATTACAATAGCAAATACTGGTACGAAGAATTCTATTCCCAATTGTCTTAGGAATGTAGACTTCGCATCCTCGCCTTGGAGCTTGCCCTTTGCCTTCAAGTCCTCGATAAAGTTACGATACCAAGCTAGTGCGTATACCGTATATAACTTGACAATCTCAGATGGCTGAATTGTGATTGGACCAACCTCTACCCAACGTCCGGCACCTTGTGTCTCACTACCGACACCAAAGAAACGAACGATGATAAGAAGCAAGAAACATACAATATATCCAGCGACGACGATAATCGTACTAAATTTCTTATGACGGAACAAATCAATCGGAACGAACATGAGCACCAATGCCACAGTTATTCCAAACGCCGAGAACGCTAGCTGTCTAAATACATAATATGTGGATGTTGCCTTGTCGGAATTGACAAAGCCAATTGGAGCAGATACTGAATAAAGAATCAGTAGTCCGAATACTACAAAAATGAACATCATAAGAATAAGCGGAATATTAGTTCTATATTCAGGATTAAAAACATAATCACGAAGCTTCTTTGGCCTTACTGGACGATTCGGACGAGCTTGCCTATCACTAGATACTTGCGTAGTGGCATTTGACGCACTTATGTTACTGCTACTTCTATTTGCTGAGGTAGCAGCTTGTGGGCTAATTGCACTAGCTTTTGTGTTAGCGTTAGTGTTAGCGTTCACTATATGCTTTTTGTCCTTTGTTTGCTTCGTCATTATTTCTTAGTCTCTCTACTCTTAGTCTCTCTATTATTCTCTATTAATCTTCTCTATTAGGTTCTTCGCAATTTTCTCGAATCCAAACGAGTTAGATGCCTTGAATAAGATTACATCGCCACTAGAAGCAAGCTCTCCGATTCTTTGCTCTATGTCGCTAGTATTCTCATACTCTTCTATTCTAGCACTCGGATTTACTTCGTAAACACCTTCAATAAAATCCTTCTTGTTATCACCTGTTACAAGAACGATATCTGCGTTTACTTTGGCGGCCTTACGACCAACTTCCTTGTGTAGCATTGGTGCGAAGTCTCCAAGCTCTAACATTCCACCAAGAACCATAATCTTACGAGTAGCATTTTCTACTCTAGATAGATTATCGAAGGCTAGCTCCATAGATTCTGGTGCAGCATTATATGCATCGTTAATGATAGTAATATCACCTACTACTGTCGTCTGTCCTCTGCCATCAAGTACAGTATATTCAGCTAGTGCTTCATTTGCGCCTTCGATAGAAGCACCAAGAATCTTCGCACAATTTAATGCGACTAGACTATTGCGAATGTATTGAACACCTTGAACCTGTAGTTTCGCATTAAACAAGGATAGATCCTCCATGCTAACAGGTACTAATGTAATGTTACGAGACAGAAGCTTTGCTTCATTCTCTGCTACAAATTTTACAAGCATATCGTCTTCGCCGTTATAGATGAATGCTCCACCGTCGCGTAAGCCTTCGAGAATTTCTAGCTTTGCGTTACGGATTTCTTCTCTGCTACCAAGACGCTCGATATGCGAATAGCCAATATTAGTAATGACTGCAATATCAGGCTTCGCGATATTAGTTAGGTAAGAAATCTCTCCACGAAGTCTCATTCCCATCTCAAGAACAAGCACATCTGTACCGATAGGAGTCTCGAGAATAGTCATCGGCATACCAATCTCGTTATTCTGATTAGCCTTAGTAGAAGAAACTACAAAGCTTCTAGATAGTCCACAAGTAATCATCTCTCTTGTAGTCGTCTTGCCAACTGAACCTGTAACTGCAATTACTTTTGTTCCATGCTTACCAAGTATTTCTCGATAAATAGAAGCAATTTTGCCAAGAGTAATAAGAGTATCTTCTACAAGAATGAATGTGCAGTCAGACAAAATCTCCTTATCAAGATTATCGAGCTTTCCTGTATCACTAATCACCATTACACGAGAACCAGCTTCGTAAGAAGCCTTGATAAAGTCATGTCCATCGAATCTCTCGCCTACCAAAGCGACATATAAATCACCTTGCTTAATCGTTCTGGAATCCTTCGATACACCTGTTAGCATAATATCGCGAGAATTAGCCTTGCTTGCAGAAAGAATTTGGAGATTGATGCTTTTCGAGAGAGAGGAAGTAAGCTCATCAAGAGAAAACATTGGTGTAACAGTGTTACAAAGTCTTATTTTGACGGCCTTTGATGCTTCCTCAAAGTCATCGAAGTGGTGACGCACACCACAGATTTCCTGATAGTCCTCGTGGCCCTTACCAGCGATAATTACAAGGTCACCTTCTTCTGCCATATCTATTGCCATCAAAATCGCAGACCTTCTGTCAGGCTCAATGACATAGTTAGCACACTCGTCCATTGCACGAGCGATATCGTCAATAATCTTCATCGGATCCTCGTTACGAGGATTGTCGGAGGTAATGATGGAAATATCAGAATTGCGAGAAGCTGCATGAGCCATCTCTACGCGTCTAGTAACAGCACGCTGACCGCCGCAGCCATAAACAGTAATCGTCTTACCCTTAATATCCTTCTTCAAAGAAGAAATCACGCTCTCAAGGCTCGCACCGTTATGCGCATAGTCTACTACGATAGTCGCACCAAGCTCATTTGGAACAAGCTGCGTTCTACCCGGTACGAACACATTAGAAAATGCTTCCCTTATAGTCTCAAAAGGAACCTTAAGAACTCCCGCTACGCCAATCGCACATAGAGCATTTTCAACATTAAACTCACCCGGCAAAGAAACGAACAATTCGCCCTCGAACCATGGCGTAAGTACATTGAAACTCGTACCGTCGAGATTATTTCTGCGAGTAGGCTTAAGGTCCTTCGCATAAATGTCACAGTCCGGCGTAAATCCATAGGTGAACACCTGACATCCCTTCGCAGAAGCGTAATCAATAACTTTATCAGCAACAGCGCAGCCCTTGTTAATAATAGCCTCATTCGCCGAATCAAAAATCTTAAGCTTACTATCTAGATAGTCTTGCATATCAGGATGCTCATCTGGAGCGATATGATCCTCGTATAAATTGGTAAAACATGCTACATCGAATCTCAAGCCATGGACGCGATCCTGCTTAAGTCCAAGCGATGAGACCTCCATCACACAAGAGTCAGCATCTGCCTTCGCGAACTCCTCGAACAGTTCGAAAAGCTCAAACGCCTCAGGCGTAGTCCTATGTGCTGGTCTTTTCTTATCACCAATGATATTGTTTACTGTTCCAATAAGGCCAGAAGTCTCGTCCGCACGACGCATGATGTCATAAATCATATATGTAGTAGTGGTCTTACCCTTTGTTCCAGTAACACCAATTAAGTCTAGTCTTCCCTCTGGATGACTAAAATAATTCGCACTTAGTTCTGCAATGCGCTTTCTATTGTCTGTCATCTCCAAAACTGCGAAAGTATCAGGGTTATTCTTCGCATGAGAAAGCGCCATCTGCACATATTCCTCAGCTTCACTACTTCTAATCGTATCTACAATGATACAAGTAGCTCCACCTGCTATTGCGCTAGGAATATATTTATGTCCGTCACCCTTGGCTCCAAGAATACAGACAAATGCGTTATCCTCGAACACCTCTTTTGAATTGTTCTCGACTCCACTAATTCTAATATCCATGCTTCCAGCAAGGTGCTTATATGTAATTCCTCTAACCAACGTCTTAAGTAACATTGCCATAATCGTCTCCTATCACGATTAGAAAGAATACTACAATCCTTCCATCGGTGCAAATTCTTCTGCATAGCCCTTTTCGAAAAGGTCTATGCCCCAAACTTAGCCTTCTTGTGTTCCTGTGTCGCCTTCAGGGGCAGGTGCAGGTGTTGGAGTAGCAGGCGCAACTGATACGCTACCGCCGTCTGTTCCAAGAGTAACAGTAATTATCTCACCAGCAAGAACTTCGCTTCCAGCCGCGATAGACTGTGTGCTGCAAATTCCTGTTATATCGCCTTCAAAATACACGTTCAAATTCATATCACGAAGAGCATTGATACACTCAACCGCACTCTTTCCTTCGAGGTTTGGAACGGTAGTCGTGAGCATTTCTTCCTGTGTTACTCCTTCTGGATACATAACAACAATACCTGTGCTATACAGCGTCGCGTCAATACTTGGATATGTGAAGGACACGATGCTCTCTGAGGTCATAGATGGTACGCCGTAAATAGTAGAAATACCATTCGCACCAATTCTCGAGCTAGCCTGTGCTGCAGACATTCCGGATACTGGCTGAACATAATATCTAATTACCATGTCATCGAACTCTTCTTCTGTAAATACTCTCTCGACACCCATGTATGTAAGAGTTCTTTCTACAATCTCAGCCGCAGTCGATGCAGCTGCAGAAGAACCAACTGTATTGTCCTCTGGCTTATTTACTACTACAAGCACCGCGATCTCTGGTGCATAAGAAGGCGCATAGCAAGAAAAAGAAAGCACGTGCGCACCAGCCATTGGACCAATCTCAATTGTAGATGTAGAAGTCTTACCTGCTACAGAATATCCAGGAACAGAACCGGCAGAACCAGTACCATCCAAAACTACTCGCTCCATCAAGGCTCTGACGCGTGCACAAGTCTCTTCAGAGAAAATAGTACGAATAACCTCAGGTTCTATCTCGTCAACGATATTTCCTTCCTGGTCAGTAATATATCTTACGATGTGTGGCTCCATTAAGTCACCACCATTAATTATCGCACAATAAGAATTAAGTAGCTGAATAGGCGTAACTGTAGAAGACTCTCCAAATGACAAAGACGCCATATCAATAGAGGATGGCTCCTCGTGGAAAATACCGATTCCTTCTGCAGGAAGGTCTATTCCTGTTGTCTCATAAAAACCAAAGGAATGAACATATTCATAATAACGTTCTACACCAATTCTATATGCCAACTGTACAAAAATTGGGTTGCAGGAATACTGGAACGCTTCAATCAGAGTCTCTTCTCCATGGTTATATCCGCTAGACTTCTGAAGCCAACAAGAAATCGTATCAATCTCAGACACAGCAATAGGCGCATCAGAGAAAACCTCATTCTCATTAGTAAGTCCTTCTTCGAGAGCAATTGCAGTAGTAAGTGCCTTAAATGTAGAACCAGGCTCATATGTATCAGAAATACATCTATTTCTCCATACATTACTTAACAAATACTCTACTTGCTCCTCGCTTGACATCGTATCCCATAACATCTCGTGCATACCATATGGCGTAGCATATGGATCATTAAGGTCATAGTCTGGAAGAGATACCATCGCATATACTGCTCCAGTATATGGATCCATAACAATAGCAGTGACGCCATCTCTTGGAGCATATGTCTCATAAGCTCTTCTACACGCTTCTTCTGCAATCTGCTGAATATTCACATCAATATTAAGAATAAGATTATTACCATCTATCGGGTCTACTGTCGTAGGCTCGGAATATGGAAGCACACCTTCAGTCTGTGCATCTACTTCTGCATAACGATATCCATCTGTACCATATAGGACATCGTTATAATATGCCTCTAATCCGTAGATACCTCTTAGACTAACTCCGTCATTTACTGCATAGCCAAGAACCTGTGACAAGAATTGTCCGTAAGTATAGTATCTTTGCGGAACAGCAATAAAAGAAATTCCACCTATCTCATACTGATTAACAAAAGCCTCGAGCTGCTCCTTGACCTCCTTAGGAACATTACGTGCTAAATCTAATCCAAGAACTTCATTTCTTGGGTCATTCATATCATCAGGATCTACTGGAATAATCTCCTCAAGCTCAGCTGGATCGACTCCTAGCAAGGAAGAAAATGTAGAAATAATCTGCTCACGAGTCGCCTTCTGTTCAGAAGTAGCACTAGAGTGCAAGTTTCTAGGAGTAATAGCAATTGTATAATCAAATGAATTAGCAGCAAGCAAAGTGCCATTGGCATCATAAATTTGTCCACGCTCAGCAGAATACTGATGTAGTCTCCACTGCGTACTAGCTGCAAGCTGGGCATATTTATCGTGGTTTACTACACTTGTCTGATACAAAGCATAGCACAGATATATTCCAAAAACAGAAAACAGCAACCAAAAAAATATGATTGCCATTCTCGAACTAACATTATTATGTTTCTTTGCCATCAAGCACAATCACTCCTGAATTTCTGAATTCTCATGATAGTATTGTACCAAATTATTCGTAGCTTGACTCAAAACTTCGTCATTTATTCCATTCGCATCATAAGTAATAACCGAAACTAGTCTATCACTATTTGGCATCGGAAGTGTAACCACCTGATTAGCATTAGGTTCCTGCATACCAAGCGCGAAAGCCTGCGCACGAATACTATCCATATCAGTAATTCCATTATTCGCGCCCTCTTGAGCCACAATCTCTCTTCTTAAATCCGAGATATCATCCTTCAAATCAGAATTTCTGCGGCTCATCTCAGAAAGCTCTGCCTTTGGATAAAGCATGAATGCAGAGAAAACACCCACAACAATAATTGCTACAATCGACATAATTATCTCAACAGAACGAACATGTATCTTGCGATTCACATAAGCAGAAGAATTCTCGATGCTAATATCTTCTCTATTGTCTCTTCGCTTAGGAATTGCAACAGGCCCAGAAAAAGTCTTCTTTGCCGCTTCCTGACTATCCTGGCTAATACCAGCGCAATAGCTCTCAACATATCCAGTTGTCTCAACCTCAGCAAAAACCTCAGCCACAAGCGGATCTAACTCGACATTATAACTCGACTTAGTCAAATCCCCTGAACCATAACGCGACATAAAGTTCTCCTTTCTGTAACCTCTTTATATTTCTCTGCCAGCCTTCTAAACCAGCTTAATTTTGTTTCTTACTCGCCCTTTTCGAAAAGCCTAAGCTTACAACAATGCGCTCTCGAATTAAGCTTTATCTCTTCACTGCTAGCAACGATTGGCTTCTTCGTAATGACCTTTCCTTTGCTAACCTTGCCACATACGCAGACCGGAAACTCTCTCGGACACGTGCATGGACTCATCGCTTCCTTGAAGCCTTCCTTAACTATTCGGTCCTCGAGCGAATGGAACGATATCACCGCCATTCGACCTTCGTTTCCTAATAAGTCAATTCCGTCCTTTATCAGTGTTTCTACCGACGCTAGCTCGTTGTTAACCTCTATTCGAATCGCCTGAAAGCATCGTCTTGCTGGATGCTGGTCCTCTTTACGAGCCTTAGCTGGAACATAAGATGCTATCGCCTTAGCAAGCTCAGTAGTTCTCTCGAACGGCTTATTTGCTCTGTCCCTCACAATTCCGGCAGCGATCCTACCCGAGAACTTCTCCTCTCCATACAAGCGGAAGATTCGCGCTAACTCCTCCTCGCCATATGTATTAACCACAACCTTCGCCGACAATGCCTGAGTCTTATCCATCCTCATATCTAGCGGGCCATCTGTCACATACGAAAAGCCTCTCTCGTCAGTATCTATTTGATGCGACGACACTCCCAAATCCGCCAAAATGCCGTCAACCTTATCAATGTTCATCTCCTCGAGAACTTCTCTTATTCTCGAGAAATCAGTCTTCACAATCTTCCAATTGCTTCTGCCTATCTCGTCTCTTCGTCTCCTGCAAGTCTCTAGAGCCTCGTCATCCTTATCAAACGATATCAGCATTCCCTTATCAGAAAGCCTTTCTAGAATTCCCGTACTATGGCCGCCGCCACCCATCGTGCAATCGACATATATTCCATCTTCTTTAATATTCAATCCATCTAAGCACTCGTTATACAAAACCGGTATATGACTAAACTCCATTGCCTTACCCTCATTCGTATTACAAGCCACTTACAATGCAATCTTCTGGAATCTCTAGTGCACTTAGGTCGAGTTCCTGGTTGTCGTAGAAAGCTCTTGTACAAATCTCAAGCTTATTGCCTACATCGAAAACGCAAATCTCATCACCCTTGTTAGCACCGATTCTATCCCACAACTCTGGAGTAACAGTAAGTCTTCCCTGACTATCAATATTAGTCTCAACAGCCTCTCCGATAATTACTCTCTTCATTACACGGACACCCTGCTTAACAGAATTCAAATTACTTAGCTGCTCCTTAATCTCCTCGAAATCACTTGCTGTATACACGCACAAATAACCCTTATCCAAACTATTTGTAACTACAACTTCCGTCCCGAGCAAGGGCTTAACCTTGGATGGGACGAAGAATCTTCCTTTAGCATCGACTTTCTTAATATCGCGTGCCATGTCGTCCCCTCCTTCGCCTAATCTTGTTAGTGAATCTTCAAATACAATCCGTTGCAATTGTGTTTCATTTCATCCACTTTCCACCACAAATTGTCACTATTCATCCACTACGCTCCCATTTTATTACTACTTTCCTAAAGATGCAACTATATTTGAGCGAAAATTTAGCGAATTTGTAATAATTCCCTCTTGTTTTCTCGTTTTTCTTAGGTTTGTTAATGGAAAACAACCTTTTTCATTAATAATGCTAATAAGGCAGCATCAGCAAGAAGTTCATCAAAACGGGGCTTCCTGGATGAACTTTCTGCTGATAACGCCAAGTTCAGCAAGAAGTTCATCAAAACAGGGCCTCCTGGGTGAACTTTCTGCTGATAAC
>CALEFT010000054.1 GCA_937876985.1 uncultured Clostridia bacterium | reverse complement strand
CTGTGTTAATGTAATATTTACTTGAGCCATATCGATTCCTCCTTTATTGTTTTTTATTGCTTATTACATTATACAGGATGAGATATGGCTCATCTCTTTTTTCGAATTTACACCATTATACGGACGCGACCCATATTGGAGGTAGGAGGTGGCACTATGATTATCAGACCTGACTATATTGAAGCTATCAAACCCTTTATTGATGTTCCGCTTGTAAAAATACTTGCCGGTGTGCGTCGTTGCGGCAAGTCTACCATTCTTGCAATGATGGCTGAGGAACTGGAAAAGCGCGGAATCAGCAAAGGAAATATCATCGAGCGCAGATATAACGAAATGGATTTTGACGATTCCATTACTGCAAAGGATATGTACAATGACCTGAAAGATGCTATTCAGGGCAAGGGTAAGTGCTATCTATTTCTTGATGAAATTCAAGAGGTTGACGGTTGGGAGAAGGTTGTGAACAATCTACTCGAAGGCTTTGATGTAGACATTTATGTTACTGGTTCAAACTCCAAACTAATGTCAAGTGAGATTTCAACTTATTTGACAGGACGATATGTTTCTATTCCTGTTTATACTCTATCCTTCAAGGAATATCTTACCTTCAAGAACAAAGATTTTTCCGAAGCAAGAACTGTATTTGACGAATATATCCAGTATGGCGGTTTTCCTCTTATCGCAATTAGCGATTTCGACACGCGTTCAGCCTACCAGATAGTTGAAGGAATCTACGCCTCTGTTATAACAAGAGATATCTCGAGGCGCCACAATATACGCAACACTGAGCTTTTCGATCGCGTGGTACGCTACATTCTTGAGAATGTAGAAATGACTTTCTCAGCTCCGTCTATCGTGAAATTCTTAAAGAGCGAGAATCGAAGCCTTTCTGTTGAATCAGTTTACAATTACATCAAGTGGCTCTCAGAAGCATTCATCATTTACCCGTGCCAAAGATACGACCTGCAAGGCAAGGCTGTGCTGAAGACGCAGGAGAAATATTATCTTTCCGATATTTCATTAAGATATAGTCAGATGGGTTTTGACAGTAAGATGCTTTCTTCTGTGCTTGAGAATGTAGTATTTCTCGAGATGAAGCGAAGAGGGTACGATGTCTATATTGGCAAGCACGGCACGAAAGAGATTGATTTTGTAGCAGTCCGCAGAGAAGAACGCATCTATGTTCAAGTCTGTGTCGAACTGCCTAGTACTTCTTCTCGTGAAACAGATAATCTAATGGAAATCAAAGATCATTACCACAAGTATGTTGTCTGCCGTGACCCACTCGCAATCGGAAACAACAATGGTATCGAGATCGTGCATATAGCAAATTTTCTGTTAAGAGAGAACTGGTAAATTCCAAAACAAAAACTCCCCACATCCTTTTCGAATGCGGGGAGTAATCTCTATATTAAGTATTATTCCTAAAGTGGATTCTAGAGAACTAGTTTGCCTAAGCGAACCAATAAGTAATCGCTTCAATTATCAATTACTTAGCAGCCTTGATTGCAGCCTGTGCTGCTATTAGCAAAAGAGGGAAACTAAGATATATTATAATTATCTGCAAGAAAAGATTTTACATCATCAAGGTTTGTGCTGTTTTTGTACTCAAAAACAATGCCTAATAAATCATCCCATTGGTATACTAAATCAATAGGGTCATTCTTGACCATATAACGCATATCTCCAACAGAAGATATATTATCTTGCCATTCGTTATTGTTCCACTTTTTCGCAATAAGTTTTACAACTTCAACGAACGGTTCACTTTCATTAACACTATTTTCTTCGTTGCATTTAATATATATCCATTTATCAGTTTCAGAAACATCAGTAATCTTATATGTATACATTTTCTCACCTCTTATTTTGTTATATCATACCAAGAAACATTTGCAATAGATACATAAAAATCTCCCCGCCAAAAAACCGACGGGGAGATAGTTTTACTTTATAAAGTCAGCAATTACTTAGCAGCCTTGATTGCAGCCTGTGCAGCAGCAAGACGAGCGATAGGTACTCTGAATGGAGAACAAGATACATAGTCAAGACCAATCTTGTTGCAGAACTCAACAGATGTTGGGTCACCGCCGTGCTCACCACAGATACCGATGTGGAGCTTAGGATTTACTGGCTTACCGAGGTCGATTGCCATCTCCATGAGCTTACCAACACCTGTCTGATCAAGACGAGCGAATGGATCGGACTCGAAAATCTTCTTGTCATAGTATGCGTCGAGGAACTTACCAGCGTCGTCACGGCTGAAGCCGAATGTCATCTGTGTAAGGTCGTTTGTACCGAAGCAGAAGAAGTCAGCTTCCTTAGCGATCTCATCAGCTGTAAGTGCAGCTCTTGGGATCTCGATCATTGTACCAACTTCGTACTCGAGGTCAATGCCAGCAGCAGCGATTTCTTCGTCAGCTGTAGCTACTACGATATCCTTAACAAGCTTGAGCTCCTTGATGTCTCCAACAAGTGGAATCATGATCTCTGGCTTGATTGCCCAATCTGCGTGTGCCTTCTTTGTGTTGATTGCAGCACGGATTACAGCTCTTGTCTGCATCTTTGCAATTTCTGGATATGTAACTGCGAGACGGCAGCCTCTGTGTCCCATCATTGGGTTAAACTCGTGGAGGGAGTCGATCATTGCCTTGATGTCAGCAACTGTCTTGCCCTTCTTGTCAGCAAGCTTCTTAATATCTGCTTCCTCTGTTGGAACGAACTCATGGAGAGGTGGGTCCAAGAAACGGATTGTTACAGGATATCCCTCAAGTGCCTCATAGAGAGCCTCGAAATCACTCTGCTGCATTGGGAGAATAGCCTCAAGAGCCTCTTCTCTCTCTTCTACTGTCTCAGAACAAATCATCTCACGGAATGCATCGATTCTACCCTCGCCGAAGAACATGTGCTCTGTACGGCAAAGTCCGATACCCTCAGCACCGAGCTCACGAGCCTTCTTAGCATCCTTAGGTGTATCTGCGTTTGTTCTAACCTTAAGTGTTCTGAACTTGTCAGCAAGTCCCATGATACGACCAAACTCACCAGCGATAGAAGCATCAACTGTTGGGATGATTCCGTCATAGATCTTACCTGTTGTACCATCGATAGAGATCTCGTCTCCCTCGTGATATTCCTTACCAGCCAATACGAACTTCTTGTTCTCCTCGTCCATTGCGATTGCGGAGCAACCAGATACGCAGCAAGTACCCATACCACGTGCAACTACTGCAGCGTGAGATGTCATACCACCACGAACTGTGAGGATACCCTGAGAAGCCTTCATTCCCTCGATGTCCTCTGGAGATGTCTCTAGACGAACGAGTACTACCTTCTTACCAGCAGCCTTCCAAGCCTTTGCATCCTCTGCTGTGAATACGATCTGTCCACAAGCAGCACCTGGGGATGCAGCAAGAGCCTGTGCGATTGGTGTTGCAGCCTTAAGTGCAGCAGCATCGAACTGTGGGTGGAGAAGTGTGTCGAGGTTTCTTGGGTCAATCATAAGAACAGCCTGCTGCTCTGTTATCATTCCCTCGTCAACTAGGTCACAAGCAATCTTCAAAGCTGCCTGTGCTGTTCTCTTACCATTTCTTGTCTGGAGCATGTAGAGCTTCTTATCCTCGATAGTAAACTCCATGTCCTGCATGTCTCTATAATGGTTCTCCAAAGTCTCGCAAATCTTAACGAACTGCTCATAGCACTCTGGCATAACTTCCTTGAGCTGGTCAATCTTCTGTGGTGTTCTTACACCAGCAACTACGTCCTCACCCTGTGCGTTCATCAAGAACTCACCCATGAGTTTCTTTTCACCAGTAGCTGGGTCACGAGTAAATGCAACACCTGTACCAGATGTCTCACCCATGTTACCAAAAGCCATCATCTGTACGTTTACAGCAGTACCCCATGAATATGGAATATCGTTGTCACGACGATAAATGTTAGCTCTTGGGTTATCCCATGAACGGAATACAGCCTTAACTGCACCGATGAGCTGCTCCTTTGGATCTGTTGGGAAGTCCTCACCAATCTTGTTCTTGTACTCAGCCTTAAACTGCTCAGCAAGCTCTGCAAGATCCTCAGCTGTAAGATCTACGTCCAAAGTAATACCCTTCTTCTCCTTCATTGCGTCGATAAGCTCTTCGAAATACTTCTTACCAACTTCCATAACTACGTCAGAGTACATCTGAATGAATCTTCTGTAGCAGTCATATGCCCAACGAGCGTTACCGGACTTCTCAGCCATAACCTTAACAACATCCTCGTTAAGACCAAGGTTAAGGATTGTATCCATCATACCAGGCATGGAAGCTCTAGCACCGGAACGTACAGAAACGAGGAGTGGGTTCTCGAGATCGCCGAACTTCTTGCCAGTAATCTCTTCCATCTTCTCAATATTTTCCATGATCTCTGCGAGAATCTCGTCATTGATCATCTTGCCATCTTCATAATACTTTGTACAAGCTTCTGTGGAAATTGTGAAGCCCTGTGGAACTGGTAGACCAAGCTTAGTCATTTCAGCTAGGTTTGCACCCTTACCGCCCAAGAGCTCACGCATTGAACCGTCGCCCTCAGAGAACAAATAAACATACTTTGTCATTAAAATTTACCCGCCTTTCAAAATTTTATTTTCTTGACCAAAGGTCTTAAGAAACTTAAGTTAATTCTCACGCCTCTCTCGAAAAGAATCCTTCTCGAAAAAGGCCAAAAAGAAGCCCAACGCAATCCCAATTAGAAATCGAACTTGCCCTCGAAGAACTCCTCGAGCTTGTCGATTGGGAAACGCACGTTGCCTGGCTCGTACTCGAGCTTAGCCATTGTGTCTCTCTCACGAATCTCTACACAGCCGTCGTTCTCGGACTCGAAGTCATAAACTACACAGTATGGAGTACCAATCTCGTCCTGACGACGATAACGCTTACCGATGGACTGTCTGTCATCGAACTCACACATGTACTTCTTGGAAAGTGTCTCTAAAATTGGCTGGCACTTGTCAGAAAGCTTCGCAGAGAGTGGCAAAATACCAATCTTGATAGGAGCAAGTGCTGGGTGGAAGCGCATTACTGTACGAACGTCGCCGCCCTCTAACTCTTCCTCGTCATATGCACCACAAAGGAATGCAAGTGTTACTCTGTCTGCGCCCAAAGAAGGCTCAACTACGTATGGCACATACTTCTTGTTTGTATTTGGATCGAAGTAGGACATATCCTCCTTCGCGTGCTCCTGATGCTGTGTTAGGTCGTAATCTGTACGATCTGCAATACCCCAGAGCTCGCCCCAGCCAAATGGGAAGTAGAACTCGAAGTCTGTAGTCGCCTTAGAATAGAATGCAAGCTCCTCCTTAGCGTGGTCACGTGTGCGGAGCTCGTCCTCCTTGAGACCGAGATTTACAAGCCAGTTGTAGCAGAAATCCTTCCAGTAAGCGAACCACTCGAGGTCAGTGTCTGGCTCGCAGAAGAACTCAAGCTCCATCTGCTCGAACTCACGAGTACGGAAAATGAAGTTACCTGGAGTAATCTCATTACGGAAAGCCTTACCAATCTGAGCAATTCCGAAAGGAATCTTTCTTCTAGAAGAACGCTGTACGTTCTTGAAGTTAACGAAAATACCCTGAGCAGTCTCTGGTCTTAGGTAAACCTCGTTCTTCGAATCCTCAGTAACACCCATGAATGTCTTGAACATGAGGTTGAACTTACGAACATCTGTGAAATTGTGTCCGCCGCATACTGGGCAAGGAATGTTGTTCTCCTTGATGTAATTTACAAGAGCCTCGTCTTCCCAACCTTCAACAGATACATCAATGTTGTTCTCTGCGTTATAGTCCTCGATTAACTTGTCTGCTCTCTGTCTAGCCTTACACTGCTTACAGTCGATAAGTGGATCGGAGAAGCCACCAACGTGACCTGATGCAACCCAAACCTGTGGGTTCATGATGATTGCGCAGTCAACACCAACATTATATGGGTTCTCCTGCACGAACTTCTTCCACCATGCAGCCTTTACATTATTCTTGAGCTGCACTCCAAGTGGGCCGTAATCCCAAGAGTTCGCAAGTCCACCATAGATGTCGGAACCTGGATATACGAATCCTCTTGTCTTTGCAAGTGCAACGATTTTTTCCATTGATTTCTCTTTAGGCATGTCTCTTACCTCAATTTCTATGTTGTTATTGTTGTTATTTGTTTATTCTAAAAAACACAAAAAGTGGTCGTCAAAACGATCACTCTTCGTCCTCATCTGCGACACTTGCCATGTCTGGCTCCATGTCCTCGTCTTCTTCTACGATTGGCTCGAATTCATCAACTACACTGATGATGTCATCCATAGCTGCTTCACTCGATACTACTGCCTCCTCTGTAGAATTTGCAGAAATCTCTTCCATCTCGCGCTCATAACGCTCTCTGGACTCTCTTGCAAGTCTTTCCTTCTCTCGCGCTTCCTTGGTCTTAGGGATAACAACCTTATCTTCCTTAACACCCTTCACACGAACAACTGTACCTGCTGCTACCTCCTGGCATGCAAGTGATACCATATTTGCAGCCTTGCTATCGATTGTTGGCTGTGCACCTGCTGTCAACTGACGTGCTCTCTTAGATACAAGAATAGCTAGTTCATATGCACAATCTGCCTTCTGAATTACCTTCTCTAGTGGTGGATCAACTAACATAATTATTACCTCTCTTTTTTATCCTTATATATTAAATGACAAGAAACCAAAATGTACAACACCAAAAGCGTTTCTTTTTCATTTTGTTAACTAATTTTGTTGCTTTTCGCAAAGGTTTGGGTGCAAAAAGCTGCTTAAAGCTGGTTCTCGATGCCGATGTGCCTAGAATATCTGCACTTTTCTGCATTGATGATTGCCGCGAGGTCCTTCGTCGCCTGCTCGAGATTGTCGTTGACAATCACATAATCGAACTTGTCCGCGTCGAGCACTTCCTCTTTGGCCTTAGCTAGCCTCTTCGCGATAAGCTCCTCCGTCTCCGTACCCCTGCCGCGAAGTCTTCTGCCAAGTTCCTCGAAAGACGGCGGAAGAATGAACACCGTAACCGCCTCGGTATACTTATCCTTGAGCGCCAAGCTTCCTGCTATCGTGATGTCAAGAAGCACATCCTGACCCTCGCTAGACATCTTCACGAGTGGCGAAAGCGGCGTGCCGTAGTAGTTATCCACGTAAGTATCGTACTCGATAATCTCACCGTCACGCACCATCTGCTCGAACTCGTCCTTCGACCTGAAATAGTATTCGACACCTTCCTGCTCCTGCCCACGAGGCGCTCTAGTAGTAACAGAAATCGAATGCCTGCTATTTGGGAAAAGCTTCCTAACCTCAGCAAGAACCGTTCCCTTACCTACACCAGAAGGTCCCGATATCGAAATAAGTAAACCCCTATCTACTTCTCTTGTAACAACACCCATATATGCCCTCTTTTGTTTGTTATTGCTTTATTGTTTTACTGCTTTATCGTTTTTTTGTTTCACTGTTTTACTGTTGCTTGGCCGTTTGGTTTGTCGCTAGACTTTATTCTTCGAGCTTGCCCCTAAGAGTTGCTACGTCGAGCGAGCTAAGAATAATGTGATCCGAATCTAAGACGAGTACGCTCTGGCACTTCTTACCTGCACACGCGTCGATTAACACACTTCTATCTCTTGCATCTTGCACGATTCTCCTGATTGGAGCCGAATCCGCAATCGCCACGCAGAGCACTCTGTCCGCCGAAATAATATTTCCAAAACCAATATCAATAAACTTCATCGCGTCAACACCTAGCCTATCTTAAACCAAATTCTGAATCTGCTCGCGAATCTTCTCAATCTCATTCTTCATTAGAAGCACTGCGTTCGTAAGCTCAATGTCATTTGCCTTAGAGCCAATAGTATTTGTCTCGCGGTTAATCTCCTGAACCAAGAAGTCCATCTTCTTACCGACCTGCTTCTCCTTAGAAAGAATGGATCTTGCTTGCGCGAAGTGACTCGAAAGGCGCTTAATCTCCTCATCAATAGCACACTTATCCGCAAAAACCGTTACCTCAGCCGCAAGTCTCGCGTCGTCATAGAGCGCACGCTTCTCGGAATCGAGAATCTCATCAATTCTTGCACTGAGTCTTGCTCTATAATCCTCAACAACCGTTGGTGCTCTATCTACAACCTTGGCATGCAATTCCTCGAGAAGTCCAATCTTAACAAGAATGTCGTCAACAAGAATTTGTCCTTCGGCTTGTCTCATCTTGAGCATCTCACCTAAGGCTGCGTCTACTGTCTTAGCAAGCTCATCTGCTAGCATATCCTCGTCAACATTCTTCTGTCTAACAGTAAGAACATCTGTATACAAAGATAGTCTAGAAGCGGAAAGCTCGTCTTCTCTGCCAGAAATCTCAGCAATACGAGAAACAGCCTCAGAATAACTTCTTGCCAATCCTTCATTCACAACAATCTCTGTTGCCGCATTATCAGAATCTTCAAAGTTGATAAATACATCAACCTTACCACGACCTAACTGAGTAGAAATCTGTCTGCGAATAGAAGCCTCTGCGAAATTGAACAATCTTGGCATTCTAATATTGATATCGCAATATCTACTGTTTACAGACTTGATTTCAACTGTATATCTTCTGCTTCCGAAACACATTTCTGCTCTTCCGAACCCAGTCATGCTATATGCCATAAATTGCCGACCTCCGTGAAATAAGAATTGGAACAAAAAAGCCCACTCGTACGGATATTTCCTGCCGAGTAGACTACTTTGGTATTATATAACACACCCTATTTTTATGCAAGAAAAAACTTTTCTCAATAGTCCGCGAAACCTTATTTATCAAGGGTTTTGGAGTGAGAAGTCACAGAATTTCTTCTTGAACCCCCTTTGCTATTTTGTATGTTTACTACACTATGCAAGTTGCTCTGGTTTACAAAGTGGTATTGGAAATCAGCAATATCGAATACCGATTCCCAAACCGCTACGCATTTTAACGACAAACACCATAACCTCACAAACAAAAACAGCTACACTCACCATCCAACAGAAAGCAAGTGCAGCTGCCTATCAATTCTACAAACAAAAGACCAACTTCTTAGCAAATCTCGTCCATCATTGCCTCGCATCCGTCAATGATGGCGTCCCATGTGTAATAGTCTTCGATGTACTTGAGACCATTTGCGCCAAGAAGCTCCATCTTCGGTGCGAATTCTTCGGAAGTCATGAGGTTCATCAGAGCCTCGAATTCGAAGTAATCGGTATAGTAGAAGCCTGCGTTGCTTCGTGTGCAATGTGCCTTCAGTACGTCGCAATTACCGTTAATAAGCACACTTCTGCCAAGCGCCATTGCCTCGAGAACTACAATGGATAAGCTCTCGAATCTAGATGGGAGCACTAGGAAGCGTGAAGCCTTAATTGCTGCGAACTTATCGTGCTCGTCGACAAAGCCAAGTGAGATAATGTCGTCTCGTTTTGGCACTGGGATGATTTCTTTTCCGATTAGTACGAGCTTCAATGTCGAAGATGGGTTGCGTCGCTTGTACTCGGCAAAGTAGTCGAACAGCACGTTGCAGCACTTGTTCTCGTCGATGCGGCCTACGTAAACAATGTAGTTGCTTAGGTCGTACTCGGAATATTTTGTCTTGAAATCGGAGACACTGATTTTGCTTGGGAGCTCGACTCCGACACCGCCTGCGCCATCGTTGTTTGGCTTTGTCGCAGCACTTGCGAAAAGCTTCTCGACAAGAACCTTCTCCTCAGGTGTGTTGTAGAAGAAGGAGGCTGGCTTTTCGAACATGTCGGCGAAAATGTCGAGGTGGATTGGACGCTCTTCGTGGGCAGTCGGGATGAAGATTGCCTTGTGCGCTACTTTTGGGAGCGCGAAGTACGTTGTGTAATAGAGGTAGCAGATGAAGATGAATACGTCGAAGTTTGGTTCATTTGCAGCTACCCAGTCGACGAGGGCTGGGGACTCTGGGCCTTGTAGGCGCATCCATTCTTCTTGCATTTCCTTTGTTGTTGGCTCGAGCAAGACCTTCTCGGAGAGCTTGTTGAACTTCTCCTGGTTACGCTCGGCGATAGTTGGGAAGCGGTGGATTGTTACGCCGTTAAGGACTTCTTCGTCCTGGTCGTACTCGTTTGCCCAGGTTATATAGTCGATGGCCTTAGTTGTGGCACAGTGGACCTCGTGTTTGCTGCGCTTTGCGAGGTGTTCGGCGATTTGCCTAGCGTGTGCTTCTGCGCCGCCGTTTACTTCTTGTCCATATCTTTGTACGACCATGCAAATTTTCATAGTTTTGTCCTTCCGTTTTCCTTCCGTTTTGTCCTAATTACACTTGTTATCTAGTCTATTAAACTATCGGGTAGATATTCTGACATTTTGTCTAACGAATTATCCAATAAAATCCTTGATCTGCTCCATGAAGATGCGCGATACATTCTCGTAGGAGAAGTCTGCTAGTCTTGTGCGTTCTGCCTCGATGAGGTTTGAACGAAGCTCCTCGTCCTCCAAAAGTTCGTGGAGGAAGAATGCCGCCTTTGTCATGTCCTTCTTATCTAGGAGCACGCCGCTGCCGTTAAGTGTGCCCGGCACTGCGCAAGAATCGTAGGCGAGGATTGGTACTTCGAATTTCATCGCTTCTACTAGCGGTACACAGAAGCCTTCGTGTTCACTCATGCAAACAAAAGCATCCGCTGCCTTATAGTGCGCAAGAATTCCCTTGAAGCTGATTTGTCCAGTAAACACAACATCGCTTTCGAGGTCCAGTCCGAGAATTCGAGCGTATGACTTAAGGCGAATTAAGTAATTCTTTGTTCCAGTCGAAGAGCCAACAAGGACGAACCTCGCGCCGTCGCCATACATTTTCTTATAGGTGTAGGCTAGCTTAATGATGTCCTCCTGGCACTTGTTTGGAGCAATTCTTCCAACGAAGATTACTGTCTTCTTGCCAGTTGACTTAAGGTCATCGTACACCTCATGGTCGATTTCCTTCTCGTAGTCCTCAAAAGGAATCAGGATTGGGCGAACAGTCATCTTGCACTCGTAGCCCATCTCTGCTAGTTCTTGTCTATTGTAGTCAGAGTCGCACATTACTGCCTCGAAAGTATCCTTCAAGTCAGCCGCCTGCTCTCTACCCTGCGCGCAAAGCTTCGCTGTCGCTCCGTTATAGTCCTTGAAGAAATGTGCCGGAGTTACGTTGTGGTATATCATGAACTTCCTGTTTGGGATGTCCTTAATTAACTTGTTGAGTTTTGTTCCAGTAGAAAGGTGGTACAAAACAATATCCTCATCACGAAGTCTAATCTTCCCTCTGATAAGCGAGGCCGTGCCCTTCGGAATTCTCTTGTCTAGGTTTTCTACAATTATTCTTGTGTCGTATCCATTGTCGCGTAGTAGCTTATCGATCGCGAGACAGTCGTTGCTTACTGCGTCGCCAAAAGACAATGTCGTCAAAATCTGCACTATTCTCATTGGCCCTGCTCCTTTTCGCGTTCGAGTACCTTAAGGCGCGCTGACAAGACGCCAATTTCTGTCTTGAGCTCTAGAATTCTCTCGTGGAGCTCGTCGTTCTCTTCCGTGTATTTGTTCAGCTCCAAAATCGCATTCGTCATGTGGAAGTTGAGCGCGTTTTGCTTGGTTAGGATTGGCAGTACCGCGAAGCCAAATAGTGCGCCAGAAATCTTCGCCACCAAATTCCTCTTCTGCGGCTTCACCTCGTGGTTTTCCTCAATATACTGCACCGCGTCGTTATTTGACGCGAAGGATTCGTCCTCGACATAGAAGAACTCCACCTTGTCAAATGGCAGCACCTGAACCTCCTCAATTTGACCAGCCTCAACCTTGGCCTTGTATCTTCTTTCTAGCTCCTGCGTCATTTTCCTTCACCCTCGAAAAGCTTAATTTTCTCACTAATTTCCTTCACTTGCTCCTCAAGTGTGCCGATTTGTGACTTGAGCTCGTTATTTGTCTTGTTTGCTTCGTAAATCGACTCAATTACCTTGTAGTAGTTGTAATTGAGCGTATTTTGCTGTCTTACTATTGGGAGCACGAAGAAGCTTGCCATCTTACGAACTACCTTCTTTATGAACACCTTTATCTTATTTCCTTCGAGAAGCTCGTATGGCTGCACTTCATAATTGCAGGACAAATAACGAAGCGACTCTTCTACGTGGTCCTTGTCCACGATTTTCGCGTTCGGGTCGGAATTATATCTAGCCGCAATTTTCTCTGCTTTTGCCTGGCCTTCCCTATCTACGATGTTCAGCTTTTGCTTATCGATGCCGTTGTCCTTGATTTGCTTTCTAATGGACTTCATTATGTCTTCTACGTTAATCTCATCTGCGTTAACGTTTGTTTCCATGATTTTGTCGTCGCTCATACTGTTCTCCTTCTCGTCGCTACCTTCTTAAATTTATATCCGTCGAAACTATTCGTACAAATTCTCCAAGAACTCTATCGTTCTTCTCACCACAATGTCCCAATCGAAATTCTCTCGAACAAACTTTCCGCCGTTTGCGCCCATCTTTGCTGCGATTTCTTCGTTGTCCTTATAGAAATCCATTATTCCTTCGTAGTCCCAGAAACTCTTCATGTATAGGCCGCCACGTGTTCTTTTCGCAAAGTCGCAGGTTACGTCGCAGTTCTCGCTTACAATTACTGGCCTACCCATGAGCCAGCTTTCCATAATTACTATCGAGAAGCTCTCGTTATTCGATGGCTGGCAAAGGCACACCGCACCCTTCATCGCGTCATACTTATCCTGAATCGACACGAAGCCTAGGTCAATGATGTCGTCCTTGAACTCCTCTGGGATGTCGATTTGTCCGCCGCCAATCAAGATAAGCTTCGGCGTATAGCTTGAACCAGCCTTGCGCTTCCTATCTATGTACTCTGAGTGGAACTCAATCAAGGTATGCACATTCTTGCCCTTGTCCTTACGGCCAGCATAAATCACATATGGACCTTCAATATTATACTTGCTTCTGAACCTATCCTCGTCGCCAGAAATATCAATCTCTACACCCGTTCCAAGGGTCGCAAGCTTAACCTTGTAAAGGTTCATATTCTCACGAGCTAACGCCTCTTCTGGATACGCATTGAAGATCATGCCGACAACCTTCTCAAACACATCCTTGTAAGACTCCATATAGAAATAGCCTTCGTTATGAAAACATGGAATGAGCACCGTCTTCTCCGGACAAGTCTTCGCACCGTAGTACGTCGTTCCGAACATATAAGGCGTATAGATAAAGCAGTGGTATTCATCCTTGTGCTTTTCGATGTAGTCGTAAAGTTTTGGCGAGTTTACCATCTCTCTTAGGAAAATTTCTTCCTCTTCTTTTGTGACCGGAATGCACTCGATGAACTTGCGGTTTACGCTGTCGAACGCTGCCGTGTCGCGCTTTCTTACCTCGAAGCGCCTTACTGTGATGCCAAGCGAATTCGTCGTAACGCCTGGCTTATAGTAGTTTACATTCCAATCCGACGCGAACTCCTTGACGCAGGTCGCAAGAATCTCAAGCTCGATTCCAGCCGCGTGCAAATGCGAAGTTAGTCCGCGAAGCAGCATCTCCGCGCCGCCCGGATTGTCCTCTCCATACCAAGGAATTACAAAACCTAGTTTCTTCATTTTTCTTCCTCTTTCTTAATTCGTCGCTTTTGTCACTGACCCTTTGCCGCCAATCTCTTGCGGGCACTCGATTTTTCTGTTAATACTTCCAGTCGTGCTGCATCCTCACGATTCCTACATCGCTTATGGTCGACTGCATCTCCACCTGACAAGCGTTCCTATAATAATCCACCGGAATTCCCTCGTCATACTCAATCGTCAAGTCGACGCTATATACTGAAGGCAAAAGTGGCACGTCCTTAAGCGTAAGCGTAACCTCCGAGTCCTCCTCCAAATCAAAGTTCTCGTGCTTGTCTATTCTCGTATTCGTTCCGTAACACCAAACCTGCTCTGGGTTAAAAAAGCCGAATCCGAACACTGCGTTCGTCACCTTTTTCTTCACGGAATACTTAAACTTAATCACTATCGTTTCGCCCGTCTTGAAAAGCCTTCTTTCCTTGCCACTAGCGTCCATGACCTTGATTTCTTCAATTCTCGCATCGCAATTACCCCAACGGCCTCTAGCTCTCTCTTCTGCGATACGGCGTGCTTCCTCTTCTTCCTTAGCTCTCTTCTCCGCCTCAATAGCGAGAAGCTGATTTTGTGCATCCTCCACCTGACGAACCAAAGCCAAATCGTGCTCAAGA
The DNA here is from genome assembly GCA_937876985.1 of uncultured Clostridia bacterium. Lineage (GTDB taxonomy): Bacteria > Bacillota > Clostridia > Saccharofermentanales > Saccharofermentanaceae > Saccharofermentans. Next base: position 61,114 of record CALEFT010000054.1, on the reverse strand, counting down.
TTTTCTCTCTCAAGGCGTCTCTGGCTCATGTACTCAAGATAATCCAAATGCACTTCCCTCGGATTACCCTGCTCATGAATCTTGCCCTTATGAATCCAAATAGACCTATCACAAATCTGCTCTATCTGATTCATCGCATGCGACACAATTACAATCGTCGTACCCTTGCTCTTTATCTCTCTTAGCTTATTGAAGCACTTCGTCTGGAAATTCGCATCTCCAACAGCAAGTATCTCATCAATTAGCAAAATATCTGCATCAACATTTATCGCCACCGAAAAGGCTAATCGCATATACATACCAGACGAATATGTTCTTATCGGATTATCGATAAACTCCTCAAGTTCCGAGAAACGAATAATGTCCTCTAATCTCCTATCGATTTCCTTCTTCGTCAAACCAAAAATCGACGCATTCGTATAAATATTCTCGCGTCCGCTCAAGTCCGGATGAAATCCTGCACCAAGCTCAATCAAGCTTGACACACGTCCCTTCATAGTAATCTCACCTGAATCCGGATACATAATCTTCGTAAGTAGCTTCAGCGTCGTCGACTTACCGCAGCCATTATGTCCAATAAGTCCTATCGCCTCTCCACGATGCACATCAAAGCTGATTCCATCGAGAACCTTCCTGTTCTCATACTTATTCCTACTCCTAAAAAGCATTCGCTCCTTAAGCTGCGTACCCTTATCGATAAACACCTTAAAGCTCTTTGTGACATCCTTAACACTAATAACGACTTCATTTCTATCGAATGTGTCGCTTCTTCTTGCCATGTTTTCCATCAATCAAAGTTCCTCCGCGAAGCCCTTCTTAAGTTTGCCAAATACCAAGAAACCAACCACGATTCCAACAACACCCACGCAAGTTGCAGTAAGAAGCGTCTTCAAATCCGGCATTCTTCCATAATAGAGAATGTCTCTATACGCCACAACAATCGCCGTCATCGGATTCATATCAAGAATTGGTCTATATTCTTCTGGACAAAAATCAATATCGTACACAATCGGCGTCAAATACATCCACGCCATCATGACAATGTTCAAAATATGCTCTAGGTCGCGGAAATAAACAGTAAGTGCCGACGAGATTAACGCAATTCCAAGCGCGAGCAAATACTCTACAATCATTATCACCGGAAGACACAAAAGCGCCGACACCGTAGGCCTTACACCGCCAATTAGAACCACTGCGAAAACAACCACAAAGCACAAAAGCATATTCACAAACGCAGAAGTAACATAAGAAATCGGAATTACTTCACGCGGAAAATAAATCTTCTTTACCAAATCCTGCTGACCAATAATTGATGAAGAACCACCAGTCACGGACGCAGAGAAAAACAACCACGGAATCAATGCAACAAACAAGAATAAATAGAATTTATCTATTCCATTTCTAAGAATCGCAGAGAAAACCAAATTGTACACAACTAGCTGCAATAGTGGATTAATAAAAGTCCACAAAAAACCAAGCACCGAACCCTTATATCGTCCACGAAGATCCTTATGCACTAAGCTTCGAATCATCTGTCTGTATTCATAGATTTCCTTAATCGTCTTAATCATTCTTGTTCTCCATTGTCGTCTTATCTACACCGACTAACTATTCACATTAACCACTCTCGTTAGCCAAGCTTGCGATAATATGTAAGCACCTCTTTAAGCGTCTCACTGATATCACATTCCGGAACAAATCCAGTATCACGTGTGAGCTTACTAATATCTGCTCTAATGTGAGTTAGTTCTTCTGGTGCTTTTCGAGGTGGGAGTGTAACGCTAGTCTTCGCCTTGTCGCTAAGCTCCACGAGGTGTCCGACCAAGTCCCTTACATAGAAGCTCTTGCCCGAACCGACATTATAAATCTCGCCTGCCTTGCCGCGCTCTGCAATGAGACGATACGCCCTCACGACGTCGCGCACATCCGAGAAATCACGCCAAGAATCGAGGTTGCCGAAGCTGAAGGTGTCGATTTTGCCGTTCTCGAGCGCAACAATTCTGCTTGCATAGTCAGTAATTACAAAGCCCGTCTTCTGGCCCGCGCCAATATGATTAAAAGACCTAGTCATCATGATATTAAGCCCATATCTCTCTGCCATGATTCGCATCAACGCCTCCTGCGTATTCTTGGAAACGTCATACGGATTCGAGTTATTAAGGCGCGTCTCCTCACTAATAAGACCGCCCGGCGCACTAAAGCCATCGTACTGATTCGCAGAACCAATAAGAAGTATCTTGCACGCAGGACAAAGCTTCGCCACCGCATTCGCGATATTTACAGAAATGTCGACATTAAGGTGCATCGTAAGATTAATCTTCTCCCACGCAATCGACGGAGCCGCCTGCCCAGCCAAATTGAAAATAACATCCGGCATAGTGTTCCTAATGAGTGCGAAGCTGTCATCTTCACTTAGCATATCCACCTTGACAATATTGTCTCCCTCGCTCGCGAAAACATCCGCGCCAACGACATCATAGCCGTTTGACACTAATTCTTTCATCAAATATGCTCCAGCAAATCCATTAGCTCCAATAACGAGTGCTCTCATCTAATTTACTCCTTCATTACGCCTCGTGATTCGCGCGCAGGTGCTTTTCGTCAAATACATTGACACTCTAATATAAAAGAAGGTTGTTACTTATCCCGAAAATAAAAAAAGACCACAAATCTCTTACTTACATAAAATTATAGATTGTTCTCTGCCTTAACAATTGCGAGATCGTTATTAACCATTCTCTTAACGAGATCTGTAAAGCTAATCTCACGAACCCATCCGAGCTTCTCCTCAGCCTTCGCAGGTTTACCAATCAAGAGGTCAACCTCCGCAGGACGGAAGAACTTAGGATTTACCTTAACGAGAACCTTACCTGTAGCCTTGTCAACACCAACCTCATCAACGCCAGTGCCCTGCCACTCGATATCATAGCCGAGCTCCTTAAATGCTACATCGCAGAACTCACGAACAGTTCTTGTCTCATTTGTAGCAACAACGTAATCATCAGGTGTATCTGCCTGAAGCATGAGCCACATTGCCTTAACGTAATCCTTCGAGTGACCCCAGTCACGCTTAGAACTTAGGTTACCAAGCTCAAGGTGGTCAACAAGTCCAAGCTTAATCTTAGCTGCAGTATTTGTAATCTTACGAGTAACGAACTCAAGTCCTCTTCTCTCAGACTCATGGTTGAAAAGGATACCAGAGCAAGCGAACAAATCGTAGCTCTCTCTGTAGTTCTTTGTAATCCAGTGACCATAAAGCTTAGCTACGCCATATGGAGAACGTGGATGGAAAGGAGTCTTCTCTGTCTGAGGAATCTCCTGAACAAGACCAAACATCTCGGAAGTAGAAGCCTGATAGAATCTAGCCTCTGGCTTAACTACGCGGATTGCCTCGAGCATATTTGTAACGCCGATAGCATCAATCTCTGCAGTAGCAAGTGGCTGTTCCCAAGAAGTAGCAACAAATGACTGAGCAGCCAAATTGTACACCTCATCAGCCTGTGAAATCTTCATTGCATTAATGAGAGAAATAGGATCCGTTATATCAGCATAAATGAAATTAATCTTATCTACTAGGTGATTGCAGTTACCAAAATCTGCAACACTCTTTCTTCTAAGCAAACCATACACTTCGTAGCCCTTCTCCAAAAGAAGCTCAGCGAGATAGGAACCGTCTTGACCTGTAATTCCTGTAATAAGTGCCTTCTTCATAATTGTTCCTCCTAGGATACTAGTTGTCATACTCGCGTATTATACCACATTATTAATATTTGTTACACTATTAGCATTTATCAGCATTTTAGGGTTGTTCTATGTATTTATAACTTGTTTTTTGTAGGAATAACACAGTAACACGGGCTTCCTGGGTGAACTTTCTGCTGAAATCAAATCAGCTTTTTCCACACCTCTACGGCGTTTTCCCATGTAAATTCGTGGGCCTTTGCCGATAGTTTTTGCTTATCGTCGAGACTTAACTTGCCGCGACGAAGCTCTACCAAAATACCTTCTAAAATCGAATCGGAATCATTAGGATCAACTAGTGTTGCAAGTCCTCCTGCTACTTCTGGGATGCTAGATGAATTGCTTGCGACTACCTTTGTGCCGCATGCCATCGCCTCAACGACAGGCATTCCGAAGCCTTCATAAAGACTTGGGAACACGAACAACTCCGAGCCGCGGTAGAGGGCGCGTTTTTGCTCCTCGCTGATGTAGCCCGTGCGAATAATTTTGTCCTTAACCTTGCTAGCATCAATCGCCGCGAGCGTTTCTTCAGGCTGCCAGCCGACGCCTCCAGCAATCACGAGCTTTAGGTCAGGGTATATCTCGCATACTCTCTCGAAAAGCTCGACCACTTTCTTTATATTCTTTCTCGGCTCTAATGTTCCAACATAAAGGATATATGGGCCTTCTACTAATTCTTTTATGATTTTTTCGTCGTCTTCTGCGCCACTATCTAGATTGTAAAATGAGCTGTCAACGCCGCATGGTGCTACGACGATTTTGTCTTCCGGCACGCCGAGAAGCTCGATGATCTCGCTTTTCGAGAAGGCCGAGATGGTAACGATTTTGTCCGCCTTTTGGCTTGATGCGCGAAGATGCTTCTGAAGAAGCGTGCGGTTACGCGCCTCCATTGTCTCGGGGAAGCGCTCGCATACGAGGTCGTAAATTGTGATGACCGACTCGCCCTTAAGCCCCTGAGGCACGAGGTAGTTGAAAAAAAGCGTCTTTTGCGCCTTCGAGCGAAGTAGTGCTTCGTATGGAAGGATTTTGCCGAGCTTTCCGAGCCTAATATATGCGCCAAGCGGCATGATTTTGGACATGTGAGTTGGCTTCATTCCAAGGCGCTGCTCAATTGTGGCGTCTGCCTTATTGCGACCAAGAAAATCAAAAGCGTGAAGCTCGAAGTCCTGCTCGCCTTCGCACATAAGTGCGCTATCCTTCATTAGTCCCATAACGACATTACGGGCATAAAAACCTATGCCCGTAAGATTGCCGCTAGCAATTGGCTGTAAATTCAGCGCTATTATTTTCTTGCTATCGCTCGTGTGGTTACTCATGATTAGAGCTTACCCTCGACGAACTTGCTCATCTCGCTCTTAACTGTTGCGAGATTATTGATAGCATCCTCTCTGTTGGAGTGGTAAATTCCGAAATAAATCTTTAGCTTTGGCTCTGTACCGGAAGGACGAACGCATGCCCAGTCCATTCCGCAGTCGCCGCCAAGCTCGTATAGAAGAACGTTGGATTTTACGAGGTCGATTGGTGTTGTCTTTACGCCGTCTGCTGTGAACTCGTAGCGAACGGACTTGGAATAGTCGCGAACTGCAACTACCTGTGGGCCACCGATTAGCTTAGAAGCGTCCTCGATTGTCTTTGCTGCCTCAAGCTCAGCTCTCATGGAAGTCATTGCACCTGCAATCTTCTCTAGACCAGCCTTGCCCTCGAGTGTGAAGCTTACTGCCTCCTCGAAGCCGTAGCCGTACTTCTCATAAATCTTATTTAGTCTATCGAAAAGCGTCTCGCCCTTATCAAGAGACTGTGCAGCCATACCTGCAATCAACATTACTGCAACTACTGCGTCCTTGTCTCTTACGTTCAAGCCAGAAAGATAGCCGTAGCTCTCCTCGAAGCCGAACTGGAAGTGCTTGTTACCGAACTCGTCATCGAGCTTAATTCTCTCACCTATAAACTTAAAGCCAGTTAGTACCTCCTGAAGCTCTACGCCATATGCCTTACAAATTGGACCAGCGAGCTTCGTAGAAACGATTGTAGTAACTGCAAAAGAATTGTCCTCGAGTGTACCTGCTTCCTTCTTGGAATTTAGGATGTAGTCAAGGAGCATGATGCCGATCTGGTTACCAGTAAAGGATTTATATACCTCTACGCCATTTTCTACTGTCTTCGCAGCAACACCAACGCGGTCTGAGTCTGGGTCAGTACCAACAACGATTGATGCGCCAACCTTCTTTGCGAGCTCGATTCCCATGCCAAGTGCAGCTGGGTCTTCTGGGTTTGGTGTCTTTACTGTTGGGAAGGAACCATCTGGCTTCTCCTGCTCAGTAACGATGTGTACATTCTTAAAGCCAACCTTGTCAAGAATTCTTCTAACTGGCTTGTTTCCAGAACCATGAAGTGGTGTATAAACGATAGCCATATCGGACTGTCTGTTAATAGCGTCCTGGTCGATTACGAGCTCTGTTAGCATCTTTGTATATGCTGCATCTACCTTCTCGCCGAACTTCTCAACAAGTCCTGTTGCCATTGCGTCCTCGATGGACATCATCTTAACATTACGAACGTCGTCGTACTTGTCCATTGCCTCAAGAATAATTGCAGCAGCCTCTGGTGGAACCTGTCCGCCGTCCTCGCCATATACCTTGTAGCCGTTGTACTTAGCAGGGTTATGGGAAGCAGTGATCATTACGCCTGCAAATGCACCAAAATATCTTACAGAATATGAGAGCATTGGAACTGGACGAAGCTCATCGGACAAGTAAACCTTGATGCCGTATGAAGCAAGAGTAGAAGCCGTAACAGCAGCAAACTCAGGCGAAAAATGTCTAGAATCGTAAGAAACTGCAACACCCTTCTTCATTGCCTCCTCGCCATTAGAAATAATGAACTGAGCAAGTCCCGCAGACGCCTTCGCAACAGTATAAATGTTCATTCTGTTTGTTCCTGCGCCAAGCACGCCGCGAAGTCCACCAGTACCGAACTCTAGGTCCTTGTAAAATCTCTCCTCGATTTCCTTCTCGTCGCCCTCAATCGCCTTAAGCTCAGCTCTTGTATCCTCATTGAAGAAAGGATCGTTCGCCCAAAGCTTGTATAAATCCATATAACTCATAGTCGTTCTCCTCCGAAAAGCTTTATTTGCAATTTAATTAGCAGTGCAATTTGCACCAATTTATCACTAGTCTAAAGTTTAGCATATAAGATACGGTTTTTCTTTGAAATTTTTGTTTCTAATATTATTTGTTTTGGCTGCTTTTCGAGCGAGACTTTAAGATAATCTGCACAAAGCCTGCTACCACAAGCACTCCGATAGTAGCCGCACTCACGACGAAGCCCGGAACAAGACCAGGCGCTACGAACTCCAAGACGACCTCATGGCTGCCACTTCCGACATCAACTGCAATGAGCGCACCCTGATATGGAGTAATTTCCGTCTCGACGCCGTCCACATAGCAGGTCCAGCCCGCCTCGTACGGAATCGTCGTTAGAAGCATCTCGCCCTCGCTAAGATTCGTATTGAATGTCACATAGCCCTGCTCATAGTCCGTCATAGTAACATTAGATAAATTAGGCCTAATCATCTCGTATCCTGAAATAAAAGCTTCTTCGTTTAAGCAAGCAAAATATATACCTAAATACTCGACTAGGTTTACATCTATCGAAATGATGGAAACATTTATCATTTCACCTTTTTCGTAATATCCAAGACGTGTGACTGATGAGAATTGCGAATACCCGGAAAGAGAATTAATCTCTTGATCATCAACATATATAACTATAGGAGTAGGAACGGTAAGCACTGAATAATTTATATAATGCTCACCCGTGTACTGAGCTTCGAAACTGTACTCTAAAACAGTAGGCAGTTCAATATTAGATGCAATGATTTTTTTAACATATTCTTGTCCATCAGGGATATTCTCATTTGCAAAAGCATCCTCACGAGTATACTCCTGTGGAGCATACTCAAAATCGATTTGTTCTGGGAATCTAAATCCATTAATAATTGTCGGTTCTCCAATTAGTATATCCTCATATGTATCATAGATGTCTACACTAAATGCGTTACCAAACATTGATCTATACCATTCGTTTTGCATTGTAAAATAATTCTTGTTTTCGTAATTTGTTTCCAAAGAATAGAAATCAAAAGCCATGGCACTATCTTGAACAGCAAATCCCAATGGAAAAATATAAGGGTTGCTATATGCATAAATTGGCATTTCATCTATATCTTGATTCTCATACATGTTTCCAGTCGCAATTAGCGTTGCATTCTCATATTCACGCTCTGTTATTATCGTACCAATGGAGAAAAAAGCATCTGTAGGCATAGCTGCATAATCGTACTGAGTAGCAAAATAGTTGTACGCTGTCATATGTCCAAAGTTCTTAATAAATCTAGCGAAAGGCTTATTGGAATTAGTGTTAAACAACGATATGGAGCTGTAATCCATATAACTACCCGCTGTTAGGTTATCCACACCACGAATTCTGTCTCCTTCAATTTCACTTCTAAAAGCATCAGTATGTGATCTTCCCAATTCTATACAATCACCAACAACAGAGAAAGCATCTTCATAATAAAAACTTTTTGTACCACTAGTAAAAGCACTGGCATGCATAGACAAATTGTTATTTACAAATATGGCTTCTATTGACACACTCAATACTAGTAAAAACGAACAAATTTTACTCATATTCTTCAATTGCTCATGCCACTTTTCTTTCTCTATTCCTATCATATAGAAAACGTATAAAGCTATAAAAACTATGTTAAGAACGACTTGAGCATCATCATACGCGCCGATAACAAAAGAATCTGTAATAACAAGAATCAAATACATCACTAATCCCGATATCAATATAATTCTTTTCTCTATCATTCTTTTGCACAACTTCTCATACACTTTAAGTCCAATAATCAATGTTATCGGTATAAGGCAAAAACTATATCTATGATAGAACCAATTTGGTTCGTCGAAGGCATGCCATGCAATATCGAGTCTAATAATTGTAAATGATAACAACATAAACCCAATTAATGATCCATATACTATTTTTTCTTTTTTTGAAAAAGCTGAGCTAAAGAAGAATACAATCAAACTCAACGTGATTAATACACTTGTAAAAAAGAATGGTCTACCACCAGAGAGCACCTCATTAAATGAACCAAAATTGCCTAAGAAAAAAGATTGAAAAAGAATTAAAGGATTTTGATCAATTTCTGTGTCCTTAACAATATCATTTACAAATGCATATGACGTTTGGTCTCTATTTACCAAAGTATCATATATCGCTGGAAACAAGAAAAATGATGATAGCAATGCTGAAATGATAGCATGAGAAATGAAATTCAAAATTATAGTTTTTGTTTTCTTGAGAACTTGATTATTGTTCTTACAGTATACCTCTTCAACAATTCTAAATACCAAATATAAAAATGTGAATATTCCAACCATGTATGCCATGTAAAACTGTGAAACAAATAACACTACTAGTGTCAGAATAAAACCGATATGAATCCTTTTATTCTCTTTTTCTATAAATCTATCGGCAAACAAAAGTGTCAGTGGAAGTAAAGCATATGCATCGATCCACATGATGTTAAAACTAAAAAGTATACTATAACTGTTAAATGCATACAGCAAACCCAAAACAATAGCTATATGACTTTCTTTGTTCGTCATTTTGCTTCTAATGAAAATAGTCATTAACGCTGCAGCTATCGAATTCTTCAAGACTATTAAAAACCAAATTGCTAAATACACATTCTCTAGTCCAAAAAGACCCACAATATACACAAATGGACTAGCGGTATAATAGCCAAGTATACCAAAAACATTCTTGCCTGCACCCAGATTATCCATATAGGAGAAATTATTAATAAAATGCTCTCCCTCTAACACATCTCTCAAATGATTAAGCCATGACCAAATAAAAGGTGAATACTGAGCATCTAGATCACTAGCTAAAACAGTTGAGTCTCCAAAGGGCTCCATATGCCATGCAAAAGCAAGGAATAAAAAGCCTAGCATCGAAATCACAAAAGCCAAAATAGGATCTAAAACATCCTTGTTTACCGAAAGAGAACGCAATTGTCTCTTTCTTTGAATTGTTTCAATTTCTTTCATTTTTACCTACCCCCGAAAAACAATGAAAATATAAACATTTTGTATTATAATACTCTTGCATTCAAAAATACAACAATTACAGGAGAAAATAATGATAGTATCACTAATAATACCATGCTACAACGAACAGGACTCCTTGCCAATTCTATATAATGCGCTTAATGCTGTTCGCATAGAATTCCCTAATTATGAATTCGAATACATATTCGTAGACGACGGTAGTAAAGACAAAACACTTTCTGTTCTTAATAGCCTCGCAATATCGGACAAATGTGTTCGCTACTATTCCTTTTCGAGAAATTTTGGCAAGGAAGCAGCGATGTATTGTGGGCTTTGTGAAGCGAAGGGTGACTATGTAGCAATATTAGATGCCGATATGCAAGACCCACCAAGCTTGCTTCCTGCCATGATTCGTTCGCTAGACAACAATGAATGCGATATGTGCGCGGCTCGTCGTGTGACAAGACAAGGAGAACCAAAGATTCGCAGTTTTTTTGCGCGTATGTTCTATAAGCTCATCAACCGTATGTGCGAGATAGAAATAGCTGACGGCGCTAGAGATTTCCGCTTGATGAAGCGACCTGTAGTTGACGCAATTGTCTCGATGTGTGAGAGACAACGCTTTTCGAAGGGTATATTCGCCTGGGTTGGTTTTGATACAAAGTGGTTTGAGCACGAGAATGTAGAGCGCGTAGCTGGAGAGACAAAATGGAGTTTCTGGAAGTTATTTTTGTATGCGATTGATGGAATTGTTGCATTTACTACTGTGCCGCTTCGACTTGCGACGCTTTGTGGTTTTGCTTGCGCGGCAGCTTCGTTTCTTTATATGATTTACTATTTTATTCGCGCGATTATTTTGCAAATTTGGACTGCGGTGCCTGGTTACGCTTCAACTCTATGTATTACTCTATTCTTAGGCGGATTAATTCTTATGGCACTCGGCGTTCTTGGTGAATACATAGCTCGCACATATATCGAAGTCAAGGCTAGACCACATTATATTGTAAAAACGACGAACAAGAAGTGATGTTGGAATGTGCTCTTTGCGCGAGCTTTGTCTAGTAGAAGAAACGCAAACCCAACTATGTACCACAAAAAACTTGAACAACCAAAAAGAACACCCACCTCGAACCTTTTGGGGTTCACTTCAAAGTGAGTGTTCTCGTTATTTGAACTAATCTTAGCCTAGTCACGCTCTAGCCGCACCGAAGCTACATCGCTGCTACATCGTAGCCACAACACGAACGCCAGCAATTACTTCTCTACTGTAACAGACTCCATAATCTGTGGAGCAACTGGCTTATCGGCATAATCAGTCATCTGGTCTGCAATCTCATCAACAACTTCCATACCAGAAATAACCTTACCAAAAGCAGCATAATCGCCATCTAGGTGTGGCGCATTCTGGTGCATAATGAAGAACTGGCTTCCTGCAGAATTTGGCATCATGGAGCGTGCCATAGAGATTACTCCTCTTTCATGCTTTAGGTCATTCTTCACGCCATTTGACGCAAACTCGCCCTTAATCTGATATCCTGGACCACCCATTCCTGTTCCATCTGGGCATCCGCCCTGAATCATAAATCCGCGAATTACTCTGTGGAAAATTAGTCCATCATAGAACTTCTTCTCAACGAGAGACACAAAATTCTCAACGGAAATTGGCGCAATCTCTGGATAAAGCTCAATCTTAATCTCTCCAGCGTCCTTCATCTTAATTGTTACAATTGGATTTGACATAAATGTTCCTCTTTTTCTATTTTATTTTCTCTGCATCCCTCTCGAAAAGCATCCTTCTCGAAAAGCCTCTCTCGAGAAAAGCCTCTCGTAAGTCTCCGCCGTCCTCTCTAGAAGAGACCGCCAAGCCCAAAAGTTGGGCGTCTAGCACGAAGTGCACAAATTATGCCTTGCGGAATGAATGCAAAATGTCGTTCTTGATATCCCAAAGCTTCTGAGACAAGTCAACGTGATACTTATGTGGATTCTCAAAACGCTTTACAGAATCCCACAAGGAATCTACTTCCTTAGTGCAATACGAACGAAGCTCGCTCATTGTTGGGAGATCATATACGAGCTCGCCACCCTTGAAGATAGGCACAAGCAGACGACGGCATGTGTAATTCTCGATAGTCTTTCTCTTCCATGTGTCAACTGGATCAAAAATCTCATATGGCTCACCACTTGGAAGCTCCTCGCCATCCACCATGATCACGTCCGCAATTGCTTTACCTGTTGCATTGTCGTAGAAGCGAACTAGGTCCTTGCTACATGGGTTTGTCACCTTGCCGATGTTCTCAGAAATCTTCATCTTCGGAATAATGTTTCCTGCCTCGTCCTCTACTGCAGAAATCTTATATACGCCACCGAATACTGGCTCAGCCTTGGAAGTAATAAGTCTCTCGCCTACGCCGAAAGAATCGATGCACGCACCCTGACTAATGAGGTCGCGAATCAAGTACTCATCGAGTGCATTGGAAACAGTAATCTTGCAATCTGTAAGGCCAGCTTCGTCTAGCATTTTTCGAGCTTGCTGAGTCATATATGTGAGGTCTCCGGAGTCGATTCTGATTCCGAGAAGTCTCTTGCCCATTGGCTCTAGGATTTCCTTTGCCACGCGAATTGCGTTTGGAATTCCGCTCTTTAGCACGTCGTATGTGTCTACGAGTAGGAGCGTCTTGTCTGGATAGGACTTCGCATAAGCCGCGAACGCCTCGAACTCGCTATCGAAAAGCATTACCCAGCTGTGCGCCATCGTTCCTGAAAGTGGAATGTCGAACTGCTGTCCGCAGATTGTGCAGCTAGTACCTGCAACACCAGCAATGTAGGATGCACGTGCACCGAGCACAGAAGCGTCATAGCCCTGAGCACGGCGAGCACCGAACTCCATTACTGGACGTCCCTCTGCAGCACGAACGATTCTTGCAGTCTTCGTTGCAATAAGGCTCTGGTGGTTGATAGTACAAAGAAGCGCAGTCTCAAGAATCTGTGCCTCCATAACTGGACCACGAACCTTAACAAGTGGCTCATGTGGGAATACAACTGTTCCCTCTGGAATAGCCCACACGTCGCAAGTGAATTTGAAATTACGAAGGTAGTCAATAAACTTGTCATCGAACTTGTACTTGTCCTTCAAGAAAGACAAATCCTCCTCAGTGAAGCGAAGATTTCTCAAGTAGTCAATTACCTGCTCAAGTCCAGCAACAACAGCATATCCGCCGCCCTCTGGCACGCTTCTAAAAAACATATCAAAATAAACAATCTTGTCCTCGTAGCCCCCATCAAGATAACCCTTCGCCATAGTAAGCTCGTAGAAATCTGTAAGCAAGCTCATGTTTGTTCTGTCATTCCAAGCTGTAAAAGTCATTTTCTTACCTCCTATACGCTCATAGAATTTTTACTCTCACTTAACATTATATCACCACCATCGACCAAGAAAAAACCGTCAATAGTACACTTCCTCAAGCGTCAAACCGCATGCTGGCAAAGTTCTTCCTGCTTTTCGTCGGTCTTTGGCCTCAATGATTTTCACAACGTCGCCCGGCACAAACTTGCCGCTTCCGACCTCCACCAAGGTCCCAGCCATAATTCGCACCATGTTGTACAAGAACGCCTCGCCCACTACCTCAATCTCTATGAGTCGCCCAGCTATTTGTCGCCCTGCCGTGCTGGCGCTTTTCGCGCACGCCTCGCCTTCGCCCTCGACTTCAACCTCGCCCCTCTCGAAAAGCACCGGGGCCGACACCAAAACCTCTTCCGCCTTCACATTCACCGACAAAACTTTCCTAACCGTCGTGACATTGCTGCCACCCGTCGCACAAAAACTCGCGAAATCATGCTCACCAACCATGTACTGCGCCGCCTCCTGCATCGCCTCGACATCCAAATCATAAGTGACATGATGCGCAAACCTAGCATATAGCGGACTTCTCGTCTTACTCTGATAGACTCGATAAACATATCGCTTGCCCTTCGTGTCGAACCGCGGCGAGAAGGTCTTGCCGTCCTTGTCCTCAACATACCGCGCCGCACGAACAGAAATATCTGGTGCAAGCATCGCATTGAGTGCAAAAGGAATCCTATCCGCTGGAATATAAAACGGGACGACCGCACTACTGACGTGTCCACGCGCGTGAACACCAGAATCAGTACGAGAACATCCCGTTATTGTAATTTCTTGATTATAAAGTGTGCTAAGAGCCTTCTCTAAGTCGCCTTGTACCGTTCTGCCATTATCCTGTATCTGATAACCACAGAAATCTGTTCCATCGTATTCAACCACCAAAACGACTGTATACATCTATTGATTAGCCCTTTTATCAGCCCTTCGATTAGCCCTTCAAGCCATCGTCATCGCAGCTTTTCGCCATCATTGCGGCACCAACGATACCAGCGTCGTTACCCATCTGTGCGAGCTCGATTCTTGTCTTCTTTACACCAGGTCCAAAGTATGGACGGCTAAGTGTCTTTTCTCTTAGTGGTACAAGAAGTGGATCTCCCTCGCCGCAAACACCACCACCGATTACGAGAACCTCTGGCATAAATGTGTTAATTGCATTTGCAAGTCCATCTGCAAGATAGTCGATATATGTGTCAACAACCTCAGCTGCAACCTTATCATCACGACGCATTGCAACAAAAGCAACCTTCGCGTTAACCTTACCCTCTTCCTCAATAACCTCATTGAGCTTAGAGTCAGGATTAGCCTCGGCAGCTTCCTTTGTCATTCTAACAAGCGCACTAGCAGAACCATATGCCTCGAAGCAACCCTTACGTCCGCAAGAACACTGCTGTCCACCAGAAACGAGAACAGTATGTCCGAACTCAGAACCAGCCTGATTAAAACCAGAATAAATTCTTCCATTGATAATCACACCAGCACCAATTCCTGTACCAAGAGTAATAGTAACGGAATCCTTCGCGCCCTTCGCAGCACCAGCAACAGCCTCTGCCATACCAGCACAGTTCGCATCGTTATCAATATAAACAGGAAGATCTACAACCTTCTTAATAATCTCTCTCATTGGAGCCATATTAAAAGGCAAGTTATTCGAATAAACAAGTACACCAGCCTCATTGTCTGGAGTTCCTGGAGAACCAATACCAATTGCCTTCACCTGATCATTTGTAAGTCCAGCGTCGCTAATAACATCAACTGCGAGCTTACCCATATCAGTAATGATCTCCTCCATTGGACGATCCGCATTTGTCTTAATGCTCTTCTTGTTGAGCATCTTTCCTTCACTATCTACGATACCTGCCTTGATGTTTGTTCCACCAAGATCAATTCCTACATAATAAGCCATATCGATTGCGCCCCTTCGAAAAATATTAACTCGCCCACCTCACACGCTTACCGTGCAAGCATAAGCTTACGATGCGACACGCATCCTTTGTATTGTAGCACGAAATGATTCTTTTTGATACCACAAAAGAACAGATATGACCAAGTTCAGCAAGAAGTTCATCAAAACAGGGCCTCCTGGGTGAACCTTCTGCTGATAACCCCTATTTCAGCGAGAAGTTCATCAAAACAGGGCCTCCTGGGTGAACTTTCTGCTGATAACCCCTATTTCAGCAAGAAGTTCATCAAAACAGGGCTTCCTGGGTGAACCTTCTGCTGATAACCCCTAGTTCAGAGTCCATCGTCAAAAGTAGAATCGAATTACATATTGCTCTTAATTAGCTCAACCAAATCCTTGCTTGTTAGCTTGTAGCCCTCAAGAAGCGCAGCTGGTGTACCTGACTGACCAAATTCATCGCGTACTCCGAAGCGAACCACCTTGCAAGGACACTTGGATGTAACTACTTCTGCAACTGCGGAACCAAGTCCGCCAATGATATTGTGTTCTTCGCATGTAACGATGAAGCCTGTTTCTGTTGCGGCGCTAACGATTGCATCCTCGTCGATTGGCTTTATTGTGTGCATGTCAAGAACGCGTACTTCGATGCCTTCTTCTGCAAGTGCCTTTGCGGCGTCGATTGCAGTTTCTACCATGAGACCTGTTGCGATTAGTGTTGCTGCTTTTCCCTCGCGGACCTTGATTGCCTTGCCAAGAGTAAACTCAACTTCGTCGCCGTAGGAGCCGTAGACATCGTTTACTGCGAGGCGTCCGAGTCTAACATAGAATGGTCCGTCTGTCTCGATTGCTGCCTTGATTGCAAGGCGCGCTGTTGCTGCGTCTGCTGGGCAAACCACCTTGATGTTTGGAAGGCTTCGCATTATCGCGAGGTCCTCTAGGCACTGATGGGATGCGCCGTCTTCGCCTACTGTGAGGCCTGCGTGTGTAGCGCAAACCTTTACGTTGAGCTTTGGGTAGCAAGCGGAATTTCTAATCTGCTCTAGCGCACGCTCGGATGCGAACATTGCGAATGAGGATACGAATGCGATTTTGCCGCAAGTTGCCATTCCGCATGCAGTTGACACCATGTTGCCCTCTGCGATTCCCATGTTGAAATGTCTTTCTGGATATACGTTTTTGAAGGTAGCTGTGTTCGTGCTCTTTGACAGGTCTGCATCAAAAACCACGATTCTCTCGTCGCCACCAAATTCTGCGAGTGCCTTTCCGTAGGCCTCTCTTGTCGCCATCTTTCCCATATTACACCTCCAATGCCTCTAACTTCGCAATTTCTGCGTCTAACTCAGAAACAGCCACGTCGTACTGTTCGTCCTTTGGCGCATTGCCGTGCCAGCCAGCGTTGTCGTACATGTAGGAAACGCCCATACCCTTATGTGTCTTCGCGATTATGAAGAATGGCTTTTCTTCTTCTCTGCTCCTCTGCTCGAAAAGCATCATCGCCTGACCAATTTCCTCGAAGTCATGTCCATCGATTACTACTGTGTTCCATCCGAAGGCCTTTACCTTTGCTTCGATGTCGCCGAGGTCCATTACTTCTGAAGTCTTTCCATCGATTTGTAGGCCGTTGTAGTCGAGAATTGCACATAGGTTACTAAGCTTATAGTGTGCCGCGCACATGAGTGCCTCCCATACTTGGCCTTCCTGCATTTCGCCATCGCCTAGGATGCTATATACGCGATACTTTTTGCCATCTACTTTGCCAGCAAGAGCCATTCCTGTTGCGGCGGAGATTCCCTGTCCGAGAGAGCCTGTCGACATGTCGACGCCTGGTGTCTTTCCTAGGCAAGGGTGTCCTTGTAGCATCGCGCCGTACTTTCTTAGGCTCGACAACTCTTCGATGTCGAAAAAGCCTCTAAGGCCGAGTGCCGCGTAAAGTGCCGGTGCGCAGTGTCCCTTCGATAGAACGAATCTGTCGCGGTCCTCCCATGTTGGATTTTCTGGATTGATGTTCATTTGCTCGCAATACAAATATGCCATGATATCTGTGCAAGATAGTGAGCCGCCTGGGTGTCCGCTCTTGGCCTGATATACGCCCTCAATAATCCAGCGTCTCATTTTTGCAGCAAAAAGCTTCAGCTGCTTCGATGTGCTTTGGTTCATACTACTACTCCTATTAAATTGTATTTTTTCCGCCCATGCCCGACGGTTATTAACTTGCCCTATAAATTTGCCACAAGATTATTCGATGTAGATTCGCTGCACGCGCTTTCCTACTACGCAAGTAATCTCATAGTTTATTGTTCCGAGGTAGTTTGCGAGATCGTCTGCGCTCTTGCCCTGCCCGAAAATCAGCACCGGCTCCTCGTCCGCGATTTCTACGTTATTTACATTCAACCTAGTGCCGTCTACCATGCACATGTCCATGCAAACGTTTCCGATAATTGGCACCCTCGTCTTGCCAATTTCGAGCTCGAAACTACCGTTTCCGAGTCTTCTTGATAGGCCATCTGCGTAGCCTACCGATATTGTTAATACCCTCGTCTTCTTGTCGGCAACGAAGTGTCTTCCGTAGGATACAGACATGCCCTCATCTATAACCTTGTCGTTGATGACCTTCGCATACCAAGACATTACTGGGATTAAATTTACTTCTTTGCTTGGCTTCGGACAGCCTGGTGGCATGAGTCCATATAAAACTAGACCTGCGCGTACCATTTCCATGTGCATTTCTGGGAAGCGAAGTGTTCCTGCGGAATTGCAGATGTGTCTTTTTGCAAAGCTAACTCCACGAGTCTTAAGTTCGTCTACGATGGAGATGAATTTTTCAAATTGTCCGCGTGTAAATTCGTCGCTGTCGCCACCCTCGTCTGCTGTCGCGAAATGCGAGAAAACTCCAAACATCTCGATGCCGTCAAGCTTACTAATCTTCTCGATATTGTTAATGTAGTTCTTTTCGGCGTCGGAGAGGAAGCCTAAGCGGCCCATTCCTGTGTCAATTTTGATGTGAACCTTGACCTTTTTGCCTGCCTTGACTGCGATTTGTGAGAGACAGAGTGCGTCTTCGTAGCAGTAGATTGCCTGCTCGATATCGTATTCTACTACCTTGTGGTAGCCGTATTTGCTTGTAAAGCCCAAGATTAGAATCGGTGCGGTGATGCCTGCCTCGCGAAGCTCGATTGCTTCTTCGACTGTTGCTACGCAGAGCCTGTCCGCGCCATTATCGAGGAGGACCTTTGCTACTCGAACCGAGCCATGTCCATATGCGTCAGCTTTAACGACTGCCATTATCTCTGCGCCTTCTTTGGTGACTTTACGAATCTCGCGAATATTGTTCGCGAGGGCCTTAAGGTCAATCGTTACGCATGATCTGTTGAACATCTCTGGCTTAATTTGCATCTTCGTTATATCTTCCGTTTCTTCTATTTTCTAACCGTTCCTATAGTTCGTATTTCTCTTCTAGTTCCAGCCAATTTCCGCAAAAGCATCTGGCAGACACTCAATTATATTCTCTGGTGTCATGGCGCGGCGACCAAATTTGTCTGCTGCCTTGTCACCAGATAGCGCGTGGATATATACGCCACATACGCTTGCTCGTTCTGCTGGCAAGCCTTGTGCGCTAAGGCCTCCGATGAGTCCAGTTAGGACATCACCACTACCGCCCTTGCCCATGCCATTATTTCCAATAGTGTTAATATAGCACTTACGGCCAACATTTGAAATTATTGTTTTGTGAGTTTTAAGTACTGTAACTACTCCAATATCTCGTGCATATTGCACACACTCTTTTATTTGCTTTTCTTCCGAAGCTTCTGTATGGAAGTTTCTTTGTCCGATTAGCCTTGAGAATTCACCAAGGTGCGGTGTAATTATCGCGTTCTCTAATAGGTCGTTCTTACGATTCTTGAGAAGTTTCTCGTAGAAAACCTTGTTCCTAGCGATGATATTAAGTGCCGACGCATCTATTACCAGATGTGGGCTGTTCTTTATTGCACACTCGATAAGAAGGCTGTTACGCGAATCGTCCGGATCTAGTCCAGGTCCAATAGCAACGCAAGTCGCGCTTCGCATCAAGGCCATCAGCACAGAAACTGCCTTTATCTCGTCGTCTGGGTAAGCCATAGTTAGAGCGCATGGACAAAGCACCTTAGTTGGAAAAAGTGCCTCCTCTGGAGCATATAGCTGCACGATGCCAACTCCACTAGAAAGTGCGGATTTTACACATAGCGCGGCAGCTCCGGTCATGTATTTCGAGCCAGCAACAATCAGAAGTCTACCAAAAGTACCCTTGTGACCATCTTCTGGTCTAATCGGTGTTGCCTCTATCATCATTTCCTTTGTAATCTCGATTGGCTTACTCATAATGACCTTCCTTTCTTAGCGTATAACCTTAGTTCATCGCCTTAAGTGCTTCGCGCTTTTTTTGCTAGCGGCGGATGCTTTTCGAGAATAAGCGGCGAAGACAAAATCTTATTTCTTGTTTGGCTTATATTCCTGCGTCCAAGCCTCTGCGTCAGTAGCCTTCTTGCCGGAATTCTTGTGCGACACCTCAGTTAGGAGCGACAAATCAAATGGCGTCTCCTGGTAAACGTAGTAGTTCAGCCAGTTCGTGAAAAGCAGCGTCGCTGAAGACCTCCAGCGCATAATCGGTGGCTTGCTAGGGTCGTTGTCCGTGTAGTAGTTGTGCGGAATTTGGATGTCGAGCCCCTTCGCCTTGTCGCGGTCGTACTCATTCTTGAGTGTGTCGACGTCGTACTCCGAGTGTCCCGTAATAAAAATCTGTCTGCCGTGCAAATCCGAAATCGCGTACACGCCACACTCCTCCGACTCAGACAAAATTCGTAGCTGCTCAACCTTCTCGATATCCTCACGATGCAGCTCAGTGTGACGCGAATGTGGCACATAGAAAACATCGTCGAAGCCGCGGAATAGCTTTACTGGCCTACTCCATGTAAGGCTATGCTCGAATACTCCGAACACCTTCTTATCTGTATCGTACTTTGGCACGCCATAGTGATAGTAAAGTCCTGCCTGCGCACCCCAACAAATGTGAAGTGTCGAGTACACATGGGTCTTGCTCCACTCCATGATTCTCTTAAGCTCGTCCCAGTACTTTACCTCCTCGAAAGGCATCTGCTCGACAGGCGCACCCGTGATAATCATTCCATCATAATAGCGGTCCTTCACATCCTCGAACGTCTCGTAAAACTTCGTCAAATGCTCCTGACCCACATGCGTTGGCTGATACGAAGCCGTGCACATCAAGTCCACGTCCACCTGAATCGGCGAATTCGATAGCGCACGAAGAAGCTGCGTCTCTGTCGCAATCTTGTTCGGCATCAAATTCAAAATCACAATCCTAATCGGTCTAATATCCTGCGAAAGAGCCCTCGTCTCCTCCATTACGAATATTCTCTCCTGCTCTAGCACCTTAATCGCTGGCAAGTTGTTTCTAATTCTAATTGGCATAGTAATGCCTGCCTTTCGTATGTATTTATTGCTTCTTTATAGGCCTTAACCCCTCGCGTCTTCGCACCTTCGCCTCTCCTTAAAAAAGCCAAGCCCAATAAGAAGCACGAATTATATTTGTAAATTGTCTCGTTATCAGCTCGATATGAACTCTAGTAAGATAGACTGCTCTGGCACCATCGAGTTGTCGATTACCGGAATCTTGTTAAGATGACTTACGAGCTTATGTGCCTTCGCTAATGCTCGTGGCAAATCTGCAAATGGCTTACCAGTATTCGACTTTTCCATGAATACGCTTGGAGCAATTACTCCCTTCTCGTATTGGTCGAGCGCACTTTGTATATCGTGAAGCGCCATTGGTGCAATGATTAGTGGCTCATATGCCAAGAAGGAATTGATATGATAATCTGCCGCTGTCAGATAGTCCTCATAGTATTGCTTCTCAGAATTCGCAATCATTGGCCAATAGTCAATTGTCGCGAGTGCATGTGCACCTCTATGTCTAAAGTCTCTAACGATACGCCTTAACATTCGAATCTCGTTATAGTCCATAAGCTTCGTATCGCAGAAGACATTTCCATATGGCATGATAAAAATCTTGATAATATTCTCTTCTGGCAAATCTGCGATAATCTTCTTATTAAGTCCATGTAGGCCTTCTACTACAAGTATTCCGGACTCACCTAATGTGATCGCTTCCGACATATCGCGAGAAACTCTCTGTCTCGTCTTAAAATCAAATCTCGGTGGCAATACAGTCTTGCCAGAAACAATATCTGCAATATCTCTTTGTGCTGCAACTAGGTCTAGCGTATCAATCGTCTCGAAGTCTGGTCTACCGTCCTCATCAAAAACCAAATCCTGAACCTGATAGTAATCGTCTAGAGACAAGAACACTGCCTGCTTACCAGCCTTGTTAAGACCGGAAGCAAGTCTCATCGTAAATGTAGTCTTGCCTGATGAAGTTGGTCCAGAAATAAAAACCGCCTTGATATTAGAATTGTTGCACGCTTCTTCAATTGCAACATTTGTTCTCTCTACAAATAGTTTCTCTGAATCGGAGATAAATTCGCGAAGCTTCTTAGAACCTAGTCTTTCTTCTAGATCTTCAACCGTGATGCTAACCTTGTCCTTCAAATCTGCCATAACATACCTCCCGAAGAAATCTCTTGTTACTTCCTTCTACGAACTAAGAATTTTCTAATAACGAGTCGTGCCATTACAAAATCGTATGCATATTGAATGAGTCTATATAGCAAATAAATAAGTCCAGGAACTACCAAGGCTAGTGCCGCATAAAGCAAGAATACAAATACTACATGTACTCCACCAGCAACTACTCCGGCAACTGTCGAGAACGTTCCTGCACTCTCATAGAATTTCTCTGTATATTTCTCTAGCGTAGAATTCAAATAGTTGATGCCGGCATCCATCAAATCTCCGGACTGAATCGAGATTCGTGCCAATAGGAAATCAACAGTCATGCTAACCACAATCAAATTCTTGTAAATCATTCCAGCCAGAACCAAAATCTTGCCCCAAATAGGGAAACGATAATACTTACAAGCAGCAAAAGGTGTCGCAAGAGTGAGCACCACAAGAAGCACAGTATGAACCGTAGTCGCACCAGAAATAAGCGGAATCTGCTTGCCAGTAAAATAAATCATGAGAACAACCAAATCAATAAACAAGCCATACAGAATAAATAGACCCGTGTGACGTCTATTCTCAAAATCTGTATCGCTCCATAGCTTACCTAGAAACAAACCCTCTAAATAATCCATCAATTGCCTCACATAAACATAATCGCGTAGTTAACATTATAGGAGTTTATTGTATCACATATACTTCAACAAGGCTAATAAACAAAAGGCAAATATTAGCAAAACCCCTAGTTTCTGCCAACATCCGCCAAATCTCCAAATGCCCCGAATCGCCTCTCATCGAAGCTTAAAGCTGCACTCCGTAATCTCTTCTATCAAATCCGTAAGAATCAGCCATGTATTCGGGAAATCCTGGTCACCTCCAGCCTTAAGTATCTCCCCATCCGAAAAGCGTAGCTCCACCGCCCAAATAGCCGGATTGAACGTCTTATATGAAATATCGTCCTGTCTGCCATCGCGGTAGGCAATGCAAAATTCGATGATTTTCGTGCTAGGAAGCTTAGCCTCAATTAGTTCCCTCTTCTTGTCATTAAGGCCCTTCATGAAATTGTTGTTCCACATATAGCCATCATTCCAATTGATGAGCGACTTTTTCTTATCAATCTTCACGCGAAGACCTTCGCCAGAATAAGCACTAAGCGACACCTCGATTACTTCAATATCTTCGTATGAATAATTCCCATAATCTACCATGTACTACAAGACTCCTTACGCTATCCTTATCGCAAAAACCGAGCCCGATTTTGTTCCGATAATAATAGTATTGTTATAGACAACCGGCGAAGCCTCGAACACAATTCCAGAAATCGTCTCGCTTGAAGTTCCAATATTGCGAGCTGTCTGAATATATGTGATTCTCTCTCCTGTCGCCGCATTTACTAAGTGAATCTGTCCTACGCTATCCCCGATAACAATGTAGCAATTGCCTGCCTCATCGTAACAATCAACTGGCGAGCTATACGAATAAATATTCATCTCGTATACCCACTCCTGCGTACCCGTAGCCTTGTTGTACGCAACTAATCTATTTCCGCTAGCTAGTCCATTAGACATGCTGAATGAGAATATTACCAAATTGGAAACTCCGTGTTTGCCAATGATTGGATTTCCGAAGCAACCGCCGTTTTGATCTGTCTCAGAAGTCTCACCATTATATGTGTAGCAAGGGAACGAATTCTGCCATACGACGTCGCCAGTGATACCGTTAATCTTATACACATATGCCGCACCACAATACTCGCCACTTCCGCCTTGATTATCTACCTCAGTTCCGACATAGATGAACGGAACGCCATTTTCCTCTTCAATCGCAGGCGTTAGGTCGGACTCGTCTCCGAGCTGAATCTGCCAAATCATCTCCATCGAATTTAGGTCGACGCAAATCAAGTTTCCGCTATTGTCGCACAAATAGCCATATCCACCATACATCGCAATCGAAGACTCAAATCCAAGTCTAGCAGCACTACTATCTGCGAAAATATACTTGTATCCAACCATCTCCGGCGTCATGGTCACATGTCCAGTTCCAGGAGTATAAACCGTATTGAGATTGAACGTATAAATAATTCCATTCTCGCAAGGCCAAATCAAAGTATCAGTCATCGCATCGATAATAGGCGACGAATCAAACGCACCCCAATTCTCTCTATACGCTCTATCATCAAGTCCATCGTAGAAATAAAGCTGAGAGCCGTCTATTAGCGAGAAAATTCTCATACCGAAGCCGTCGCTTCCGTTATCGTCACCTTGACCGACATACAAAATCGGATATCCACGAGGGTCAAGCGCAGGAGTGCCCTTGATAGAAGAACCAACATTAAGTGGATCTCTCGTCTGGCTGCCATCATCCAAATCGAAGAAATATACATAACCATCTAGACCAGCAACGATAACCTCGACAAGGTCTGCCTTCTGGGCCTTTTCGGGATAGAGGTTCATAATGGCTCTAGTTTCTGCTGGCCAACAAATAACAAGTGGCTGTCCAGTCCAAGCGACACCAGACCACTCAAAAGTCATAGTGGAGGAAAGTCTCGTGCCGATGCCAGAGAACTCCCACACCTGTGAAAGCGTACCCTCAGTAACAGTAGTGTTTCCAAAGGACGCGCAGTTGCGGAAATTGTTGCCTCTATATGTGAGAATGCCCTGAACATCGCTGTACTCAATCGGGTCGCCGAAGTGTATAGCATTTGTTCTGGAATACTCAGAAATAATATCGTAGTTATGAAGAATTTGCTGAGTAACAGCTCTAGAAGACGGAGCTCTGCTACCCTCAGTCACAACCGAAATCTCTGCGTTGCAGTTCGCAGTAGCTGGATAAAGAACTGGATTCTCATGAAGTGCCATCGGCTGAACAGGAGTTGGAGTGCTGGTCGCTACAACAAGGAAGCCGTCGTTATTCGTATAACTCATCTCGATAGGCTCGCCCGAAGTTCCGGCAGTATTCTTGCCAAAGTAAATAATCGCAAGCACAGAAGTCAACACAACAAAAAGAATCGTCATGATTACAACGAGAATCAAAGTGCCCTGCTGCGAGTCGCGTGAAGGCTCATAGAAAGTATTATCCTTATCAATCCTTTGTGGACTTCTTCGCATAACAACTCCAATCTTACACATAAAAATTACGCAAAGATACTATAACACCATAGCCTTCATATCTCAATGACATTATTTGACAACAAAATGAAAACTTTTTGTGGGAGAAAATGCGTTTTGCACAACTTCCGAGTTGTTTATTTCTTAAACTAACACTCTTCCGCTATCTCCATTAGTTTCTTGAGCCTGTGATTCATACCCGACTTCGAAATCGGCGGATCCATCATCTTGCCAAGCTCAGTAATCGATAATCCAGGATTATCCACATGTAGCCTAAGCACCGACAGCATTTCCTCCGACAAATTTCTCGACTTCGGACTATCGAGCAGCTTAATGAACATCTCCGTTCTTTTCGCTCCAGCCTCAGCCTGCCTCCTAGCATTCGCAGAGTCGCAGTTCACCTGCTTGTTCACCCTATCCAAAATCTCATGCTCCGCGCGAATATTCTCGAAACTCAGCATCGCGTTCGTCGCGCCAATTATCGCCAGAAAATCGGACACCTTGTCCCCCTCGCGAAGGCGAATCACCGTCTTGCCACCGCGCTTGCTCACCGCAGGTTCCATGTCCTCCGCATGCAGCATCCACAACAGCACCTCAAAAATCCTAACATTACAAAGATGCAGCTCCAGCCTATAAGTTTTCTCCGGATCCGACAAATAGCCGCAATTAATGTAAATCCCACGCAAAAAGCACCTGCGGAACCCCTCGTCACTCGACAAAATATCCGCATTATTGCCCCTGAAGCATAGCCCCAAGCTCTCTCGAAAAGCATCTGCATCCTCACTAGAAATTTGTATGAGGTTGTCCTTCTTTTCGAAGGAGACGCAATCTGTCTTAAGAAGACGCGAAGTAAATTCAGCCACGCCCTCTGGAAGCTTAATGGAAGTCTTCACCTCGTCGTTTGCATCTAACTCACTCGAGCAGAAGATTCCAGCCAAGATTGCTTGACGCTGCGAGAGGTTTCTTGGCAGCTGCTTTAACAATTCTTCTCTGACACTGACGCTGAAGCTTGTCATGTTTACGCCTTGTCCTCGTTTTGCTTCTGATAGCGTGGGTCCTTGTCGATGTCGCGGTGATGGATAATCACCTTGTAACCCTGCTCAAGCAGACTCTTGTAAATCGTCTCCGCCACATAAACGGAGCGATGGCGTCCGCCAGTACAGCCAACGCCAATATGAAGTCGACCCTTGCCCTCGCGGATATAGTATGGAATCAAATAGGAATAAAGGCTGATTTGCCTATTTAAGAATTCTTTTGTCTCCTCGAACTCATTCAAATAGTCCGCGATTTCAGAATCCTTGCCGCTATGAAGCTGAAGTTCTGGAATGTAGAACGGATTCGGCAAAAACCTTACATCAATCACATTGTCACAATCTGCAGGAAGACCATACTTAAAGCCAAAAGACTCCACCATTATGGACATTCCCGTACTACTATCGTCCTCAATAATCGTACCAAGCTCATCGCGAAGCGCAGTAATCGCCATATCGGATGTGTCAATTACATACGTAGCCTTGCCGCGAATACCCTGAAGCATGCGCCTTTCCTTAGAAATCGCCTCCGTCAAAGAAAGCTCCTTACCAAGCGGATGCTTACGGCGCGACTGCTTATATCTCGACACCAAAACCACATCGGACGCCTCGAGAAAAACAATCTTATACGCGCACTCCATCTCATCAATGAGTTTTAACGCCGCATCGAAGCCCTTTAGCAGCTCCTTCGACCTAACGTCGACAACAAACGCAATCTTCTCGATTCCGTAGCCTTCGCCGCCTTGACCCTTTTTGAAAGTCTTCACAATCTCCGGAAGAATCATCGGAGGCAAATTATCGATACAGAAAAACCCCTGGTCCTCAAAAAAATCCGCCGCCTGGCTCTTACCACCACCAGACATTCCCGTCAAAAAAATCAATTCCATTACTCTTCCTCCTCAAATCCGATAAGCCTTACCTCCGGGCAAAGTCTCACCCCAAACTTCTTATCGACCTCATCTATCACATAGCAAATCAATCTATAAATATCGCTCGCGTCAGCCTTGCCCTCATTATTCACAACAAAGCCAGCATGCTTCGGCGACACCTGCGCCCCCGACTCGTCAAGTTTGAAGCCCTTAAGCCCAGCATCCATAATCAGCTTGCCCGCGAAATACCCCTCCGGCCTCTTGAACGTCGACCCTGCACTTGGCACCTCAACTGGCTGCGAAGCAACCCTTTTCGCACGAAGCTCCTCAACCGTCTTCAAGACCTCTTCCTTGTCCGCCCTCGGCAAACAAACACGCATACTCAAAATCACGCGCTTGCCATCCGCCTCATTCTTCTCCCAAAAGCTCTCTCTATATCCGAACTCGCACTCCTCCCCCGAAAAGCGTCTAACTTCGCCATCAACATCGAGAAAGCAAACCTCTGTCACGATATCCTTCATCTCGCCGCCATATGCACCAGCGTTCATGTAAATCGCACCACCAACAGAGCCAGGAATTCCACAAGCAAATTCCACCTTACCAAGGCCCATCGCTACACATTTTTTTCCAAATGCGGAAAACATCATACCAGCCTTCGCCTCGACACAAACCTCGCTATCGTTTTCCCACACGACCTCCATATCGGCGAAGTCCTTGCCCATATGAATCACGAGTCCATCAAAGCCCTTATCCGAGAACAAAATATTCGAACCATTTCCTAACACAAAAACTGGGCAATCCTTCTCGCGTGCAAATTTCATGAGCTCCGTTATATCCTCAACGCTACTAACAGAAGCAAAATACTTTGCTTTACCGCCAGCCTTGAAGGTCGAATACTCTGCCATCGATACGTCTTGCCTGATTTCCATTTTCCTTACCTTTTGTCCTTGTAAATTTATGCTTTTCGAATAAGGCTAATTGCTATGCGCCTTACGCTACACGCTACTAAAAAGTGCGCGATTCCAATATTATGTTCCTGGGAACACTCTTGAGATCAAATCCTGGGCCGCATTGTAACCCATCTTCTTCACACGGTAGTTAATCGCTGCCGCCTCGACAATAATCGCGAGGTTACGTCCAGGTCCAACAGGAATAGTCACAGAAGGAACCTTAATTCCAAGAATTTCTGTCGTCTCTTCAGTTAGTCCCAATCTATCATACTTCTTGTTCTCATCCCAAAGCTCAAGATTGATAATAAAGTCAATCGACTCTTGCTGCTTTACGGAAGATACACCGTAGAGTTCCTTAACGTCGAGAATACCAATGCCTCGAATCTCAATCAAGTGCCTAATAATATCTGGTGCTCTACCAACAAGAGTCGTCTCCGACACCTTGCGAATCTCAACCTGGTCGTCCGCAATAAGTCGATGTCCACGCTTTACTATCTCCAGCGCCGTCTCAGACTTACCAACACCACTTTCGCCAAGAATCAAAATACCTTCACCATTAACCTCAACCAAAACGCCATGCATACTCGCACGTGGCGCAAGCTCTAGGTTCAAGAACTTGATAAGCGTCGCATTGAATTCCGAAGTTGGCTGACTCGTTCTAAGAAGTGGAGTCTTCGTCTCCTTCGCAACCTCAAGCATCTCCTTATGAGCTTGGTGATTTCTAGTAAGTATCAAGCAAGGAATTCCTTTCTCGAAAAGGCCCATAATCGCCTTCCTTCTATTCTCCGAAGAAAGCTGTTCTAGATACGCATACTCCATATTTCCCATTACCTGAATTCTATCTGGGCCAAAGTGGTCATAATATCCAGCTAACTGAAGTCCTGGTCTAGTAACGTCTGCAACACAAATTCTTCTTTGCTCAATGTCACCTGAATCGTACACGACTTCCAAATCAAAATAATCAACAATCGACTTCAAGAACACGCTCGAATATGGCATATGCTTAATCCTCCGTCTATTTCTTTTCTAACAAACACATTCTATCACAAAGGCACATTCTTCTAAATAGCACGTGACTTTTGGTAATTAAATGTTAGTTGCAAAAGTGGTGGTGGTGTCTCGCTGTTTTTGAAGGGTTACCGATAAATAATCCATTTCTCAATTTTTATCGTAATAATGTTGTTGGTTCAAAGCCATCTCGCATACACTGTTTACGATAAAAATCAGATTTTTTCATTTTTATCGTAGTGTTTTTATTATGAATGAGCCTATTTGTAGAGGCAGACTACGATAAGAATTGATTTTCTTGATTTTTATCGTAGTTTTTCATGCTGGATGGTGCCGTGTTACCTTGCTAACTTGCACGAATAGTACGATAAAAAAGCGGTTTTAAGTTTTTTATCGTAGTTTGAATGAAATAAAGCCTTGAGAAGAGCGCGTTTTTATACGATAAAAATGTGATTTATTAATTTTTATCGTAGTTTGAGCATTGAAAGAGGCTTCTAGCTAGCGTTATGACTACGATAAAAATGTAATTTTGAGATTTTTATCGTAGTCCATCATAAGTTTGTCTTTTTAGTCGGTCTTAATCGATTCAAAATTTAAGTGTCTTATACTTCTTTTCAATACTTCAATCCCACCAAACACCAAAAGCCAAAGAAAAACACATAAGAAAAGGACTGACCCCTCTACTCGAAGAAGAATCAGTCCTTCATAATCTTTATCTAATCAATCTAGTTTACGCGAAGCAAACCTTAACCTCATGAACCTTGTCATCATCGAAGAGTGGAACCTTGTTGCCCTCAATGGTAGCGCCATCAACTGTAACTGTTGCGCCGTTCTTCATACGCTTAAAGCCTTCTGGCTTTGTGATCACAATGTGGTAGCGGCTGCTTCCATTGTTAATTGAAACCTCTAGTGAAGTATCGTTCTTACGTAGGAGTGGCTCACATACGAAGCAATCTGCCTTGAACTCTACACCGAAGCAAGAGAAGAGGCAAAGTAGTAGCCATGTGGATGTACCAGAAAGTGTTGGTCCAATGTTCTCGCCTGTCTCACAGTTGTTGTACTGTGTACAAAGTCTTGGGTTACCAGCAACCTCGAATGGTGCCTTGAGTGTACGATATGGCAAGATGCAATCGATTACCCAGTAAGCTGTATCGAGAAGTCTTTCTGCTAGAGCCTCGTCCTCTACAGACTTTGATGCCTTGAGCATTGCTGCCGCAGCCATCATGTTCGCATGCTTAAATACACCACCGTTCTCACGGTCACCTGGATAGTAGAGTGCAACGTCAATCTTTGGTGCAATCTGAGCATAGTCTACTGTGGAGCAGAGACGGAAGCCATATGGTGACTTCAAGTACTTGTCCATGGAATCAAGCATAGATGTAATCTGTGCCTCAGAAGCACAATCTGCAAGGATTGACCAAGAGAATGCATTTAAGAAGTATGAGCCTGGCGCATCTTCTACCTGGAGATTGTCTCCTGCTGCACCAAGATATTCGAGGTTTGGCTTATTAGAACGGTTGAAAAGAACTCTTGCGAAGAAGTCGTTCTTCCAAGCACATTCATTTAAGCTATTGTATAGCTCTGTTGTAAGAGTTGTAATCTCATTTACGAACTCTGTATCCTCAAAGTGCTCGAACATCTTCTTACCTGCATCAAGTGCAACCTTAAGTAGGAAGCCGTTCATTACAGACTCTGAATATTCGGACTCATATGGAACCTCGCCATATGCCTTGCCAGACTTAGCAAGCTGCTCCTTGTACTGGCTAATCTTCTCAGCACCGCTTACGCAATCTGGATCCACGCGCAAGCAGTCGTTCCAGTCAGCTCTATCGATAAGTGGAATCTTGTGCTTACCAACAGAAATCTTCGCAGAATAGATGATTATTGCCTTAAGTGTATCAAGTAGACGTCTCTTCTTTCCGTCAGAACCAGCTACGTCGAGTTCTTCGAGAAGGAAGTCGTAATCTCCAGTAAGACTTACATAACGGTCAAGTGCCTGGAAAAGCCATAGTGCGTCATCAGACCACCAGCCTGGCTCCTTTCCTGTCCAGTAGAAGTTGTGGTTAGCATATCCATCCTCGTGAACATTGCCAGCCCACTCACGAAGGAGCTTCTTAACGAACTCTGTCTGTCCCATTCCACGGAAATAGTACATGGAAGCGAAGATGTCCTGAATCTCTCTAAAGCCAATCTCACGGTAGCCCTTCTGTGTCCAGTCAAGTGAACGAGAAACGAATGTCTGATAGAACACCTGGAATGGCAAATTGTAGTTTACATAGGACTCGAAGTTTGCATCGTCGTGCTTAATCTTCATGTAGTTTGTGTACTGCTCTGTGAAGGAAATTACCTTGTCGAGAACCTTTGGAAGTACGTCCTTGTCGCTATACTTTGCAATGATAGCGGAAAGTTCTTCCTTCATTGTTACTTCATCTTCGAAGTTTGGATTTACTGCATCAGAAGATAGGCAAGTGAAGTTGTCTGCACGAACTGTTGCACCAGCCTTAACAGTAAATGGAGTTGCAAGTGCGAAGAAGCCTGGGCCTTTTCGAGATGGCTTGCAAGCAAGACGAGAAATGAACTGTGGATTCTCAAGTGTGCCGTTTCCTACGAAGTCCGCATATCTAGCTGCATACTCTGTTGGGAGCTTCACGCCGTCGTCTGTGTGTACGAGGAGTGTTGAGAAGCGGATGTTGCCCTTTGTCCACTTTGGATTTGGGTTGAAGGAAATTGCGGAAATCTCGTCGTTCTCGTTGAAGAATACCTCGGACTGCGCAACTACTGTGGAGAAAATTACGTCCTCGCGAAGAGCGTGTACCTCGGAAGTTCCGAACATACCTGTATATACGATTCTTAGGTCTCTGTCAGAAGCAGAATCGTTTGTAATCTCAATCATCTGTGCCTCTGTTGCTAGCGGCATCTTGTCCTCGGAAGGAAGAATGAAGATAGTTCTCTTCACCTTAAGTCCGCAAGTTAGGCTGTACTCAATTACTGTGCGGTTCTGGGAGTGAGTTGTCTTAACGCTCTCTAGGTTAGAAGCAACTGCTCTACCGGAATAGAAAATCTCCTTGCCGCCTTCAGTAATGTAGAACTGACGGTTTGCAGGGAAGCCGTTCTCCTCTGGAAGATAGTCCCAACGAGTAGCAAGTACCTGTGTATCAGCATGTGCACGGAAGCAGCCGCCACCAAGACGGTCAATGGCACTCTTTGGAGTAGACTGAAGTGGTCTATCGAAGCCCATTCTGTTACCAATCAAAAGGTTCGTGTAGTAGTGTGGGCCAGGAGCTGGAGTCGCTGGGTCAACAACGAGCTCACCCTTGTCATTCAAGATTCCGCCCCACTTAGAAGCTGCCTCAATCTCGCTAACAACGTAAGCCTTCAAATCCTCGCCAATCTCTACCTCGAAAAGATCCTCGTCCTTCACCTCGTAAAGAACAACGTCTCCGTTCTCATATGCAAACAAAACGCTTGCTCCCTCAGCAAAAATGCCGCTTAGCAAGTCGTACAATTTATCACTTTCTAGCAAAACAGCTACAAAAGGTGAAGCAAATGGCAATCCACTTACACCTGCAACCATCTCATTTTGGCTCATGCCAACATACTGCGCACTAACATTGCCCTTAAGCTCAACCTGCGCAAACTTCTCTCTCAATAGTAGCTCCGCTGGCTTTACCTGCTCACGAGCTTTCTCTCCGCGTAAAATCATTTAATTACCTCCTAGGCCCCTTTTCTGGAAATATATTTATTATCTCAATTCATAGGCTTTTATACAATAACACGTTTTTGGCTTTTTTTTAGCATTCATTGCAATTTGCTAATAATTCGCGCTCCTGCCACAAGAAAATCCTCAAAATAAAAGCAAATCCACTGTCCTGGCGTTACCGCACGCACCTTTTTTGCAAAACGAACCTCCACTATCTCAAAGCCTTCACGAGACCATAGCAGAACACTCAGAGCCTCATGCCTGTCTCTGCTATATCTTATCTTCGCCGTAAGTCGCGCATCCTTAAGACCTTCTTGCCAAAGCTCTTCATCTATCACATTCAAATCTGTCGCAACTAGCCCCATGCTCATCAAATCTTCGCTTCTGCCAACCAGAACTTCTCTCTTGTCACTATCTATCCTCGTCACATACAAAGGCTCACTATACGCGATTCCCATACCCTTACGCTGCCCAACAGTATATCGCACAAAGCCCTCGTGCCTGCCAAGCACCTCTCTAGTACCCTCTAGCACAAAATCTCCAGCCTCGAAGCCATCCTTATGAAGTCCCGTCTTCCCCACAAAACGCTCCACTTCACTAACATAGCTAGTCTCGACAAAACAAATATCCTGGCTTTCCTTCTCGCACGCAAAATCTTTGGCAAATCCAGCCCTCTCAACAATCGAGCGAATTTCCTCCTTCGACCTATCTCCAAGCGGAAAAATCGCCATCTTCAAATCCTCGCGCCTGCTGTCGCACAAGAAATACGTCTGATCCTTCCTACTGTCACCTGCCAAAATCTTGCCAGATGCATCCTTCCTCACATAGTGCCCCGTCGCAATTGCCATAAAGCCTTCCGCCCTCGCATATTCCGCGAACGCGCCAAACTTCACTACTCTATTACACACCACGCACGGATTCGGAGTCCTTCCAGACAAAATCTCTCTAGAGAATTCTTCTCTTACTTCCCTCTCGAAAAGCTCTCTCCAATCAACAACACGATGTTCTACCCCTAATCTATCACACAATCCTCTAGCCCTTTTGGCATTTGCCATCATCTTATCTGTAAGCAAAAAAGTAACAGCACAAACCTCATACCCCTCATCTTTAAGGAGTATCACTGCTGCAAGGCTATCCACGCCTCCACTTACTGCTACCATTACTTTTTTTGTCATGTGAACTTTCTACCATTTTTTCTCTTTGATTTCTTCTACTAATTATACACCTAAGAATACTATTTATATGTAATTAACCACAGAAAAAACGCCCTGCTACCAAAGATAGCAAGGCGTCTTAATTATTCTAGTAATCGTCTATTAACTCATTACTCGTATCGATTAGAGAACAACCTCTACATTGTGAGTTGTACCAGCCTCGAATACTGGGAGAACATTTCCTGTAACAGCAGCGCCATCACATGTCATGCTCTTAACACCCTTCTGATTCTTGTCTGGGTTCTTAACTGTGATTACATATGTAGCACCACGGAATACACGTGTTACTGTGTACTCATCCCAGTCAGATGGGATACATGGGTCAACGATAAGTCCGTCGTAACCTGGCTTTACACCGAGGATTGCCTGAGAAATAGCTACGAAGTTCCATGCAGCTGTACCTGTGAGCCAAGAGTTCTTAGCCTCACCCATTCTCTTTGCATCCTTACCAGCGATCATCTGTGAGTATACATATGGCTCATTTCTATGTACTTCGGAAATTGCCTCTCTATATGCTGGAGCAATCTTCTTATAAAGATTGAATGCTCTATCACCACGTCCGATTACTGTCTCAGCGATAATAATCCATGGGTTGTTGTGACAGAAGATACCAGCATTCTCCTTGTATCCTGGTGGGTAAGAAGAACACTCACCGAGGTTGGAGTAATACTTAGAATAAGCTGGCTGCTGAATAACGATACCGTGCTCGCACTCGAGGATATCTCTTACAGAGTTAAGAGCCTTCTCAGCTTCACCTGTCTCTACACCGATTCCAGCCATTACGCAGTAACCCTGTGACTCGATGAAAATCTTACCCTCTTCACACTCGTTAGAACCAACCTTGTTGCCAAATGCATCATAAGCACGAACGAACCACTCGCCGTCCCATCCTGCGGAAAGAACAGCCTTGCTCATTGCATCAATCTCTGCCTGAGCCTTGTCAGCCTCTTCATTCATACCCTTTCTTCTATACATCTCAACGAGCTCTGGTCCAATTGCTACGAACATACCAGCGATGAGAACGGACTCAGCAACACGGCCGTCAGCTGTACCAAATGTCTGGAAGGACTCTCCTGGAGCCTCAGAGTGACAGTTCAAGTTCAAGCAGTCATTCCAGTCAGCTCTTCCGATAAGTGGAAGGTCGTGTGGTCCCTTGTTGTTAACAACATGGTAGAAAGAAGCTGTGAGGTGCTCAAGTAGAGAACCTGTATTGTTAGGATCGCAGTCATATGGTGTCTCTGCATCAAGAATACCGAAATCTCCAGTCTCCTTAATGTATGCAGCTGTACCAGCGATGAGCCAGAGTGGGTCATCGTTGAATCCACCACCGATATCGTTGTTACCCTTCTTTGTAAGTGGCTGATACTGGTGATAGCATCCACCATCTCTGAACTGTGTAGCAGCGATGTCGAGAATTCTCTCTCTTGCTCTCTCTGGAATCTGATGAACGAATCCGAGCAAGTCCTGAGAAGAATCACGGAATCCGAGTCCACGGCCTACACCAGACTCGAAGTATGAAGCTGAACGAGACATGTTAAATGTAACCATACACTGATATGGGTTCCAAATGTTTACCATACGAGCTGTCTTCTCGTCCTTAATGTCAACCTTGTAGATAGAAAGTAGTCTATCCCAGTTTCTAGCAAGCTCATCAAAAGCCTTATCAACCTGCTCATCTGTAGCAAACTGATTAATCATCTCAATAGCAGGCTTCTTGTTGATAACATCAGGTGACTCCCACTTATCCTCAACTGGAAGTTCAACATAACCTGTAATAAAGATAAATGACTTTGTCTCGCCTGGGTTAAGTGTTACATTGATCATGTGGCTTGCGCATGGCTGCCAACCATCAGCAACAGAATTTCTAGCCTTACCCTCGCATACAACCTGTGGACAATCAAATCCGTTGTACATTCCGAGGAACTCCTCAAGAGAAGAGTCAAATCCATCAACTGGAACGTTTACAGAATAGAAAGCATAGTGATTTCTTCTCTCTCTGTACTCTGTCTTATGATAAATTACGCTATCCTTGATCTCAACTTGACCTGTAGAATAGTTTCTCTGGAAATTAAGCATATCATCAGAAGCATCCCACAAGCACCACTCACGAAGTGAGAACAACTGAATGTTCTTAGTAGCAGTACCATTGTTCTTAAGAGTGATTCTGTTAATCTCGCCCTTGTAATCAAGTGGAACGAAAGCAAGCATTGAAGCCTCAACATCGTTCTTTACACCTGTAATTCTTGTATATCCCAAACCATGACGGCACTCATAAGAATCAAGCTCCGTCTTGCAAGGCTTAAATCCAGGATTCCAAACAGTATCGCCATCCTTAATGTAGTAGTAACGTCCGCCATCATCAACAGGAATGTTGTTATAACGATAACGTGTAATTCTTCTAAGTCTAGCGTCCTTGTAGAAATTGTAGCCACCAGCAGTATTAGAAATCAAACCAAAGAAATCCTGGCTTCCAAGATAGTTAATCCATGGATATGGAGTCTTCGGAGTCTCAATTACATACTCGCGACTAATGTCGTCAAAATGTCCAAATTGCATATTGATTGCCTCCCCATAAATTTTGGTCTTCGACCTTAAGTCATTCTATTTTACACTAAAGACAATCAAAGTTGAACTACTTCATACTTTTTTTCCAATTCATTTTTCTAGCGTTCTCTTACCGCCCCTCTCGAAAAGAAAAACGCCTCGCTTCATACGAAGCAAGGCGTCTTATTAATCAATTCAATTATGATTACGTTTGTGTAAGGATTACTCCTTAACACCACCGGCAGCAACACCCTGAATGATGTACTTCTGCAAGAATACGTAAACGATAACTACTGGTAATACGGAAGCCGAAAGACCTGTGTAAATAGCACCGTAGTCCTGATAACGGTCACCGTAGAGCTGTGCAACCATCAATGGGAGTGTCTTGTTCTCTGTCTTACTCAAGAGGATGGATGGAGCAAAGAAGTTGTTCCATGATCCGAGGAATGAGAAGATACCCTGTGTTGCAATAGCAGGAACCATGATAGGCAAGCAAATCATGTTAAATGTGTAGAACTCACCTGCGCCATCGATTCTTGAAGCCTCAACGATATCGATTGAGAAAGAAGAATCTAGATACTGCTTAATAAAGAATACTGTTGATGGAGCAGCAATTGCTGGGATAATCAATGGCCACTTTGTACCAAGAAGACCCATTGTAGACATCAATCTATAGAAACCAGTGATGTTAACTGCTGTAGGAACCATCATTACACCTACGATCAATGCGAAGAGCACCTTACGTCCCTTAAAGTCATAAACCTTAAGACCGTATGCTGTCAAAGCAGAGAAGTAAACTGTAAGAGCTGTAGCACTCGTGGAAATAATAATAGAGTTCTTAAAACCAATCGAGAAGCTAAATGTTGATCTTGTTACCAAGTTGTTCCAGTTTGTAGAAAGTTGCTCAATTGGATGAGCACTTGGCCACAACTTAATACCAGACTGAATGTTAAATGTATCCCATGTTGCGTTCATAAACATGAACCAGAAAGGAATAATAGCAAGAACTGCGAAGAAGAATACTACAACATATACAAGAACCTTGTAAGATAGGTCAGCAGCTCTTCTACTTCTAAGTTTCTGTGTAGCGTAACTCATTACTTAGTTCCTCCCTTCTTTACTAACTTCTTAGCCTTTGAAGCATCCTTATCTCTCATTAGATAGAAGATGAGGATGGAAAGGATTGTTGTAACGATGAACAACAAGATAGATACAGCAGAAGCATTACCAACCTGCTTAATATCCTGCTTACCAAATGCCTGATCATTTACATACATCAAGATTGTTCTTGTAGAACGAACCATTGTTCCATTGAAGTCGATGAGTGCTGGAGAAGCATTCAAGTTCTGTGGAATATCGAACATCTGCAAACCACCGATCAAAGAAGATACCAATGTGTACAAGAGGATTGGTCTTAGAAGTGGCATTGTAATCTTAATATATGTTTGGAATGTGTTAGCACCATCAATCTGAGCGGACTCATACAAGGACTCACTGATTGAAGAAATACCAGCAATCAATACGATCATTGTATTACCATACCACATCCAGAAGTTAATGAATGCAACAATCATTCTTGTAGCCCATGGGCTCTCGAAGAAGTTATAACCATCAGCGTCACCAAATGCATTAAGAATCATCTGGGAAGCTGACTTAGCACCACCGTTTGAGTAAGAGAAGATTCTTCTAAAGAAGATAGCAACAGTAGATGCTGTGATTACGTTTGGAAGGTACATCAAAGCCTTCATGAGGTTAAGACCTCTAAGCTTAATCTTAGTGTCTGTGAACCATGCAGAAAGAAGAAGTGCTAAGAGAATCTGTGGTACGAAACCAATAATCCAAACAATAGCTGTAGCTGTGAAAGCACCTGCAACGTTATTGAATCTTGTCTTATTAGAGAAGATTTCAGAGAAGTTTTCCATACCAATAAAGAGATATGAATACTTAGCATTAGCCTTGCTGTAAAGTGAGTCAGGATTCTTGATTGTTGCTTCGTTCTTCTCAATCTTATTCTTCAAAGAAGCAACTTCCTCAAGAGCAGCCTGATAACCTTCATCATTAACGGAAAGTGCAGCAAGAGCTGCTTCTGCATCAGGAAGTTCAGCCTGTGCTTCAGCAAGAGCTGCTTCTGCCTTAGTCACCTGTCTGTTGATGTATGACTCGTTAAGTCTCTCATAAACATCAATAGAAAGTGAATCTGTAAGACCGATCATAGCCTTAAACTCATAATATTTATCAATATCGAGTTCACCATTAAATGAGATATACTGGTCAACATTGATTCCCATACCAATGAGAAGAGCACGACCCTGTACACCTACATAAGACTGAATCTTGGAAATCTGCATTGCTGCAGCAACCTCAGTCTCATTAGAGTCACGCGCACCATCTGCATCGATAAATGTTCTATATCCAAATAGGAAGTTGTCTGTCTCGCTCTCAGCTGGAACAAGTTCTGTTCCATTGTACTCAAGTGGTATAAGTGAGAGGATACCAGCAGATTCGAGTGTCTCGATATCAGAATAGAGCTGTTCTTCATTATCATGCATATCCATTTCACCAGAAGCATAAAGTGGCAAATTGGAATAGCTGTTCAAAGCAGTAATTGTTGAAATCCATGAACTTGTTGTCAAATATGACTTCAAATCATTGAGGAAAGGAACTGTGATACTGCTAATTGACTCCTCTCCGAAAGTTGCCTTAGGAGAACTGAGTCTATTACAAATATAATAGAATGTAGGATCATCAATTGAAACTTCACCAGACTGTGCTGCTGTGAAGTAATCAACAAGTGGCTGTCCTGCAAAACCTTCGAGGTAAGCAATAAGAGCCTGCTGTCCTTCAGTAAATTCTGTATTAGAAAGTGTGTCAATAAACTCTGCAAAATTATCAGCTGAAACAATATCTTCTGATGTAAGAGCATCTTCGCCCTCTTCTGAACTTGCAGAATTTACAATTGAATCAAGAGTTGAATTGATTGAACCAATCTGAGACTGGAGTGAAAACTCTAGGTCTACGAACTGCTTCTTCCAATTATTTAGTTCTGTAATAGCTTCCTGATCAAGAGCTGATAGGTTACCCTCGTTAAGTGCTGTCTGCAACTTATCAATTGTAGCCTGTGAAATAAATTCATTAGCACCCATATCAATGATAGCCTGAACACCTTCTTCATTGAGTGGGTTGTATAGATTTGCTGCATCCTGTGTAGCAAAGAAATTCTTGATCTTCATGTATTCGATCTGACTAATTCCTACTTCTGTTTCGAAGTTGTCAGAGAAATACTCTGTAAGATCTAAGTACTGGTCATAGTATACAACTTTATCGCCAAAGCCCCAGAAATCCGCTGTTGTACTTTGCATATTTGTTCCACTGTACCAGAATGTTGTAAGGAGTGGATACAAGCTGAAAAGTATGTAAACGATTACGAATGGTGCGATAAAGATATAACCAAAGCGTGTATAGCTTAATCCCTTACGCTTTGTTGTTGTCTTAGCGCCACGTGCCATCTTCGTCACTCTCCATAAGTTAAATTTTTGCCCAAAAGTTTTGAAGAATAAGGAAATGCGGGGCAGGGTTTCCCCCGCCCCGCACAATTACCTTAGTTTAGTATCTTAATCAATTAAGATTAAACGATACCGAGCTCCTCTACAGAAGCGATGAACTGTGCTTCACAGTCAGCTACTGTTGCGATGTCGCCAGCGAGGTAGGAGTTAACGCATGCTGTGAATGCATCGTTAATAGCCTGGTCATTCTCACCAACACAAGAGTTGTCGATTGTAGAAGCTGCAGCTAGAAGAACAGCTGCTGGGTTCTGGCCACCGAGCCACTCGAGTGAGAAAGAAGCGTCCTCAGCGATTGCAGTCATGATGGAAACGTTATTAACGAACTCACCACCGTCAGCCATAGCCTGGAGGTTGTCTGTGTTAATAGCGATGTCTCTCATGATCTGAGCACAAGAAGCCTTCATGTCGCAGAATGTGGATGCCATCATCCATGTACCACCCCAGTAGAATGGAGCTGGTGCCTCTACGAGACCCCAATCACCAGATGTCTGGTTGGAAGGTACCTCACCATCGTTAAGACCCATTGAGAATCTTGCGAGCCACATTGGACCCCAGTAAGAAAGAACTGTCTCGTTGGACATGTTAGCTGTCCATACGTCACCCCACTGAGATGTCTGGAATGTGAGCTGCTCATCATAAAGTGTCTTAGCAATCTCGAAGTAGTCAGACATAGCTGGATCTACAACGATCTCACCATCAACGATCCATGGGTTGGAACGTGTGTTGAGGTATGCTCTCCAGATATCATCTGTACCAGAGATAGCCTTTACAGCACCCTCAGAAGCCTCGTTAACCAACTGACATGTCTCAACGAAAGCCTCCCATGTAGCAAAGAAAGGAGCTACATCTTCTGGCTCAGAAACACCGAGGTATGTCTCAGCAAGAGTTCTGTTGTAGAAAACACCACATGGGCAAGCCTGCCATGCAAGACCCTTAATTACCATGTTGTCATCACAAGCGAACTGGAGTGTGTAGTTGTACATTTCTGTCAACTCAGAGTAAGCGATACCAAGATCGTTTACAGAAATTGTGTTAGCAGAATTCATGTACTTAGAAGCGTAGTCAGCGTCACAAACGAAAAGGTCTGGAGCGTTGTCACCAGAAGCGAGAACCTGGTCAAGCTTTGCCTGGTAAGCATTGGACTCTGTGATTTCTAGCTGGTATGTAACCTCAGAATATGTATCAACCAATCCTGGGAACTCCTCGTTCCAACCATAAATCATAACTGTGTCACCCTCGTCAGCAACGTCTGCAACTGTCATCTCAACATAACCGTCTAGAGAAGCCTCTGGAGCAGCCTCTGTTGTCTCAGCTGGCTCTGTCTCTGCTGGCTCTGTCTCTGGAGTAGCTGTTGTAGCAACTGTTGTACCAGCTGTTGTTGTCTCTTCTGCGTTCTTATCATCGCAAGCAGCAACAACACCGAGAACCATTGCAAGTGATAGCATCAAAGCAACAATCTTCTTTGTCTTCATTTTTGTTTGCCTCCTCATAAAAATTAAAAGGTTTTATATTTTGTCCATTAGGACCGAATGTTACTTACATGGAACTTAATCCATGTGATTCGCCTGCCTGGTCGACATATAGACGCCAAAACGCGAATTCTTACAGTGCGAGTTTACAACAATCGCTTCAAATATGCAAGTTTAATTTATGCGAATAGACTATAAAAGCCTTTTTTCTTTTGTGCATTTCTTACAATTTAACTAAATTCAAAATTTCGTAACTATTCTATTTTTTGATATTTGTTTCAGAAAAACACCTGAAAACTCTTTCTTTTCTCTCAAAAATACCTCGATTTTTCTTGTTCTTGCAAAAATGAGAAGTTGCTTGCTTTTCGCAAATGTGAACTAGATTTTACGCGAAACGTTTCGCGCTCCCTATTCTACGCCATCTTCTCTATATATATTACTATTTATAACATTCAGAACATTATTCTCTTAAATGAGCATAGCCGAGACTTGTCAAATAGTTATCAAGTGGCACAAAGGTAGTAACTGTATCTCCCTCATCAATAAACACTATTCTAATGGAAGGAACTACACCCTCGCCGCCAAGTTGTACGTCGATAGTTGCTTCAGAAATAGCAACGGCAAGCTCCTCTTCTGACATTTCTGTCTCAATTCCAAGCTCTGCAAGAGTTTCTGGGATGTCGGCACGAACCGCATCGATATCTACCAAATCTGTTACCTCAAATAGCTGACCTGTGAGCAAGCTTATATATAGTGTCTCACTACTACTAATAATACTCGCTTCTTCAGCATCAAGTGCGCTATAGGACTGATTTATAATCATAAGACTACTATTTACACTGCAAGACTGCTCTACATTGAAAGTAAACGCTTCTGTAACCTCGCCTTGAACTAAAGCCTGTGCAATATAGTTGTCAAGAACAGACATATACATTGCTTCTGCCTGCTGGTAATATGCTTCGAGGTAGAAGTTAATTACCGCTTCTGTTCTTGCATTCTCTGGGATAGTAATTGCTGCTCTATTGCCAGCAAAAGTAGCTAATAAATAATCTTCCTCACTAGAAGCCTCTGCTTCTTCAATTTCTTCGCTAGTCATTGCAACTAGGATTGCTTCGCTAAGATAATATTCCTCTTCGAATTCTTCTGTATTTAGTTCAATTCCTTCAAGAATCTCATAGTTTGTTAGCTCTGAGAAATTAACTCTCTGTGGCTCTGGAATAGGTGTTGGTGTAGGCGTCGATGTCGGCGTCGAAGTAGGTGTCGATGTCGGCATCAATGTTGGAGTAGAAGTTGGCTCCTCTGGAATAGTAGATTCCGCTGGCACAGAAGTCTGATCAGGAGCTTGGCTTTCTTCTGTCTCGACTGCTATTTCTGTAGTATCCACAGATGTTGGTTCTGCAATTTCTACTTTTCCGCCATCGCTGCCATTTGTATCATTGCCATCATCGCCGGTTATAAGGTTCTCGATGCCTTCACCTACTGTTCTTGCACCTTCCTGTAGTCTTTCAACATCAATTGAACATGACACAAGTATCAATGTCGCTACTAATAATGTCGTTACAATAGTTATTATTCTTAATTTGCTATTTCTCATATTATTATAGTGCCTAAAGCACCTTCCTCCCTTCTATTTTCTTCCTTCTATTTTACTATAAACACACTTCTTCTTCGTTAGCACTGATATTAAGCAATTGTGTCAATTGCATTAAAAAGGCCTGTTCTCGCACCAAACGCACAAGAATCAGGCCGTAAATCTCATTATCATTTTGTATTTCTTAGCCACTACTATTTGAATATAGTATCATCAATAGTAACCGAACGAACAAATTCCTTCTTGCGAGAGCCAGAATCTAAATCATCTGTCTCGTCTTCGCTAGAACCGTTCTCGTTTGAGAATTTTCTTGCTTTTAGAAGGAGCATTACTATTGCAACTACTAGAAGTACTGCGCCTAGCAAAATTCCAATATAGCAGAAGAAGAGTTTTTCTGTCGCGAGGATTGCTGCCCTTTCCCAGTATGGAAGGCTGTAGCCCTCAATTCTGTCATCGAGCTCGCCTAGTGGGATTACGCTCTCGTAAACCTTGTTTACTAAGAAGCGACTTGTGTTGTCCACTACATAAACTTGTGGATCTGAAGCCGTATACGAAGGAAGCGCTCCAATAAAGTCTGTGCGCGCAACGCCCGTTACTGCCTCTGGGATAAGTGCCTCGTAGCAAGTAATTGCAAGCTTTGCTGCCGAGCTAGCGTCTATGCCTTCTTCTCCCTCACCGCCACCTGCGCCTTCTCCTCCGAAAAAGCCTGCGGCAAGCAAATTCTCAACCTTAGAGAAATACATATATACTCGATAATCTGTCGTTCCTACGGTCTCGTCAACTGAGCCCTCAGTCTCTCTAACTACACCGATAATCGTATATGTCTCGCCAAGCATTGTCACTTGCTCACCAGCGACATCATAAGAGAAGAAAAGCTTCCATGCGAGCGCGTCGTTGATTACTATTTGATTTTGGTCGCTGACCTGTACCGGCAAGAAGCCACCCGACAAGAATTCAAACGGATGAAAGGCTCTGAAATTGCCGCCAACAGCTACTACCTGGCAGTCAGCGCTTACATCAACATTCGCGGTTCCTGTATTTGTCTCTCCGTCACCAGTTGCGAACGACTCAGTATATACGATGCCCGTCGTAAAAGAAGTCGAATAACAATCCGTCCATCCTGATGGCTCGCCATTCGTATCAGGCTTTTTGTTACTGCCGCTGTTTGCAAGTGTAGAATTCACCGCAGACTGGATGGAATTTCTAATTAGTGATACATCTTGTGCGCAAATCGAGGTTTTCTCATCGATATATACAAGAGGTGCGTTCGCTGGAGCAGCGTCTGCGCCTCTCGCGAAAACACTCATCTGCCTATATCTAGTGCCACCATCATTTTGCCAATACTTCGCCATGCGCTGATCATATCTCTCGCCAAG
Source organism: uncultured Clostridia bacterium (assembly GCA_937876985.1). Classification (GTDB taxonomy): domain Bacteria; phylum Bacillota; class Clostridia; order Saccharofermentanales; family Saccharofermentanaceae; genus Saccharofermentans. Next base: position 16,914 of record CALEFT010000054.1, on the reverse strand, counting down.
CGTAGTACATGTAGTAATAATTGACACGGATAATAACACTATCGAGACAATCAAAACCCAAAAAGGTACTGAGAGCACGAACTTACGCGTACTCTCTAGAAAACTATTCTTGGTTGATTTTGCAATCTTCTTTGCTATGTCAACAATAAACATTCTTCTTTATTTCCTCTGTCATCTATCTTTTATCATTTCTCTTCGTCGTCTGAATAATCCTGCAAACGAACTCTGTCTCCAGTTTGCAGTGGTTCTTCTGAACGAACAATGATTTGTGCACCATTTTCTAAGTTCTCACCAGCGATTGCACTTCTTGTTCCATCAGTTGCTTCCACTGTAACGTCTACCCTTCTTACAATATATTTGTCGCCGAGTGGAGTTTGACTTTCCTCAAGTACATATACGAAAGTTCCCGTATTATCTTCATTTACTGCGCTACTTGGAACGATATTCTCGTAGTTTTGGTTAGATCTTCCAACCATTACGTTAATAGTCTCTCCAAGATACATATAATCAGAAACTACCTTGCACTTTACAACACGACTGTTTCTTGGATCGTTTGCATCTGGCTTAATGGATGTGATGATGCAGCCTTCTACCCAATAGTTATCTGTTGGTAATTCCATACCGATATACATGCTGTTTGCTACATCCGCCGCGAATGTGAATGTTGTAACATATTCGGCATCTACTTCAGGAATAATAGTAAGTACAACGCCATCCTTAGTTAAGATGTCTCCCTTCATAACCATTAGGTTAAATACATAACCATCCGCAGTTGCACGAACCTCGTTGATGTCGATTGATTCCGTAAGTTCTTCAATCTGTTCCTGCAAATCAGCAATCTGCTCATCTCTATCTGCACGTTGCTGTGCTAACTGATCTCTAGCAATTCCATCTTGAATCTGCTGTTCTTCATATGCTCTTTGCGCAGCAGTAAGTGAAGAGTTTGCAGCATCTAGTGCAAGCTGTGCTTCCGCAACACTTGGATATGCCTCTGCCTCAAGAATTAGTGCATTAGCATCGTCAATTATTGCAGAAATTCTCGCATACTCACTTGATGCTTCAGAAAGTCTAATGGATGCATTATTAGAAGCAAGTTCTGCTGTCTCAATCTGTGCTTCAATCTCTGCCATCTGCTCTAGAAGTGGATCTAGTGGATGTGGAGTTGGAATAGCTGTTGGTGTAGGAGTTGCTGTTGGCATTGGTGTTGCAGTAGCTACTGGTGTAGCTGTTGGAGTAGTTATCCCACCTGCACCTGGAGTTACACTTGGATCAACCGTTGGCTCTGCACTTGGTGTCGGTGTAGAAGTTGGTGTAGCAGGAACTTCTGTCGGAGCCATTGTTGGAGTTACTTCAGGAGCAGCACCAATCGGAGTTGGTGTTGGAGTTCCCATCGCAACAAAAGTATCATAACGATTCTGCAAAATCTCTAGTTCTGCTTCAAGCTCATCAATCTCTGCCTGATATTGCTCCAATGTAGTAGTAGCAGCATCAAGTTCAGCCTGACTTGCAACAAGCTGCGCCTCGTTTTGTGCAATAGTATTGTTAGCAGAAGTAATAATCGAATTTCTATTCTGCGCATTATTAAGTGTAGTCTGGGCTTCAACAATCGAAAGTCTTGCCTGCTCAATAGACTGGATAAAGGAAGAATAATCAGGTGGATTATTCGGCAAACGGTTGTCATAATCTCTTTGTTCAATCAGGTCGTCAAGCTGATCCTGCAATGCCTCTAGTTCCTCAGAATCCTCAATTGGTTTAAGGCTGAATAACACATCGCCTTCAGAAACAGATTCGTAATTGCTTACAAAAACCTCAAGAACCTCTCTTCCATCGATTCCCTTAACCTCAGTCTTGTTCTCAATATCGACTGTTCCCGTAGCCGAGTTTGTGAACGACAAATTTCCCCATTGTGCGCGCTGCGCCACAACCTTAGGAATAGTAAGGTTCATAATCGTATTCGAAAAGAATGTTAATATCGCCAAGGCCGCTAGAAATATTACTATCGCCTTGATTACCGTTGACTTTTTCTTAGATAGGTTTGCCATTTGTTTATCCTCCTATATGCAAGCAAGTGTGCAAGTAAATAATTTTCTCATTTGATTCCCGAGTGGGAAATTCCTTCTACCAGATATTCCTCTCCAATCAAGAATATCAGCAGTGGAAGTATCATATATAACGACGATGCAGCGAAAGCGATTCCAATCTCTGCCTCGTTAATCTGCGATAAAAATACTGAAAGCGGCTGCTTTTCGGGGTCGGTTAGGAGCACGAGTGGTTGCTCTACCATGTTCCAATAGTCAATGAATAACAATATTGCCATCGCGAAAACCGCACTTCTACAGGTAGGCAAGGCAATGTTTGTGAAAATCTGGAACTCCGTTGCGCCGTCGAGCTTCGCGGCCTCGATGTAAGATGACGGAATCTGTCTCATGTACTTCGTTAGTAGGAAGCAGCTAAAGGTTGAGAAGATACCCGGCAATATGATTGCCCACCTTGTGTCGAGAATTCCAAGCTGCTCTGAGATCAAATAGTTTGGAACGAGCGTTACCTGGAAAGGCATTAGCATCAAGATTACATAGGAGAAGAACAAAATCTCTCTTGCTCTCTTACGATATCTAGCGAAGCTATATGCTGCAAGTGATGATACTGCAAGCTGTCCGAGCACTATTGGCACTACTAGGATAATAGAATTCCAGAACTTAAGCAAATAAGTTGGACTCATGAAGAGCAAGGTCTTATACTGCTCGAAGGTTACTCTTTGTGGAATTAACCTTAATACTGGAGTCCTGTCGATATATGTCGCGCCGCCACCAGAATTACCTGACAAGCTTTGGAAAATTACTCCGTAGTTGTCCATGATTTCTGCTGAAGACATGAACGAATTGATAATCGTATAGAAAATCGGAATGATAGCAAGAAGTGCCGCAATAGAGGAAACTACTATACAAATACCAATTCCAATCTTGCGAATGATTTCTCTTCTAGCAGAAATGCCCTTTGCTCTCTTGCGCTCCTTAGTGATGTAAGCTTCCTTCTCTTCAGGAGTCATATCGCCGAACATAGTAGAAACTTCAGGAGACAAGGTTAGAACCTGTCTTCTTGCTAGAGAAGCTTCCATCTTACGCTTCTCGCCTAGTTCCATACTGTCAAGCTTAGGGATAATATCCTCCTTGCCAACTACGTTAACATTGAGAAGCTTCTCTGTGTGAAGGTTTATTCTCTCAATATCTGAAGTCTTCTTTTCTGGAACAGCTTCGATATTCTCAGCTTCAGAAGTAGCCTTGACTTCATTAGCAACACTAGCTCCAGGTCTAGTCTCCTTGCCTTCGAGCTGCCAGTTGTTAGTAGGATTTGTGATATTGTCTTGTTTCTTCTTAAACATATCTCTGCCTCCTACTCTTCAATATCGCTTCCGAACTTCGACTCAGCGATAAACAAAATTCCAACGATAATAATCATCGCGATGCACATTACAATCGCACCAGACGAGAGTTTGGAATAATCCAAATGTGCAAAAGCGTTATTCATAAAGTTCTGAAGCATATATAGCGAATCGTATGGATAGTCACCTGCGAGCAAATATACTTCACGGAAAATCTTGAAGGTATTGATTAGTGACATAATCGCAACGAAGAAAATTGTTGAGCTTAGGTAATACATCTTGATTGAGAAAAATCTCTTAATCGCACCAGCTCCGTCCATCTTGGCAGACTCAATAACTTCGGTTGGCACATTATTAAGCGCGGCAAGGAACAATACCATGTTGTAACCGAGATTTTTCCAAAGGAACAAAAGCAAAATTACATATTGCGCATAATCGGACTTAAGCCAGTCCTCACGAAAATCGAAGAACTTAATTGTAAATCCATTCACTACACCGTTATAGCTAAAGAATACCTGCCAAATAAGTACAATAGAAGCAACCGGAACCATCATTGGGTTTAGAAGAATGCTTCGGAACACACTCTTCGCTGGCATTCCGCTATTAAGAATTAGCGCAAGCACAAGCGCGAGAATAACTGCAAGTGGCACCGCCTTAAGTGCGAATGTAAGCGTGTTAATGGAAGCCGACTTAAAGGCTTCGTTTGTAAGTACATTCTCATAATTACGGAATCCAACAAATTCGGTATTCGCAGACGATCTCTGGAAACTCGTCTTAAGTAGCATCAATAGTGGCAAAAAGAAAAAAATCATCGTGCCGATAAAACTTGGCGCCAAATATCCCGAGAAAACCGCCCAGTCCTGGACACCTCGTCTAGCGTGCAATAATTTCTTACGTCTCTTAAGTTGTTCCGGCGTAAGTTTCTTAACTTCTTCGGCACTCATTCCGACAGGCTTATTCTTCCTGCCGTTAGTAGTCTTATTAAATAAACTCATTTCTTCTCATCTTCACTTTCGAAAAGCTTTTCTCACTGCCTATTATACTCTTAATAATAAAAAATACCACATATAAAGCGCATCAAGTTTGCATACCTAATAAGATACCTCCCAGAATCTGGGAGGCCATCTCACAGTAGGTTATGAAAGATACGATTTTGGCAAATGTCGCGTTCTATTTCTCTTCATTTTTCCTTCGTAAAAGCTCTTTTATTTGTTAGTTTTCTTCATCCGTCAATATAATATCGATAAGTTGCATCATGATTGCATATTTTTAGCGCTCATTTATTACAGTTTGCGCACGATTGTTAATAATCAAAGCAACCTCCTCTAATGTTTTTTGCTCTGCAAAGAAGGCACCAATCTCTTCATTGATTATCTGAATAATCGCAGGGTCTACCTCTGAGACTACGTGCGACCTATTTACTAATTCTTCAAACGCCACTGTCATCTGCTCGTCTATTAGAATCATTCCACTTGCACGAATTTCTTCTTCGGTATAGCCAAGTGACAGCATATATTCCCAAGGGTGATTTTGTCTAACAATCGCAGCCTCGGCATCAGCTTCGAAAACTGCCCTGTTTATCGGTGTATAAGAGCTTGTATCATATAACTGGCCTTCCTCACTAATTAATAGCGACACAAAATCAACACACAAATCAATATTTGCACTATTTGCACTTATTGCAACACTTGTGCTGATATCGATTTGCGCTCCCATCTGCTCAACACTTGGGTAACCGTATAGGTTGATATTTCCATTTGTAATCTCACTTTGTCTATATATAATTGCGAAGTCGTCTACACTTTCAAAAGTACAGTCCCACGCAGGCCCCATTCCAGAATTACTGAGCTCATAGGAATCGGCAATGCGCTCACGTGGTTCTTCATCGACATTTTCGAGAGCGTAACTTAAGATGCCGTAGAAGGCCTCGCAGTCAAAATGCACCTCACCGCCCTCGCCAACAAAAGCGTTCATACCCTGCGCGTTCACCATCATGTCCACGAATTCGAGCCTACCCGTATAGATTCCGATTGGATCCATATGCATGCACTCCCTGTCGCAAAACTCTGCATACTCCTCAAAAGTAAATCCAATGCTGTCCTCGTCGGCTAGTCGCGTTGCATTCGTAGCGATTCCGCTCAAACTAAAATTCAGCGGCATGTAATACAAACTATCTCCCTCGAAGCAGCCCTCCACAACATTATCGAAAAGCTCCCCTTCCGGAACCACATCAAAATAGAAATTCGACATGTCATACAGATACTCGCTAGTTCCGAGTGAATAAATATCATCAGCGTTGATAATAATGTCCGGACCATCTCCTGACATAATGTCTATAGCCGCTGCATTCGTAAGCTCGCTTCTTGCGCGAACCTCCTCGCCATACATCGAGCTTGTACTGCTCGCACCATTAATTACATCATAGCTTAAATAATCATCTTCATCATAGAATTCGAAGCGAATGACTGCATCCTCGCTTTGCATATTGTATATGTACGCCGCATGTGAAATCGCAGCATACGAATATGGAACTCCAACAAAACCAACTCTCAAAACAGTCTCGCCAACATTCGGATTTACCTCGGCACGCTCAAGGATATAGAAAACTCCCTCAGCCAAACGCATACCCATTTTCACTTCGTGGTCGCTAATGAATCCGCCAATTACAATGCGTTCATCGGAGCATTCAATAAGTCCAAGGCGACTAATCTCATAAGCGTCCACAAAAGCATCAGCATAGCTTAGCACCTCTGTCTTCTCGCTACTATCAAGGTCGACCTTATATAGCGCATCCTCTTCCATACTATAGAAATCGCCGCCTATGTTAGTAAACGCATACATATCCCACAAAACATTCGCGTCCACTTGAACCTCAAAACTAGTGCAAGTCAGCTCATCAAAATTAATTTCGAGACGCACAATACCGCTATCGCCACCTGCATTTATGTAAACTTCCGCAGTGTTCGCTCCAGTTTGCGCACTCGTGTCAACCCAATGCCATACGACGCTCGCTACAACATTTGGCAAATAGTGCTTCAAATCAATTGTTTTCACACTTCCATCGTTGCCAAGATACGTAAAAAACTTCGTTCCAATATCCGTTTCACTATATGCTAAACAATTTACTACCACTCCTTGGCCCTGCGCGAAAAGCGACTCCACATAAAAATACGCGCCGTCTTCCGGACACTCTAGGTCAACAATTTCTTGTGACACCACACTCAACGTGCTTTTATCTATTGTGATTTTCGAGCGAGAGACGCTATTACTTGAATAATCATAAAGGTTTATTAGTACGATAATTGAATTGCTATTACACGCAAAGTCTTCAATGAACGTCTCATAATTCGAATAATTTGCTGCGATTTCCGCTTTAATATCTAATACGCTCAGGACTTCCCCTGAATAACTATACTTGACGATCTCCTCCACCATAAGCTCGCTTGAGCCATATGGCACGCTTTCATTTCCAGCCAGAGCACCAGTGTTGCGAACAAAAATCGCATCATCGTCTACACTTAGCAAAATGGACTCCATGTAATCGACATCCTCAAGAAGATATCTTGGAGTTATCTCTACTCTAGTCGAATCAAACCACACTTCGTCGTCATTAACTAGTATAGGTTCTTTGGGCATAGCTTGTTCATCCTTCTTGCATGAGCAAATTCCTACAACCAAAGATAGCAGAAGAGCCGCAGAAAGTAGTTTAACACCAATTCCGTGTTCTTTGTTCATATAAATTATTCTAGGACTTCTTTGCTTCAGCTGATTCTTTGTGTTCATAAAACGCTCCAACCTTATGACTAATTTCATTTCCTTTGCAATAGCTATTCGTTGACATATTTTATTTCATTCTAATCATATCAATTTGTTGCATCAAGACTGCATACCATAATGACTCACCAAAGAAAAAGCACTTTACAAAAAGGGCATCCGCAAAAGCGGACGCCCGTGATTGTGTCTGTGTAATGTAATGGTTTTATTTTTCTCTGGAGCAGCCCAAATTAACGCTCGTCGAGAACTGTCTGGACGCGGTCGTTGATTGTATTTGCAACTTCTTCGATTGTCTTTTGACCTGCGAAGAATGCACCGATTTCCTCACATACAACCTGATTTACTGCTGGGTCGAGTGAAAGAACATTTGAAACTGAGTCAATCATTTCAGTAAGACGTGTGATTCCACTCTCGTCGATTAGACGGATACCCATATTCTCTACTTCCTGCTCTGTGAAGCCCATATCCATGATCTCGTAGAAGTATGTGTTCTCTGTATCGATTGCGCTCTGAACGGAATCGATTGTTGCCTGTCTGTTGATTGAGAATGGTGCGTCTCCGTCGGCAGATGAAGCCTCGTAGCTTAGTACTAGCTTTACAAACTCGCAGCATAGCTCAGTGTTTGCTAGTGCTGATACGGAGATTGAATTTTGTACCTGAACAGATGGACCACGGCCGTCTACTGATGGGTAGCCGCAAATAACAATGTCTTCACCAGCGTACAAGAACTCAGATACATATGCGTATCTATTGGAAAGTGATGTTGCCCATGCTTCTCCCATTCCACCGTTTGCACTTGAATTATTTTCAATTATCATTATGCCTTCGTAGCTCTCGGAATTTACAGCATCTTCTGTGACATTCTCGGAAATGTAATTTGCAAGCTCATAGAATTCTTCGCTATCGAAAGAAACTTCGTTCTCAGAAGGGTTGTAGAAGTACTCACTTTGAGATGCAAGAATGTTCTCGAAGACTTCTAGTCTACCCATGTAAGCAGAAAGTGGGTTTGCTCCGTTGCACTCGTTTTCGACGAAGTCAGTGTACTCTTCGAATGTGAAGCCGACGCCACTAGCTGTGTTTACGCGAGATTCATTTGTTGCGATTCCTGCGATGCCGAAGTTAAGTGGCATGTAGTAGAGCTTGTCGCCTACGCGTGCTGCATCAACTACGGAAGTGAAAAGCTCGTCATTTGTGAAGTTCTCGCTAATGAATGAGCTTAGGTCGAATAGGTATTCGTCATTTTGAAGAGCAATAATGCTCGATGCGTCGAGGATGATGTCTGGACCTTCGCCGGACATGATTTCCATTGCAATTGCGTTGCTGATGTCAGCCTCTGCCTGGTTGATAAGGTTTGCACGCTCTGTATCATCAGACGCGCCGTCGATTGCGTCGTAGTCGATGTATTCACTTGTGTCAAATGCATCGAAAACTACGAATGCATCTTCGTTTGTTGTGTTGAACTGGTAGGCTGCGTTAGATACTGCAGCGCTGATTCCGCTTGTGCCTGACATGAAGCCTACTGTGATGATTTCCTTGCCAGCATTTGGGTTTGCTTCTGCTCGCTCGAATGTGTAAACGAACATTGTGTAGTTACCTTCTGCCGCGTTCCAGCGGGAACCACCTACGATGATTTTGTCGTCTGTGACGCTCATTGGATTAGCGTTATATGCAACCTCGTTGATGTCGACGTTTGTCTCGGAAAATAGCATTACGTCTGTAAGCTCGCCTGTTGTGTTGTCGCGTGTGACGATGCCCTTTTCGCCGATGCCGTAGGAGCCGCTTGCGATGTTGGTGAATCTATAATCCTCTAAGTCATCTTCGAGCTCAAGCTCTACTTCGCTTACTTCCATTGTCTCTGCATCGAAAAGCAGCATGCTAGAGTCAGAACTGTCCATTTGATATGTTGGAAGATATACCGCACTATCGGATACATCAGATGCTAGTACGATTTCTGGGATGTCGTAAATTGAAACACCTGGGAGCGCCTGTGTCAAATCAAGTGCGTCGATTGTACCGTCTGCTCTAAGGACACAGAGAATATAAGAGGTTTCGTTTCCCATTAGGTCGCTTACCCATACTGTAAGAAGCGTGTCGCCGTTTGCTAGCGTAGTTGTTCTCTCTGGAGAGTAGTAATGACTAGAATCTGGTACAAAGCCAAAATCTGCTTCGAGGTCAACTTCTACTTCGCCAGTAGTCATGTCGAGTGTTACTAGACCAAGGCCCTCTTCCATGTATGTTGTAAGATTTGTTAGGGCGATAATCTGCATAACTTTGTTGCCACATGCAAATGTGGAATTTGCGAAGAAGGATAGGTCGCGTCCGGATGCCTCAATTGCTTCATCGATGTTCTCGTTCAAATTTATATGCTCGATGAGCTCGCCGCTGAAATTGTACTTCGCAATTCCGTTGATCATAAGGTCGGAATATTCGATGTTACTCATTTCCTCTTCTGTCATCGAGGCGTAGTCGATTGCGTACATTCCTTCTGTCTTTACAAAAATGTACTCGTCATTACTTCCGATAATTTGCGCGCCATATGCGTCGTCAACTTCTCTGTCGAAAGTAACCTCTTCTAATTCTATTCTTGTGGAATTAAACCATGTAGAATTCTCATCTACATACTGTGCTTGCTTCTTGTCGTCTTTCTTAGAGCAACCGACTGATGCAACAAAAATAACAATAGCAACAGTCATGGCAAGAAGTCTTGTCATTAGATGTTTTCTCATTATAAAAATCCTCCTAATTTTGCTATCGGTCCGTGGCTCTTCCTCAACCACAAACGATATCGCGTTCATTATATCATAGGAAATCTGAAATGCTAGACCTTTTTGTACTTGTTGATAAATCTTGCTTTTCGAGAGGGGCTGGAGCTTGGCTAGCGCTTCTATTTTAGTATAAATAAGAAGAAGGAGCCTAACTAGTAGACTCCTTCGAAAAGCAATATTTGTAAATTGTAGTCGCGTGTTAGACGCATCTTCGAGAGCCGATTAACGCTCGTCGAGAACTGTCTGAGCACGGTCTGAGATTGTTGCAGCTACCTGCTCGATGTCCTTCTGACCAGAGAAGTATGCGCCGATTTCCTCGTTTACAATCTGCACGATAGATGGGTCTAAGGATACGATGCTAGATATGGAATCAATCACTGTTCTAAAGTCATCGATTGCTGTCTCGCCAATCAAGCTATATCCCATGTTCTCTAGTTCTTGCTCTGTCCAACCGTCTTCGAGCATATTGTTGTAGCCCTCATTCTCGATATCTACTACATCCTGCACTTTCTCATTTGTAGCCTGAACGTTGATGTTGAGCCAGCCTGTGTTGTCTGCGCTCATTCCGTCGTAGCTGATAACTGTCTTTACGAATTCGCAGCAAAGATCCGTGTTTGCATTAGCAGAAATTGCGATTGAATTCAAAATCTCAGCGCTTGGGCCACGGCCATCAGCAGATGGATAACCATACATTCTTAGGTCCTCACCAGCTCTGATTATCTCGTATACATATGAGCTAAAGTCATAGATAGTACTTCTCCATGCAGTACCGTAGCCATTGTTATCGTCCCAGTATGCATTGCTAAGTAAGGATGCTTCAGTAGCAGAACCAGATGCAACTGCAGTCTCCGTATAATAGAAACCTGAATCCATATCTTCGTAACTATATTCTTCTGGAATGTTCTCTAGAACATATTCGCAAAGCTCGTAGAATTCTTCTGTCTCGAATGCTACTGTTCCACTTTCTGCGTCAAAGAACATGTCGCCGTTCATGCGCAATAGCTGATCGAATACATCGATTCTATTAGTGTACATTGCAATTGGGTTTGTTCCGTTACACTCATTTTCTACAAATGCTTCGTACTCTTCGAATGTGAAGCCAACGCCGCTAGCCAAATCAACTCTAGACTCATTTGTTACAATTCCAGTAATTGCAAAATTAAGTGGGATATTATAGAGCTTGTCTCCTTGCGAAGCTGCGTCGATAACAGAGAAGAATAAATCGTCATCTGTAAAGTTCGCAGAGATAAAATCTCTCATATCGAATAGATATTCATCGTTTTGGAGTGAAACGATATCGTACGCATTAAGAATGATATCTGGGCCGTCACCGGAAATCATGTCCATCGCAACAGCGTTTGCCATCTCGGCCTCACCTGCTGCAATAACATTTGTTACTTCCTCATAGTCGTCGCCTGCCTCATTTATAGCATCGTAATCGTAATAGTCTTCTTCTGTATAGAAAGTAAACTGAATGAATGCATCTTCGTTTGTGTTATTAAATAGATATGCTGCATGAGCAACTGATGCACTTAGGTTGTACTCGCCGACACAGCCAATTGTGATGATTTCCTTGCCTGCATTTGGATTGCTGTCTGCCTTTTCGAAAGAGTAGAGGACGCCAGATGTCTCGCTGCGGCCACTTACTCCATAATTATAAATAGTTCCTACAACCATGATTCTCTCTTCTGTTACAAGCAAAGGCTTCATGTTCTGAACTTCTGAAAGATCGATATTAGTGTCAGCAAAGCTCAAAACGCTAGTTTTCTCGCCTGTTGACAAATCAGCCTGATAAACACCGTTAGGCTCTACTCCAAACAAGCCGTTAGAAAGTGACTCGAAGTAATACAATTCGTTTGCTAATTTTGAATCGATTACGTCGTCAGCAGCTTCCGTGATAGTCAAATTGTTATAGTCTAACTCCAAGTATCTCATGCCGCTTTCACCATCAATGGATGCATTCAAATATATGACACCGTCAGTATCGCTAGGGAAGGAGCTTGAGATATCAAAGATACTAAGATTTGGGAATTCATCTCTCAAATCAAGAGTTTCTGTTGTTCCATCTTCATTGATAATAGTAAGAATGTACGAATAGGTTTCCCCTGCGTTACACCAAACAGTTGTCAAAAGTCTTCCGTCTGGAAGTGGAATAACTCTTTCAAGGCTATAAAACTCGTCCATACTCTGTGTCTGCGGAATTCCGAGATCCAAATCTAATTCTACAGAAATTTCTTCTGTGTCAACATCAAGTACTACTAAAGCGTTTCCTATATCCTCATATGTCACATTGTCGTACATACCGAGAATGGAATAAACCTTGCCTTCACCATAGTAAGTGTTGTTGACGTACCATGTAACATCCATTTCTTCAGCTTCTATTATAGTCTTAACTTCGCTATTAAGATCAATCTGAGAAATAATCTGACCATCTGTTCCGTACTTTATGATATCGCAAATGGAATAATCACTATAGTCTATATTTTCCCAGTCCTCATCTGTAAACGATGAATAATCCATCGTGTAAGAGCCATCAACTCTAGCAACGATATATTCCTCGTTGCCTCCGATTACCTCGGAATACAAATAGTCTGTTGGCCTATCGTAAGTAACCTCCTCAAGTTCTACTCTAGTCGCGTTATACCACAAGCTATCCTCAGCAACATACACCGGGTCCTTGCCATTCTCGCCCTTCTTGGAGCAGCCAGCAGCGGCACCGATTGTCGCCGTGATAAGCAAAGTCGCGACAAGCTTCGTAAAAGTGCTTTTTTTCATTCCGTAAATCCTCCTTCATACTGGTATTTTACGTCTTTTTCTTACTTAAAAATTGTTCTCTCGCTTTCCTTCTCGAAAAGCATTATTTACATCGCACTAGTCCATTATAACACTTGTTTATATTTACTAGTATAGTTCATTCATTTTTACCTCTCATCGAGCACTGTCTGTGCTCTGTCATTTATCGTTTCTGCCACCTCCTCTATTGACTTTTGTCCTGCAAAATATGCACCAATTTCTTCACATGCAATATTCACTATTGCTGGCTCTAGCGAAGAAAAATACGATGCACTAGAAACTAGCTCTTCGAAAGCCTCTACTTCTGCTTCTCCGATTAGCCAAAGATTCATATTCATAAGCTCTTGTTCTGAATATCCGTAGCCTTGTACTTCATAGTACTGCGAATTATGCATCTCGATATCGTAATCGATATTCTCTCTATTTGCCTCACGGTTAATTCTGAACCATCCTGATGTATCATTAGTCATCGACTCTACCTGAAGAACAAGCCTTACGAATTCTTGGCAAAGCTCGATATTCGTATTCGCAGAAATCGCTATGGAATCTAAGAATTCAACACTTGGACCACGACCATCATTTGTCGGATATCCATATAGAGAATAGTCGGCATCATTTCTGCAAGAAAACATAATGTAGGCCGTAAAATCACTTATTCCAACGACCTGTCCGAAGCGATTTGTAAACGCGCCAACTCCCCTCTCTTCTGGGATATTCGTAAGAACATATTCCGACAATTCATAGAAAGTCTCATTTGCAAAATCTACTTCTCCTTCAGCATTCAAGAACTCGTTACCGTGTAATTCTAAGAAGAACGTAAATGCTCCAATCCTAGATGAAAAGCCTTCGCTCATCGGATCATTACCATTAAATTCCTCAGACACGATAGCGCCATATTCTTCAAATGTAAATCCAGTAACGCTCTCATCTAATTCCAGACGCGCTGTCGTCTCGTTAATCAAAAGTCCTCTAAGGCCAAACGATAATGGAATCGAATAAAGTACTCCCTCGTTTGAACCAGAAGTTGTTCTTGCCGCATCAACTATTGACATATATAGCTCTTCATCAGAGAAATTTTCTCCGATAAATTCACTCATGTCATATAGATACTCATCACTTTGAATTGTATTAAGATTATGTGCATTTAATATGATGTCAGGTCCATCACCAGATAGGATATCGCTAATCGCGATGTCATTCATCTGCGCCATTGCGTTATTTATCAGCATCTGGCTCATGTTGTAGTCATCGCTATTTCCAATAGCAGAATAATTCAAGTAATCGCCAACAAAGTAGAACTTAAACCTAATAAACGCATCCTCACTTTGCTCATTAAAAACATAAGCCGCACTACCAACAGCACCACTTAACTTGGTATCGTCAATACAGCCGATAGTGATTATTTCCTTACCTACGTTTGGATTAACTTCTGCCTTATCGAGAATGTACACCACACCCTCTGCTGAGCCATCAGGAAACCAGATGTATGACCCAATCACTACTTTAGAATCATCAACATAAAGCGGCATCATGTACATCGTCTCACCAAGATTCACATTCGTGTCTTGGAAGGAAAGAATTATGCTTTTCGAGTAAGTCGAAGTGTCGAGAGAGTAAACTCCATCTGCTGCGATTTGAAAGGTTCCGCTATCAAGCGTGTTATATAGACCCCGACGTCCCATGACCGCGTCTTCATTAAGCTCAACATCCGTAGCAAGCGTCGCTATACCAGTCTCAGTATCAAGCAAAATGCAGCTTACGCCACTACTATCTCTAAGCGCAAAAGGAATATACACATACTCTTCGCCAAGACTAGTCGCAGGAAACGGCGAATATACATCATAGAAATTATAATCTGGGAAAACCTCACGCATGTCAGAAACGACATAAGAATCCTCGTCAATAACCACAAAAACATACGAACTTGTCATCAAACTCATATCGCTAACATAGAGCATAATAAGCATCTTGCCGCCACCAAGTGGCACATAATCTTGCACATAATAATCTACATTCTCATTAGGATTAGCATCAAAATCGCTGCCAAAATCCAAGTCAAGACTAAGCTCCTTTGTCTCCAAATCGATACGAACTAGCGCTAGCCCAACAGACAAATAGGTAGCCTTATCCTGAAGCTCCACGACGCCAACAACCGCCTCGTCCTCGCCAAACACGCCCATATCGTCAATGCTAAAATACACATCATAGCCCGCGCTAGAAAGTTTATCAGAAATTTCCGCTCGATAATCAAACGAGCCTACAACATTGCCCTCAAAATCGTGCGTCACAAGCATCCCAATCTCAAAGTCGCTGTAATCAACCTCCGCGAAATTCGCATCGTCAGGAATCTTGTAGCTGCCACTAATTCGCGAAACAATATAGTCCCCGGAAACGCCCACCAGCTGCGAGTCAGAATACTCTACCTCGTTCTCGAAAAGCATCCTTTCTAGCACAACTCTGGTAGACTCGTACCAAAGTGCATCGGAGGTTACATATTCTGGCTCGTAAGTATTCTTTTTATCACATGCCACTATCTGAAAAACCATAATAAACCCAAGGAACACAGCCATTAGTTTGACTGCTGGCTTATTCATGGCATAAACTTCCTTGCAGTTCTTGCAGTTATTGCAGTTCTTACAGTTCTTGTCGTCTCTCATAGACTAAGTCCTCCTTACTTCAAATCTTATAACATAAATCAGTACGCATGAGCACCTATGGGTCTGCGCGAATCTATACGGACTATAGTCTTCTCATTTCAATATATCTTCTCGATTCATCATCTTCATACATCATCCTCCATAGTGATTGTCGCACTTTGTTGCATACAAGATGCATCATTGGTGCATATCATTTTTCTGATTGACTGATATTTTGTTTTTGTGCTAATGTAATTCAAAATACTTATGAGCGTAGCGCGGTGTTAGTTTGATAACAAAACCGTAGCTATGCAAGGAGACAAAATGAACATAGTAATACTTGATGCATCTGCAGCAAATCCAGGAGATCTTAGTTGGGAAGCAATTTCGAAGTTCGCCGAAGAAACTGGCGGAACTTTTACAGCATACGACGTGACGACACAAGACCAGCTAATCGAGAGAGCGAAGGATGCCGAGGTTTTGTTTACGAATAAAACGCTTTTCGACGAAGAGGCGTTTGAGAAATTACCTAAGCTTAAATACATTGGAGTCCTCGCGACAGGATTTAACGTGGTTGACTTAAAGGCAGCTTCCGCGCATAGCGTGACGGTCACGAATGTGCCAGAGTACGCGACTTTCGCGACGGCGCAGATGGCGATAGCGTTGATGCTCGAACTCGCGGCGAAGGTTGGAATCCATAGCGCGTCCGTACACGACGGCGGCTGGGTGAAAAGCCCACAATTCTGCTACACAATCGCGCCACTTATGGAGCTTGCTGGCAAAACAATGGTCGTTGTCGGAATGGGCAAAATCGGACGCCAGGTAGCCCGAGTAGCAGTAGCTCTCGGAATGAAAGTCATCGGAGTTCCGCATACAATGCCCCTTGAGAAAAAGCTTCCTATTTTGGATGTGGATTCATGTGCTGGCGGCGCGGCTGGTGCTGATTGCTCGGCTGGTGCTGATTGCTCGGCTGGTGTGGCACGCGGCACGGTGATTGATTTGATGACGCTTGATGAAGCGATTAGACTTGCTGATGTAATTTCTTTCCATTGTCCGCTTACGCCTGAAACGAACGGATTGCTATGCAAAGATTTACTCGCGAAAGCTAAGGACGGACTTCTTGCAATAAACACGGCACGAGGACCAGTTGCAGTTGAAGCAGATGTTTCAGAGGCGTTAAAAACTGGCAAGCTTGGTGGCTATGCATGTGACGTAATTTCCGTAGAGCCAATGAAGGCTGACAACCCTTTGCTTGGTGCGCCTAATTGTATCATTACTCCACATATCGCTTGGGCACCAAAGGAGACTCGCGCAAGGTTGATACAGGTTGCAGCTGATAATTTGGCTTCCTTTGTAGATGAAAATCCTATTAATGTGGTGAACTGATTTTGTGATTTGATTGTTTGCTTCTTGGTTGGATTGTCTGTTTCTCGGTTGGCTGGTGAAGGATTTGTTTTCAGCAGAAAGTTCACCCAGGAAACCCCGTTTTGATGAACTTCTTGCTGACAAAGGCTCCGTCAACAGTTTTGTCAACAAAATCGGGCTAATCTGTTGACAGATTTGTTGA
>CALEFT010000053.1 GCA_937876985.1 uncultured Clostridia bacterium | reverse complement strand
CCTGATCTTAACGAGGACCCAGACAGAGCGCGTGTAATTATCTTCACTACGGACAACATGCTAAACGGTGTCCCACTTGTCACTATCGACGAGGCATGCGACATGTGTGCTAGACATGGCGTCGAGGTTTTCGCGCTTGCCCCAGACTTTATCGAGGATGAGCGCAATTTCAAGGCGGCAATCGAGCGCACTGGCGGCAGCTACTATCGCGTAGACGAATTCCGCTCCGTCGAAAAGATGATCGAAGCCATCGAAGAGACGGATACAACGATTATCGAGACCGTTGAGAACATTACTCTTGAGCATCCAGAGCTACCATTCATTCTGCTCACGATGTCTTTGATGCTCTACTACATTGCAGGAAAGGCGGTGCGACTATGATAACAAATCCGATTATTCCTGTATGGATCATGGCAATCTTCTGTGTTGTCATGCTCCTCCTAAAACGTAAGGGCGCGAAGAACTTCATTCGCCAGATTCTCGTAGTAATCCTATTGTTCGTAATCAATTTGCGTCCAATGATTCCGGGCGACGGCATCAAGCAGGTCGAGACAAAGAACATCGACATTCTATTCGTCGTAGACAACACGCTAAGCATGCTTGCACGAGACTACAGAAACGAAGACGGAATGGTAATCACACGTCACGAAGCAATTGCAAACGATATCGATAAGGTAATGAGGTCCTTTTCGGGGGCGTCGTTCGCGCTGATTACTTTCGATAACGACGCCCAAGTAGCAGTGCCATACACAAACGACATGAACACAATCAGTAACTACTTGCTGTCGCTTACTCCTCCGGCCTCAACATATGCTGACGGAACATCTATGAACAACGCGCTTCGTACAATGGACACATACCTAGACAACGAGCGAGAGACAATAAAAATTGTCTTCTACATCACAGACGGCGAGCTTACAGGAAACTCTTCGCGCAACATCCGTGTAAACAGCTCTCTTGTGGAGAACATCGACCTCGGAGTCGTACTCGGATACGGTACAGAAGAGGGCGGAACGATGGTGTACGAGAACTGGTTCGGAGGCTCTGACACAATTATGTACTACGACGAAAACGGCAATTACGGAGAAGCCTTGTCCAAAATAGACGAGGACACTCTCGAAGAAGTTGCGGAAGAACTAGGCATAAGCTACGTGTACGCAGACCCAGATAGCGACTCCTACATCGAAGAAATCGTAAACGAGTTCGACGATGCAATCGACGAAGGCATGAATATCGAGACAACCATTACAGAGAAGACGGGCTACATTTACGAAGACACATATTATATCTTCTGTATTCCGCTCCTAGTAATCCTCGTTATCGACTTCATTGCCTACAACCGCAAGTTGAAATTGGAGGTGTAATATGGGCAAGAAAATACTGAAAGTTCTATTAACCCTCTTCGTAATTTTTATTCTCTTGCTTTGCGCAAAGCAGACTTTCAACTTCCTTTATAACGAGAGTCTCATTAGCGATTACGAGAGAGGAGACTATAGCGTAGATAATATCCTCGAATTTGCGAATATCTTCGAGCCATATATCGTCTACTACAACAACGGCAACGTTGCATATCGACAGATGGACTATGAAAGTGCAATGGACTACTATCAGCAGGCTATCGACCACGATGAAGATCACGAAGCCCAGTGCAAAACACGAATTAACTTCGCACTCACACATATCGCGACCTTGCCAGACGACTACGATGAGATAGAGAATATTCCAGCTAGTCTTGAAACTTTGTATGCAGCATTGGAAGTTCTAACTGAAGAAGACTGCGACGAGCACAATCGTCAAGCAGAGAAACTAAGAGAAGACATCGAGGACGAGATTGAGCGTCTAGAAGAACTCTTGCAACAGCAACAACAACAGCAGCAAGAACAAGACGAGATGACCGAAGAAGAACAGCAGCAACAGCAAGAGGAACAAGAACAACAAGAGCAGGAGCAGCAAGAGCGCGAAGAAAACCTTGAAGAACAGCTCGAACAGCAAATGCAAGATGCCATGGATGAGCGCCAAGAAGAACTTCAAGCAGGCGAGGAAGAGGATGAAGGCGGATATGGTTCACCATCAGGAGCATTCTGGTAACAGAAATAGACTCGTGTGACTTGATTTGTGAACTAATAAGTCTAAGGAAAAAAACTAATAAAAGTAAATACCTCCGAAGTCGTATAAGACACGTCTTCGGAGGTTTTCTTTTGGTTCTTCACGTTTTTTGTGGGATTAGATTTGTTGACACAGATATTTACATAAACAAAAGCATTGAGTTTCAAGACTACCTTCGGAATAAGGAACGAATCTTTCTGTGAAATCTTGCATAATTTCACAAGTTAATCATTAATTTTATTTCAGCAAGAAGTTCATCAAAACGGGGTCTCCTGGGTGAACTTTCTGCTGATAACCCCTAGTTCAGCAAGAAGTTCATC
>CALEFT010000052.1 GCA_937876985.1 uncultured Clostridia bacterium | reverse complement strand
CAAATCTCTCATAACAATATAGATCTTTATTTGTAAGCCAAATCTGTGCATCTATTACAAGTAAAACCATATATTATCCTCCGTTAAGTTCTAATTTTTCGTTCCAAAACAAACCCGATCATTCGAATAAATATAAAACGGGCTAATCTGTTGACAGATTTGTTGACAAATATAGGCTAGACTTTTATCAGCAGAAAGTTCACCCAGGAAACCCTGTTTTGATGAACTTCTTGCTGAACTTGGCGTTATCAAACTATATGGCTACACTAGGCTTAAAACACTATTTGTCTTCCATCGTCGAGAATAGCTGCTGTAAATTTGTGTCCGAAGGTTTCAGATAGCAAATCAGTAGTAACGGAGCCAGCAGGGCCGTGGTATATGATACGGCCTTCTTTCAAAAGAATAATATCGTCGGCATATAGTAAAGCAGCATTTATGTCATGGAGCACGACTAGTGCACTTTTAGTTGAAGCAGAATTTGTATCTGAGAATTCGTTTTTGAGAATTGCCATCAGTTGCTCGGTGTGAGCAATGTCCAAAGACGATGTTGGCTCGTCTAGTAGGAGCCATGGAGATTGTTGTGCGAAGGCGCGTGCTAAGAGGACGCGTTGCTTTTCGCCGCCGCTTAAGGTGTCGAAGGAACGGTCTGCGAGAGCCGTGATGGAAAGCTTCGACATTGATTCGTCTGCGATTTTAAGGTCGGCTTCGGATTTGTGGGCGTCGTGCAAAAGGGCGCGTGTTGTGCGTCCGAGCATGACGACGTCGTGGACTTGCAGGCCGATTGCGCCGTCGTTTTCTTGCGCGACATAGGCGATGCGCGATGGCTCGTCTTTGTGGGGCGCGGTGGCCGCGATGATTTGCTTTAAGAGCGTGGACTTACCGCTGCCGTTCGGACCAAGGATAGCTGTGAGGGCGCCAGCACGGATTTTTGTAGATAGTGGGCCGAGGATGGTTTTGTCTTCGTAACGAACTAACAAGTTCGCGAGATTGATGTTTTGATCTTCATCGAAAAGCACCGAAGTTTGCGCCTTTTGCGCACTAATCTTTCTACTCCTCGATTTATAGGAACGGAGCATCAAGAAGATGAAATATGGTGCGCCGATAAGGCTAGTAATGGCACCGATTGCGACTTCGGATGGCGCGGCGATGGTGCGCGCGACGATGTCACATAGGATTGTGAAGGTCGCGCCCATGATGAACGATAGGATTGCTTTTTGGCGGGCACGGTAGGCGCGCATGAACGTCGCGCAATGTGGAATTATGAGTCCGACGAAGCCGATTATACCAGAATTTGCGACGCAGAAAGCGAGCAAGATAGAGCAAAGCAAGAACATGATTCTCGTCATGTGCGCGGCGTTGATTCCGAGAGTAGTCGCGGTGTCGTCACCGAGTTTGAGCACATCGATTCTGGAAGAAAACAGCACTATCGGCGGCACGAGAATTACGGATGCGATTAAGAGGATGATGCTTTTCGAGGGAGTTGAGTTCGAGAAGGAACCAAGCATCCACATGTAGACCTGCTCCATGCTATCAAGGTTGAGAGTCATGAGGACCGTGATGAGGGCGCTTGTGACGGAACTGATTGCGATTCCGGTGAGCAAGACGGCGTTAGTATCAGAGCTTCCGATGCGGCGCGAAATTGTATAGACGATAAGCCACGACGCCATTGCGCCAAGAATCGCACCGATGTATATGCCGGATAGGCCGAGGATTGTAGCCTCTAGGCCAGCGACGATGACGATTGCAGCACCAAGAGCCGCGCCCGAGCTTATGCCGAGCACGGATGGGTCTGCCATCGGATTTTTGAAAAGCCCTTGCATAGTAGCACCAATTAGAGCTAGTGCACCACCTACTAGGCCTGCCACCACGATGCGCGGAATTCTTACCTTGCCAAGTATTATTGCAGTAGAACTAGAAACTAGCGCGTCGTTAGAAGGCGTGATATTTTGGCACAAATAGTTCCATATATCAGCAAGGTCGATTCGGACGCTGCCGACGCACACTGCAAGAAGCGACACAAAAACTAGACATAATATCGCGAGCGATACTTTTGCTCCGAAGTTATCGCGACTTGAAGAACTTGTAGTGCTAGTTTTTTTGCGTGCCAATTTGTTTGCTGCCACTTAGAAATCCTCACTTACAAATTCAAAAATCGCGCGGATTGCATCCACATTGCGCGGACCTTGTCTCTCGAATTCATTGTAGTCGACCATCAAGACATTGCCCTCCACACAAGCAGTCAGCTCACTATAAGGCGCGGTAGAAATGAAGCTATCGTAGCCCCACTCTGGCACCAAAATGTAGTCTGGGTCTGCCTCAATCAAGGCTTCCAGCGAGTACGCCCAGCCTGTAATGTCGCCCGCCGCGTTTTTTAGTCCAGCCATTTCAATTATGTCGTTAATGAACGTGTCACCGCCAGCAGTGTACTCGCCATAATCTCCGAAGCCCATGCAGTAGTAAACAGTAGGCTTCTCGTCATCTTCTACCCCATCGAAAAGCAAGCTAGTCTCTTCTTGAATCGCGATAAGTTCCGCTTCAAGTTCAGAAACCAAACTATCTGCCTCCGAGACTGAACCGATAACCTGTCCCACTTCAGAAATCACATCGAACATACCCTCGACAGAAGTCTCATCACGCACAATTACCACAGTGATTCCAAGCTCTGTCAGTGTATTGAAAGCTTCCTCCGAGAAAATCGACGACGCAAGCACCATGTCAGGCTCAAGGGCCACGATAGTTTCCACATTCGGCATATCTATCGCACCGACCGAAGGAATCTCAAGTGCCTCTGGTGGATAATCGTCAAAGTCCGAGCGACCAATCAGTCTATCTTCCTGCCCTAACGCGAATACTATTTCTGTCATTGCTGGTGACACAGAAACAATCGTTTCTGGCCTTTGCTCGATAGTTACTGAAATTCCATACGCGTTAACATATTCCATCGGAAAGGCATCGTCCAAAGCCACCTCGTCCATCCCAGTCTCTTCGGACTTAAGGGGATCTGCTGCTTCGCTCTTTTCGAGGGAGCAGGACGACAAAAAAGCTGCCTGGCAAGCAAAGATGAGCACCACGACAGCAGTCAAAAATCTCTTCAAAATATTCTTCATAAAACCTCCGCCAACGCCGCCCACCGCAGCGAAAAGCAAAAACAAGACTCGTCTGGCAGGTTTCCTGGCTATGCTACCCTTAGATGAACCACGCCTTCTCGGATTGCACTTGCGCTGTGACGCGAAATGCGACAAATCTAATGGCATTGTGGTTCATATTGATAGCTGACAGTAGCGGGGGCTGCGCCGGATTTCCACTCGGCTTCCCTATTATCTCCTTTTACAGAGCACCAGCGGTGCGACTATTATACTTCAAAGATGTTAAGTTAGGCAATTAGCAGCATTTCAATTAAACAAAACACCTGTCCTTCTTAACTTTACTTCACCTCTACAGATCACCTGCAAATTAGCACCTGAAAACCCATAATTGCAATACACATACAACCAATCAGGCAAAGCACGATTATTACCGTATGATACTTTTTAAGCAAATCCTGCTTATTCTTATTGTGTAAACATTTACTAATCAAGCAATTTGTTGCAAACAAAAGCAGACCAATTATCGCATTTTTTCCAATAACAGAGAATCTGACCCTATCGATTTCTTCCTTGAAACACGTTATTCTATTCTCGATATCAGGATTGTCAAAAGATACATCCCAAGGAAACTCAACTATTGCATTTTCTGTTTCAGAAATCCAAACTTTTCCTGAAATTCCATGATAACTGCATCGAAGATTTTCTATAATAGTGCCTTCCCCTATAATCACGGTATTCTTTTCTCTATCGTAACTTCTCACATATACTACATCTGCTGAAGAACAATTAGCAGTTTCAACCACTTTCACATCTGCTTCGATTTCTTCTGCAATTCTTACATATGACGAAGGTAAGGCTTCTCCATGTGGCATCAACTCTAATACATAATAATGCTTAAAATGATCTGCTATCTGAAAATAACTAGCAACAGAAACCGCCAAGACTATCAACAGTATTTCTATTATCAAGTAATAACGTGTTTTCATATTGGCCTCCATCGAAAAGATTTTTCTACATATAATTATAATAGAAGTCATCGATAATAAAAACCACCCCTTCTCTACGAAGCGGATGCTTTTCGAGGAGGGGCGGTCTTATAAATTTCTTCTGAGAGCACTTGAATTTATGTGCTTTTGCTAGGCGGAAATCAGAGCTTGTTACGCTGGATCTTGCCGCTTACGGTCTTTGGGAGCTCTGTGCGGAACTCGACGATACGTGGGTACTTATATGGAGCTGTGTGTTCCTTTACGTATGTCTGGATTTCCTTCTTAAGTTCTTCTGTTGGCTCTGTGCCTGGAACGAGAACGATGGAAGCCTTTACTACTTGACCACGAACCTCGTCTGGAGCAGCGGATACGCCGCACTCGAGAACGTATGGGAGCTCCATGATTACCGACTCAATCTCAAATGGTCCAATGCGGTAGCCGGAGGACTTGATTACGTCATCTACACGGCCTACGTACCAGTAGAAGCCGTCCTCATCGCGCCATGCTGTGTCTCCTGTGTGATAGTAGCCGTCGTGCCATACTTCGGCTGTCTTTTCTTCGTCGCCATAGTAGCCAACAAATAGTCCGCAAGGTGCGCCGTCAGCGACACGGATTACGATTTCACCTGTCTCACCAACTGGAACGGAGTTGCCGTCTGGATCAACAAGGTCTACATCGTAGATTGGAGCTGGCTTACCCATTGATCCAATCTTGTGTGATGCACCACGCATATTACCGATAATCATCGTGGACTCTGTCTGACCGAAGCCCTCAAGAATTTGTAGGCCAGTATGCTTTTCGAATTGGCGATATACTTCTGGGTTTAATGCCTCGCCTGCTGTTGTCATATGCTGTACGCTAGAAAGGTCGTACTTGGAGATGTCCTGCTTTACTAACATTCTGAGCATTGTTGGTGGTGCGCAGAAAGTAGTAATGTGGTACTTCGCGAACATTGGCAAGATATCTGCCGCATCGAAGCGGTCAAAATCATAAACGAATGTTGCTGCCTCGCAAAGCCACTGTCCATAAAGCTTACCCCACATAGCCTTCGCCCAGCCTGTGTCAGAAATAGTGAAGTGCAAGCCCTCTGGGTCAACATTGTGCCAGAATTTTGCTGTATGGAAATGTCCAAGTGGATATGTGTAGTTATGTGCAGCAATCTTTGGATAGCCAGAAGTACCGGAAGTAAAGTACATAAGCATCAAATCCTTGCCACATGGAGAGTCCTCCGTTCTCGCAAAACGAGTAGAATACAAAACGTACTCCTCATCGAAGTTTCTCCAGCCCTCGCGTGTGCCATTTACAATAATCTTGTTTACCACCTGTGGATTATGCTCTAATGCAAGCTCTACATGCTCTGCTGTCGTGCCGTCTGCAGTACAAATAATAGTGTTTACGCCTGCCGACTTGAAACGATAGTCGAAGTCGTGCTCCTGGAGCTGATTTGTCGCAGGAATAGCAATCGCACCAAGCTTATTAAGTCCAAGCAAACAGAACCAGAACTGATAATGTCTCTTAAGTACGAGCATTACTCTATCGCCCTTCTTGATGCCAAGGGACTTAAAGTAGTTCGCACACTGGTTAGAAGCCTTCTTCATGTCAGTAAAAGTAAAGCGCCTTTCTTCCTTGTCGCGAGAAATGTGAAGCATAGCAAGCTTCTCTGGCTCTCTTTCAGCAAGCGCATCAACGAGGTCAAATGCGAAGTTAAACTTCTCTGTATTCTTGAAGGAAATCTTCTTCGGAGTACCCTTCTCATTCTGCTCAACATCGATGTAGTTCTTGTAGATTCTTTTCGCGCGGCCAACAGGTGGGTAAACTCTGTTGTCCTCAACAACCTTCTTTGTAGAAGCGCCAGAAATCTCAGGAATTGGCTCTCCAGTTGGATTAAGTACGAACGCATAGAAAATACAGTCCTTGCCGTTTACAGCAATCATGCCGTGAGGTGTATCAGAATCATAATAAATCGTGTCGCCAGGACCAAGAATTTCCTTATGCTCACCAACCTGAACCATAAGATTACCCTCAATTACGAGGTCGCACTCCTGGCCTGCGTGTGTAGTAAGCTCAATGTCTCGAAGCTGCGCCTCCTCGGAATACACGCTCTTTACATACAAAGGCTCCGCAATTCTATTCTTAAAAGCATAAGCCATATTGTAATAAGTCATTCCATGCGCCTTCGCAATCTCCTGACCCTTACCAGCTCTAGTAACTGTATAAGAATCAAGCTTTGGGCTCGAACCCTCAATAATCTCAGAAACATCGACGCTTAACGCAAGCGCACATCTATATAGGAACGCGAAGTTAAGGTCACTTTGTCCAGCCTCACAATCGCGGTATTCTTCAACACTAACACCAGTCTTCGCCGCCATCTCCTCCTCAGTGAAGCCAACTACCTCACGAAGATCGCGAATTCTACCAGCCATCTCTCTAATCTTGTAATCAAGTCCTGTAATCTTCTGCATAACTTGCTCCTTTGTAAATACCTAATTTGCTTAGTTTTGCTCGCCTTGCTTTCCTCCCAAGAAGCCCTCGCCTCTCTCGAAAAGCATCGCCATTATCAGGGCAAAAAAAATCGCCCCAAAGTTCTAAACCTTGAGACGAGTGTTCTCATATTATACACCCGCGGTACCACTCAATTTGCTTCGTATACTCCTCATCTTGTCTCTGATAATTCGTATATTTCCGCCACTTATCGGAGTCCAACAACCCCTATGCACTAACGTAACATTCACGGAAAGGTTCTACTCGATTAATAAATCTTTCTTCCTCTCAGCTCGGAAGCTACAAACATAAGCTAGAATTCCAACGACTTCCACCAAACGCCGCCTCTCTGTAAGGATTCCACTGCTTATGAACTCTTCGTCAAAGCTTTTACTTCCGTAACTATAACACATTATTCTGAATTTTCAAGTGTTTTGTTGTTTAATCGTATAGCACTAGGAGCAAATATCTATATCAATAATTTTTGTGTTTTTTATGGGATTAGCAAAACAGCCTCTGGTTAGCAAAGTGGTATAAGAAATCTGCAAAATCTAATACCGTTATTCATACCAAGCCCTTGAGTAAAAAAGCAAATCAACTAAATATGTCTCACAAAACATAAAGCTCCCTATTAAATCTCAAATCTATACAAGAGAGCATTCTTTCCTTGACCATAATAATTAGAGCGACTACCATACTGAACAAAGCCAGCCTTCGTATAAAGCTTTATCGCAGCAGCATTGCTCTCATCAACCTCAAGGAAAATCGTCTTCACTTCGCGTCTTCTAGCATCACTAATTAACGCCTCAATTAAGGCAAGCGCAACGCCAATTCGACGAAATCTCGCCGTAACGCAAAGGTTTCCAATCTCCATCTCATCAATCACCGTCGCAGCACCAATATATCCAATTGCCTCACCTGTAGACTTATCTCGCGCGACAATACAAGACTTTGATTCATCTTTGACCAAGGATTCAATCTCGATAGTTTCCCAAGGATGCAAAATCGACTCTGCCTCTAGAATAGTGATTCGCGACACATCCTTCTCGTTAGCATTCTCGACAACATATTCGAGTGGCTTAGTAAATCTCTCCGCCTGTGACTTCGCGCAATAAATCGGGCTAAGAATCGCTGCAGAAATTAAATTTGCTTCATCTGCTGCCATCTCGAAAGCCACTTTAGAGATGCCCTCTGGTGTAATTACTGCACCAGGCGCGAACTCGACCATCGCATCTAGATTATTCTCTGCAGAAAGCGCCACCTGAACTACTTCTGCCCCATTTCCAACAACTAACACACGGGAATAATCAGATACGACCTCAATAATCTTATCAACTAATTCGCTAGCCTCATACGCATTTGTAGAAACCACTTGCGCACCACTTAACGCGTCGTAGCACCCAGCAAAAACGCGCTTGTTACGCGCATCAAAACACGCCACAATAAGCGTACTCTCACTCGAATTTGTTGGAACTGCACTACTTGCAAGTGCGCGAGTCGAATCTATTGCAATACAAGGCTTCCCAGTAACGAGCGCCATGCCCTTAACCGCAGAAACACCAATACGAATTCCAGTAAAAGAACCAGGACCAACGACACACGCATATGCGTCCACCGCCTCATGACAAGAGCGATGATCCAAACCACCCAAACACCTCTCCGACGCATCGTCAATCACCTTATGAATGAGCGGCATAATGACCTCAGAATGAGTGCGGCGCTCGAGACTTAACTCCATCGAAAGCATGCGCCCGTCCTCATAAAGGCCAGCACAACAAGACGCATTCGACGTATCGCAAACCAAAATTCTCATAGGTCACCTCCAGCACCAAAGGATAGCTCGGATAAAGTAGCGGAAAGCTTTTCGAAGCGGTCCAAAATATGTTTGTTTGCGCTAGATGGAAGTTCGATTTTGAGCTCTCGCTCGTCGCCTACTCCGAATATCCCTGCGCGAAAAGCGTCCGCAGGCAAGGCCTCTTCAATGATGCTGCTCCACTCGATGATGGACGCGCCGTCGTCGTCAAAATACTCGTCGAGGCCAGAAGCATAGAAGTCATCAACGCCCTCCAAGCGGTATGTATCAAAATGGAAAAGCTTGATGCGCCCACCCACATACTCATTCACAATTGTAAAAGTCGGGCTGGTGACGCGGCCAGCAAACTTCGCGCCGCGAGCAATACCACGCGTAAGACAGGTCTTGCCTGCACCAAGATCACCATCCAAAGTCAAGACATCGCCAACCTCGAGCCAATTTCCGATTGCCTCTCCGACCTGCTCCGTTTGCTCCGGACTATATGTCTTAATCTTGATCTCGTGGTTGTTCGCCATTTATCCCCTCACGCATTTCTCTAGCAAATATTTTGTTTCGTGCGCCTTAACTATTCGCCACCAAACTCACTTGATTATACTATACCAAGCAAGTTTGCGGCATTATCGTATAGGATTTTTGCTTCTTCTTCCTTCGTAAGACCCATTTTGTGGAAGCGTTCAAGCTCCGTCTCGATAGACCACATAGGATAGTCCGTCCCGAAAAGCACTCTGTCCACACCAAAACGGTGCACGAGCTCATATGCAGTTTTTGAATCGAGCGAATAAAGACTCGACGAAGAATCTACGTAAAGATTTGGATGTCCAGCAAGAACCTCGCTCGCATCTGACCACTTCGACCAGCCACCAAAATGAGCTGCGATTACGACTAGGTCTGGAAGCTTTTCCATAAGGGCAAGAAGCTGATTAGGATTCGAGAAGTTATATCTGCTGTCTCCTGCATGAACTAGAAGCGGTACCTTGCCAGCAAAAGCACGGCACACATTGTATGCTTCCTCCGAATCGAGTGCGCACTTCTGAAAATCTGGATGTAGCTTCACGCCGCGAAGGCCGAGTTCAAGCAAATGAGCAACATCACCCTCAATATCCTCGCTATCCTGATGCAGTGTACCAAAGCCTACAAACTTGTCAGGATGCTCAGAAACCTGCGAGCTAATAAATTCATTGATTGACTTGACTTGCTTTGGCGTCGTGGAGACAGAATGAACAAGATAGCGTGTTACTCCTGCTTTTTCGCCCTTGGCAAGAAGTGTCTCTACCTTGCCATCGTTCTCAATTGGTATATCGTAAAACGCGCCAATACTGTCAGCAGCTGCCGCAGCAATTTTTGCTGGATAAATATGACAGTGCGCGTCGAAAATTCTCTGTCTTTTATTATTATTTACTGAAGATTCCATTTTTGGTTCACCTTCCTTAATTCAAATTCGCTAGGCATTATAACCCCCGCATATCTTACTTTCAATTTGGAAACATTGCGTTTTTTTACTTTTTCTTAGCACAACATGTTTTGTTAGAGAATCAATAACTTAGCCATGTACAAACCCAAAATCCCTACCACACTCACAAGCAAATATAGTGCCAGAAATCTCGTAGCACCATTATGTTTATTTACGCCATCTTCGTTTATCGACTCACGCTCAGCTTTTGCATATAAGTTGTACGAGATTAGTGTTGCAAGAGAAGCTATTGGAGTTCCAAGTCCACCAATATTTACGCCTAACAAAAGCTCACGATAGTTGCTTGTAAAATTCGATAGCAATACAGCTGCTGGCACATTGCTTATTATTTGGCTCGCACCTACTGCACACCAGAATTCGTTACCGCTAAAGGCGCGTGTAATCACATCTACTACCTGTGGAATTGCACCGATACAGCCAGCAAATATAAAGAAGAACACAAATGTCAAAAGCAGTGAATAATCAACCTTAGTAAGTGCACGCACATCAAACACAAGCACTGCGACAAGTACAAAAGCGGTAGCAATCCAAACACTAATCGCACCACTAACCGCGGCGATGCAAATCGCGAACAAGACGATGCAGATACCGATAACTATTTTTGCTCTAATGCCAAGCGAGGCGTCGCCACAGGTCTCAGATTGAGTATTCTTATTCGGTGTTTCTGCATTAACATCACGGCCACGAAGTGTAAAGAAACATGCGACAACAAGGCAGACAAAAGCGACCATTGTAAAAGGCAAAAACGCTACCATAAATTCGGCAACAGGAATCTTATAGAAAGTAACAAGATGAATGTTCTGCGGATTTCCAATCGGTGTTGCCATGCTGCCTAGGTTCGCGGCGACCGTCTGCAAACAAATCACCCAAGGGAGCTGCTTCTCAAAATGAGCCGCGCGCATCGTCGCAATCGCAAGCGGAACCATACTGATTAGTGCCACATCGTTCGTTACAATCATTGATAAGAAAAACGGGAGCATCACCATTGCTAGTGTGAGGCCGGAGCCTTTTCGGGCGTGGCGGAGAAGGCTTTGGGATACGACCTTGACTGCGCCTATTCGTTCGAGCATGACGACCACTGCCATTAGGCTAAACAGCATCGCGAGTGTGTCAAATTTTATAAACGACAGCAAATCTTGGACTTGAACTGCGCCAAGAAAGAGGGCGACTATCGTCATCAAAACTGCCGCGATTCCTGCAACTAGAAGCATTGCCTTACTCCTTTGCTATGTCCAAAATAAAATCAATGATTTGCGCGTCGCTCGCTTTCTCGAGACGGCCTTGTGCATAGCCATTTCTGCCGCCTCCCTTGCCAGCGAACTTGCTATTAAGCGCCTTTACTACCGCGCCTACGTCGCCTTTTTTGCTAGAGACAACATATGCGTACTCGCTTGCTTCGTCCGAAGAAGCAGCTTGGTCAAGATTAGCGTCTTTGCCCCTCGCGAAAAGCAAGCACAGCTTCACTTCCTCGCTATCGTCTTGCTCCAAAATCTTGTTTGCACAATAGCGTAAGTCGTCAAAACTTATGTCCTCTGACGACAAAATCGCATAGGAAATTCCATGCGTAGTATTAAGCTTCATTTCTGCGAAAGCAAGCCTGTTAGAAAGCTTCTGGAATTCATAGTTAAGTTCGTTATATGAGTCATATTTCTCTCTAACTATGCGAGAAACGTCAGTTCTAGGGGCAGAAGTAATTCGCATCAATTCCTTTATTTTTTTGTTAAGCTCAATATAGTCAAGAAGCGCATTTTTGCCTGCAAGCATCTCGATTCGAACGCCCTTCTTATATGGGTAAAAATCAATGATTTTGATAAGTCCGACCTCACCCGTTGTCGCTACATGAGGTGCACAGCAGGCGCAACAGTCTATATCTTCGCCAATTCTGATGATGCGAAGGTCTTCAGTTAGCTCCTTTTTGCTTCGAAAATCCAGCGTCGCAAGCTCTTCTTCAGATGGGAAATATGCTGTAACACTCGCGTTTTTGTAAATTGCATCATTAGCAGCAAGTTCTACCTCAACAATCTCTTCAGGAGTAAGTGGACCATTAAAGTCTACCGTAATCAGACGTTCGCTAGAACTCATGTGAAAACCAACATTATCGTAGCCGAAGCGCTTATGTACGATACCGGACAAAATGTGCTCGCCCGTATGTCCCTGCATCCTCTCGTATCGCGTCTTAAAGCAAAGCTCGCAAGTTACCTTCGAACCAACCTTTATGTCATCCGTGAGAACGCCAGTTACGTAATGCTTAATAATTCCATTGGAAATCTGAACATCCACAACTTCTACGCCACCAATTGTACCAACATCGCTTGGCTGGCCGCCACCCTCTGGAAAAAACGCCGTGCGGTCTAGCACGACGCAAAACTTCTGCGCCATCTTATTTACGCCGTTAGCTTCGCCATGTGCATCGCCACTGTCACAAGGCTCAACGCTTACGATTGTCGCGTCAAAACTACTACAATATGCATCTTTCAAATAAAGTTTGTCTGTCATTTCTACCTCGAGTTCAATAAACTAGGGCTTATTATATAACAAAACTCTCTATATAAATAAGAATTTATCGCACATTTGGGACTTGTGTGATATTATATTGACTTGATACTTAATAGTATTAGTTCCGTAAAGTTTTTGAGAGGAGATTTATTATGCAACACATTGACATCAAAGAAATTTTTGAAAACGAGGCGCTTATTAATAATAACGTGACTGTTTGCGGTTGGGTTAGAACGGCTCGTGATTCGAAGAATGTTGCATTTATCGAACTCAACGATGGAACAAGCTTGAAGCATTTACAGATTGTAATCGACAAGAGCAAGGGCCTCGAATATGAGGAAATGCTCAAGGTTGGATGCGCAATTAAGGTAGAAGGTCAGCTTGTTCCTTCTGCTCAGAATATCGTTGAAGTAAATGCAGACACATTAACACTACTTGGACCAGCTCCACAGGACTATCCACTACAGAAGAAGAGACATACTCTTGAGTTCTTGAGAACTATGCCACATCTTAGACTTCGCACAAATACCTTCAATGCAGTTTTCCGTGTTAGAAGCGTAATGGCTGCTGCGATTCACGAGTTTTTCCAGAAGAAGAACTTTGTATATGTGAACACTCCACTTATCACTGGCAGTGACTGCGAAGGTGCCGGAGAGATGTTCCAGGTTACTACAAACGGATATACAACTGAATATACTAACGAAGAGGACTATTACACAAATGACTTTTTCGGTACAAAGGCAGGACTTAGCGTTTCTGGTCAGCTCGAGGGCGAGACTGCTGCAATGGCAATGGGTAAGATTTACACATTTGGACCAAGCTTCAGAGCCGAGAACTCCAATACACCAAGACACCTTGCTGAGTTCTGGCATGTAGAGCCAGAGGTTGCTTTTGCTGAGCTTCCTGACATCATCGAGCTTGCAGAAGAGATGATCAAGTTCGTAATTGGACAGGTTCTCGAGAAGTGTCCAAACGAGATGGACTTCTTCGACAAGTTTTTCGAGAAGGGCTTGAAGGACAGACTTAACAAGCTCATTTCTGAGGACTTCGGCACCATTACATACACTGAGGCAATAGAGCTACTCAAGAAGGCAGACGTAGACTTCCAGTACAAAGTTGAGTGGGGCTGCGATTTGCAGACAGAGCACGAGAGATACATTTCCGAGACAATCTTCGGCAAGGCAGTATTTGTTACAAACTACCCTAAGGAGATCAAGTCCTTCTACATGAAGCAAAATGATGACGGCAAGACCGTAGCTGCCGTTGACTTGCTCGTTCCTGGCGTTGGCGAGATTATTGGTGGTTCCGAGCGTGAAGCTAACTACGATAAGCTCGTCGAAGCAATGAACATTCGTGGAATGAACCTCGACCTATATGGCGACTATCTAGACCTTCGTAAGTATGGTTCTGTGCCACATGGCGGTTTTGGTCTCGGCTTTGAGAGACTAATCATGTATTGCACAGGCGTATCTAATATTCGCGACGTAGTTCTCTACCCAAGAACAGTTGGAAACGTTAGATAAGCATAATAGAGGTGAAATATGTCACATTCAATCAAAATTCCAGATGGCTATAAGTCTCAGCTATCACTTCGAGAAACTCAGCATGCCATCAAGCATATAAAGGATGTTTTTCAGCAGGCGCTTTCATTTGCGCTTATGCTAGACCGCGTTACTGCACCACTTATCGTATCGACAAATAGCGGCATCAACGATGACCTTAACGGTGTAGAGCGCAAGGTAAATTTCTCCATTAAGGAGATTGAGACGGATGCAGAGGTTGTACAGTCACTTGCTAAGTGGAAAAGACTTGCACTCTACCGCTATGGCTATAAACCTGGCGAGGGTATCTACACAGATATGAATGCGCTAAGACGTGACGACAGCGTAGACAACATCCACTCGATTTTTGTAGACCAGTGGGACTGGGAGCGTGTAATCACTCCAGAGCAGCGCAATGTAGGATTTTTGAAGGACACTGTTCGCGCCATCGTGAAGGCTATCGTATACACAAAGCGCAAGACTAGTCTTCGCTACCCACAGCTCACAAATACAATCTGCGAAGAGCCTTTCTTCATCACATCACAAGAACTCCTCGACATGTATCCTGACCTTACAGGCAAAGAGCGTGAGAACAAGATTGTTAAGGAGCATGGCACGGTATTTATCATGCAGATTGGTGCACCGCTTTCAAACGGGGAGCCACACGACGGCAGAGCTCCAGACTATGACGATTGGGCCTTGAACGGCGACCTCATGATCTGGAATCCGGTGCTCGAAGAAGCTCTCGAGATTTCATCCATGGGAATTCGAGTAGATAGCGAATCCTTGGAGACACAGCTTAAAGCACGTGGCGCAGAGGATAGACTCAAGTTCGACTACCACCGCATGATTGCTGACGGCACACTGCCACTTACAATCGGAGGCGGAATCGGACAATCTCGTCTTTGCATGCTCCTCCTCGAAAAGGCCCACATCGGAGAAGTCCAAGCTTCCGTTTGGCCAAAGGACATGCTCGATGAATTCGAGAAGTATGGCATCACACTACTATAATATGAAGCCATAAATCAAACGAAAAAAAACAATTAGCAAATCAAGACGCCCTCGAAGCGATAAAACTTCGGGGGCTTTACTTTATCGCAAATTAAACCATCAAAGAAGCATGCCACAATATTAAACTAGGATGTCGTGCTTTTCGCCGAAGATTTTGTATCATGCGTTACTAGAGTAGTTTGCACTCCTTGTAAAATAAAATTGCAAGCACAAAAGTGCTAAGCAAACAAAAAAGGAGAAAAGAAATGGAAAACTTAAATGAGAACAAGCACTGCGAGAACTCGGAGTGCGAGAGCAAGGCAAATGATATGAGCTATGAGCAAAATTGCGGAAAGGAGAAATCTATGGGATGCAAGAAAGATGTAAACAAGGACAAGAAGCCAACAAAGGTTACAAAGGAAGAGCACGACAAGATTATCGAGAACGCAGATAGACCAGTGCTAATCGATTTTTATGCGACTTGGTGCGGACCATGCCAGATGCTATCTCCAGTAATTGACGAGATTTGCGGCATGCGTGATGACTTCATCATCCTCAAGGCCGATGTTGACGACGAACTAGAGCTTGCTGAAGTATACAGAGTAACTAGCGTGCCAACACTTATCATGGTTGACGACGGCGACATCCTATTCCAGATTGCTGGCTTCAAGCCACGCGAGCACCTACTTACTGTAATTGACAAGGCTTTGTCCGACAGACACCTCAACCATCGCGAAAAGGTAGAGCTCCACGACCTCAAGAAAATTGGTAAGACAGAGGCTCGTGCAGAACGTAAGCTAGAGCACGAAAGAGAGAAGATGGAAAAGTACGAGGAACGTGCAGAGCGCAAGGAAGAAAAGGAACTCGAGCGCATGCAAAGAACTGAGGAGCGCGCAAGAGAAAAGGAACTCAAGGAACTTCAAAAGTTTGAGCGCGACGACGAGAAGGCACTCGAGAAAGAAGAGATGTAAACTCCTCACGTTTCTTGCGAAAGCTCCGATAGTCTGACAGTTAATCTGACAGTTAATCTGACAGAAATAATATTACGAATAATTGACCAAAACATGTAAAGGCCCGTCTATTTTCTAAAGAATAGACGGGTCTCTTCATAAGATGCTTCTTACCTGCCCCACAGTTAAGAAGCTATCAGCACCCACAAGAGTAATTATGCAAGAATTGCGCTCTTCGCTTCCTCAAGTTTCTCGATTACCTTGTCACACCAAGCGTCAAACTCTGGGTCTTCTACCTGAAGTTCTGGCTTAGATAGAACATTCTCGATAGCCATTCTCATTCCCTGATCGAAGCGAACAGTAGCAACAAAACCAGGAACTGC
Source organism: uncultured Clostridia bacterium (assembly GCA_937876985.1). GTDB lineage: Bacteria > Bacillota > Clostridia > Saccharofermentanales > Saccharofermentanaceae > Saccharofermentans. The sequence continues at coordinate 75,844 of CALEFT010000052.1, read as the reverse complement.
CTGCTTGAGTTTTGTGTTGTTGAATACTACTGAATTTGCCTTGTCACCGATTAATGAGCCTTCAAAATCGAAGTTCGGACCAGCCTTCGCGAGGAAGTCAGAAGAAACATAATATGGCTTAAGCTCTACGCCAAGTGCATCAGCAATTGCAGCATAGACCTGATTCCAAGTAACAGACTCGTCTGAAGTAATCTGGAAGCTCTCACCGATAGCATGCGCATTTCCCATTAGGCCAACAAATGCCTTCGCGAAATCGCTATTATGTGTCATTGTCCATAGCGAAGTACCATCGCCATGAATAATTACTGGCTTACCGTCGATCATTCGCTTTACTACCTGCCAGCTACCACGAGAACCGTGCACACCAAGTGGAACAGAACGCTCGTCATATGTATGGCTTGGGCGAATGATAGTAATTGGGAAATTGTTCTCACGATACATCTTCATTAAAAACTCCTCGCAAGCAATCTTGTCACGCGAGTATTGCCAATATGGGTTAGCAAGAGGAGTTCCCTCAGTAATTCTATAATCAGAAAGTGGCTTTTGATAAGCTGACGCGGAGCTAATATACATGAACTGCTTCGTAATCCCAGCAAACAAACGATAGTCTCTCTCAAGCTGACTTGGAACAAATCCAATAAAGTCGCAGACTGTGTCAAATGTCAAATCGCCAATTGCAGCCCTCGCTTCATCCTCGTTGTTCACATCTGCGTTAATCACCTTGACGCCCTCTGGAAGTTCCGAAGTTCTGCTGCCACGGTTAAGCAAATATAGTTCCCAATTTGGATCCTTTGCTAGCAATTTTGTAATTGCCATGCTGATTGTACCAGTACCACCAATAAATAAAGCTCGCATGCGTTTTCCCTCCACCATCGAAAAGTATTTTCTCAAATATAATACAGAAAAAATGCTTTTCGCGATGTGAAATACGCCGCATTTATATCAGATTTAGTAGCAAATTTCTTCGTATAGCAACATTATTTATTCTCGTGCTTGCGCGTTCTCTCAATTTGAACCGCCATGTAATCATTGGGATGCACGCTATAGATATCGCGGAAGTAACCATAGTGGTCAACTGGGGTCTCGTCCTCGCCGAACGCATTATTCTTGAGCAAAATTCGCGCCATAATCCACGCAGTGAGCGAAGCGCCAACGATGATTCCTGAGATAATGATTATTACTATTGCTGCCTGCTTTGTAAATAGCTGCGGAAAGGACTCTGATATGATTATCACAACAAACGCGATTAGCATCGTTATTGCATAAATTATGTTCTCAGCAAGTTTCGCTTCCGTGCTATTATCCTCTACCTTATTAAGACTTGCTTGGACAGTTCTAAAAAATCTCGTTATTACATCAAGTTCTCTCATGATCTTTTCTCCAATCTGCTCGTTACGAGCTTATTCGTAAACAAGTCGCGTGTTGCTGCCATTACTCGCCTATATTCCTTAACGTTTACTACCGCAAAGATGACACAAATCACCGCAATAATTATCGCAGTAATCGCTGCCATTCTCGCATACTCCAAGAATACAGAAAAATACAAAAGGAACAGTACACCTGTCGCTACTATTGTGAAAAGCAGCATTAATAAAATCGCCATGAAAGTCGTCTTTTTCTTATCAATTGGAAGTGCACCAACGGTTTTCCCTGTCTGTCCATTAACAAGGAATGTATATGCTTCGCCTTCATATGTCTTAGTTAGCATCCATACAGGGAGCAGTACTGTCTCACATGTAATGTTATCGAAGTTTGTGCTATTCAATTCAATATTACCTGGATACTTCTTGTCGACTGCCTTGTTAAGTATAGTCTTGAGTTTCTGCTTCGAACGAACTTCCATGTTCTCTGCCTTCTCATCAGATACATCTGCGAAAAATCCCATCAAATATGTCGGATCAAATCCTACTGCCTTGTCGAAATAAAATGGTTCAATCCACTCTGCAGCCTGATTATTAAACTTCCTAGAAGCATCGACAGTGACATATTTCATCTGCATGTCGGCATAAACATAAATCAAACCCTCTTCGTCCTTTGGCGCACGAATCTTCGATAAGAAAAATGGTGTCTTTTTTTGCAAAGTATCGCAGTCACAAGAATAAATATTATATGGAACATAAAGTCCAACTACACTTTCGTCAGAAAAATCAGCAAAGTCCTTCGGCACATATTTACTTTCCGAGACTCTCTTCCTAATGGACTTGATTGCTTCCTCTTTGGTTTTATCAAAAGGAATAATATAGTCAGGCATTTTCTTAGAGCCAAGTCTATCGAAGTTTACTGTATTCTGTCCACAGAAAGCACAATATGTCGACACCTCGTTGTTCTGCGAAATAACCTGTGCACCACATTCTGCGCAAACGAAGAAATGGTATTTCTTTCCATCCTCTTCAATGAATTCCTCTTTCTTCACAAGCCCTTTCTTGATTTGCTCCTGCTCATTGAACCAAGCGTCGACCTCGTCCATCTCATCCGAAACAGGCTTAAAGATATCGTCTGGATTAAAATCTACCGGAGCCTTCGCATCCGTTGTCTCCTCAAAACTTGCTAGGCCCATCTCGATTTCAGATGCATAGTCATACTTCGTATATGTAGAACCACAATATCCACATACTAGTCGGCCGGTAGTAACATCGTAATTAATTACTCCTGCACAATTCTTACATTTAATTGCCATAATATACTCCTTAGGAATAACCAGAAATCGTCCTCATATGATATTCCCTTAACGAATCAACTAGTCACATGTAGCCATTAGGATTACGAGAATGCTGATTGTTTCTCTCCATTTGAATTACATAGTAAGCATTTGATGGTACTTTCTCTATATGCTTAAAAAAGCCATAGTGATCAGACGGTGGATTCATTCCGCCAAAGCAGTTTGACTTGATTAATATTTTTGAAACAAACAATACTACTAGTGATATTCCTACTAGCACTCCAAAAATTAGACTTGCAATAACATTTATCTTAAAAGCGAGTTCAGGAACGTAAAAAATAAAGCCTAGCGAATTAGTTAGAACCAAAGCTAAATAGAGAAGTATATCTTTCACTTTAATATTACTGTCATCCTTGGCTAATGCTAGTCTTGCTAGATAAGTATATATACTCATTTACTTGTCCTCCCTTCTACTATTTACCATATTCTGACTGTTAATGTCCTGGACTATATTCATGCATTCTTTATATTCTCTATAGTTCGCACTCGCTTTTTTGAAAATAAAACCAACAAAAAACGATAGCATAATAGATGGTATGATAAATGGTAATTCGAGTTTTTGCATAAAATAGAAAAATATCATGGCAACAACGAAGGACAAAGGAATAGTCACTAAGGCTAATAGCAGTGCCGTTAATGCAACCTTAGGCTTATCAAATGAGAGAGCACCAATTGCCGAACCCGTCTGTCCATTTACCATGAATACATGTTTCTTACCCTTAAATTCCGTTGTCATCATCCATACAGGAAGCATTACAGTATTTACTTCCGGCTTTGAAACTAATGGAGATGAAGAAACTACTTTGCCTGGGTATTTCTTGTTTACTTCAGCATTATAAATTGCTCGCAATCTATAATTAGAACGAACCTCTAGATTATCTGCACTTTCATCCTCAACATCAGCAAAATATCCAATCAAGTACGTAGGATCAAATCCTACAGCTTGGTCAAAATAGAATGGCTCTATCCATTCTGCTGCCTTATTATTAAAGTTCTTCGCTGCATCAACAGTAACAAATTCCATATGCATAGTTGCATGCACTCCAAAACTATGATCTGACGTAAATGAAGAAAGCGCTTCTCTCTTTTGCAAGTCATCGTATGTACAAGAATATAAATAGTATGGAATATAAATTCCTACTACTCTCTCTGGCTCGAAAGATTTGAACTTCTTAGGAATGTACTTACCCTTGTTAACAACATCGTGAATAGCTTCAACAGCCTGCTCTCTCGTTGTCTTAAATGGAATGATGAAATCCGGCATCTTCTTAGCAGCCATGTGACTAAATACGATAGTATTCTGTCCACAGAAGCCACAGAAAGTTGACACCTCATTCTTGTGAGAAATTACTTCCGCACCACACTCTGAGCAAGTAAATACATGGTACTCCGTTTCTTCTTGCTCACTTGTTGCCTCTTCGAGTTCCTTCTTCTGCATTTCTTGAAGATTTGCTTCAATCTCAGCAGCATAGTCATACTTAGTATAAGTAGAACCACAATAGTTGCAGACCAATCGCGATGACACTCCGTCATACGTGATTGTACCCGCACACGTTTTACATTTTATAACCATATCCCTATCCCTCCATAATCTTTAGCATACTATTTCGAAAAGCTTTTCGCAATAGTGGCTAGACAAAAAATCCGTAATTTTTGCAAAAATCATTCTCCTAGAATTCTGCGAGCCTCCTCCGAAAGCACTGGGTCTACAGTATTTTGAGAGCTTGTCTCTACAGTTACCGAAGCAGGTTTTGTTGTTTCTGTGCTTTTCGATGGAGCTGATGCGGAAGATGCGGAAGATGTAGCGGACGCAGTAGGCGCGGAAGGCCTTGTCATCTCGATATTCTTTTGAGCGTCATCTAAGTGACAAACATAGTATTTGCTCGACTTGTTGTTGAAACGAAGCGAGAGATTTCTCTCGTTACGCATCTTGTGCTCGAGCATGTCCACTCTTTCCTTAAAAACCTTCGGCGTAATAACATTCGAATAGTCGATGAAGCCGTACTCCTTCCAAGACGCAATATCGTCGCCAAGAGAGTTCGACTTACGAAGAAGGAACATCATAATCGCGAAAGTAATTATTCCTGCCGGAATCAAACCAGGTATTATATACTGAATCATGATTACACATCCTTTCTCATATCGATTAAGCTCTTGTTCTTCTGCGATAGTGACAGATTTGTAGTAAGCTTCTTCATATTTGATCTGCCCCAGGCCGCTAGCGCTACTCCACCAACAATAAAGAACTGCAGCATGTCGCCAGCACTTTCTCCTTCGAGGCTAAATAGCATTTGAACCATCAGACTTCCAACAACTAATGCAGGTGCAAAAACAAGCATAGTCGCACCAATTGCGCGCTTCTTATCTATCGGAGATGCACCAACTGCCTTACCAGTTTGTCCGTTTACCATAAATGTATATGGCGTATCATTATATCTTAGTGTCATCATCCAAACCGGAAGCATCGCCTTTGTTTGACGCTTAATGTCAAATGCGCAAATCTCGTCAATGAGTCTTCCGCCAGAATGACTACTTATCGCGAGGTTAGAAATCTCGTTTGCTCTATGGTAATACTTGCTATCTAGCTGGTACTGATTATCCTCATCAGAAACATCCGCGAAGTAGCCCGCCATATATGCAGGGCCATAATCCCTAAGTTCCTTCATGTCGTATGGATCGAGCCAGCCAGAAGTCGTGTCATTGAGTTTTCTGGATGTATCTACAGGAAGGTTGTGGAATTTGAACTTTGTCTCGCGTTTCTTCTTTACGTGGTTTTTTCCACTCTTGTATTCACGCGTCTGATACAAGGACATATCCGCATCAAGCAAGTCAAAAGGTACATATAGTCCAATAACTCTCTCAAGATCAAAATTCTTCATTCCCTTCGGCACAAACATTCCCTTAAGTAGCTGCTTCTTTATGATTTCAATTGCCTGATTCTTGTCCACCTTAAATGGAATCAGCTTGTCAGGAACCTTGGCCTCCATCTTCTTGCTGAATGCCACCGAATTCTGTCCGCAGAAAGCACAGAACGTCGAGAACTGTGTCGATGGCGAAGTAATCGTAGCACCACACTCCGAGCACGCATATGCATTATAGGTAACGCTTTCTTCACCTACGGCCTCTTTCACTTCTTCGGTGTCGATAAACTTCGGGCCTTCCCCCTCTCGAAAAGCATCAACATCAATCTTACTACCGCAGTACTCACAGTTAAGTGACCCAGATGTAGTATCGTAATTTAACTGAGCAGTACAATTTGGACATTTAATTATCATTTATTCTCTCCCTTTATACCATACGACTTGCCCCATTTACATAAGGCAAGTCGCATTGGTTAATTACTATTGTTGTTTTATTAGTGGCCTCCGCCAAAGCCTCCGCCACCTCTAGCGGCGCTCATTGCATGAGCACTACTATATCCGCTTCTGATTCCTCTTACACCTGAACGAACATTATGTCCAAATGTATGTGTTCTAAGCCTTATGTTAGAATGTGCTCCTGTTGAATACATGCGTCTCCAGTTTCCGTGATGGATAGTGCTGTCATAAGTGCTGTCATAAGTACTGTAACGCGCCTCCTCTTCCTCGCTTAACTTCATCTTGTCTGTAGCTCTTGTTGGCATATCGAGAGCAGCAGCAAGAATTGCAGCCTTCTCCTTAAGCTCTTCACTACTTGCAGAGAATGAAGCTAATGAATCTGGGAAGCAAATATACTTATAGAAGCTCTCCATTACTGACAAGGAATCGGCACCCTTTTGTGTAAGCATCAAGCACTTGTTAGAAATACTCTTGAGCTTAAAGGCTGCGAATATACCAGTAGCAGATGCAATACCGTAAAGCCAGAATGTAACATCACTAAGGATGTTAAAGTGAATATTGTTCACTACGTATACGATTGACAAAACTACTACAAGAATAGTAACTACGCCAATTACCTTAGAAAGCATATCCATTGTCTTCTTTGGCTTTTCGTAATCGTATTGAGAGAAATATCCTTCTTCTACACCGTAAATCTTAGCTGCATTATCAAGTTCCTTTACAAGATTATATGCAAGCGAATAATTGTCATTAATTCTATCCTCAATATATCTCCAAGAAACTTTGGCTTCATATGTACCAAGTGCTCCGTTATAAGCAATCTTCTTCAAGAAGTTTAAGAATACTTCTTCACACTTTGTAAGTGGAATTTCTTCAACAGGTTCTGTTTCTTCTGTTGTCTCAGCTGTTTCAAGTGTCTCAGCTGTTTCAAGTGTCTCAGTTGCTTCAAGTGTTTCAGTTGATTCAAGTGTTTCAGTTGATTCAAGTGTCTCAGTTGATTCAGAAATTCCAGTATTCTCAGAAATAGAACCAAAATCTAATGTACCTGTATTTGCAAAAGCATCAACATTTGGAGTCGATGAAGTAGCAAATGTAGTGTCATCCGTACCAGAAGTAGCTTGAGCCATAGCCTCAGCATTTGAAGCCTCCGTTGTAGCAGCGGAAGGAGCAGAATTTGCCATTTCCTGCTTTTCCTGATTATATTTGTACTCTAAGTATTCGTACTTCTCAGCCTGTGTGAGAGCGCGCCTAGATGTGATTCCAAGTATCTCTCTTGCTTCCTTCTCTTCGGAATATTTGAGAGGTTTTTCTACAAGATTACGGTTGTACTTAATAATTGCATCTTCCCTATTAGTTGCTGCACCTTCTACAAGTTCTGGCATAGCAACTTCAGCGTCATCAGACATCTCTATTCCCTTGTAGTCTAGATAACGATTTATCTCGTATGTTGTTAGTGGACGAATAGAATCCTCAATTCCAAGAATTCTCTTTGCTTCTAGTATCTCTTCATATGTAAGAGGTCTTCCACCTATTCCTTTCCTCTTATGTGCTACAAAACGATAGTCATTGAACGCAATTGTCAAGCTTCTCGTATCAGTAATTGTAATCTTATTCTTGCGCACAAGGCTCATAAGCAATGCCATTAGTGGACCATCCTTAAGTTCCTTAATGTCACGTTTCGAATTATAAAGTGTATATGCGAAGTATGGGTCAATCTCATCAAGGTTCTCTCTCATAGCGTCATACTTCTCAGAAGAATCACACATCTTGTACTTCTTCTTGAAAATCTTATACGACATAAGAACATATAGAACCAAAAGTCCGCAAAGAGCAACTACACCAACAACACGAAGCACTCTAAGGACATCATTTCTATGTCCAGTAGCATAGTAGTCTTCCATCTCCTCGATAATATCATCGTATGCCTCATCATTATAAAAGTCGTTTCTTGAAGCATATGGAGCAATGCTGTGTCTATCTTCGTTCTTAGAAATGATCTCAATCTCAATATATTCTGTAGAATTATTGAACCTCAAGTCATCCTCATCAAGCTCGAAATAAATAGTGTGATAGCCCGGATTTCTAGTCGAGCTCTCATCGTAATCAAAATCGAGTTCTGTCGTACCATATGTGTAAACCTCATAGTTATCATCATCTGGCATCATGTCATTTGGAATCAAGAATTCAGCCTCGAAGCTCTCGAAAGTATTTACTGTATCCTCGGAATACATGCATACATACAAATCGGAACAGTCTTCGTAGCGAAGTACTGCATCATACATAATGTACTGAATCTCGAAGGTCATTATCTCACGGTAAACTCCACCTGGATAAATCATTACACATTCACCAGTATCGTTTATTGGGTCATATGGACCTTCGTCGTGATAATAGTACTGCACACGATTGTAGTCACTATCATCCCAGAACAAGAAGCTACTTCTCTCATATGGAATCCTGCGGCCGTTTGAAATCTCTGTTACAGACAAAACATCATACTTAACAGTAACACCATCTGTCTCAGTCTCAATCAGGTCTCTCCAAAGCTCCCAATATAGTCCATCATCAGTATTAGTCGCAGCATGTACATCGACAGTAATTGTCTCCGTAACAAGAATTGCTCCAGGATATTCCGGATCATTCAAAAGTTCTGCACGATACTTTACATCTGTAACCTTACACCAGTCGTTTAATGAATTAGCAAGAATAATGCCAACAATAAACATTGCAAACATTACAAACATAATTATGGCGGACTTGTTACTAGAATTATTCTCCTCCATTTCCCTAACCTCCATAACAAGAAAAATCAATGTCCATTATATCAAGTTTTCTACAAATATGAAACATGTGCAAACTTAATTAGAGTCGCTTATTCGAAGTGCTTTTACTAGCGACAAATCATCTTTCTTAAGTCCTAACTTTGTCTCTGGAAGATTTGCGTCGAACGTCTTATATATGGTCTTCGAGATGTGCTTTTCGGCGCGGCCGATTATGCTCTTATAGTCCTCTATCTCTTCAGCGAAAAGCACGCCCTTGCACCTATCTTTGTTCTCTATCATCCAACATACGCACGAGAGTGCAGACATCGCAACAGGAGTAATTGTTGGTGTTTGCCAGAAGGATGCTTTTCGAGAGCGGTAGAGATAAGAAGGCTTGATGCGGTTTCCAACCCACACTGGCTTAAAGCGCTCGCCGATAAGAAGGATGCCGACGTACTCGGTTCCAGACTTGATGTGCTCGCGGTATGCGATGGCGGTCTCTTCCGGCTCTAGGTGTCCGCGGATTATGCTGCGGACCGGATTCTTGTTGTCCTGCGGCTTCGCGGGGTCCGGATTCGGATAGCTGTTAACCTTGTTGTCTGCAAGTTCGCGGTAAGCGGCGTCGCAAGGCGAATAGACAAAAGCAACCGATGGACGATAGATGAGATTTCCAGATTCATCAAAAACCTCAAGTGACTTGGCGATAGTGATTGTCTCCTCATGCGGAACCACGTGACCCTCGAAGGTGCCTTCTGGGTAGCACGACATAAGACGGACGTCCTCCGCGATATTCGATAGCTCTAAGTAACCCTGCTTCGCGTCAAAGACGTTATGCGGCGGAAGAGTTTTCTGATCCTCATGAGTTCCAAGATCGATGCACGATTCGCTAAGAAGCTCGAACCAGAAAGTGTCGGCGCACCATGTGTTGTAGAAGACCTTTTGCGTCACTTCCTCGGAGAGAATGTACTCCTTGCGCATTTGGTCGAGCGATTTGATTTCTTGCGTATCGATGTCACTTACGTGGACAATTCTAACGCCAAGTTCCATTGCAAGCTTATTGAACTCCCCTTTATCTAGAAGGGCTTGAAGTTTAGAGTCGTTTTTGAATTGTTTTGTTACAACATATTCGAGAGCAGCCTTCACAAAATGCGACACGAGACCAGGGTTGTTGCCGTGCTGGAGTACGATTGGATATTGGGCCTTTTTGCTGTCTCTTAACGCACGTTTTTTGTCATTTTCTTTGAAAATCGAATACCAAATATTCGGCCAATCGGCCTCTCCTGTGTTGATATACATCACTTTATTATCGATACACCAATTGACTATGTCGTAGGTACCCATCGAGTCCGCGAAATCGATGAACAAATCGCCCTCACGCAGGTATTCTGACAAGAATACATGGTAATTTTGCTGCGTTAAGAACGCTGCGATAAAATTCTCCTTCTTGCCGCCCATTCGAATAAAAAAGTCCTTCTCCATCGGCTCTGCGGACGCTACATAGTACTCATCCTCATCAAAGTCGATTTCCATGCGGACCTTCTCATAAAAGCTCTTACCGACAGCCCCAAAGCCTAACTGGACAATGCGGCCATCGAATCTCACCTTGCCAAATTTCTTTGCACCCTTCAATTTATAATCCTCTTCTTATCATCATTCTAGTTAGTCTTCTCTGCCAACAATCAGCCTACATAGCATAATGCGGCGCATTTCCCCGAAGCCGTCTGTGATATAAATCGGCATCTTTTTCTTCTGGAGCGAATAGAGAACCTTGCGAAGATCCGCATTAACAGAGCGATAAAGCGGCCACTTAATCTCCTGCACCAAAACGGCCACACCCTGCACACCATGCTCTCGCATAAACTTAGCCGACGGCAAATCCTGCCCATAAACATCCCACGCATTATCAAAAGCATTGACGTCCTTCTTGCGAATCCCACTACGATTCTCATCGATTAGGAACGCCGGCATCGAATCGTGCTTTATCTCTATCGAAAAAACTTTATCAGCCTGCTCAATCAATGCCTTCGACAAAGATCGGCTATCGACTGTCGACAGCACCCCAATCGGCTCAAGCGGACTATTGTAAATCGGCACCGGACAAAAGCCCAGCCTCGCAAGCTCTACGCCATACTCAACCGACATCGTACCTGGAAGGTCAACAATAACCGCGAGATTTCTATCCGGTCGAAGCGTCAAACCAAGGCCCGCGCCTTGTGACGTGTTAGTGGATGCGACTGCTTTTCGAGCAGGGGCACTAGAATGCACAAAAGTTGAAGTAAATTCGTCCTCGATAACAAAAGGCACCGGCCTAACATAGTCCGCCCAAATACCACTCGCGCTTACCCACTTGCGAAAAGCCTCCTGTCCCAAAATCGTACCCATTTGTCACTCCTCAATGAGCACCGGAATGTCCGCCGCGTTCGAATCAATTCGAGGCGTATCGGACACGCGCGCATAGTAGCCGCAGTGCTCCCCATTTATTGTAAAAGACCCAATGCAAACATGCTTACCATCGACCTCGCGGCTAATGAATTTCTTCTGCGCCACGTAATTTTGAGGCATTAGTCTAACCTTGCGCAGGATTTTCTTATATTCGTTTTCCTCGCAGGCTTCCTTAATTGAGATGTCCTCGCCAACTCTTCCGTAGACCGGCTTATATACAAAGCCCTGCTTCTCTTGCGCGAGTCTTGCGCGAACTGGCAAAGTCTCGGGCAGAAGCTTACGCCACGTCGCCATCGAGATGCCATTTGCTTCAAGGATATCCCAGACAAGCGGAAATCTTTTGGTCTGCGCATAGATAGAAATCGGGTGATTGCAAGCTGGCGTCACTGTATCAAAATAGCCAGTCCAGCTCTTGAAGCGCATTTTGCAAAGCCACTCAACCGGCGTAAATCTCAAAATAAAATCGACCTCGCCCTCAAGTCCGTGCAGCACCGAAATCGCCTTTTTGTCGACAAACTTCAAACCATCGGCCGCCATATAGATGACCTCGAAACCCTCCATTTGAAGCCTATCTCCGATGAACTGCATAACTTGCCTATCGTCGCTATAGCTCGTGCAGTGAACGAGCGCAATCCTACCACCAGGCCTCACGATTTTCTTAATCGCCTTTACATAGCACTCGCCAAAATCCGTATATGAATATGAGTGGGCTGGTTTTTCGCTAGAGGCAGAAGAAAGCAAGGTCTCCTTCGCAATAAGCGGCATGAGACTTCCCTCCGCGTAACCGCCAGGCACATCACTATTAACCTCGCTTACGCTATAGCCACCCTCGCTAACCGGATGGAAATCATATCTTCTAAGCCTCACATTACGCTCTCGCTCGTAGCCACGCATCCTCTTCAAAAGCCTAGCCACCTTCGGCGTCATACGAAGCTTCTTCGCATATGAAATATTACTATTCAAAAACTCCTCAGCCGCCGTCGTCTCCGCGTCGAGCTCCAAGGTCAGCCTCTTAATCTCCTCGTGCTCGTCCTTCGACAAAACCAAAACATGGCGCGCAATAGTATTGTGATCCTTAAACTGAGGATCCCACTTATACCCCTCGAAAATCAACCTCAAGCGGTACTCTTCCATTTTCTCAATTGGAATTTCAACTAGTTTCACGCGCCCCTGTTAGTCTCCTTATTATCTTCGTATTATCTCGTTTGCCCAAACGCAAACATTCCTTATATTCCCTTGTAAAGTATATCACAAGAGACACTTCTTGGAGGTGCCTGCGTGAAAGATATGTTAGCCAATAACTTAGTGTCTATTCTGGTTGATGAAACGGTAGAAAATAAATGGGCTAATCTGTTGGCAGATTTGTTGACAGGGCTTCCGTCAACAGTTTTGTCAACAAAAACAGGTCAATCTGTTGACAGATTTGTTGACAGGAATCGCCCAATTTTATATCAACAGAAAGCTCACCCATAAAGCCTTGTTTTGTTGAAATTATTTCTGAATTTTTATCGATATTTTATAAGTGGTGGACAAGACGGACGAGAGAATGGCAATCATAGGTGATCAAAAACTACCAAACAAAACTTTGATTATCAAAGTTTTGGCAAATTGTCGATAAAACAACACATAAGAGCACCGCATTTCTATAATGTTAAAAAGAACAATTGCGGTAAAATCAAACTAAGCTTTAAAGGGGGTTGTTTTTATGGCTGAAGATATTATGTTTGTTGACAGTGTCGAGGCTCTTGAGAAGGCAATTGCAGCCGTTAAGTTGGCGCAAGAGGAGTATGCCAAGTTTACACAGGAGCAATACGACGAGATTTTTAAGGTTTGCGCAATGGCAGCGAACAATGCTCGAATCTCTCTAGCAAAAGAAGCAGTAGCTGAGACAGGCATGGGTATTGTTGAAGATAAGGTAATCAAGAATCACTACGCAAGTGAATATATCTACAACAAGTACAAGGATACAAAGACACACGGCATTATCGAAGAGGATAAGGCAAACGGGATTATTAGAATTGCTGAGCCAATTGGTGTTATTGCAGCAGTTATTCCTACTACAAATCCTACATCTACAGCTATTTTTAAGACATTACTCGCACTTAAGACAGGTAACGGAATTATTATCAGTCCTCATCCTCGTGCGAAAAACAGCACAATCGCTGCAGCAAAGCTAGTTCTAGATGCTGCTGTTAAGGCAGGTGCACCTAAGGATTTGATTAAGTGGATTGATGTTCCAAGTCTTGATATGACTAACTGCCTAATGAGAAATGCAGATATCATTCTTGCTACAGGTGGCCCTGGTATGGTTAAGGCTGCATATTCTTCTGGTAAGCCAGCAGTTGGCGTTGGTGCAGGTAATACTCCTGCAATTATTGAAGAAAGTGCTGACATTCTCTTGGCAGTAAATTCCATCATTCACTCGAAGACATTCGATAACGGAATGATTTGTGCTTCTGAGCAGTCAGTAATTGTAAATGAGAATATTTACGATGCTGTTAAGGCAGAGTTTGCTAAACGCGGTTGTTACTTCTTAAATGACGAGGAGACAGAGAAGGTTCGTAAGACAATTCTTATCAACGGTGCTCTTAACGCGAAGATTGTTGGACAGAAGGCACATACAATCGCAAGTCTTGCTGGAGTTGATGTTCCAGAGAAGACAAAGATTCTTATCGGTGAAGTAGAATCTGTAGAGCTTACAGAAGAATTTGCACATGAGAAGCTTTCACCAGTTCTTGCTATGTATAAGTCCACTTCTTTCGAGGATGCGCTTAATAAGGCAGAAAGACTTGTTGCTGACGGTGGCTTCGGACATACATCTTCTATTTATCTTGATGCAATTAAGGATACAGACAAGATTAATACATTTGCTTCTAGAATGAAGACTTGCCGTATTCTTGTAAATACTCCATCCTCACACGGTGGTATTGGTGACATTTATAACTTCAAGCTTGCTCCATCACTTACACTTGGATGCGGTTCTTGGGGTGGAAACTCTGTTTCCGAGAATGTTGGTGTTAAGCACCTTATCAATATCAAGACAGTTGCTGAGAGGAGAGAGAATATGCTTTGGTTTAGAGCTCCAGAGAAGGTATATATTAAGAAGGGCTGCCTCGGCGTAGCATTAGACGAACTTAAGAATGTGATGGGCAAGAAGAGAGCATTTATTGTTACAGATAGCTTCTTGTATCAGAATGGTTATACTAAGCCAATCACAGATAAGCTTGATGAGATGGGAATTGTTCATTCCTCTTTCTTCGAGGTAGAGCCAGATCCAACACTTGGTTGTGCTAAGAAGGGTGCTGAGCAGATGAGCGCATTTGCTCCTGACTGCATCATTGCACTAGGTGGTGGTTCGGCAATGGACGCTGCTAAGATTATGTGGGTTCTTTATGAGCATCCAGAAGTAGACTTTTTCGATATGGCTATGAGATTTATGGACATTAGAAAGAGAGTTTACACATTCCCTAAGATGGGCGAGAAGGCATACTTTATTGCTATTCCAACTTCTGCTGGTACTGGCTCCGAGGTTACTCCTTTTGCAGTTATTACAGACGAGAATACTTCTGTAAAGTATCCACTAGCTGACTACGAGCTACTTCCAAACATGGCAATTATTGACACAGATTTCCATATGTCAGCTCCTAAGGGACTTACAGCGGCTTCTGGTATCGATGCAGTTACACACGCACTTGAGGCATACGCTTCCATTATGGCTACAGATTATACAGACGGACTTGCTATTCAGTCCTTGAAGACTGTATTCGAGTACTTGCCACGTGCATATAACGATGGACAGACAGATGTAGTTGCAAGAGAGAAGATGGCTAACGCTGCTACTATGGCTGGTATGGCTTTCGCGAATGCGTTCCTTGGAATCTGCCACTCAATGGCACATAAGCTTGGTGCTTTCCACCACTTGCCACACGGTGTTGCAAATGCGCTTTTGATTGATGAAGTAATTCGCTTCAACATGAGCGAGACTCCAACAAAGATGGGTACATTCTCACAGTATGACCACCCACACACAATGGCTCGCTATGCAGAGGTTGCTGTTGCACTTGGCTTTGGCGATAAGAGCATGAGTAATGAGGCTCTTGTAGAGGCACTTCTTACAAAGCTTGACGAGCTCAAGGCAGCAGTTGGTATCAAGCCAACAATCAAGGATTATGTTCCAGATGAGCAGGCTTTCCTTGCAACACTCGACGAGATGTGCGAGAATGCTTTTGACGACCAGTGTACAGGTGCTAACCCAAGATATCCATTGATGTCTGAGATTAAGCAGCTATACCTAAATGCATATTATGGTACGCACGAGGAGGTATAAGTCATGGCATACGAACTTAACAATGTAATAGTAGAGCGTAAGCATAAGAAGATTTATCGCGATGGTGATTCTGTAATTAAGCTTTTCGATGAGACATATACGACTTCTGATATTTTGAATGAAGCACTTAATCATGCTAGAGCGCAGGAGACAGAACTCAATGTTCCTAAGCTTAAGGAAGTTCTCAAGATTGACGGCAAGTGGGCTATTGTTACTGAGTTTATCGAGGGCAGCACAATTTCTGACTTAGTTGGAAGCAATCCAGAGAAGTTCGACGAGTATATGGAGAAGTTTGTAAAGCTTCAGGCGATGGTTCACTCCAAGAAGTGTGCGCTAATGAATAAGCACTGGGACAAGATGAACCGTAAGATTTGCGAGGCAGAAATCGATTCCGCTACAAGATACGAGCTCCTTATGAGACTCAACTCTTTCAACAAGCAGTACTCTATCTGCCACGGAGACTTCAATCCAAACAACATTATCATTACTCCAGAAGGTGAGGCTTACATTCTTGACTGGTCTCACGTAACTCAGGGCGACCCTTGCGCAGATGTAGCTCGTACATATCTAATGCTTAGCCTCAAGATTTCTGAGGACATGGCGAAGAAGTATTTGAAGGCATTCTGCATTGAGACTGGCGCTGACAGCCGCCGCGTTTATGAGTGGCTTCCAATTGTTGCTTGCTCTCAGCTTGTTAAGAAGGTTTCCGACCCACAGGAGCAGGCGCTTCTTAGAAATTGGATTAACGTAGTAGATTACGAATAATCTTCTTAACCCTTTTCGAAAAGGGAAATAAATAATATAGAGAACCTAACCCTTCTTGCATTTGCTGTGGGAAGGGTTTTCTTTATGTTTACTAGTAAAACGGAGGGCTTGCGTGTATAATGCTTTCTAGGTTATGGGAGGACAAAGCTTTGGATAACAGAGACAACGAGCTAAGACTTGAGGTGCACACGAAGCCAGAACGAGCTGTCATGAATAATGACGGTGTGCCTGAGTTTGTCAATTTGTCTACGCATTTTTCTCCCGATATTGAAGCAGAGCAGTCTTTGGGCTATGAGTCCTTGCAGTTTACTGAGTCTTCGTCGGCTTTTATTGATTCCTACGAGGACGAGGAACTTCTTAGCGGAATGGTCGTGCCAAAGGTAGTTAAGAAGGAAGAGCCGGAAATATCTGCTGATACTATGCTAGTTTCCACTTCATATGGTGACGAAGCTAATATTGAAGCTGAAGCTTCAACAAATATTGCGACTCCGGATAGTGACGAGCAACTTATGAATGCTCGTGTTCGATATGAGACAATGAACTCTAGCGAGAAAGACGCATTCGAGATTGGATATGATGCAGCAATGCGAATTAGTCGTCTCCAAGACGAACAGTTTAAGCAGAATGCGGCGTTAGGAGGCAGTGCGAATGCTAGTTCAAATGTGAGCTACACGAAGCCACCGTATTCTGATTTTGATCCGCTAGAGGACCTTCGTGCAAGTAATGAGCCAAAGCCAAGTGTTCATCCAATGAATAATCCAGCTATCCTTTGGGCCATCGTTATTGCACTTATTATTGTTGTTATTCTTGAAGTTCTTGGATTGATTTATGTTTTCTGATTAGGGATAGAGATATTAGAAACTCAGGTGATTAGACTATCTATTTTGGAGCATTACGCAGGAAACAGACAAATTAAGAAAACCAACACATGGAAATCCAAATAATAAGGCACAACGACTTTTTTTATTGCCGCTGTGCCTTTTCGATTTGTTAATAGTAAAAAACAACGCAAGTAAAAAACTAATTAGTTTACCGCTGAATAGCCCTGTGGTAGCCACTCGATGCCATTATCAATATCTTCTACACTCTCATAAAAAGGCATTGGAAGAGTGCCAGTATATTCGTGTTCTCCGACTAAGCAGGATGCGATAGCTTCGCCACCCTCAGAGCCTGGCCAGTAGCACATGATTACTGAATCCCAGTTGTCGATGTATTCAGAGATGATAACATTACGACCTGATGTAATGAGTGTAATAGTTGGTAGGCCAGATTCGTTTGCTAGTTCGATTGCTTCAAGGTTCCCTGGGATGCCGTGAGAGCCAGTAATTGATAGGTCTTCGGTATCGCCAGTCCACTCAGCATATGTGATTTCTCCGACACAGAGCAATACCAAATCGCAAGTAGAGATTTCTTCTGGGTCAGTTACGATAGTAAGATTATATTCTTCTGCAATATTTTCTAGTGCAGTAAGGATAGATGTTCCTGTTGGACACCAGTTAAGGCCGTTTGAGTCAAGAGAGCCTTCCCATGTGTAAGTCCATCCACCGCAAAGTGCACCAGCGTCATCAGAAGCTGGTCCGCATACAAATACTCGTGAGCCTTCCTCAATTGTAAGTCCAATGTCGTCCTTGATAGGAACGAGGGAAGATGCAGCCATTTCTCTAGCAATGCCCTGCGACTCAGTAGAATACCACTCATAAGTAGGGTTTAGGTTCTCAAGATATGGGTCTTCGAATAAGCCTGCATCAATCTTTACTCTAAGGATTCTAGTTACTGCATCATCGATTCGCTCCATCGAGATTCTTCCGTCGTTTACAGCCTCGATAATTATCTGGCGGCATTCTTCGTAGTTTGAGGATTCCATTAGCATATCGATTCCTGCATTCACGGCGAGAATTACGTTCTCTTCGAGGTCTGCTCCAGAGCAATTCTCTAATGAATCCCAGTCAGAAACGATAAAGCCAGTAAAGCCCATCTCGTCCTTGAGCATCATAATATATTCAGCGTATTCATGCATTTTTACTCCGTTAAGAGCAGTGTGCGAGATCATGATTGTCTGTGCGCCAGCGTCTATGAATTGCTGATACATGTCTAGGTTTGCTTGGATAACGTCGTCAGATACAATTGCGTCTCCACGGTCAATTATTCTATCTACTCCGCCAGAGTCTTCTCCAGTTCC
The DNA here is from genome assembly GCA_937876985.1 of uncultured Clostridia bacterium. GTDB lineage: Bacteria > Bacillota > Clostridia > Saccharofermentanales > Saccharofermentanaceae > Saccharofermentans. The sequence goes on along the minus strand of CALEFT010000052.1, from coordinate 57,333 downwards.
ATAAACAGCATAGCCGTCGCAGAAAAAGTGCTTCGGACAAGTAATAACACCCTCAGACATCATGCCGTTATTAAGTGCAAGACCAAGATTAGTTACAATCTCGATGTCGGAAGAGAAGCATTCATAAGTTCTTCCCCAACGAGGGTCATTTGATACAGCGATGCATGGTGCGAAGTTCCAAATCATCTGTGTGTGCAGAACATCTGAACCAACTGCTACGCCCATCTCGTATGTGAGTTCTTCGTTATTAGCAGCGCCAACGTTGATATTGTGTGGGAAAATAACGCAGCCAGTAGTAGTATTTACTCCGTGAACAGAGTCGTTTCCATATACAAACGGAATTCCAGTAGAAGTGGAAAGTGCTGCAGCCTGATATCTTCTAATGATGTTGTTCCACTGCTCGCAGGTATTTGCCGGCCAGTTTCCGTTAGTGGACAAAACTGAGCCGTAGCAAACCTCGGCCATGTCAAAACGATTCAGGTTGTAGATAGCGCCCTGAACCATCTGTGCAGCCTTCTCTTCAATAGTCAATAAGTCGCAAATCTCTTCTGCGCTAAGTCCAATGTATTCAGGGTTTATTGTTGGAATTGGAGTTGGCGTAGATGTCGCTTCTAAAGTCGTCTCCGCTTGGCTCTCGCTAGTTGTGACAGCGGTTGTAGCGGAAGTTTGAGCTTGGCTCGTGACAAAAGAATCCTGTGCTTTGCTGCATGCGAATATTCCAACGGAAATCGCCAAAACTAGGACAAAAGCGATAAATTTTCTAAGTCTCATAGGTAGCCTCCTAGCATCTTCATAGTACTTTGGTAATTATAAGTCAGCCTTTTCGAAAAGTATATCCAAAAGCATTACTTTATATGATATTCATTACAAAAAAAGCCGCCTGTTCAATAAGAACAAGCGGCATGTTTACATTTGAAAACGATGTGGAAATTATCCGATTAAGGACATAATCCAATCGATGAGATTGTACTTGCTGAATACAACAACAGTTACGAGGGAAACTGTGCTCATAATCTTGATAAGGATGTCGAGGGAAGGTCCAACTGTATCCTTAAGTGGATCACCAACTGTATCTCCAACTACTGCAGCGTCGTGAGCAGGGGAGCCCTTGCCGTGTCCTTCGATTGCGCCAGTTTCGATGTACTTCTTGGCGTTGTCCCAAGCACCGCCGGCGTTACCTGTGAAGATAGCAAGCATGATTGCAGAAATTGTAGCACCTATGAGAACACCACCAACGAATTCTGCACCGAAAATGAATCCGGAAATTACAGGGAATACGATAGCGAGAATAGCAGGTGTACGCATTTCCTTAATTGCGCTCTGTGAAGAGATTGCGATACATGTCTTGTAATCAGGGAGAACCTCGCCTTCGAGAAGTCCCTTGATTTCCTTGAACTGACGACGAACCTCAACTACCATCTGGCGAGCTGCAACAGCTACTGCATCGATAAGCATACCAGAGAAGAGGTATGGAAGCGCAGCACCAACAAGTGCACCACAAAGTGTTAGTGGGTTGATGAGGTTGAGAACGATATTCTCACTTGCGTCTGTATAGGAATATAGGTAAGAGTTCATCATGGAAAGAGTTGCAAGTGCAGCAGAACCAATTGCAAATCCCTTACCGATAGCTGCTGTAGTGTTACCTACAGAGTCAAGAGTATCAGTGATATTACGAACGCTCTTATCAAGGTAGCTCATCTCAGCGATACCACCAGCGTTGTCAGAGATAGGACCATATGTATCAACAGAAACAGTTGCAGCTACGAAAGAAAGCATTCCGATAGATGCACAAGAGATACCGTAAAGTCCAGCAACGATGTATGAAGCATAGATTGCAGCACAAAGAACCATAACTGGAGCCATACAAGATGTCATTCCAAGACCTAAGCCCTGTGTGATTGTAAGTGCAGGACCTTCTACAGAAGATCTAGCAATAAGCTTTGTTGGCTTGTAGTCGTAGCTTGTGTAATATTCAGCAATAATACCGATTATGATACCAGCAGCTACACCGATAACAGCGGAAATCCAAGGTGAAATCCAGCCAATCTTGAAAGTCTCTAATGCCTTACCTTCGCCAGCGAAGAATAAATATGTAAGACCAAGTCCAAATAGTGCTGTTACACCAGCAGAAATCCATGTAGCCATATTAAGCTCACGGTGTGGATTGTCAGAAAGCTTCTTCTTAAGAAGAATAGAAGCAATACCGATAATACAAGCAATGAGTCCGCAAGCAGCAAATGCTACTGGGAAAATAAGAAGTGCAGGTAGAAGTTCACCGGAAACATTTGTGTGGGCACTTCTGAACAATTCACAAGCAAGAATTGCTGCAGACATGATTGCACCAACATATGATTCGAGGAGGTCAGCTCCAAGTCCAGCTACGTCACCAACGTTGTCGCCTACGTTATCAGCGATAGTAGCAGGGTTACGTGGGTCATCCTCAGGAATGTGTGCCTCTGTCTTACCAACAAGGTCTGCACCCATATCGGCAGCCTTTGTATAGATACCACCACCAACACGGTTGAACATAGCAATGATTGAGCAACCAAGTGCATAACAAGAAATTGTCATTGAGAATGGTGCCTCTAGCCCGATGAGATTTGTGGAGTTAACTCCGTTAATTACATCATCAATTTGTCCGAGTCCATAACCAAAGATTACATAAACAAGGAAAATACCAAGAAGCGCGAAGCCTGCTACGCATAGACCCATAACGGATCCACCCTTGAAAGCAACCTTCAATGTCTCATTGAGCTTACCTGTTACACGAGCTTTATTCGATACACGAACATTTGCATAAGTAGCGATCTTCATTCCAATATATCCTGCAGTTGCAGACATGGTAGCACCGATTACGAATGCGATTGCTCCCTGCCAAGAAATGACAATTGCAAGAATTATTGCGATGATTACGCCGATGATTGCAACAATCTTGTACTCATAGTTGATGAATGTGTTAGCGCCAAGTCTAATAGCGTTAGCGATTTCCACCATTCTGTCTGTACCTTCTTCTAGCTTCTTAACAGAATAGAAGTTAATTGCTGCGTATCCAATGGCAAGTAGGGCTGCCAAAATTACAAGACCCAAAAATAGTTCCATTGAAAACTCCTCCTAAATAACATTTTTGCTTTGTTTTTCAAAAAGCACTTCTAAAATTTTACACTAAAGTTTCTAATTCGAGAATATAGTAATTAACATTATTGATACTTATTTCTTATAATATAAGAGAAATCGTTTTTTGTTGGAGGTGGCACTATGTATATTGATCCAGATAAACTACGTAATGATATGACGAATGACAGCCTCGGAGCGTTCATTGGTGGCGGATTCGGCGGTGCATTTGTCGAGGGTTGTGAGATTAGCAAAATGTCGGATAAAGAACTCGTCGACTATGCGATGGACAAGGGTTATGACATAAGCAAGTACGAGGTCTAAAATCGATGCGAATGCGATAGTCGGTGACTTAGAAACAAAGACATAAAAACTCCGCTTCAATCTCGATGGGGATGAAAGCGGAGTTAGTTTTTGTCTATAAGCTTTTCGCTTATGAAGCAAAATTAGAGAAGATGTGCGCGAAGCTTCTCTGGGTCAACAGGTGAGAGCATGCTTGGAGCGATATCGAATACTGTCTTGCAACCGTAGTCACCCTTATTAGCTAGGCGGTAAACTGCGCGTGTGTATGCGAGAATTACGGAAGCAGTGAATTCTGGGTTTGAATCAAGCTTTAAGCTGTACTCGATTACGTGATTGTGCTCAAGGTCAAAGCCAGTCTTACCTGTTCTAAATACGAAGCCACCGTGAGCTAGTCCAGAATGGTCGCGTAGGAATTCTTCTTCGCTAATAAAATGTACTGTTGTGTCGTAGTCTGCAAAATAGTTTGGCATCTCGCAGATTTCTTTTGTGATTCTCTCTAGGTCGGAAGCGCCAAGGCCGTCTTCTGCTACAACAAAGCATTCGCGTGTATGCTTTTGTCTTGTAGTAAGAGTAGGGTTGCTTCCTGAGCGAACAGCGTCTAGTGCGCTTGCTACTGGAATTGTGTACTGTTTAGCATTCTTTACTCCAGCGATGCGGCGAACAGCATCAGAGTGTCCCTGACTAACGCCCTTGCCCCAGAAAGTATAGTCGTTTCCGTTAGGAAGAATAGCATTAGCATAAAGTCTCATAAGTGAGAACATGCCCGGGTCCCATCCGCAAGAAATGAGCGCAACCTTATTATTAGCGATAGCAGCCTCATCTACATTAGCAAAGTGCTCAGGAATCTTCGCGTGTGTATCGAAGGAATCGATAACGTTGAACATCTTTACATATTCTCTTGTCTGCTTTGGAAGGTCTGTCGCACTTCCTCCGCAAAGAACCATAACGTCAATCTTGTCAACCATTGTTGGGATGTCGTCAATGTGCATCACGCTTACGCCACTAGTTCTTATCTGTACGCTATTTGGGTCGCGTCTAGTAAAAACAGCAACGAGCTCCATATCATCATTTTGTCTAATTCCGGCTTCGACACCCCTTGCAAGATTGCCGTAGCCCAAGATTCCAATTCTAATAGCCATAATATTTCTCCTCTTTCTTTGTCTCTCTTAAAAAGCATTTCTACAAAATTATATATGAAACTTCTAGACTTGCATATTATATTTCTATCAAAAAAAGCATTCATTTTTTGATATTTTTGTGGCAAAATTTGACCAGAAAAAACCGTCTTACACTATCAGAATTCTTCTCTAATAGGGTAGAAATCAAAGGAAATCACATAAATGTTAGGAAAAAAGCGCGAATACTTCGAACAAATGAACATCAACTACGTGGAATTAGAAAGCATCGATTCTACTAACACATTTGTGCGCGCTAACGCTACAAGGCTGCTTTCTGGAAACAACAACGAAGCATATAGTGCTGCCATTGTTATTTCGAAAGCACAAACAGGTGGTCGTGGAAGACAAGGAAGAAGTTTTTATTCCCCTAACGGCGGAATATATATGTCGATTCTTATCCCAGTAAAAACGATTGACGAGAAGCTCCTCGGAATCACATCTTACGCTGCTCTTTGTGTGAGGAAAACTCTTATTTCCTATTGCCATATAGCAAACAAGCCGCTAGACCCAAAGGTGAAGTGGGTAAACGACGTCTATATAGGCGACCTCAAGGTCTGCGGAATCCTAATCGAGGCACTTCACATAGCCGACAAATCGTATTTAATAATCGGCATTGGAATCAATACCACAACAAATCCTCGTGCCGAAGAAGCAAAAATACCAGACGAGCTTAAAAATAAAATGGGCTTTGTCGAGCTTAATCGTGATGCAACTAGAGAGGATATAGTTCTAGATATTTATAGTAGACTCATAACCTATAGCGGCAATATTTCTGACTATGTAGACGAGCTTCGTAACCACTCATATCTAATCGGCAAGCATATAAAGTACACTTTTGACGGCATGCTTTTCGATGCGGTTGTAGTAGGCTTAGACGAGGAGGGCCACTTGCTCGTATGCCAAGGCGCAGAACTCGAAGGCGAAAGCGGTAGACTAACGACTCTCACAAGCGGCGAGGTATCAATCGTCCTATGAGTCTACGCACGCGTACCCGAATTTCAAGCATGACGAGAGTGGCGATTATGGTCTGCCTTATCTGCATTTGTTCCTGGATCACGATTCCTGCGCCAGTTCCGTTTACGCTCCAAACTCTAGCTATTTATCTGGCGGTTTTGCTTCTAACTAAGCGCGAGACTGCTTGCTCGATTGTGATTTACATTCTGCTTGGCATTGTCGGCGTGCCGGTTTTCTCAGGCTTTGGAGCTGGACTTGCGACTCTTCTTGGCCCAACAGGCGGCTACATCTGGGGTTTTCTCCTAATGGCGCTAATTGGCCTTCTTATTCCGTCGTCAAGCATCACTATTCTCGTCGGCACATTAGTTTCTTACGCACTTGGAATGCTTAGCTTCTCGATTTATTCGGGGGCGGAGTTTTCTAGTCTTATCTTAGTCTGCGTGCTTCCCTTTATTGTCCCAGACCTCATCAAATTCCTGCTCGCCAAGCGCATGAGTAGTCTCATTTCCAAGGCCCTCTCTCGAAAAGCATGAGCCCACCACCAGCATGAGCCAGTTATTATGCATTTTTGATTTTACATTCTTTGACAAATAATGTATTCTTTTAAAAGAGGAAGAGAAGGAGTTATTTTGGAAAATAAGAAGTGGATTTCGGACGTTTGTGACAGTTTTTCTGTAAGATTCGTTCTTAATAAGCCAAATAGGAAATCAATTGTTAAGTTTGTTTTGTCGACAATTGTTGCTCTTTTTGGTGCGATTTTTAGCTATGGAATGCTTAAGGAAGTTGCGGTTTGGTTTGCCTTTATGTATATCGTTTCCTTGCTTGAAATAAGGACGGATAGATTTGGGAAGATTATATCAGAACTATATTTACTTCTGATTAGCTCTTTTTTCAGTTCGTACTTTGTTCAAGCAATCAATATTCTTGGATGTGATCGTTTTAAACATTGGAATTCCTTGGCACACTACTCTATTGTCAATCATATTCAGTTTAGACTTTGGTATCCACTATTAATTACTGCTTCGCTTTATCTTCTTGTGCGTTCATTTGTTCATTCTCCAAGAATTGCGGCTGCTGTTACTCCGTTCCCGTTTTTGTTCTTAGGACTAGCAGACCATTTGTTGTTCCAAGCTCGTTCACAAGAGCTAAATTTCGCAGATGTTCGTGCTGCACAAACTGCGTTCACTGTAGCAGGTAATTATAATTTCTCGTTTTATAAGGCTTTCTTTATGCTTTTGCTCCCATATATCGCATACATCATAATGGTTCTTGGGTTTAAGCAAGCAAGAAGTCCAATGGCTTACGTTAAGCAGATGGCAATATGGCTTGTTCTCGCTATTCCTACTTCTGTAATGACATATATGCATATGAGTAAGGTTAGTGAGGTTTACAATATTAATACATATAGAAATCTGATGTCTGACGAGTATGGATATTTGTCTAGTTTTGTTATTAGCTATTTTGACTGTAGATTCGACGCGCCAGAGGGATATGTAGATAACTATATCTCAGATAGATTAAGCGAGCTTGTTTCTAATGGCAGCAACGAAGTTGCAAGATTCGAAGATGATGTTACGATAGATAGACAGCCTAATGTCGTTGTTATTATGAATGAGAGCTATACTGATATGACGATTTTTGACAATATGGGATTAGCAGATGATCCGACTCCGTTCCTCCATGAGCTTATGGCAGATGAGGATGTTATTTCCGGATATGCCATGTCTTCTGTATATGGTGGTCTTACTGCAAATTCGGAATTCGAATTCTTGACGTCGCTTACAACTGCATTTATTCCAAATGGAACAATCGCATATAGTTTCTATGTGCACGATGAGCTTTATTCGCTTGCGACGCTTTTCGATGAGCTTGGTTATAGAACGGTTGCTATGCACCCTTATTTTGGGGCGAATTGGTCGAGACCTATGGTTTACGATTTGTTTGGTTTTGAGGAGACTTGTTTTATTGAGGATATGAGTTACGACGAAGACGATTTGATTCGTGAATATTTGTCTGATGAGTATGCATATTCGTTGATTCAAGATGAGCTAACTTCCGATGAGGAGGGGGAGAGAACCTTCCAGTTTATGATTACTATGCAAAATCATGGTGGTTATACAGATTATTATGATAATTTCGAGGTGGAGCAATATGTTACAGATGGTCCTGTAAACTCCGTCCAGATGGATCTTTTCCTTAACTTGATGCGTGAATCAGACCGTGCGATTGAGGAATTATTGACATGGCTAGAGGATTTTGAAGAGCCAACTGTGGTATTGATGTTTGGCGACCACCATCCGAGTATTCCGTTTACTTCGAATTCTTCTTATGAGGAATTGTATGATACCTTGCTGGACTATACTGTTCCATATTTTATTTGGACAAATTACGAAACATATGCTGAGCTAGACGAGATTCATTCTAATCTTACTTTGCCAGAGGGTAGAAATACTCTTCTTGCAGATACTTCGATTTCGTATCTGGGACTTTATATTCTGGAACTTATCGGTGTAGATGAGCCAGCCTATTATGAGATAATTCGTGGTATTTACGAGAATGTGCCAGTTCTTTCTCAGATTGGATTCTATAGTAATGATGCACAGGCTTTTGTCGGCATGCCAGACAGGATTCATCCGCAGTATGAACGCGAGAATAATAGTCTTAGTGAATATAATTACTTAGTATATGAAATGCTTAATTGACTTGTTTGATAGGTCGTTATAGCCCAGGAGATTTTTATTTTGTGTGTGCTTTTGCATAGTCCACTATTCCTTGTAGATGGTATAATCAAAGACGATTTATCAAGGCTGACAAGTGTTTCTTGTCAAGAACGGAGGATTAAAGATGACAACTGATGCTGTCATTTTACATGCTTCTCGCAATGAGAATTATCGTAAGCCTTTTGGAGCGAGACCTACTAGCTCCATGGTTAGTTTATGTCTAGAAAATAATATTAGAGATGTCAAGGCGGTAACGCTTTGTTATTCATATGGACTTTATGAATTTGGTTACTATGAGCAGCTTATGGACGCTACTAATGATGGTGGCCGCTCTTTCTATAGCGCGGAGTTATTGCTCCCAAACGAGCGTGGAATATTATTCTACTGGTTTAAGTTCTATGTTTCTGGTGATGTAGCTGATGAGATTGCTCCTGAGTTTAAGGGCAGCCTTCGTAAGCCAGAGCACGGCGGTATTTATCGTGATAACTATACTCTTTATTACGTCGCTGAAGGCATGACGCAGGACGGTTCTGGTCGTATCTATTTCGAGCCGCCTCGAATTGGCGTCGATGAGAATAAGTATCCATTAGCATGGCAAATTACTGTATACGACAAGAATTTCAAGACTCCCGACTACATGAAGGGATCAGTAATGTATCAGGTTTTCCCAGATAGATTTGCTAGGGATGTGGATTTTACACTCGAGCGAATGGAGAACGCAGAGCTTATCACGGCGAATAGTCCTAGAAATGAGCGCGTATATCACGAGGACTGGTACGAGGACGTAGATATTTACGGCAAGCCAGAGACGGGCTATCTTGCCTGCGACTTCTTCGGAGGCTCTCTTCCAGGCATCATCGAAAAGCTCGACTACATCAAATCCCTCGGAATCAACGTGTTGTACCTTAATCCGATTTTCGAGGCGCGTTCTAGTCATAGATACGATACGGCTGACTATTTGTCGGTTGACCCAATTCTTCGTGGAAATGGCGGAAACGAAGTTTTCGAAGAATTGTGTAAGAAAGCAAACGCGCTTGGAATCAAAATCATTATCGACGGAGTATTCAGCCACACGGGTGCAGATTCTAGATATTTCAACAAGTTCGACCGCTATGACGGTGTCGGCGCATACAAGGCATATGTAGAAGGTACTACAAGCAAGTATCGTTCCTGGTATTCGTTCATTCCAAGTAACGATGGTCAGGTCAAGTATCATGCGTGGTGGGGCTTTCCTGATTTGCCAAATGTCAATGAGAATGACTTAGCATATAGACAATTCATATTTGGCGACAAGGGCGTTGTCAGAACTTGGCTAAGACGTGGTGCATCAGGAATTAGATTAGATGTATCTGACGAGCTTCCAGATAGCTTCATTAGACAAATGCGTGATACTGTCAAGGAAGAAACTAAGGGAGAAGGTATCGTCATTGGCGAGGTATGGGAGGATGCGAGCAACAAGTGTTCATATGGTACATACAGAGACTTCATGCTCGGTACTAGCCATGATAGTGTGATGGGTTATACTTTTCGAGAGGGAGTTATCGCCTTCTTGAAGGGTCGTATGAATGCGCAAGGAATTAACGCATACCTCGAAGGCTTCCGCGAGAGATATCCGCTAGAGAGCTACTACTGCATAATGAATCTCATTTCATCGCACGATGTGCCTAGAGCAATTACTGTTCTTGCTGGCGAAGACGACCCTGGAGATAGAGAGAAGCAGAAGACTATCAAATTAAGCGACGACGCTCTTATCTACGGCGCAAGGATGATGCGACTAGCACTCACGTTTCAAATGATGTATATTGGCGCGCCTTGCATCTATTATGGCGACGAGATTTTGATGGAGGGCTATCGAGACCCATTTAATAGGAGGACATATCCTTGGGGAAGGCTTACTTCGATTATGGAGGAACAGCTTTCTTTTACGAAAACAATAGCAAACCTAAGGCAGGAGCATCCAGTAATTAGAACGGGTGATTACAGGACGATTCTAGCTACTGAGAATGTACTTTGCTTCGAGAGATTCTTGATAGATGTTGATAATATGTCATTCGATGTTTTTGGTAAGCCAGTAAACAAAGGAAGCAAGAAAATACAGATTATTATCAATAATAATTCTGATAACGTATGCTATAATATAAAAGATGCTAAGTTAGTTAGCGATAGTACGAATGCTAATATGCTTGGTGATACGTATATCGTTAATCTAGCAGACTATACTACAGACGAATTTATTATTGAAGCGAAGTCTTTCGCGATATTCATATATTAAGTCTGTAGCAAGCCTAAGTTTAGCTATAGGAGGTAAGGGTTATGAGTAAGTGTCCTGCATGTGGTGCAGATTCAACAGGTAAGTTTTGTGAGTATTGTGGTACTCCGCTAGAAGGTGGCGCGGCTACAGGTGCGGCAGCGGCTGCAACAGCAGATGCAGTGGCTGCAAGTGAAGCAGCAGTTGCTCCTGAGCAGTATGGTACAGAGCAATATGTAGCAGAACAACCAGAAGCGGATTTGGCTACTCCTGTTATGGAGAAGACAATGGATGAGACAGACAAGAAGTGTCCAAACTGTGGTGGTACAGTTGTCTACGATCCAGAGACACAGGGAATGCTTTGTCAGTTCTGTGGATATAAGAAGGAGCTAGCTCCAATTAATGAAGATGACGTCGTAGAACTCGACTTTAAGACAGCTAAGAATCGTTCTAGCTGTGACTGGGGTGCAGCGAAGAAGACAGTTGTTTGTAAGCAGTGTGGTGCTGAGGCTGTATATGATGCACTCGAGACTGCAGCAAACTGTCCTTTCTGTGGATCTACAAGCGTAATGCCAGTAGAAGGAATTGAAGATGTAATGGCTCCTGGTGGAGTTGTTCCTTTCGAGATTTCCAGAGAGAAGGCTGCTGATTTGTTCCAGAAGTGGCTTAAGGGAAGACTTTTTGCTCCAAGTGCTGCTAAGAAGTCTTGTACTGCTAAGAATATCGAGGGCTTCTATCTTCCATACTGGACATTTGATACTCAGACAAATTCTCAGTTTACTGCAGAGCTTGGTTTTGAGTACGGTTCTGGTGACAACAAGAAGATTCGTTGGAAGAGATATAGTGGTAACAATGATTTATTTATTGACGACCATACTGTATATGCTAGTAAGAAGAACACAGCAGCATACATTAAGAGTATCTCTACATTTAACTTCAAGAAGATTCGTCCATATCAGCCTGAGCTAGTAGCTGGATTTGCAGCCGAGCGTTATTCTGTAGGACTTGACGACGGATGGACTATCGCTCAGAAGGGCATTAAGCAGGAAGTTCAGACGGATATTAAACAGAAGTTAAAGAGACAGTATCATTACGATAGAATTCGTAACTTGAATGTTGCAACAAAATATTCAAATATCACATTCAAGTATTTGCTAGCGCCAATCTGGCAAGCAAATTACAAATATAATGACAAGGTATATAACGTAGCTATCAATGGTCAGACAGGTAAGGTATCTGGTACAGCGCCTATCTCTCCATGGAAGGTTGCACTTGCAATTGCAATTGTTCTCGGTTTAATTATCTTCTTTATGACATGGGGCAGCTAATCTCTAGATATTTAATAAGTTATTTACTTTCAAAACCTGAGCTTTGCCTCAGGTTTTGTTGTGTATGTGCTATAATGTGTTCGATATTAATTTAGGGGGCTAGCATATGGGCAAGGGAGCATATCTAAGTATCAAATCAGTTATCAAATGCGTATTAGGTTTATTTGCATTATTTCTAATGATTCACTACTGGCCATGGGCAGAGAACTTCGTTTTGGTAGGAATTGAGGCGCTTTTACCAATCACAGTAGGTTTTATCATCGCATATATCGTAAATATTGTAATGTCGGCATATGAGAGGATTTATTTCCCAAAATCGACAAAGAAAATAGTAACAAAATCCAGAAGACCAGTTTGCATGGCACTTGCTTACATCTCAGTAATTGCAATTGTAGCTTTGGTTATATGGCTAGTAGTACCGCAGCTCATTGACTGTATCGAGGCGCTTATTGCATTTGTTCCGGACGCAATTCGTTCTGGTATCACATTCTTAAGTGCGCAGGGCTTCGAGACAGAGCAGCTTAACGAATTAGTCGACACAATTAATTGGCAGGATAGCATCGACAAGATAGTTGCTTTCCTCGGTACAGGCGTCGGAAGCGTATGGGGAGTTCTCTCTAATACAGTTGTAGCGATTTTCTCTTGGACAGTTACTATCGTTTTAAGCCTTATCTTCTCTATCTATTTCCTTCTCGAAAAGGAGAAGCTCATCAGCCAAATTTCACGTGTCACAAAGGCTTATCTTAGACCTTCACTTTATAACCGTTTGTCATACATAGTTCATGTGCTTCACGATTGTTATCACAAATTCTTTGTGGGTCAGTTTACAGAGGCTATTGTACTTGGTCTTCTATGTACAATTGGAATGCTAATCTTAAGACTTCCATTTGCTGCAATGATTGGTGCGCTTGTTGCATTTACTGCGCTCATTCCGGTTGCTGGTGCATATATTGGTGCCATCGTCGGTGCCTTCCTAATTGTAATGGAAAACCCAATGCAGGCAGTTATCTTTATTATCTTCTTGCTTGTATTACAGCAATTCGAAGGAAATGTAATCTACCCACGCGTAGTAGGAAACTCTGTAGGACTTCCTGGCGTATTCGTGCTTGCAGCTGTTACTATCGGTGGTGGAATTTCTGGTGTTGGTGGTATGCTCATTGCAGTTCCGCTAACAGCAGCAGTATATAGACTACTTCGAGAGGATGTAAACCAGAAGCTTATCCCAACAAAGTTTAATAGGGTTCCTTCTGCAGTATCCGTTGGTTCCGAAGAAGCCATTTCGTCAGAAGAAGAAAATGCTGCTGAAGAAATAAGTAAATCTAATGAAGCTATCAAATCAACACAGCAGGTGAAAGAACAAGATAATAACAATCAACAAACACCTAAGAAACAGAATAACAAATCGACAAGAAATAGAAGAAGAAAATAAAGCTTTTCGAGGGGGTCTTTATAAGGAAGGCCCCTTTATAATTTCTTTAACTTTTTAGGGTTTTGACTTAATAGTTGACTGTTAATATAACGACGAACAAAAAATCGGAGGTCGGTTATGTTAACAGTTAATCAAGTCACAAAAAAATACGGTAAGTTAGTCGCTAATGACAATATTTCGTTTAAGGTAGACGATGGTCAGATTGCAATTTTGCTTGGACCAAATGGTGCAGGAAAGTCTACAATTATTAAAGCAATCGCCGGCTTAGTAAATTTCCAGGGAACAATTGAGATTTCTGGCTATGACAATCGCTCGCTCGAAGCAAAGCGTGTGCTTGGATACATTCCAGAGATTCCAGCGCTTTATGATACGTTGACAGTAGGCGAGCATCTTGAGTTCGTTCGTCGTGCATATAAGGTGAAGGGCAACGAGAGAATGGACGAGTATTTGACAAGATTTGAGCTAAATGACCATATTAAGAAGCTCGGAAAAAACTTGTCAAAGGGTATGCAGCAGAAGGTTTCTATCGCTTGCGCAATGATGCATGATCCAGATGTTATTATTTTCGACGAGCCTATGGTAGGACTTGATCCACACGCAATCAAGGAACTCAAGGCATTGTTCTCCGAGCTTAAGGCTCAGGGCAAGACGGTTATTATTTCCACACATATGATTGATACAATTGAAGATTATTGGGACGTAGCTCACATTATGATGAAGGGCAAGATTGTTGCAACGAAGCACAATCGTTCCACTGATGCAAATGACAAGCCTCTTGATCAACTCTTCTTCGAAATTACAGAAGGCAAGGCATAATCTAGGAGGCGTAAGATGTTAAGTTCTTTTTTGTATAATCAATTCAAGACGATATTTAAGGGGCCGCTTAAGATTGTTCTCGGAATTGTTGCAGTGCTCTTTATGACACTAATGATTTTTTTTCCAACTTTAATGAGTATCTCAGGCGAGACTAGTACGCGTGATCCACAGTTGATTGCATCTGTAGTAGGATTGTTCTCTATGGTTCTTTTTGACGGAATGTTGTTTTCTTGCATTAAGCAGGGAACACTAGGCTTTTCGACAGCGGATGTTACTTTCTTTCTAGCAGGACCATATACACCAAGATTTAATCTTATCCATATTCTAGTAACAAGCTTTGTAAGCTCAATATTGATGATATTTGTTCTTACTTGTCAGGCAGCAATTTTTACAATGCTACTTAGCGTTACTTCATTAGACTTCGTCGTTATTTTGTTGTTGTTGGGTCTAGTTATTTTTACTAGTTACTTTATTGGTATGTATGTTAATGTTCTAGCAGAGCAATTTAAGCATATTCGCAAAATTGTTACTGCTGTAATCGTTGTATTGCACTTGATTTGGGCAGTTTCCGCAGTAATTGCACTAGTTAATGAGGCAGGCTCTCTTGCGGCTATTTCTAATCTTGGGCTAACTACGATTGCGAATACAATCGCAAATAAGCTATTCGTTTTGGTTCCAGTTGCTGGCTGGATTCATCTAGCTTTGAAGGGAATCTTCCTTAAGGAGACAATCTCTCTAGTAGTTGGAATTTTGATTCTAGTAATTGCTTTCGCTCTTTTATATATCTCAACTAGCGTAGTTGATGCTTCTTATTATGAGAAAGCAATTTTGTTCGCACAGAAGATTGAAGATATCAAGAACATGAAGAAGGCTGGTATCGACTCGGATGCCATCGCTCTTAGTGCAAACGCGAAGGTTGATGGAAGCAAGGGCTCTTTAATTAGCGGCGACGGCGCAAAAGCCTTTTTCGCAAAGCACCTTCTCGAAAATAAGCGCATGGGCGGCCTCTTCTTTGTAAATTCTCAGGCTACACTATATAAGGTAATTGCCGCTGCATATTCCTTATTCATGGCATATGATACGAATAGCGAAGATTGGATGATGATTTTCTCTATGACGCTTTTCATGATAGTTCTTCTAGATTCCATGGCATACGCTGGCGGCAGACTAATTCTCGAATTTAACAAGCCATACTTTGCTAGAGTTCCAGAAAAGACATCCAAGAAGGTATTCTGGTGTGTCCTAGGTGTTCTTCCAGAATCACTATTCAATGCAGTTTTATGCTTAATCTGTATGATCCTTCCATGCATCGTATATAATGTGGATTACATGACAATTCCGCTTGGCATAGGTTTGTTCTTCCTATTCGTAGGCGTTCCACTTCTTACTACAGTAACAGCAGTGTGCCTTGTAAGAATCTTCAAGTCTCTTGGCAAAAACCTCTTGCTATTCATCAGATATTTTGTAATGTTCATTTTGCTTGGAGTACCATTCGGCATCGGCGCGGTTGTAGGAATAATCTTTGATTCCCTCGCAGTATTTGCTTTTGCTACGGCACTAGTACTATTCATTATGTTCACATTGTTCTGCTTGCTCGCAGGTAAGATTATGGACACAATGGAATACTAATTTTGACACTCTACTTTATTAGCAGTTACCCCAAAACTGCATAAACACCCTGGCTACCCCAATGCCAGCAATTAGGCGGACATCTTACCTAAGGTGTCCGTCTTTTTTTCATGCTCGAAAAGCATCAAAACAACAAATGAGACAAATGTAAACTTAAAAACGAACATATTTTCTTTTTGTCGCAAATACTATATAATTAGTACAAATGTTTTTGCTTTAAGTGATGAGGTTAATATGAGTTTTGAATTAGTATCGAATTACAAACCAACTGGTGACCAGCCACAAGCGATAGAGAAGTTAGTATCTGGTATTAGAGAAGGTAAGTCTGGACAAGTCTTATTAGGTGTAACAGGTTCAGGTAAGACATTTACAATGGCTAATATTATCCAAGAGATTAATAGGCCAACATTAGTTCTTGCACATAACAAGACTCTGGCTGGTCAGCTATATAGCGAATTTAAGGAGCTTTTTCCTAATAACGCAGTTGAATTCTTTGTATCCTATTATGATTACTATCAGCCAGAAGCCTACATAGCTTCAACTGATACATATATTGAGAAGGATTCTTCCATTAACGACGAGATAGACCGTATGCGTCATTGTGCTACTAGGTCTTTATTAACGCGCGATGATGTTATTGTTGTTGCATCTGTTTCTTGTATCTATGGTATCGGAGAAAGAGAAGATTATGCTTCTCAGATGGTTTTGCTTCGTGTTGGAATGGAGATTAGTCGCGAAGATGTAATGCGCATGCTTGTTGATATTCAATATGCTCGTAATGACTTCGAGCTCGTGAGAGGTTCTTTTCGAGTGAGAGGAGATACACTCGATATTTATACACCAGACTCGGAGGACTTGATAATTCGAATAAGCTTTTTTGGCGATGAGATAGAGAAGATTTCATATGTTCATAGAATAGAGGGGCGTGTTGTCTATACGAAGAATTTTGTAGAAATTTTCCCAGCGTCGCATTATTCTGTTGCTAGAGAGAAGCTAGAGAAGGCTCTTGTTACTATCGAAGAAGAATTGGACGATAGGATTAAGGTCTTGCGCGATGAAGGTAAGATTGTTGAAGCATATCGTCTTGAGCAACGCACACGATATGATATAGAGATGCTTAAGGAGACAGGCTTTTGTAAGGGAATTGAGAATTATTCTAGACATATCGCAGGTCGAAGCGCAGGCTCAGCTCCATGTACGTTGATGGACTTTTTCCCAGACGACTATTTGCTCTTAATTGACGAGTCGCATGTTACTGTTCCACAAGTTGGAGCGATGTATAACGGAGATCGTTCTCGTAAGAACATGCTTGTTGACTATGGATTTAGATTGCCGTCAGCCTATGACAATCGACCTTTGAAGTTTGATGAATTTGAAGTTAGAATGGGCAATACTATTTTTGTATCAGCTACTCCAGCGCAGTATGAATATGATCATAGTCAGGCAGTTGTTGAGCAGATTATTAGACCAACTGGTCTTCTTGAGCCAGAAATTTATATCCATCCAGTTGAAGGACAGATTGAAGATATTCTTTCTCGTGTTCGTGAGAATGTTAATAAGGGCGATAAGAGCTTGATTCTTACATTAACGAAGAAGATGGCAGAGGACTTGACGATTTTCCTTAAGAATGAGCAGATTAAGGTAACATATCTGCATTCTGACATTGATACAGTTAAGAGAATGGAGATTTTGAATAGTCTTCGTCTTGGAGAAATTGATGTAATCGTAGGTATCAATTTGCTTAGAGAAGGAATCGACTTGCCAGAGGTATCCTTGCTAATGATTCTCGATGCTGATAAGGAAGGTTTCTTGCGTTCTACTCGTTCTTTGGTTCAGATTATTGGACGCTGCGCTCGTAATAGTGAGGGTAGAGTAGTCTTATATGCTGACGAAGTAACAGATTCGATGATGAGTGCCATCTCGGAGACAAATCGAAGAAGAGAAATTCAGATGCGCTATAACGAAGAGCATGGCATTATTCCGAAGACTATTAAGAAGAAGGTTAAGGATGTCTTTGACTTAACTGGAGTAGAAGACCTTAAGAGTAATAAGGGCAAGAAGAATAATAAACCAATTACTAGTGTTGAAGAGCTTAATGATTTGTCAGGTGAGGATAAGCAGAAGACTATCGATAAGCTTAAGAAGGAGATGCAGAAGGCTGCCAAGGATTTGGACTTCGAGCTTGCTGCACAGATAAGAGATTTGATTATTTCTTTGAATGAGAAATGATAGAATATGAATTAATGAATATTTGGTGTGATTTTGTAATATAAGTGATTAGATTAAGTGATTAGGTGAATATGAATATAGCAGAAGGTTTTGTACATTTACATTTACATACAGAATTCAGCTTGCTTGATGGTGCTATCCGTATTGATGAGCTTGTTGATAGATTGAAGCAGATGGGTATGAATTCATGTGCGATAACTGATCACGGCGTAATGTATGGCGCAGTTAGGTTCTATGAGAAGATGATAAAGAATGGCTTAAGGCCAATTATCGGTTGTGAAGTATATGTTGCTCCAGATAGTAGATTTAATAGAGAATATGATAAGTCGGTTAGAGCATATCATCATTTGGTTTTGCTTGCGAAGAATAATATTGGACTAGTCAACTTGAATAAGCTATGCTCTGCTGGTTTTACAGAAGGCTTTTATCGTCGTCCAAGAATAGATAAGGATCTTCTTATGAAGCATCATGAGGGATTAATATGTTTATCAGCTTGTGCAGCAGGAGAAATCCCTAGTCTTATAATGAATAATTCATATGAAGAAGCTAAGAATAGCGCTGTTTGGTATGCGAAGCTTTTCGGCGAGGATAATTATTATCTAGAGGTTCAAAGCAATACTTTACCTGAACAATCAAGGATTAATTCTGCGCTGATTAGGATTTCTCGTGAGACTGGAATTGGGCTTGTAGCAACGAATGACTGTCACTATCTTAATAAGGAAGATGACAAGGCACAAGATGTTTTACTCTGTATGCAGACAGGTAGGAAGCTTGCTGACACGGATAGAATGAAGATGGAAACTAACGATTTCTATGTGAAGTCAGAAGAGGAAATGAGATGCTTCTTCTCGCAGATTCCAGAGGCAATTGAGAACACGACTCGCATTGCCAATATGTGTGATGCTCAATATGACTTTGACACAATACATTTGCCAGAATACATTTGTCCAGATGGCTTCGAGAATAATGGTAGCTATCTTGATTATTTGTGTAATGAAGGAATGAAGGTGCGTTTAAGTAAACATAAGCCTGCTTGCGAGATTATCGAATACAAGAAGCGTCTGTCCTATGAGCTATCTGTTATCAAGAAGATGGGGTATACAGATTATTACCTGATAGTTTGGGATTTTATTAATCATGCTAAGAGCAAGGGAATTATGGTTGGACCAGGAAGAGGATCTGGAGCTGGCTCTCTCGTTGCATATGCTATTGGAATTACAAATATTGACCCGATGAGATACAACCTAGTGTTTGAGCGTTTTCTTAATATCGAACGTGTCTCGATGCCTGATTTTGATATAGATTTCTGTTATGAACGTAGACAAGAGGCGATAGACTATGTAATCGAGAAATATGGTGCTAATAGGGTAGCCCAAGTAGTTACTTTCGGAACACTTCAGGCTCGTATATGTATTCGTGATGTCGTTCGTGTGTTAGGCCTTCCGTATGATTTGGGCGATAAGCTTGCGAAGATGATTCCAGCTGGTGGCAAGACCTCGATTAAGCAAACAATTGAGACGAATGCAGAATTTAAGAAGCTATATGAGGAAGATGAGAATGCTCGAAATGTTCTAGACTATAGCATGCGTCTAGAGGGTTTGCCGCGGCACCCATCTACTCATGCTGCTGGTGTTATTATTTCTGGTAAGCCAATTACTGACATTGCTCCGCTTTCTGTTAATGATAATTCTACTGTTGTTCAATTCGAGAAGAAGGACATAGAGAAGGTAGGCTTGCTTAAATTTGACTTCTTAGGACTTAGAACCCTAACAGCAATGAATGATACAGCGAAGCTAGTCAAGGCGAATTATGGTATTGATATTGACTTTGACGAGATACCATTTGACGATGAAGAAGTATATAAGATGATTGGAAATGGTGATACAGTTGGTGTATTCCAACTTGAAAGTCGTGGAATGACTTCCTTCATGCGTGAACTTAAGCCATCATCTCTAGAGGACATTATCGCTGGTATTTCTCTTTATCGTCCAGGTCCGATGGATCAGATTCCAAGATATGTTGAATGTAAGCATAATCCAGATAAGATTACTTATGATCATCCGCTTCTTGAGCCAATATTGAATGTAACATATGGTTGCATGGTTTATCAGGAGCAGGTAATGCAGATAGTTCGTGATTTGGCTGGCTTTTCGATGGGGCAGTCCGATAATATTCGTCGTGCGATGGCGAAGAAGGACCCAAAGATGATGGAGAAATATAGGTCCTTGTTTGTGCATGGTGGTGTTGATGATACTGGTAAGCAGATTGTAGGCGCTGTCAATAATGGAGTTGACGAGAAGACAGCGAATAAGATATTTGATGATGTAAGCCATTTTGCTGGTTATGCATTCAATAAGTCTCATGCGGCAGCTTATGCTGTGGTAGGTTATTATACAGCCTATTTGAAGAATAAATATAAGGCTGAGTTTATGGCGGCAACGATAAATTCATATAGAACTAATCTAGATCAGGTAGCATGGTATTGTTCCTGCTGTGTGGATATGGGAATTGAAGTTCTGCCTCCAGATGTGAATCATAGCTATGCGAAGATGACAACTGAATTAGTTAAGAGATCAGATGGTACTAGTGTTCGTGGAATTAGAATAGGTCTTTCCGTAATTAAGAATGTTGGTGAGAAACTTGTTGATCTTATCACTAGAGAAAGAAGTGAGAATGGTAAATTTACTTCTTTCCAGGACTTTCTTTATAGAACAGTTCCGCTTGGAATTAATAAGAAGAATATTGAATGTCTTGTTTATGCATCTGCTCTTGATTTTGCTGGTCTTACTAGGTCCACCATGATTGCAGCAGTTCAAACAGAATTAGAGAAAATTCAACATTCTAATAGAAGTCAGTTAGACGGACAAATAAATCTATTTGATGTATGTGCAGATTTGGGAACATCTACGAATCCTAAGCTTCAGCTTGTTTCTCTTAAGGAATATCCTCTTAAGGATAAGCTTTTCTATGAGAAGGATGTTCTTGGTATTTATGTGTCGGGACACCCGCTTCAGGATTATAAAGAATATATCGATGATGTGTCCACATACAATACCAAGGAGATTAAGGATGCTATATCTTCTGGAAATACTGATTATGTGAATGATGACAAATTGGTTGTTATGTGTGGAATTCTTCTTAAGAAAACTATTCGAACTACAAATGCTAAGAAGCAAATGTCTTTATATACGGTTGAAGATTTGTTTGGTACATATGAGATTGTTGCTTTTGGTAAGGTTCATGAGAAATATTCGATATTCCTTGAGCAGAATACTACTTACGTGTTTGTTGGAAGGCGTCATTTCAGAGACGAGAGCTCGTTCTCTTTGACTTTGGATAGTGTTTATATGATGCCTAGAAATGAAGAAGAGCATAGAAGTTTGGTGACAATGCTTAAGAAGGAATTTGATTTTGCTTCGCGTAAGGATAAATCCAACTCATATTCAACAAATATGGGTACATCTACATATAAACTTAAGGCTAATAATGCTCCGAAGCAGGATAATAAAGAAGTTGGTTTGAATCAGGCATCAGCTCAAACGATAAGTCATAATCTAGAAGATATTGCGAATAGAATTGATGGACCTTCATGTGTAATTGCATATTGGGGTGAAGAGAATTCGTTTGACTATATGAGATTATCGTCTAGCTTAGCTCTTTTCCATGGGGATTTGCCAGTGAAAGTAGTATTGATGCGAGATAATAAGATAATTAAGATGCCAAAGTCCTGTTTTGTTTCTCGTGAGGAGTATGTGAAGGATACTTTGAAGAAGATATATAAGAACAATATTATCTTTAAGGAATAATACAATAGAAGATGCAAAATGTATTTATTATTTTATTTTCGCTTTGCGTTTGATACAATTATATAAATGTAATTTGGAG
The DNA here is from genome assembly GCA_937876985.1 of uncultured Clostridia bacterium. Classification (GTDB taxonomy): domain Bacteria; phylum Bacillota; class Clostridia; order Saccharofermentanales; family Saccharofermentanaceae; genus Saccharofermentans. Next base: position 35,503 of record CALEFT010000052.1, on the reverse strand, counting down.
GCAAAACAAATGATTGATATTAAATATGATGAGACAAATATTCCTGATCTTAAGACACTTAAGTCACCTTGCTATGACGGTGTATCAGATAAGGAGATTGGAAATAGCGTTAAGAGAATTGGTGTTCTTACAAGTGGTGGTGATGCGCCAGGAATGAATGCAGCTATTCGAGCTGTAGTTAGAACAGGCATCAATTCTGGTCTTGAAGTATTTGGAGTTACACGTGGATACCACGGTCTATGGAAGGGTGAGATTTCACAGATTTCTACAAGAGATGTTTCTGAGACATTGCAGCGTGGCGGTACATTCCTTATGACAGCTAGATCTAAGACCTTCGAGACTAAGGAAGGTGTTCTTAAGGGTGCTAAGATGCTTAATGTTTATGGCATTGACTGTTTGGTAGTAATTGGAGGAGACGGTTCTTTCCGTGGTGCAAGAGACTTATCAAGAATTGGAGTACCAGTTATTGGAATTCCAGGAACAATTGACAATGATATTGCTTCTACTGAATATACAATTGGATATGACACAGCAATGAATACTGCGATGGATGCTATCGATAAGCTAAGAGATACAGCTTCTTCTCATGAGAGGTGTTCTGTAATTGAGGTTATGGGTAGACATGCAGGATATATTGCACTTAATGTTGGTATTGCTACTGGTGCTGAGTGTATTCTTATTCCAGAAGTGGATTTTGACTTTGATAGAGATGTAATTAGAACAATTCTAGATGGTCGTAATAAGGGTAAGAGACATTATATCGTTATTGTTGCTGAAGGTGTTGGTTCATCTGCATCTATCGCTTCTAGAATCGAAGAAGTGACTGGAATTGAAGCAAGACCAACAATTCTTGGTCACTTGCAGCGTGGTGGTAGTCCAACTCTACGTGATAGAACAATGGCATCCTTAATGGGTGTTCATGCAATTGAATGTATTAAGGAAGGACGTTTTAATAGACTTGTTGTTCAGAAGTCAGGTGCTATTACTGATGTTGATATTGAGGAAGGTTTGTCTATGAAGAAGACTATTTCTCAAGAAGAAATTGAGGCTGCAAAACTCCTTTCATAATAGATAAGGATTAATATGTACAAATACACAACATTTGAAGAAGAAACAAAGCGTAAGCAAATTAGAGGACGCGTTCTTAGTGTGCTCGAATTTGATAAGATTATTCTTAAGCTTACTGAATATGCTAAGACATGCTACGGTAAGGAAATAGCTACTAATTTATGTCCAACAACTGACTATTCTTTTGTTAAGCAATCACTTGTAGCTACTGAAGAAGCTTATACTTACATAAACAAATATGGCAAATTGCCTTTTTCTGGTTTTGCTGATATTAGAAATATTATTTCTTATGCAGCAGCTGGTGGCGTATTGACAATGCGCAACTTACTAGATATTGCTTGCTTCCTTCGTGCAGTAGAAAGATTATCTTCTGTAATTACAAATGAGAATGCTGATATGCAGGGAACATCCTTGTTTCAGTCTATTCTTAATTTACAGAAGGATTCATATCTTGAGAAGCAAATCTCAACATCTATTGTAAACGATGAAGAAATGAACGATAGAGCAAGTGATACTCTATATAATATTCGTCGTGAGAAGAAGGATTTACAGCAGAGCATTAGAATAATGCTTGAGAGGATTATTCGTAACAACGAGGAATTATTACAAGAGCAGTTAATTACTATTCGTGGTGATAGATATTGTGTTCCTGTAAGAAGTGAGTGCAAGAGTAGATTGCCTGGTATTGTTCATGACACTTCGTCTACGGGACAAACAGTATTCATAGAGCCATTAGCGGTTGTAGAAGCTAATAATCGCATTCGCGAATTGATAAACCAGGAGCAAGAAGAAATTGCACGTATTCTTGAAGAGTTAACGAGAAGAGTAGTAAGAAGTGAAAGCTTGCTTCTTGCTGATATTTCTTTGGTAGCTGAGATTGACTTCGCATGTGCTAAGGCAAATCTTGCAATATCTATGGATGCAAGCGTACCAGCACTTAATAAGGATGGTTATGTAAGACTAGTTAAGGCTAGACATCCCTTAATTGATAAGGAAGTTGTAGTTCCAGTAGATATTGAGCTTGGTAAGGATTACAAATCGCTTATTATTACTGGTCCAAATACTGGTGGTAAGACGGTATCACTTAAGACATGTGGCTTATTTACATTGATGGTGATGGCAGGTTTGATGATTCCTTGTGCTACAGGTTCTGAGGTTGCGATTTTCGATAAGGTCTTGGCAGATATTGGTGATGAACAAAGCATTGAGCAGTCTTTGTCGACTTTCTCTGCACATATGTCGAATATTGTGTTTATCTTGAAGAATGCTAAGAAAAACTGCCTCATTCTTCTCGATGAGCTTGGTTCTGGAACTGATCCAGCAGAAGGAGCGGCACTTGCGGTTGCTGTACTTGATGAGCTTTTCGATAGAGGATGCGTAACAATGGCGACTACTCACTACAAAGAACTCAAGTCGTATGCAATTGAGAAGGATGGAGTAATGAATGCTTCCTGTGAGTTTGATACGGACACACTGTCGCCTACATATAAGCTGATTATTGGAAGACCTGGTTCGAGTAATGCGTTTATTATTTCTGAGAAGCTTGGTTTGTCTAATAGGATAATTGCGAAGGCCAAGGATAATCTTTCCGAGGGTGCTTTTATGTATGAGCGCTTGATTGAGGAAGCCGAGAGAAATAGCAAGGAGGCAAGTAAGCTTAAGGAAGAGAATACTAAACTTAACGATGAGCTTACTAAGGCTAAGGAGAAACTAGATGCTGAGTATAAGGCTCTCAAGGCTTCGAAAACGAAGGTCTTAAATGAAGCTAGACGCAAACAGCAAGAGCTCCTCGAGGAGAAAGAGGCTGAACTTGAGGCTGAATTAAAGAGACTTCGTAAGGCATCGAAGAAGGATAGTAAGCAGCAGGCACTTGAGGATATGGAGAAGGTTAGAAGAAGACTTCGTGCTGGCCTTAAGGATTTGACAGATGATTCAAGTGATGCAGAAATTGAGACGACGAGTCTTCCTGGAGAGGCACCTAAGCTTGTGGTTGTAGGGCAGGAGTATTTCCTTCCAAGGTATGAGCAGATTGTTGTATGCCTTAGTAATCCAAACAACAAGGGTAAGGTTCAAGTTCAAATGGGCGCGATTAACCTTCTTGTAGATAAAGAAGAGCTTCGTATGCCAACAAAGGCACAAAGTGATAACGATAAGCAGGCTTCAAATGCGAAGATTAGCCGCAAGACTCCAGTCAAAACCCAGGAGTCCTCTATCTCGAAAATCAAGACCACAAAATCAGCTACTATCATGCCTGAATTGATGTTGCTTGGTAAACGTGCTGATGAAGCGGAGGATTTACTAGAAGAATATCTTGATGATTGTTCTTGCTCGACTATAAAAACAATTCGAATAGTGCATGGTAAAGGAACTGGTGTCCTTCGCGATGTAGTATCGAGGAAGTTAAGTGCTGATAGAAGAGTAAAGACCTTTAGGCTAGGAACATTTGGTGAGGGTGACGATGGTGTCACTATTGCTGAACTATATTGATGGACTATCGACTTTTTGGAGGGACTATGCATAAGCTTTATTATAAAAATAAATGCTTTTCGAGAAGGGTTCAAGGTGTGTGTGTTTGTGCGCTTGTTCTTATCAATTCTCTGTGTCTAGTTTCTTGCGATAAAAATGAAGCTGAGGATACGAGTGCTTTTGAGGAGACGACAACTAAGGCGACTACGGAGGCAACGACTCATACTGAGCTTAGGCCAACAGTCGCTTCTAGTACCACGACAATGTCAACTGAGAGTAATGAGCCAAGTGAGAGTATAAATGAGCATAGCGATTTATATATTGAAGGGCTTCCTGTAGAAGATGTTGTTACATATTTTAATGAGATTGCGACAGATCCAGAGTATCATTTTGGTGATGCTGACCCTAACTTGGTTAGGAAGTGGGAAGGAATGATTATCTATGAGTTGCAAGGGAATTTCACGGGAGATGATGAGGCTTTTGTCGAAGAAATATTTGCTGAACTAGATAGCGTAGATGGTTTTCCGAGGATAGTTCGCTATAATGACGATATAGAAAGATGGAGAATAAATTTTACTATTAATTTTTGTACTGGCGACGAGTTCTATGAAACTACTAATAACACTTCTACGATAGAAGAATCTGATGGTTTTGTTATTTATTCTTACTATGACAACAATATAATTTACCAAACTACTATTGCTATAAATGAAGACCTGGTAGGCGATTTAAGGCAATCAGTTATTTGCGAAGAGATATTTAATGGGTTAGGGTTCTCTGATACATATGTCAGAGAGGATAGTATTTGTTATGCATATGCTTCCACGGCGACCTCGTTTACTGAGATAGATAGCCTGCTAATTGCTATTATGTATAATGAGAGCATAAGACCAGGGTATACAGCAGAGGAGTGCGCTTCTGCTATACGAGAGATTTACTATTGATTCTATTAGGGTTTTCTATAAACAAGTATTTTTTAACATAACCTTTTCTTTTTTTATAAGCATGGTATGTGTTATGATATAATGAATTTACAACTGAATAAATAATATATGAATTCTATGGAGGTGCAACATGAGAGTTTTATATATTCAGAAAGACGTAGATTATGATCCGTCTTTACAAAACCTGCTCGAAAGGAAGGGCTACATTATAGATTTAGCCTTTGACTTCGAAGAAGCAGAGTACTATTTTAATAATCAACATTACGATGGAATTATCGTAGATTCTTCTGCTAATGAAGAGGGTATTGAATTAGCTAGATGTCAGAGCGATTCAGAGCATAAGGTTCCAATTCTTTTGATTTTGAATAGGAATGATCTAGCTACGAGACGCGAAGCAAGGCAATATGGTATTAATGAATTTGTTAGTACGCCAGTTGCTTTGGAATCCTTTATGGCTCGCTTCTCAAGTATGGTTAAAGTAGGAATCCAAGATGAGATTACTTCTAGAGAAGAAGCAAGTATCAAGCTTGGAAATACAAGTCTTAACCCAATTGATTACACATTGTCAACAGAATATGGTTCGGTTGATGTTAGCTCTAAGGAATTTCAGATTCTTGAAATCCTAATGGGTAGACCAGGTATCCTATTCGATGTAGACTATATCTATTCTGAGATTTGGACTGATTATAGTTCTGTTGAGAAGAATATCGTATGGGTTTACTTATCTTATATTCGTACAAAGCTAAAGAAGATTAATTCCAACCTAGTTATCCGCTCAAAGCGTGGTGTAGGTTACATTATGGGTATCCAGGAATAATCACTTTGTTTTGTAATCTGCAGTTTTCTAGCAGATTAATAAGTATAGCGAATGAATTTGTTAAGGACGATGATTGGTCCAAGTAAAGCTTGGACTGATTCGTCCTTAATCTTTGCTTGGAATTCGTCGCTATCGAAAAGCTCGCTCATTACAGTAGTTCCAATAAAAGGGATATTCATTCTGCTTGCAGCTTCACGAATAATCTTTGCTCCTTCGATGACTTCGCTAGTAGAAGTCTGCTCAAGTAAATTAGTATTGTTAATAAGTCCTGTAATAGGAAGCTTAGCTGCACTAGAAAGCTCGGATGCCATAACAATGATTTGATCCACATCAGAAGTAAAAGGACGTAGCGCATTTACGACCATAAACAAATTATGATCAAGGCTAGTTAGTCTTTTATTCATAGAGCCTAGTACATTAGCTCCCATATCTTCGCCGCCAATATCAAAAACACCAATATATTTCTCGTCATCAAATACAGAATAAATCTCTCCAGGTAAAGCAGGAACATCAACGTTAGAATTAGCATATGAAGGAGAAATCACTCGGATATCCTCCGAAAGCAATCTCTTGGCAGCATCTGCTGAACGATAGAATGGATTTACAATATCCAAATCAGCTATCAATACGTTGCTGTCCCTATTATTAGTCTTCAGTATATGTGCAACATTTACTGAGACCTCTGATTTGCCACTACCATATGCACCAATAAAAATATTAAGTCTCTTATTATTAAATAACGAAGCAGTATTTGTCATAAATGCCTTCTTTCTTATTCAAACGAATAGTTGTAAAATATTCGTTGTAATTATAACAAAAGAATACTGATTCGATAGGGAGAAAACGATGAAATTTTTGATTGTTTTAGGTGATGGTATGGCCGATAGGCCTATAGCTGAGCTTGGTGGCAAGACTGTACTTCAATATGCCAACAAACCAAATATGGATAATCTAGCCAAGAAATCCGAGATAGGAATGGTTCAGACAATTCCGGAAGGAATGGAGCCAGGCTCTGGTCCAGCAAATATGTCAGTTATGGGATATAGCCCAGAGAAGTATTACACTGGTAGATCTCCACTAGAGGCCGTGTCTCTTGGCATTGATATGACTGACACGGATGTTGCATATAGAGTAAACCTTGTTTCTCTCGAGATGCCAACTGGTGCATGTGCAGGCGCAAGAAGTATGGACGGCGAAGTTCCTTTCGTATATGAGAATACAATTTTGAAGGATTATTCTTCTGGTGAGATTACTACTGAAGAGTCTAGACAGCTGATAGAAGCTCTTAAGCCAGTAATCAATAGTGCAAATAGAAAACTCTATTCTGGAAGAAGCTATAGACATTGCTTAATTTGGGACAAAGGTCCGCTCGATGTAGAATTTACGCCTCCGCATGATATTACTGGTCGCCCAGTTAGAGAATACATGCCTAAGGGCGAGGGTAGTCTAGAGATAATTGAGCTTATGAAGAAGTCTTGGGAAGTTCTCAAGGACCACCCAGTAAATGTAAAGCGCAGACAAGAGGGTAAGAATACGGCTGATTCGATTTGGCTATGGGGACAAGGTACGAAGCCTGCAACTCCTAATTTTACTCAGAATTATCACATGCGTGGCGCGATGATTTCTGCTGTAGATTTGCTTTATGGCTTGGCTCGTTGCTCGGGATTAGACCTAATCGAAGTAGAAGGCGCTACTGGAACAAAAGAGACAAACTTTACAGGTAAGGCTAATGCAGCGATAAAGGCTTTCGAGGATGGAATAGATTATGTTTATGTTCATCTTGAAGCACCAGACGAGTGCGGACACCAGGGTGACAGAGACGGCAAAGTGTACTCAGTAGAGACAATCGACAAGAAAGTTCTAGGCCCGATTTGGGACTATCTCGAAAAGAATCGCGAACAAACAGGAGAAGACTATCACATTATGGTATTACCTGACCACCCAACTCCGCTTGAGATAAGAACACATGCCCCTGATAGTGTTCCATATATGCTTTATAGAAGTGAGTGTGAGGTTTGTGGTTCTGATAGCTATGATGAAGTGGTAGCAGCAGCCAACAAAGAGCTAGCGATTGGTACTGCTCCAGAACTATTTGAGCGCTTTATCAAGTCTTAATCATTAATTTATAAACATTTTGGCAAAAGTGTGGTAAAATTCAATCGTATCGAATGAGGGATACGAGACAAACTATTATTTGGAGGTAGAAAATTATGGGTTTAATTTCAATGGTACAGAACATTGCTGGTGCAGCTGGTGATGCTATTAGCTCACAGGTGAAGGATCAATACTTAGAGTTCTTTACACAAGATGCACTTGGACAGGATGTTCTTGCAGTACGTGGTGCTAAGAGAATGTCTAAGGGTAACAACAAGGGTTCTGTTGACGTAATCAGTAACGGTTCTATGATTGCAGTACCAGAGGGTACAGCAGTTGTTCTCGTAGACAACGGACAGGTTGTAGATTTTGCTACAGCAGGTATGTATACTTGGGATTCTTCCTCTGCTCCTTCTTGTCTAGCAAACCTAGACTTCCTTGATAACATGAAGGCAGTAGTTAAGGACACATGGAATCGTATGCGTATGGGTGGAGAACTCGCTACACAGCAGAGAGTTTACTTCATCAACATTCAGGAGATCAGAGATCAGAACTTTGGAACAGCTACACCTCTTCCATATCCAGATCCAGAGTACCGTAACATCTACATTAGATTGAATGGTAAGTTCTCTTTTAAGGTTGCAGACCCAGTAGTATTCTTTAAGAACGTTGTTTCAAACGTAACTAAGGAATTCACAACACAGGATTTGATGGGTACAGTATCTAACCCTAAGATGCCACGTACAGAGTTCTTAGACCACATGACAGAGGTTCTTAACATGTGTGCTACAAGAGACAAGATTAGCTTTGGTGCTCTTCCATCCGCTAAGACTTCTCTTAGAAAGTACATGCAGGAGTGCCTCGACGAGGATTGGTTCAAGGCTCGTGGTATTGTAGTTGAGTCTGTTGCTCTTGGTATTCCAACACCTGACGATAAGTCTCGTGAGAGAATTGAGCAGATCGATTCCGCTAAGATGTTCTCTAATGATCCTAATGCTCTTGCAGCTCAGGCTGTTCTTGGTCAGACAGAGGCTATGAAGACTGCTGCTGGTAACTCAGCTGGTGCAGTTAACGGCTTCATGGGCATGGGCATGGTAGGCGGCATGGGCGGCGCTAACATGGCAAACAACGCATTCCAGTTTATGGGACAAGGTGGCGGACAGCCAGCAGCTCAGCAGTCCTATTCTCCAATGGGAGCAGGTGCTGTAGTTGGTGCAGCAGCAGCTACTGCAGCAGGTTGGACATGTGAGTGTGGAACAACTAACCAGGGTAAGTTCTGTGGAAACTGCGGTAAGCCACAGCCAGCTCCACAGCCAGCAGGATGGACATGTGAGTGTGGAACAACTAACCAGGGTAAGTTCTGCGGAAACTGTGGTAAGCCACAGCCAGCAGCAGCTCCAGCAGATTGGACATGTGAATGTGGACAGGCTGGTAACACAGGAAAGTTCTGCGCTAACTGCGGAAAGCCAAAGGCTTAATCAATAGATTAGCAATAATTGAATGATTGGACAGCGTCTCTTCGGAGACGCTGTTTTTATGTGTGTGCAAGTTCTACAAAAATTCTACAAATTTGTAATAGCAATATTTGTAAAGCGAAAAACGTTTTTTCTCTTGGCAGTTATCGCGTTTGTACCCTTGAAAATCCTTGAAAAATCTAGCTTTCTACCCCTTGCAAGTCATTGAAAACATTGACTTTCCGTTGCTTAGCAAAATTTGTAAAAATTGTGCGATATGTCGAAAAACCACTCAAAATGTTATGCAATTAGAAGTTGATAAATTTTGCGATTATTCATAATATGACAATGTAAATAATTATTGTAGGAGGAAACTACATGTATTTTATTGGAGTAGATTTAGGTACAAGTGCAGTAAAGATACTTCTCATGAGTGATGACGGCAAGGTCGTTAAGACTCTTTCTAAGTCATATGATGTATCTTTCCCTAAGCCAGGTTGGTCTGAACAAGAGCCAGCTGATTGGTGGAAGCAGTCTAAGCTTGGTATTAAGGAAATTATCGAGGAAGCAAATATCGCAGCTACTGGTGAAGAAGTTTGTGGTATCAGCTTTGGTGGACAGATGCACGGTCTTGTTATGCTCGATGCAAATGACGAAGTTATTAGACCAGCTATTCTTTGGAACGATGGTCGTTCAACTGATGAGGTTGACTATCTTAATAATGAGATTGGTAAGGATAAGCTTACAAAGTGGACTGGAAATATTGCATTCGCTGGTTTTACAGCTCCAAAGGTTCTTTGGGTTAAGAAGAATGAGCCAGAGAATTTTGAGCGCATTGCTAAGATTATGCTCCCTAAGGACTATATCAACTATATGTTGACTGGTGTATTTGCAACTGATGTTTCTGATGCATCTGGTACATTATATTTTGATGTAGAGCATAGAACATGGTCAGATGAGATGTGTGATATTTGTTCTATCAATAAGGAATGGCTCCCTAAGATTTTTGAGAGCTATGAGGTTACAGGTAAGGTTAAGCCTGAGCTTTGTGAAGAGCTTGGTCTTTCTAAGGATTGTATTTGTGCTGCAGGTGCTGGCGATAATGCCGCAGCAGCTGTAGGTATGGGTGTAGTTGGTAAGGGAGGATGTAATATTTCTCTTGGTACAAGTGGTACTATCTTTATCACTAGCCAGAATTACGGTGTAGATGAGAATAATGCTCTACATTCATTTGGACATGCAGATGGTGGATATCACCTTATGGGTTGTATGTTGTCCGCTGCTTCTTGCAATTCTTGGTGGATGGACAAGATTCTTAAGGATACTGACTACAAGGCTGAGCAAGAGAAGATTAATAAACTTGGAATTAATAGAGTATTCTTCCTTCCATATTTGATGGGAGAAAGAAGCCCAATTAATGATCCAGAGGCTAGAGCAGCATTTGTTGGTATGTCTATGGATACTAAGCGTGAGGAAATGACACAGGCTGTTTTCGAGGGTGTCGCATTCGCACTAAGACAGTCCCTAGAGGTTGCAAACAAGCTTGGAATTGAGATTACTCGTTCTGGTATTTGCGGCGGAGGTGCTAAGTCCCCACTTTGGAGACAGATTTGCGCAGATATTCTTGGAATTACACTTGTTCAGACAGAGAACGAGGAAGGTCCTGCACTAGGTGGAGCAATTCTTGCGGCTGTAGCTGCTGGCGTATATCCAAGTGTTGAGGCCGCTTGCGAAAAGATTGTAAAGCAAGCTTCTAGAACAGTACCTATCCAGGCAAATGTAGATAGATATAACAAGAGATATGAAGAGTTCAAGATGCTCTATCCTTTGCTATATGACTTCTATCACAAGGATTAATTTTGGAGGTAAAGCACATGAAGATTTTGAGAGGTAATTCTCCAGAGTTTAAGAAGTATGGTCGTATCATTGACAATGTAGATTTTAGCTCGATGATTAGCGAGCTTGAGAAGATTGAGATTACAGAGGGTGTAACATATTTCCCATCTATCGAAGCGCTTGAGAAGACAGCTTCCTATGAGCAGGCTAATGTGATTTTTGGTGGAGAGATGGATCTTGAAGCTGGTTACTGCGGCGGACATAACAGTGTTCTTAATGCACTTGAGTATCACAGAAGCTCTGAGGTTAACGTTTTTGCAACGGATGCAATTCTTATGATTGGTTTGCAGCAGGATATTGAGGATGGCTTTAAGTATGATACTAATAAGGTTGAGTGCTTCCTTTTCGAAAAGGGCGAGGCTTGCGAAGTATATGCTACTACACTTCACTATGCTCCATGCGGAGTTGATAATGCTGGATTTATGGTGGGCGTTATTCTTCCAAGAGGAACAAATGAAGCTCTTACAACTGAGCACCCAGGTGTTGGTGAGGATAAGCTTTTGACAGCTCGCAATAAGTGGCTCATTGCTCATCCAGATGCAAAGTCCGAGGAAGGTCACTTCATGGGCCTTTACGGAACAAATTGGGATCTTAATAAAGACTAATAAAATTTTTACATAAACGGAGGAAATTATTATGATTAATCAACCAAAGGTAAAGATCGGTATCGTTGCAGTTAGCCGTGATTGCTTCCCAGAGAGCTTGTCTGTTTCTCGTAGAGAGGCACTTGTTGCTGCATACAAGGCTAAGTACGATGCTAGTGAGATTTATGAGTGCCCTGTATGTATCGTAGAAAGCGAGATTCACATGGTTCAGGCTCTCGAGGATGTTAAGGCTAATGGATGTAACGCTCTTTGCGTATATCTTGGAAACTTTGGTCCAGAAATTTCTGAGACAATGCTTGCTCAGAGATTCGATGGTCCGGTTATGTTCTGTGCTGCTGCTGAGGAGACACAGAATAACCTCTGCGGTGGTAGAGGAGACGCATACTGCGGTATGCTCAATGCTTCTTATAACTTGAAGCTTCGTGGCGTTAGAGCTTATATTCCAGAGGAGCCAGTTGGTACAGCTGATGAGTGCGCTACACTTATCAACGAGTTCGTTCCAATCGCTAAGGCACTTGTAGGACTTAAGAGCCTCAAGATTATTTCTTTTGGTCCACGTCCACTCAACTTTATGGCTTGTAATGCTCCAATTAAGCAGCTTTTTAATCTTGGAGTAGAGATTGAAGAGAACTCTGAGCTTGATTTGTTTGAGGCTTTCAATAAGCACGCTGGTGATGAGAGAATTCCTGCTAAGGTTAAGGAGATGGAAGAGGAGCTCGGTGAGGGTAACATGAAGCCAGAGATTCTTCCTAAGCTTGCTCAGTATGAGCTTACACTTCTTGACTGGGTTGAAGCACACAAGGGTTGCTGTGAGTATGTAGCTATTGCTGGTAAGTGCTGGCCTGCATTCCAGACACAGTTCGGATTCGTTCCTTGCTATGTAAATAGCCGTCTTACAACAATGGGTATCCCTGTTTCTTGTGAGGTTGATATCTATGGTGCACTTTCTGAGTTCATCGGTACAGTTGTATCAGGCGACGTTGTTACACTTCTTGATATCAACAATACAGTTCCAGCTGATATGTATAAGGAGTCTATCGAAGGCAAGTTTGATTACAAGCACTCCGATACATTCATGGGCTTCCACTGTGGTAATACATCTTCTAAGAAGCTTTCCTTCTGCCAGATGAAGTATCAGATGATCATGGCTAGAAGCTTACCAGAAGAGGTTACACAGGGAACACTTGAGGGAGATATCGTTCCAGGCGACATCACATTCTTCCGTTTGCAGTCTACAGCAGATGCACAGATTCGTGCTTATATTGCTCATGGTGAGGTTCTTCCTGTTGCAACTAAGTCATTCGGTGCAATCGGTGTATTCGCTATTCCTGAGATGGCTAGATTCTATAGACACGTTCTTATCGAGAAGAATTATCCACACCACGGTGCAGTAGCATTTGGTCACTTCGGTAAGGCAATTTACGAAGTATTTAAGTATCTTGGCGTTGATGTTAACGAGATTAACTACAACCAGCCTAAGTCAGATAGATATCCTACAGAGAATCCATTCTCTTAAGGTCTCTTCATAAGATAAAAACCCTAATAAATGATTTTGCCCCATAAATTTTACCCACCATCAGAAATGGTGGTGGGTAAGGGTTTTTATTTTTATTATGTAAATAACAATCGTAGAAATTAAAAGGTTTTATACACAAAGGAAAGGTTGATTATGAATAGTTTGGAATTACAAATTCAGGCAACAAAGGTTCGCAAAGGTATTCTAACAGAAGTATTCAATGCGAATTCTGGACATCCAGGTGGATCTTTGTCTGCTGCTGACATGTATACATATTTGTTTTTTGAAGAAATGAATATCGATCCTTCTAATCCGAAGGATGAGAATAGAGATAGATTTGTTCTATCTAAGGGACATACATCTCCTGGCCTATATTCTGCACTAGCTTACAGAGGATATTTCGATGTAGAAGAGCTTTCTACATTCCGTAAGCTTGGCACAAGATTACAGGGTCACCCATGTATGAATGAGACACCAGGTGTTGATATGAGTTCTGGTTCACTTGGACAGGGCTTGTCTGCCGCTTGTGGTATGGCTCTTGCTGGTAAGCTTCAGAATAAAGATTATAGAGTTTTCTGCTTAGTTGGAGATGGTGAGATTCAGGAAGGACAGATTTGGGAGGCAGCGATGTTTGCTGGCGCGAAGAATCTATCTAATTTAACACTTATCGTTGATAACAACGGTTTGCAGATTGATGGTAAGGTAGAGGATGTATGTTCTGTATATCCAATCAAGGAGAAGTTTGAAGCATTTAATTTCAACGTTGTTGAGATAGATGGACATAACTTTGACGAGATTAATGAGGCCTTCACATTATTCAAGGCAAACAAAAATAACGACAAGCCTAATTGTATCGTTATGCATACAACAAAGGGTAAGGGCGTATCTTATATGGAGGGCAAGGCTGGCTGGCATGGTAAGGCACCTAATGCTGATGAATATGCACAAGCTATTAATGAGCTAGATGCTCTTCTATCCGCTCTCGAAAATCAGGGAAAGGCGGTATGATATGACTATGATTAACGGTGAAAAGAAATTTATTGCTACAAGAGATAGTTACGGAAACGCACTTGCTGAGCTTGGAGATTTATATCCAAATCTAGTTGTACTAGATGCTGACCTTGCTGGAGCAACAAAGACATCAGTTTTCCAGAAGAAATTCCCAGATCGTCATATCGATTGCGGAATTGCAGAAGCTAACATGACCGGTATTGCAGCTGGACTAGCTACATGTGGAATGATTCCATTTATTTCGTCTTTTGCTATGTTTGCAGCTGGTCGTAACTACGAACAGGTTCGTAATTCTATTGGCTACCCACATCTTAACGTAAAGATTGGTGCTACACATGCTGGTATTACAGTAGGTGAAGATGGTGCTACACACCAGTGTCTTGAGGACATTGCTCTCATGAGAACAATTCCTGGAATGACAGTAATCGTTCCTTCTGATGATATCGAAGCTAGAGCAGCTGTTCGCGCAGCAATTGAGCATGATGGTCCAGTATATATGCGTTTTGGTAGAGCACCTGTTGCTGTGTTTAATGATGCAGACTATACTTTCGAGATTGGCAAGGCAAAGGTACTTAAGGAAGGTACTGATGTAACTTTGATTGCGACTGGAGTTATGGTACAAGAGGCACTTGAGGCTGCTAAGCTCCTTGGCGAAAAGGGCGTTAGCGCAGAAGTAATTAATATGCACACTATCAAGCCACTTGATGCAGAGGCAGTTATTTCTTCCGCATCAAAGACTGGCAAGGTTGTTACCCTTGAAGAGCATTCTATCATCGGCGGACTTGGTTCTGCTGTTGCAGAAGTTCTTGCTGAGGGAATAGTATCACGCGGCTTAGCTGGATTGGCGGGAGAATGCCAAACAAGAATATCAGCACCCCTCCTTCGTATTGGTATTAATGATGAATTCGGCCAATCTGGCAAGGCTAGTGAGCTAATGAAGCATTATGGCTTGAATTCTGAAGCAATTTGTACCAAAATAAGTACATGGCTAGAGAAATAATCGAATTAAGAAACGAAGAGAACAATGAAAACCAAGATCGTAATGCATATAACGATCTAGTTAACCCTGAAGATTTAGGTTCTTTTGGGAAGAAGCTTGTTCATTTTTGGAATTATTACAAGTGGTACGTTATTGTGCCACTTGTTTTATTGGGAATAATTATTTATTCAGTATATGCAATCGGTGCTGATAAGAGAGAATACGAGAAGCATGATCTTGTTGTTGCAGTGGTTAATATTGTAAATCCTGACGAGGGATTCGAGGTGCTTTTTGAAGAGTATTCGAATTCTATGGACATTGACTACAGAGGAGGCTATAGGCATTATAAGTCGACGGACGACCTTTATGTGCTAGATGATAGTGTCGCCTCTTCGATTCAAGCGCTGTCGGAGCAGATTCGTTCTGGGCTAGTCGATGTGGTTTTTTGTAATAGCAGATGCGCTGATGACCATGCTGATAATAATAATTTTGCGGATTATAGAGAAATCTTAGATTCTGATACATTCGAGCGCTTGGATGAGGCTGGTTTGTTTTACTATAACCCTAACGGTATTCCAACCGGGCTAATTATTGACGGTACGAATACGGAGGTAATCGGAATAAGCATTCAAGCGGAGTTTACGAGTCAAGATGAGCCTTATATGATATGCGTAAATAGCTATTCGGAAAGGATTGATACTATAACGGCGTATATCCAAACTTTAGTAGCGACATTGAAGTAATATATAACCCCTTCTTATATAAGCTAAGAAGGGGATTATTTTTGCTTTTCGAAAAGGCTTGAAGCAAAAGCTTACTTGTCTGTGTCGTAGATGTTGTCCGGTTTCTTTTCTAGCTTGAATATTCTTCTTAAGTAGAAGTCGAAATACCAGCCGATTATTGCGAAGCCGAAGAAGCATAGAAGCAAGAAGAACACGCCAATTGTTCCAGGGAACGCATTTACAATCAAAGGGACAATAAGTGCGATAACTATAAACATGATAGTTGTTGGAATGTGGGAAAGAGATAAAAGGATAGAATTCTTGATGATTTCCTTGTTTGTGTTCTCGAAGTTTGCGAGCATAGGGAAGCCATAGAAGAGCACGCTAACTGTGCAGAAGAGAAAAGCCCAAATTGGGAATTGCATCCAGAATAGGGATTTATCAAGAACCATGTTAACTATATAAATCTCGTAGAAAAAGAAGAGAATTAGAAGTAGCACAGGAATCCATAAGATTGTGGCTTGTTTGAATTCCTTCTTAAATGTAGAGAAGTATTCTCTAATTACACTAGGATCTTCGTTCAGAATTGTTTTGAAAATAACTTTGTGCATAGCTGTTAAGCTAGCTCCAATTGTAAATATCGGTAGGGACGTAATAATGAATAAAAAATTAACCATCATTAGATTAGTAAGTCCTGTGAGAAATTTTGTAATAGGATGCTGCCTTTGAAATAAGTCTGCCATTTAATCACCTCAATGTATTCGATATAGGAAGTATACAAGTTGTATAAATTTGCTTCAAGCATGTTCATATTGTATCAGCATTTTTACAAAAAGTGCTAAAATCAGTAAGCGCAAAACGTTTTGCGAACAAAGTTAGCAAGATTTGAACTAAATTCACAACCAAGTCCGCAACATTTGTAAAGCATTTTTGCCTAAGTTTCGATATTATGTACATGTAATTACAGAAACAGGCCTAGTTTTTCAACAAAATCAACAAATACCTTACAGGAGGTTTTTATGAAAAAGCTAATCGCAGGTCTTCTTATTATGACACTCGGAGCAACAATGCTCGTTGGTTGTAACAAGGAAGAAAAGACAGCAGAAGCTAGCAAGACTATTAATCTTTGGGCTTTCACAGATGAGGTTCCAAAAATGATTGATAAGTACATTGAGCTTCACCCAGATTTCGATTATGAAATCAACACAACAATTATCGCTACAACAGAGGGACAGTATCAGCCAGCTCTTGACTCAGCTCTTGCAGCAGGTGGCGCAGATGCTCCTGACATGTATTGCGCAGAGGCAGCATTCGTTCTTAAGTATACACAGGGTGAGGCAGCTCAGTATGCACTTCCATACGCAGACCTCGGCATTGATGTAAACAACATGATCGATGAGGCTCAGATTGCTCAGTACTCTGTTGATATCGGTACAAACCCAGATGGCAACGTTGTTGCTCTTGGTTACCAGGCTACTGGTGGTGCTTTCATCTACAGACGTTCTATCGCTACAGAAGTATTTGGTACAGATGATCCAGCAGTTATCTCTGGTGAGATTGGTCCAGGTTGGGATAAGTTCTATGAGGCAGCAGCTACACTCGCAGATAGCGGTTATGCAATCGTTTCTGGTGATGGTGATATCTGGCACGCAGTTGAGAACTCTTCTTCTTCCGGTTGGGTAGTTGACGGTACACTTACAATTTCTCCTGAGAGAGAAAACTTCTTGAACCTTTCTATGGAGCTCATGGAGAATGGTTACCACAACAACACACAGGACTGGCAGGATGGTTGGTTCGCAGACATGAAGGGTGAAGGCGAGAAGGGTTGCTTCGGTTTCTTCGGTCCAGCATGGCTCATCAACTACACACTCGCTCCTAACTGCGGTGATGACCCAGATACAGAAGAGCGTGAAGGAACATTCGGTGACTGGGCAGTTACAGACTCTCCAATCGGTTTCTTCTGGGGTGGTACATGGATCCTAGCTTCTAAGTATGTTGCAGATGCAGACGACGCTAAGAAGGCTGCTATCGCTGACATCATCACATGGATCACACTTGACTGCACAGAGAATGGTCTCCAGTACATGTGGGCTAACGGTATGTTGAACGACGCTGGTACAGGTGACTGTGTAGCTTCTGCAGTAGTAATGGAAATGTCTGATGGTACTAACGAGTTCCTCGGCGGACAGAACATGTTTGATTACTTCGTTCCAGCTAATGCTAATGCTAACGGTACAAACCTCACACCATACGATGAGACAATCAACGGATATTGGCGTGACCAGGTACGTCAGTACACAGCTGGTAACAAGTCATATGAAGATGCTATCGCAGACTTCATCGCTCAGTGCACAGAGAACCTCGACGTTCAGGCACCAGCATAATTCAATTTGACTATAAACTAGGTCAGTTAAATCTTATTGAAGTAATAATGTGAGAAAGCGGGGCTGATATGGATTTGTCCTGTCCGCCCCGCTATTTTCATAACAAAAATAAGGAAGGAGAGGTCGTTGTGAGTACTTATAGTTCACAAAAGATAAGCCGTAAAGGTATATCATATGCTCATTTTGGATATATCTTCGCGTTACCATTTACAATAGCTTTCTTAATATTCTCCTTGTATCCAATCATTTATACTGTAGTAATTGGATTTACAGATTTAAAGGGTCTTGGAAATACACACTTTAACTTCTTAGAAGATCCGTTCATGAACTTCAAGAATATTCTAACAAGTGAAATCTTCTTAACCGCACTTGGAAACACTTTCCTAATTTGGATTGTAAACTTTATACCACAGATTCTCTTAGCATTGTTGCTAACAGCGTGGTTTACAGATACAAGAACGAATATTAAAGGACAGGGCTTCTTCAAGGTCATGTTCTATATGCCAAATATTATTACAGCAGCTTCTATTGCTGTATTGTTTAACGCTTTCTTCGCACAGCCAGTTGGCCCGATGAATTCTATCTTAGAGATGATTCATAACGCTAGAGGCATCGAGGAGAAGTTCGTACCAACTAACTTCTTTGTTGATAAGACAACTACAAGAGGAATTGTTGCATTTATCCAGTTCTGGATGTGGTACGGTAATACAATGATTATGTTAATATCTGGTGTACTCGGAATTAATCCAGCAATCTTCGAGGCTGCTGAGATTGATGGTTCATCTAGATGGCAGACATTCTTCAAGATTACTCTTCCATGTATCAAGACAATCCTACTTTATGTTCTTGTTACAAGTATGATTGGTGGTCTAAATATGTATGATATTCCTAAGTTGCTTCAGAACGGTGGTCCTGATAATTCTACACTTACGACTAGCATGTATATTCAGGCACAGGCTTTTGCAGGTTCATATATGTATAACAGAGCCGCAGCAGCATCAATGATTATGTTTGTAATCATTATGATTCTTACAGCTTGCTTGTTCTTTATCCTTCGTGATGGAGACGAGGTTGCTGCTAAGAAGCTCAAGAAACAAGCAAGAAAGGAGCAGCGTTTGGCTGAAAAGGGTATGTAATTATGCAGAATACAAAGAAACTTGCTAATAACCATTACTATGGATATAAGACTGTAGTTTACATTGTATCTATTCTCCTTACTATCCTTAGTATTCTTCCTTTCTGGATTATGATAATTAATTCAACAAGATCTACAACTGAGATTCAGGGACAGGCCGTTGGATTATTACCATCAAAGTATCTATTCAATAACTTAGAAATTCTTACAGGTAAGTCGTTCGAGCCAATCACAGGATTGATTAACTCAGCTATCGTATCTGTATTCGGAACAGCTTGTAACATCTATTTCTCAAGCCTTACAGCATATGCTCTTTATGCATATGAGTGGAAGCTTAGAGACGCAATGTTTAAGTTCATTATGGGTGTTATGATGATTCCAGCTCAGTGTACAGTTATCGGTTTCATGCAGATGTGTTACACACTTGGAGCTACAAACAATTTGTTGATGTTGATTCTTCCATCTATTGCTTCTCCAATGACAGTATTCTTTATGAGACAGTATCTCCAATCTTCTTTGTCAATGGAAATAGTTCAGTCAGCGAGAATTGATGGTGCAGGAGAGTTCAGAACATTTAATCAGATTGTTCTTCCAATCATGAAGCCAGCTATGGCTACACAGGCAATCTTCGGATTCGTTGCTAGCTGGAACAACTTGTTCTTACCATCTATCCTTCTTACAGAGGATGAAAAGTACACAATGCCAGTAATGGTTTCCCTCCTTAAGGGAGATATCTACAAGACAGAGTATGGTTCAATTTATCTTGGACTTACACTTACTGTATTGCCATTGATTGTCATTTACTTGGCATTATCGAAGTTCATCATCGCAGGCGTTGCCCTAGGTGGTGTTAAGGACTGATAGAAAGCTATATGCTTCTTCATACTACTAAACTTGTTGGCCTGCCAATTAGAGATATTACATGCCCCTTCTCGAAAGGCAGGCCTTCACAAGTTAGTAAAAATATTAAGTTTTATGAATTGGATTTCTTACCCTTCTTAAGCTTCGTTCTATATTGTGAAGGTGAACAACCAGCAACATTAGTAAAGCATCTACAGAAGGTTGTCTGATTATTAAAGCCACACTTAATAGCTACAGACATAATAGAAATAGAATCGTCATCAAGCATTACCATAGCAGCCTGGATTCTTCTTTGTAGGAGATAATCATAGAAAGTAGAATCAGTATATTCCTTGAATAGACGAGAGAAGTGGAACTTAGAAAAGCCCACAAAATTAGCTGCATATTCGAGTGTTAGATTATCCATATAATGAGTATTTATATAGTTAATCAAGCTCTTGAATTTTATATAATTCTCACGCTCTTTATTGTTTATAAGAGTAACTGCCTCAGTCTTAGATGCTTCCATTGCTAGAGTACCAAGGATGGCAAGTAGGTGAGAATAGATGGAAAGCTCACATACTTTATTTCCGTATAAGAAATAAAGATCGTTGATTTCCATGAAGTGTTCATAAATATGAGAATAGATATTTGGAGCAGTATTCGGATTCACAAGTCTAGGCTCACTAAAGAACTCTTCGAGATCCTTGAAATCAAAAAGATTGCGAATGAAGTCAATATCGAAAAGATAAATAAATCTAGCACCTTCTGCATCACATTCAATCTCATGTAATGTGTTAGGTGGGATGAAGAGGATATCACCCATATCGAGTTGGAAGTTAATACCGTTGGCAATATATTTATAGCCATTCTCAACAGGAATTACAATCTCGATAGCTGGATGCATATGTAAAGGATATCCTTCGACCTGGTTGTTGTACCAAATACGCATATTTGCTTCTGGAACATAGTCTACATTCTCTATTTGATTAGCTACGTCTCTAGATAGGTACTGTCTAATTGGCTGCATATAGTTAGCAGGTGTATCTGAATCGATAATCTTCATATATTTACGCCCCTTATAAAATATTATCCTTAGAATTATATCTTATGTAGGAGGCAAAATAAAGAGAAAATAGCAATTTTTGAATCATTTTTTGCTCTATTTAGCAATAAATGTATAACTCTGATAATTATTCGAATGCAAAAATATGATTTGTATTTGTTTATTATAAAAACGATAAAACATTTTTTTATAGGTGGAGGTTTTTATGGATAGAAGCCAAGCAAGAAAACTAGCTCAAGAGTTAGTTTCAAAGATGACAGTAGAGGAGGCTGCGTCTCAGCTTCGTTATGACGCTCCGGAGATTGAGAGATTAGGTATTCCTGAGTATAACTGGTGGAATGAGTGCTTGCATGGTGTTGCTAGAGCTGGTACTGCTACAATGTTCCCACAAGCTATTGCTCTTGGAGCTACATTTGATAAGGATTTGATGTATACAATTGGTGATGTAATTTCAACTGAAGCAAGAGCAAAGTACAATGAATATACAAAGGAAAATGATAGAGACATTTACAAGGGTCTTACATATTGGTCTCCTAATGTAAATCTTTTCAGAGATCCACGTTGGGGAAGAGGACAGGAGACATTTGGTGAAGATCCAGTTCTTATTTCTGATATGGCTGTTCCATTTATTAAGGCTCTTCAGGGTGATGAAAATGCTGAATATATGAAGCTTGCTGCTTGTGCTAAGCACTTTGCTGCTCACTCTGGTCCAGAAGGAATTAGACATTACTTCGATGCTATCGTAAATGATAAGGATTTGTATGAGACATACTTGCCACAATTCGAGGCTTGCGTAAAGGAAGCAAATGTTGAGTCCGTAATGGGTGCATACAATAGATTCAATGGCGATCCATGTTGCGGAAACACTAGACTATTGAAGGATATTCTCCGCGATGATTGGGGTTTTGAAGGTCACGTTGTTTCTGATTGTTGGGCAGTTCGTGATTTCCATGAGACACATAAAGTTACTCCAGATGCAGAGGCTTCTGCGAAAATGGCTCTCGAAGCAGGCTGTGATCTTAACTGTGGTTGCACATATCAAAGCGTAATGGCTGCATATAGAGAAGGAAAGATTTCTGAAGAGACAATCAGAGAGAGTGCAGTTCGTTTGTTTACTACAAGATATATGCTAGGTATGTTCGACAAGACAGAGTTTGATTCTATTCCACTTAGCGTTGTAGAGTGTAAGGAACACCTTGCTGTTGCATATAAGGCTGCTCTTGAGAGTATTGTACTTCTTAAGAACAATGGAGACCTTCCACTTAATACAAATAAGTATAAGACAATTAGCGTAATTGGTCCTAATGCAGACAGCCGTCGCGCTTTGTGGGGTAATTACCACGGTACTTCTTCTGTTAATACTACAATTTTGCAGGGACTTCAGAATGTTGCTAAGGAAAATGACGAGCTTCGTATCCTTTATGCAGAGGGCTGTGATTTGAGTAATCCAAAGCCAGATACACTTTCTCGCGAGCATCACAGAATTGCTGAAGCAATTTCTACAGCGAAAAACTCCGACCTCGTTGTTCTTTGCCTAGGTCTTGATGAGACAATTGAAGGTGAAGCAGATGATGATGGAAACCAGTATGGTGCTGGTGATAAGTATGACTTAAGCTTTATGCCTACACAGATGAAGCTTATCGACGCAATTAAGTCTACTGGAAAGCCTTATATCGTATGTGTTATGACAGGTAGTGCAATGGATCTCACTATTTTTGAGAACGATGAGAATGCGATTGGTGTTCTTCAGGTTTGGTATCCAGGTGGACAGGGTGGAGACGCTGTTGCAGATATTCTTTTCGGAAAAGTATCTCCTTCTGCAAAGATGCCTGTTACAGTTTATCGCGACCTATCTTGCTTGCCTTCCTTCGAGGACTATTCTATGAAGTGTAGAACATATAGATTTATGGAGGTAGACGCTCTATATCCATTCGGATTTGGTCTAAACTACGCGAATACAAAGGTTGTTGACGCTAAGCTTAATGGAACATCTGCTTCCTCTATGAAGGATGATGCGAAGGTTTGTGTTACTGTTTCTAACGATTCTTCTGTTAAGACAGGTGATGTAGTACAGGTTTATATGCGTTATGAGGATTGCGCTGACGAGGTTAGAAACTATAGATTGGTTGGCTTTGCTCGTGTTGAACTTGATGGAAATGAGACTAAGGAAGTAGAAATTAGTATTCCAGCTAAGGCATTCACTGTTGTTGATGATAACGGTAAGCGTTATAGCCCAAATGCTAAGGCTACATTCTTTGTTGGACTAGGCGGTCCAGATGCACGCACAGCTGCTCTTACAAACAAGAATGTAATTGAGATTAAGGTAGAGGCATAAAAATGATATCGATTAGAACCGAAGGCGAACTTAAGATTGTTAGCATTACAAATGCAAATAAGATGTGTCTAGAACTCTTAAATCTTGGCGCAACAATTACTAAGCTTGTTGTTCCAACTGTTAAGGGTGCAGTTGATGTCGCACTCGGTTTGCCAAGCTACGAGGATTACAGGGTAAATTCTTGTTTCTTGGGTAGTGTAGTAGGTCCTCTTGGTAATCGTACTAAAAATGCCATTGTTAAAATCGACGGCGTGGAATACAAGCTTCCAGTAAATGAGAATGGTAATAATCTTCATACTGATTTTGATGGTGGTCTTCATAAGATGCTTTTCGATGTGGTCGAGGATAATGACAATAGAGTTTCCTTCGTACTTGATCTTAAGGATGGAGATCTGCATCTGCCGGGAAATCGTAAGGTGAAGATTTCTTATACGCTTACTGACGGAAACGAGATATATATTTCGTATAGGGTACTTTCCGACAAGAATACTCTCTGGAATAGCACGAACCACAACTATTTCAATTTGAACGGTCATGCTAGTGGAGATGTGCTTGGACATAAGCTTGAGCTCAACTGTTCTCGCTACACTTCTGTCGACGACGAGTGTATTCCATTTGGAAAGCTTGATAGCGTTGAGAATACGCCATTTGATTATTATACAAAGAAGCGCAAGTTCGCTCCAATTTCTGATGCAATTAACGCTTCCGAAAATAATCAAATCGCCAAAGTAGGCGGTGGAATTGACCACAATTATGCAGTAGATGGCGGTCCTAGAACTTTCAGATATGTAGGTACTCTTGTTGGTGACAAGACTGGAATTAATATGGAAGTATATTCCGATATGCCTGGAGTTCAGATTTATACAGGTAATAATTTGAACGATGAAAAAGGTAAGGATGGTGCTATTTATTCTAAGTATGCTGGTGTTTGTTTTGAGACTCAGTATTTCCCAAATTGCTGCAACGAGAGAAAGTTCATGACTCCTTCTGTTACGGCTGGTGATACATTCGTATCTGTTACTAGATATTCTTTCTCGTAAATTACTTAAAGTGTTGCCTCTAATATAATTTTTGCCAAAAACACACCTTCGGGTGTGTTTTGTTTTGCGTGAGCTTTTCGAGGATTTAGAGGCTTATAAATGCGTTTGTTACTTGTATTTTGCACCTAAATGAGTGATAATAAAATGTCATTTTGTAAGGAGTGAGGTTTACCTATGAGAACTGATTCAATTAGTAAGACATTTGAGCCTAATGAGGCAGAGCCAAGACTATATTCCAATTGGATGGAGAAGGGCTATTTTGGTGCGAAGGTTAATCCTGACAAGGAGCCATTTTGCATTGTAATGCCTCCACCAAATATCACTGGACAGCTTCATATGGGACATGCCCTTGATAATACATTGCAGGATATTTTGATTCGTTATAAGAGAATGCGCGGTTTTGAGGCTTTGTGGCTTCCTGGTACTGACCATGCTTCCATTGCTACTGAGGCGAAGATTGTTGAGCAGATGAAGAAGGAAGGCTTGACTAAGGACGATCTTGGTAGAGAGAAGTTCTTAGAGAGAGCTTGGGATTGGAAGGAGCAGTACGGTGGTACTATCGTTCAGCAGCTAAAGAAGCTCGGTTCATCTTGTGACTGGGACAAGGAGCGCTTCACAATGGATGAAGGCTGTTCTGAGGCAGTTAAGGATGTATTCGTTAAGTACTATAATGAGGGACTCATTTATAGAGGCGAGAGAATCATCAACTGGTGTCCACATTGCTTGACATCTATTTCCAATGCAGAGGTAGAGTACGAGGATCAGGCAGGTGCTTTCTGGCACTTAAGATATCCTCTTGAGGATGGTTCTGGCTTTGTAGAGCTTGCTACTACTAGACCTGAGACACTTCTTGGTGATACTGCTGTTGCAGTTAACCCTAAGGACGACAGATATAAGGATATCGTTGGCAAGAATCTAATTCTTCCACTTGTTGGTCGTAAGATTCCAGTTGTTGCAGACAATTATGTTGATATCGAATTTGGTACTGGTGTAGTTAAGATTACTCCAGCTCATGACCCTAACGACTTCGAGGTTGGTCTAAGACATAATCTTGAGGTTATCAATGTAATGACTGATGACGCTAAGATTATCGATGAATATGAGAAGTACGCTGGTATGGATAGATTCGAGGCCCGTAAGGCTATCGTTAAGGACCTCGAAGAAGGCGGCTTCCTTATCAAGACAGAGCCATATAATCACAATGTTGGTACTTGCTATCGTTGTGGTACATCTATCGAGCCACGTGTTTCCATGCAGTGGTTTGTTAAGATGCAGACACTTGCAAAGCCTGCAATTGAAGCTGTAAAGGACGGAAGAATTAAGTTCGTTCCAGAGAGATTTGATAAGAATTACTATAACTGGATGGAGGATATCCGTGATTGGTGTATCTCTAGACAGCTTTGGTGGGGACATAGAATTCCAGCATTCTACTGTGACGATTGTGATGAGGTAGTTGTTACTAAGGATGACAGCGCAGTTTGTCCTAAGTGTGGAAAGCCAATGCGTCAGGATCCAGATACTCTTGATACTTGGTTCTCATCTGCGCTATGGCCATTCTCTACACTTGGCTGGCCAGAGAATACAGCAGAGCTAGATTATTTCTATCCAACAAATACTCTTGTTACTGGATATGACATTATTACTTTCTGGGTATCCAGAATGATTGTTGCTGGTATGGCACATATGAAGGAGATTCCTTTTGACACTGTTCTTATCCATGGTCTAGTTAGAGACTCAAAGGGTAGAAAGATGAGTAAGTCTCTAGGAAACGGAATCGATCCACTTGAGGTAATCAGAGAGTCTGGTGCAGATAGTTTAAGATTTGCTCTTGTTACTGGTAATGCACCTGGTAATGACCAGAGATTCCAGGAAGACAAGATTGAGATGGGTAGAAACTTCGCGAACAAGATTTGGAATGCGATGAGATTCGTACTCATGAATTGCGAGGATGACCTAAGCTTCGAGAAGGTTGATCCAAACAAGTTCACTCTTGAGGATAAGTGGATTTTGACAAAGCTCAATAAGCTCGTTTCCGAGGCTACAACAAATATCGAGAACTATGACTTCGGTGTTGCTCTCGCGAAGATTGTTGACTTCATCTGGGAGTGCTATTGTGACTGGTATATCGAGATTGCGAAGAGCAGACTTTTCGATAAGGAGTGCGAGACAAGACTTGAGGCTCAGTACCTACTCAACTATGTTCTAAGCGTTGCAGTTTCTATGCTCCACCCATTCATGCCATTTATCACTGAAGAGGTTTACCAGAACCTAGCACTCGACAACAAGGCTGAGTCTATCATGATCACAGATTGGCCAACAGTTAACGAGGATATGATTTTTGAAGAAGACGAGAAGAAGATGGAAACTTTGATGGATGCTATCCGTTCTATTCGTAATACTAGAACTGAAATGGGTGTTGCTCCTTCTCGTAAGGCACAGATCATTGTAGTTACAGGCGACAGCAACGTTTCCGATATGTTTGTTAACGGTAAGGGCTTCCTAGAAAGACTTGCTAGCGTTTCTGACCTTGAGACACAGTCCGATAAGACAGGAATACCTGCTACTGCAGTTGCTTGTCAGTTTGAGGGCGGTGAGATCTATATTCCACTCGGTGAGCTCGTTGATATTGATAAGGAGCTAGAGAGACTTAATAAGGAGAAGGCTGATCTTCAGAAGGAGCTCGATAGAGTTGCTGGTAAGCTTTCTAATGAGTCATTCGTTTCTAAGGCACCAGAGAAGGTAATTAATGCAGAGCGTGAGAAGCAGGTTAAGTACCAAGAGATGTATAAGAATGTAGAAGAAAGAATCGAGATGCTTTCTAATCTTTAATCTCTAATTTCAAGCCTTTGAATACTTGGAGCTTAATTGGTATTTATTGATATAAAGTAAATTAGTTCATTTAACAGAGAAGATGATATGTCTTCTCTGTTTTTTAATTTATGGATTTTTAGATGCGATATGAAGCAGAAAGTTCACGTATAACCATCTGTCGCGCGCTCTTCGTAACAGAATAAATAGTTGTATGGCAAAGTTGCCGCATTCATCCAGCTAGATTTAATCTCACAAAAAAACGTGAAGAACAAAAAACAACCGGAAGATAATTCTTCCGGCTGCTTCCCCTAGTATAAGGAGGTTTATAAAGACGCAATTGTTGCGGTTATTAGTGCGATTATACGCAGGTATTAGCGAATTCCATATTTCTCGATAATGTAATCCATATCCTTGTCGCCACGGCCAGAAAGGTTGATTAGGATAGAACCTTTCTCCATCTTCTTAGCAAGCTTAAGCGCATATGCAACAGCGTGTGCGGATTCGATGGCAGGAATAATGCCCTCGAGTCGAGATAACTTATAGAATGCATCAATAGTATCATCATCTCCGATTACATCGTAATTTACTCTTCCAATAGTATGTAGGAATGCGTGCTCAGGTCCAGAGGATGGGTAGTCAAGACCAGAAGCAACTGAATATACAGGTGCTGGCTCGCCGTTCTCATCCTTGAGCATGATGGAATTAAAGCCGTGCATTACACCCTCTGTACCATATTGGAGGGAAGCTGCGTGATCGCCAAGGTCTGTTCCTCTTCCAAGTGGCTCTACGCCATAGATGTCAACAGGGTCATTGAGGAAGCCAGCAAACATTCCGGCAGCGTTAGAACCTCCGCCAACGCAAGCTACTATTGCATCAGGAAGTTCGCCAGTCATCTCTAGGAACTGCTCGCGTGCCTCGATTCCAACAATTGACTGGAAATCTCTAACCATCATTGGGAATGGGTGAGGGCCAACAACTGAACCGATACAGTAAATAGCATCCTTGTATTCCTTAGAATATGCAGCAAAAGCAGCGTCTACAGCTTCCTTAAGTGTCTGCAAGCCTTCAGTTACTTCAATTACGTTAGCACCAAGAATCTTCATTCTTGCAACATTTGGAGCCTGTTTCTTAATGTCAACAGCACCCATATAAATGTCACACTCCATTCCAAAATAAGCAGCAGCAGTAGCAAGTGCAACACCATGCTGACCCGCACCAGTTTCTGCGATAACCTTCTTCTTACCCATATACTTAGCAAGCAAAACCTCACCCATACAGTGGTTAAGCTTATGCGCACCAGTGTGGTTTAAGTCCTCACGCTTAACATAGAACTGTACATCGCCTTGCTCGTTAGAAAGTCTCTCAAGGTGAGAAATTGGAGTAGGGCGGCCCTGGAATTCCTTACGGATGCGGCGAAGCTCTGCAATGAACTTTCTAGACTTGCAAATTGTGTAATAGCTCTCTGTAATCTCCTCCATTGCCTTCTGCAAATCAGGTGAGATGTATGAGCCACCAAACTTACCAAAATAACCATTCTGGTCTGGATAATTCTTAAGATATGTTTCAAAATCTACGTTGTTAATAATCATTTTTCTTTTCCTCCTGCTTGAAAAGCATAATTAGTAATTTTTATTTTCTATTGTTAATTATCGGTACTGACGATAACGCCATCGTCTAGTAACGAGTATCAAATTAATGTAATCCATATCGTCAGCTCCTTTCAAATTTGTTCTTAAGCAAACAAAAAGTCCTTGATAAAACTATTGTTCTATCAAGGACGAATAATTCTTATCCGCGGTGCCACCTTGTTTCACGAGTAAAAAGCTATTGCATATCTCGTGCGCTTAGCAGAATACTAACATATTCCCGACAACTAACGCATGTCTTCGCGTCACAGTATTTGGCTGTGCCCTCAGCGGTCCATTATGATGATTAGCATTCCACCCAACTCTCAGCATCGTGGGCTCTCTGTAGGAGCATCGTCATCTTTACCTCCGCGTCAACGGTTTGTAAAAATCAAAAGGTCTAAAGTTAAAGTCGATAAACCTATGTTTTATTTAATCACTTGTTTTTTTGTGTGTCAACAGATGATTGGTGTAATTTGGGAAATTAAGCAATCAAGTTGCTGGCTTGTAGCTATCCTTAAGGCTTACTGCTCTGTTAAATACTAGATTATCAGCAGCAAAATCCTTGTTGTCGGCACAGAAATAACCAAGACGGAGGAACTGGAAGCGGTCCTCTGGCTTAGCATTTATGAGGGAAGCTTCTACCTTCGCACCCTTAACAATCTTAAGGGAATCTGGATTTATGAAGTCTAGGTAGTTACAGTCTGCAAGGTCTGGAGACTCAGTAGTGAAGAGTCTATCGTAAAGACGAATCTCTGCATCAAGTGCTGTCTTCGCATCTACCCAGTGAATTGTGCTCTTTACCTTACGGCCATCAGTTGTATTACCGCCACGAGACTCCGTGTCATATGTACAGTGAACTTGAGTAATGTTTCCATTCTCATCCTTGTCACAGCCAACGCACTTAACAACATATGCACTCTTAAGACGAACCTCGTTGCCAGGGAAGAGACGGAAGTATTTCTTCTCTGGAACCTCCATGAAGTCCTCTGCTTCAATCCAAACCTCACGAGAGAAGGATACAGTTCTTGTTCCATCCTCTGGCTTTTCTGGATTGTTCTCTACTGTAAATTCCTCAATCTGATCTTCAGGATAGTTATCGATGATGAGTTTAATTGGATTAATTACACCCATTACTCGAGAAGCATTCTTGTTCAAGTCTTCGCGTAGGCAGTACTCTAGGAATGCATAATCTACAACGGAATTTACCTTAGATACACCATTTCTCTCGTGGAAGGCACGAATTGATTCTGGTGTATAGCCACGGCGACGAAGTCCGCAAAGTGTAGGCATTCTAGGGTCGTCCCAACCAGAGACCATACCATTCTCAACAAGATTTCTGAGTTTTCTCTTAGAAAGAACAGTGTGAGTAATACCAAGTCTAGCAAATTCTATCTGTCTAGGCTTGCACTCGATAGAAATATTGTTTACTACCCAATCGTATAGAGGACGGTGTGCCTCGAACTCGAGGGAGCAGAGGGAATGTGTAATACCCTCAAGTGCATCCTCAATTGGATGAGCAAAGTCGTACATTGGATAAATGCACCATTCGTTACCAGTTCTATGGTGTGGCAAACGGTTGATTCTGTAGATAACAGGATCACGCATATTGAAGTTACCAGACGCAAGATCAATCTTCGCACGAAGTGTCATGCTACCATCAGCAAATTCTCCGTCGCGCATTCTCTTAAATAGGTCAAGGCTCTCCTCAATTGGTCTATCACGGAATGGGCTCTTGGCAGGAGTTGTTGTGTCTCCACGCATGTCCTTCATCTGATCAGGAGTTAGCTCACATACATAAGCAAGGCCCTTCTCGATTAGCTCTACTGCAAAGCCATACATCTTCTCGAAATACTCAGAAGCATAGAAGAATCTATCTCCCCAGTCGTGTCCAAGCCAGTGAATGTCTTCCTTGATAGCCTCAACGAATTCTTCGTCTTCCTTAGTAGGATTTGTATCATCCATACGAAGATTACATAGACCGCCGTATTTCTCAGCTGTACCGAAGTCAATCTCTAGAGCCTTAGCGTGTCCGATGTGAAGATAGCCGTTTGGCTCTGGTGGGAAACGAGTGTGAACAGTCTTACCGTAGCAACGACCGCCTTCCAAAAGCTCCTCATCGATAATCTCATGAATAAAATGCTTACTGTCTGCCATATTGAAACTCTCTTTCTTAAGATAATCTATTCATTTACAAAGTAATGTTACTCCATTACTTCAATTTGTCTAGTCCAATTCTCATTCTTCTTAAAGACTCATCCTTGCCAAGTAGTACAAGAACCTCGGAACAACCGCCAGGTGTAACTGGTACGCCAGCAGCCGCAATTCTAACAGGCCACATGATAACAGAGTTCTTAACCTCCATCTGGCTTGCTAGCGTAGTCATAATTGAGCCGAGATTATCCTTGTTCCAAGCACTAGGCTCTACTTCCTCTAGCATTGCAATTGCTGCTTCAAGGGAAGCAAGGCTCGTCTCGATAGTTGACTTACTCTTCTTATGCTCGAAAAGGCTAGCCTCATAATTAGCAAGGCTGTCCATAAACTCTAGCTTCTCATCAATCTGTGTAAATCTTGTGATTCGTGGCTTCAATAGCTCCTCGAGCATCTCGTAGCAATCGGAAGACACGTTGTGCTTCTCATAATATGGCTTAGCGTTCTTAAGGAAATTCTCGCTATCCATCTTCTTAATGTATTCGCCATTCATCCATTCGAGCTTGTCGTAATCGAATACAGATGGAGACTTGCTGATGCCCTTAGGATCAAAAGCCTTGATAAGCTCTTCCATAGAGAAAATCTCTTGATTATCTGTTGGCGCCCAGCCAAGCAAAGCGATATAGTTGATAATTGCCTCTGGCAAATATCCATCGTTAATCAAATCCATAAAGCCAGTAGAGCCATGTCTCTTAGAAAGCTTACTAACTGTCTCATTTCCGTTCTCGTCAACAGACTTACCCATAATAAGTGGCAAGTGAATATAGGAAGGAATCTCCCAACCAAAAGCCTCATAAAGCTTATTGTACTTAGGTGTAGAGGATAAGTATTCTGAACCACGAACTACGTGAGTAATTCCCATCAAATGGTCATCAATTACATTCGCGAAATTATAAGTAGGGAAGCCATCTGCCTTGATAAGAATCTGGTCATCCATATCCTCGTTAGGAACTGTAATGTCTCCATATACAAGGTCGTGGTATGTAGACTCGCCCTCTAGTGGCATCTTCTGTCTAATAACATATGGTGTGCCAGCAGCAAGAAGCTTATCTACCTCTTCTTTAGATAGGTCACGGCAGTGACGGTCGTAGCCAGAAATCGCATTGCCCTGAGCCTCGCGTAGTGCCTCGAGACGCTCCTTAGTGCAGAAGCAGTAGTATGCCTTGCCTTCCTCAACTAGCTTCTTAGCAAAAGGCAAATATGTGCCAACTCGCTCTGACTGAACATATGGGCCGTAGTCGCCACCTAGGTCTGGACCTTCATCGTGAATAAGTCCAGCTGTCTTAAGAGTGTTATAAATAACATCTGTCGCGCCTTCTACATAGCGTTCTTGGTCAGTATCTTCAATTCTTAGCACAAAGGTGCCGCCCTCATGCTTGGCTGTTAGGTATTCATATAAAGCTGTTCTAAGATTTCCAACATGCATGAATCCTGTTGGACTTGGAGCAAAACGAGTTCTAATAGTATTTGACATATTTGTCCCCTCTCGAAAAGAAGCATTTCCAAAAGATGCTTCAGAATAAAAAATTGCGCCAGAATTGGCCTTGTGTATTCTACCATATTTTATTTATTAGTGATATTATATTTAGCATGGATAAGTTAATTAGTAGTAGAGAATTTGATATTTTTTGTGGAAACGGAATCGCTTTCGATTATGTTTGTGAGCATATAATTAATATGGCTCGCGGTCTTGAAGCTTTTCGAGGACGTAAGATTGCCATTTGTTCAGACCGCGAGGTAAGCGGTTATTTCTACAACAAATTCGAGAATCAGTTCATTAAGAAGGGTATTAAGCCGACGCTGATTAGTGTAGATTCGATTAGCAGCAGCAAGAATATTGCTTCGGTAGAGAAGGTAGTGAAGACCTTGTCGGAATTTGATTTTGGCCCAAATGATTTTCTTATAGCCTTTGGCGGTGGAGGAATTCTTGATATAGCTTCTTTTGCGAAGACTCTTTTTGATTCTTCTATTGGCCTGGTTTTTGTTCCTACTACTTTAAGCGCGATGACTTCCGGGGTTCTTGCTAGGAGAGCATATTTGAATTGCGCTGGACACAAGAACGAGCTAAGTGTTGAGAATAAGCCATCTGTTGCGATTCTCGATCCGCAATTTGTTAGAACAGGAACAGGTAAGGTTAGGACAAACGGCAACGCAGAGGTCGTTCGATTGGCGCTCTTGTCAGATATTTCTATTATCAAGGGCCTTACGACAAATGTTAATGCTGAAGACGGCAATGCTTTTCGAGTGTTTATGAACGAAGTGTACCGTTTGTGGAATCAGGTTGAGCTTATGGATGCTAGGCTTTTCACTGCAGGCGAGGAACTACGAATTAGTATAGAGAATTATTTTAGATTCATGAACTATTCGGAGGGAGAAGCGCTTGCTCTTAGCATTTTGTCAATGGTAGACGATGCTAGGCGAGAGGTGTTAGTGAAGATATATGGCCTTTTGCACTTGCCTACGAAGCTTGACGGCGTCTCTAGTCCGATGATTATGCGTAAGGTTAAGGAATACTACGACCACAAGTCTTTGATTGATGGCGAGCTTGTAGAAATTGTCGACTATAATCAGGCAAGCAACAAGTGGATAGTTAGAAGTGTGAACAAGCAGACAGCAATAAAGATGATAGAAGAGCGTGTGAAGAAGATTTGCGGACCAAGTCACTCGGATTTGATTCACGACCAATTAATTCAATTTACAAAGAAGAATGAAGACATACTGGAGAAGAAATGAGAAACAAATCTACAAGGACTGATATTAGATTTCTAGCTATATTGATGCTAATGATAATTATGTCATTAGGCCTTATCTCTTGCTCTTCGGAGGAAGTTACCGAGGAATTAGTTGCTGGCTATGGAGAATATGGTGCTGCTTTTGCTAAGGAATTAGCAAGTAATTATCCATATCGTAAGCCGTACACAGAGCAGGAGGCTTCTGCCGCAGCAATGATAGAGGAAGAATTAGTTACACTCGGATATAATCCTGAAGTTCAGTCCTTCTCTAATTTATATGGTGGTACTTCTCAGAATATTATCGTAAGAATTGAAGGACAAGGCTTTATGGAGCCAATATATGAGCCGCTTGATAGCGACCTAGAAATTGCTCCAACCATAATGTCTTCGCAGAATACTAATGACGAAGCAGATATGCAGATGCCAAGCCCAACACCAACAATTACGCCTGCAGATTATTCTGAGATAAATCGAATTGCAGTGATTGGTGCGCATTATGATAGTGCTTTGTCACAAGAGGAAATACCAGAAGGTTATACATATGATGGAATTGATGACAATGCGTCTGGTGTTGGCTGTCTAATGACAATTGCTAAGCAGATTCGCATGTATACAGACATTGGATTTGATGTCTATTTGGTTTTCTTTGGCGCAGGTAACGATGGACAGGCTGGCTCGAGATTTTTCTATGAATCCTTGCCTGGTGATGTTCGCGAAGAAATAGAAGTAATGTACTGCATCGATGGAATTTATGCTGGTGACAAGGTATATGCGAATGCAGGCTTGTCTTCTCTTAATATGCAGAACAAATATGAACTTAGGAGACGACTATATCAGGCATATGACGTTTGCTATGATAATCCACTATATTCTACATATGGCTTCGATTTGATTTATAACGAGAGTAATATTTACCAGGATATAAATGACGATGGAACATATGATTATTATAGAGAGGTCACGCTTCACGAGTCAGATCACAGAGTGTTTGATGAGGCTTTGATTCCAGTTGTGCTTTTCGATAGTGGCGACTATTTCTACGATTCGCTTGAAGAGATTAGGCAGACGAAGAATTTGTATTTGCAGGATTTTGGAGGGCAAATTGGAAATACTCCGCTAGATTCATTTGTAAGTCTAGATCCGATACTTAACGACGACTACTTGCAGTATATGGAATTGTTGGAGAATATGGAGAACATGCCTACGAATACGCCTTCGCCAACACCGGTTGTTGAAACTGACGAGAACGGTGAGACAACGCGTGCTGTTCGTGCGACAGAGACTACCGAGCTCGAAGTTGAATATGACAGGCTAGAAACACGCATTAATTGTGTAGCATTTATCATTATGGGCTGCCTAATGAAGGGGTCCGATGATGGAATTACAATTGATTCATATGATGCGCTGGTAGTGGGGATAGAAGAGAATGAATAATAGGAGGATTTCCTGTTTATGTCCGATAATGTCAAAAAGGCTTTGCTAATGGCAATGACGGCTACGAATGATAGTGGATATAACGCGGTTCAACAGATGGTAGGTTACCTTGCGACAGGTGATGAAACCTATCTTCCAAAGGCTGCAAGAGAATATATTAATCTTTATTCTGTCGATGAATACTTGAATGCTCTTGTTGAGGAGTTTTGGGCAAACAATAAGCCGGTTCAGGAATAATAACTAAAAGTGCTGATAAAGCTGTTTTCAGCAAGAAGTTCATCAAAACGGGGCTTCCTGGGTGAACTTTCTGCTGATAAC
>CALEFT010000051.1 GCA_937876985.1 uncultured Clostridia bacterium | reverse complement strand
ACAAATCTGTCAACAGATTGACCTGTTTTTGTTGACAAAACTGTTGACGGAAGCCATGTGCATCATTGTAAAAAACTTAACAAATCCAATCTCATAAAACATGAAGAACCAATATTCTCTGTCGTTTCATTTACCTGACAAAGTCTTACTCATAATGAAACTTATCACATAAAAACGACTCATATAAATCCCCAAACGTAGATTCATATGAGTCGAGAGTCTGTTCTTTAATACTTACAAAGAATAACAATATAGTATATGTCTGCTGTTATTCTTTATCTCCCATCATTTCTTCTAACTCATCAAGTTCTTCATTAGTTAGTTCATCAGAAGATGTAGCCTTTGCTTTCTTAGAATTCTTGCCACCGTTAGAACTACCATCATTATTGTCGTCATCGTCGTCGCGCATAAAGTTCTCGAGAATTCGTGAGAGGAATGATGAGAATTTCTTGTCAATCTTGAAGCTCTTTGCGATTTGGATGATGATGATAAGAACCGTTGGTCCGAGTAGGAAGCCGATTCCACCCCAGATGTATAGTCCGACAATCATTCCAATGAGTGTGAAGAGTGGGTGAATCTTCATCGATTTGCCAAGAATTAGTGGTTCGATAACTCTTCGGATGATAGTCATGAGCATCATACCAACGAGTAGAATTATTGCAGATACGATATTGCCCTTGACCACGAAATAGATAATTAGTGGCCAGAAGGTTACTGCGATGCCAAGTACCGGCAAGAAATCAAGTATTGCAGTAATCGATGCGAAAAGCACAGAATACGGAACTCGTGCGATAGAATATACGAGGAACGCCTCTACTCCAGTGATTATTAGGAGCGACAAATATCCACCAAGTACACGGAATAGTGTAAGAGATAGGTCGTTTATAAGTGTGAAAGATCTCTTGCGGAAGGACTTGTTTGGGACCGACTTCAAGTAGAATTTCATTACGGCTGGTCCATCACTGATGAAGTAATATCCGCTTAAGATTACGCAGATTATTACAAACAAAGCAACTGGCAAGTCTCCGATGAGGTTCCATACCCAAGTAATTGCAGAGGAGACTACTGTCGGTACTCGCGCTGCGATATCCTCGATGAAGTCGATTGCAGTATCTTCGACCATCTGCAAGATTTCTGGTGGGAACATTCCACCATTTTCGGTGCTGAATTGGTCTAGGAAATCAATATTGAAGTTCTCATAATCGAGGTCATTAGTTATCTCGACAGCCTTATCTATAACGTTATTTGCCTGAATTACTGCTTCAGTAATGCACAAGACGCATACGAGCAGTAGCGCAAGTAAAATGAGAACATAAATCACAAGCGAGACGCGTGTAGTAAGGCTTCGCTTCGGCTTGTCGCTATTTGGACGGAAAATCTGCTGAAAAACACTAGGCTTCGTAGTTGAAGTTGCCTTCATTGTAAGCTCGTGCGCCTTCTCTGGATTAATGCCCTTCTTCGCGCTTTTGCCACTAATGAGCTTTACAATAGGCTTTGCAATCATATTACTTGTCTTCGCGAGAATGAAGCCAACAAGAAACGGAACGAGAATGAGGATCAGCCTTGTCGCACCAAAGACCAGCACAATCGCAATAAGCACAAACAAAATGTACTTAATCATTGCCATTACGGAGGCTTTGTCTCTATTGTATCTTTCTTTCTCTGTCATAATTTATGCTCCCTTCAAAGTGATGTTCCAAAGCACAATCAGAATAATTACAGCCACAATGAGTGCTAGGTTCACGCCGCTCGAAAAGCTTGGCGCCTTATTCTTCTTGCTGGATTTGTTGTCGCTGCCATTTGTGTCATTTGTAGTAGGAGCTTCATCGCTGATGATTGGCTTTACTGCAAAAAACGACTTGTTGAACTCCACAAAACCTTTATAGAAAAAGGCGAGCATGATAATGCCGACGAGACAAGCAGCTACAGATGAATATAAATAACTTTCCGGTATGTCGGAATAGGTGAGTACCATAGTAATGTCTACAGAAGGAACGAGTCCACGCGATAGGATACTTGTAATCGTACAAGCGACTAGACATAGAAGCGGACATAAGATGTTGTTAGTCTTTTCGCGAAGGAAAACGAGCCAGCACATTGCAAAAAATATTGGGAGCATGTCTATAAAGTTCATGCTGCACAATGCCGCGAGTATAGGGATTAGGATGTAGGCTAGCTTACGCTCGCTTTTGCCTATGAGGCTGTAGATGAGCCCTAGGAAGAATAGGCATACGCCGATACCTGGAATGATGGTAGTCGAGATGACGTAAAGAATTGTTTCCGGCGCGGATTTCATGTCGTTGACGCACTGAAACATAGGGAAAATCATGTTGTTGCCCATGCGAAGCCATGTCCATGAGGTGAGGTTGTGTAGTGCGGAATACACAAATCTTACGCCGACGCCCGACAAGAACGACAGAAAGAGTGGGCCGATGCCGCTGAATCTACCAAGCGAGATAGGAAATTCGCTGTTATTAGCGTTTCCGTTATGGCGCATAATGAGAATCACGGATGGAATGATGAAAGCAAGTAGCGCGAGGATGCTTCCGATTATGGAGTAGCCGATAAGCGAAGTTGCTGAATACGAAGTCTTCGCGTTCTCGATGATGTAGCTTACCCAATATGTCGCTAGAAGACCAATAGAAGCGAGCATGTATGCGTATCCCCAGTTTGCTTTGTTTGGGAATCCGAGCTGTCGTCTAATTAGTCTTAATACTTTGTTTATTTCCATTTTGTATCCATCCAGTTAGTTGTAGTAATTAGCCACTTCCGTGGCGGTTTTGGTGAGGCAATATTAGGTCGCTATGCTTACCACACAAGGCCGAGCATAGCAAGATAGCCAATCATCAAGTCGTAGAAAAGCGGCTCAAGAACCAGAAAGCAAGCGCATCCAAGTGATAGGAACGGTCCAAAAGCCAAGTAACTCTCGTTTTCTACATAGGATTGCTGCTTGCGCTTGATTTGTAGTTCTCTTTTCTTCGCACGAGGGTCTGGGCTATTCTTTATCTCCTGTGACTCCTTGTACTTAATGTAGTATTTCTTGATTATGAGCGGAATTGCGAAGAAGACCGCAGAGAAAACAGAAATATAAAAAAGCGGCACGAGACCATAGATTCCGCTTAGCATTCCAAGCGCCGCAAGAAGCTTCATGTCGCCTTGTCCCATGCCCTCTACGCCAGCAAATGTCGAGCAAATAAAGCCTATAAGCCACAAAAGACCGCCGCCAATCAGTGCGCCACCAAATCTGTTCACGAGCGGAGCAAACCAAGGAGCAGCCTCAGTAAACCACATAGATCCATGCACAAAGTCGCCAACAAGCGCGAGCACGCCCAGCGCGAAAAGCCAAATGGAGAACTCATCAGGAATAATCTTGTTAAGCTTGTCTGCCATGAGCACCATGAACATCACAGGGAACGCAAAAATATACGAAATAATGTAAACAAATTGAAAATCGATAAGCATCGCCTCGTTTACAAGAAGCATTACGAGGAAACAAATTCCACAGCAAATCGCGCAAATCACGCCGTGTGGGAGCAATTTCATTCTTTTCGCGAGACGGACGTTTGGTGCCTTAGGGTCAAAGCCGTAGTCTTGTAGCCATGCCTCCGGAAGCCTAGCAAAAAGCGGCGCCGTGCAAAGCCCAATTGCTGCAGCTAGAATACAAAAAATCGCGATACAAACCGAAATTGGCATATTTCCTCCTCTTGTGCGCGTGTTGTGCGCGTGCAAAGTACAAATATGTAATATTTAATAAGTATGGGTAGTTTACCGCAATGTCGCTCGACTTTCAATGTTTTGGGCATAATGCCGATAAATGGTAACTTTTGTTCACAATAAATTTGAATGATAGTTCTATTTTGAAAATTGACCTCCCCCTCACGTATTGATAGAATTTGTATGGCTTATTTTATTTGAAGGAGGGACGCTTCGGCGTATTAGGATAAAAATGGCAACGAAGAAAATTACAACAAAGATGATTTCTGACAGAATTGCAGCGCACGTTCGTGCAGGCACAGGCCTTACACCAGAGAACGCAAACGCTAGAGATTATTGGACAGCCCTTTCGAAAAGCATTATCGAACTCATTTCCGACAATTGGAACGAGACACGTAACGCATATGACAATGTTAGACAAGCACACTACTTGTCAGCAGAGTTCCTCGAGGGACGTTCCATGCTTAACAACCTCGTAAATCTTGGTATTTACGATCAGGCAAAGGAAGCAATCGAAGGATATGGATACAATCTAACTGATATTCTTGAGGAAGAGACAGACCCAGCTCTCGGTAACGGTGGACTTGGACGTCTTGCAGCATGCTTCCTCGATTCATGTGCAACATTGAATCTTCCTGTTACAGGATACGGAATCATGTACAGATATGGTCTATTCCGTCAGACTCTCGAGAACGGTTTCCAGAAGGAATACCCAGATAGCTGGATGGAGAAGGGATATCCTTTCATCGTTAACCGCTACAGCGAGAGAGTAAAGATTCACTACAACGACATCGACGTATGGGCAGTTCCATGCGACCTTCCTATCACAGGTTACGGCACAAAGAACGTAAACCTTCTCCGCTTGTGGAAGGCTGAGCCAGCTCAGGACTTCGACTTCAATTTGTTCAACTCACAGCGTTTTGACGATGCTGTAATCGAGAGAAACCGTGTAAACGACATCTGGAGAGTTCTCTATCCAAACGACACATCTTACGATGGTAAGGTTCTCCGTGTAAGACAGCAGTACTTCTTCGTATCTGCATCACTTCAGGATATCGTTCGTCGTTACAAGGCAGTTCACGGTGATGACCTTAGCGATTTTGCTAAGTACAATGCAATTCAGCTCAACGATACACACCCTGTTATCGGTATCCCAGAGCTCATGAGAATTCTCGTTGACGAGAATGGTGTAGAGTGGACAAAGGCATGGAAGATCGTTCAGGCTACATTCGCTTACACAAATCACACAATTATGGCAGAGGCTCTCGAGAAGTGGGACATCTCTATTTTCCGTTTCTTGTTCCCAAGAATTTTCGAGATAGTAGAAGGAATTAACAATCAGTTCAGAGCACAGATGTACGAGGCAGGCATCTATTCCGAGCTTATCGACCGCATGAGCATTCTTGCTGACGGTAAGGTTCAGATGGCATGGATGGCAATCTACGGTTCTTGCTCAGTAAATGGTGTTGCTGCACTTCATACAGACATCCTTAAGAAGGAAACTTTGAAGGAGTGGTACGAGATTTATCCAGAGAAGTTCTCTAACAAGACAAACGGTGTAACACCAAGAAGATGGCTACGCTCTTGTAACCCAGAGCTATCTAGCCTCATTACAGAACTCCTCGGAAACGACAAGTGGGTAACACATCTCGAAGACCTTAAGTCTCTTGAGAAGTATAAGGATGACAAGGATGTAATGAAGAAGCTCATTGCAATCAAGCACAAGAATAAGGTTAACTATGCAGAGTTCCTTAAGAAGAATTCTGGAATCGAACTCAATCCAGATTCCATCTTCGACATCCAGATTAAGAGACTCCACGAGTATAAGCGTCAGCTTCTCAATGCAATTTATGCTCTTAACCTTTACGATAGAATCAAGGAAGACCCAACACTTGACCTTCCACCAGTTACCATCATCTTTGGTGCTAAGGCTGCTCCTGGATACTTCAGAGCAAAGGCAATCATTAAGTTTATCAACGAGATTGCAAAGCTCATCGATTCTGATCCAGACATGAAGGGTCGCTTGAAGGTTGTATTCGTAGAGAACTACAACGTATCTAATGGTGAGAAGCTATTCCCAGCAGCAGATATTTCTGAGCAGATTTCTACAGCTGGTCTCGAGGCATCCGGTACTGGTAACATGAAGTTCATGATGAATGGTGCAGTTACACTCGGTACGATGGACGGCGCTAACGTAGAAATCGCTGATGCAGTTGGTATGGATAACATCTACATCTTCGGTTGTAGAGCGAACGATATGGCTGCAACAAAGGCATACTACAATCCAAAGTGGCAGTATGAGAACATCCCTGGCCTTAAGAAGGCTCTCGATCGTCTCATCGATGGTACATTCAACGATGAGGGAACAGGAATGTTCCGTGATCTCTACAATGGTCTCATCTACGGTGATAACTGGAATCCAGGTGACACATATTATGTACTTGGTGACTTTGACGATTACCGTAAGACACGTGATCGCATCTACACAGACTACAAGAACGAGATGAAGTGGGCAAAGATGTGCTGGATTA
The DNA here is from genome assembly GCA_937876985.1 of uncultured Clostridia bacterium. Classification (GTDB taxonomy): domain Bacteria; phylum Bacillota; class Clostridia; order Saccharofermentanales; family Saccharofermentanaceae; genus Saccharofermentans. Next base: position 515 of record CALEFT010000051.1, on the reverse strand, counting down.
ACATCTGCAACTCTGGTCGTTTCTCTTCAGACCGTACAATTTCTGAGTATGCATCTGATATTTGGAAGGTCGAGCCTTGCAAGATTAAATAAGACTATTTCGCTCGCGACTGGTCGACGTGTGAAGTAAACATAAATGGGCTATCTAATTGCAGGTTAGAAAACTTGCGTTAGGTAGCCCTTTATATTTGCTATGAAATACAATATTGAATTTAGCATTTTTGCAAAATGGGAAAGCAATATTTGATAATATTTCAGTGTTTATGACAACAACCACAACCTTGAAAAACAAGCTTAAGAAAAGTATTATTCTATTGTGACGAGGGATAAAGTGTATATGAAATGAGACATTTCGTGCCATTTGCGTCACTTTCCATAAATATTTGCCCAAATATTTATAGACAGGCCGTTTAACAAGACGACCTCTTTTTTTTGCCTGAATTTTCATGAGGTTCTTACAATTGACGAACTACGATAAAAATCTCAAAATCAAGTTTTTATCGTAGTCATAAAGCT
>CALEFT010000050.1 GCA_937876985.1 uncultured Clostridia bacterium | reverse complement strand
ATCGTAGTCAGCTTCTATAAAAAGGCTCATTCATAATAAAAACACTACGATAAAAATCTCAAAAATGAATTTTTATCGTAACCCAGGCCAAATTACAAGCAATAAACCACTGCTCTAACTACGATAAAATTCAAAAAAATGAATTCTTATCGTAACTAAAGAGAATTGTCCAACGATAAAGCATCCTCCAAACCACAAACATTTCCCACTGCAACATAATATAAACAACAAAACCCCCAGGCTAGAAATCTAACCTAGGGGTTCGAATCATTTTTTTATAAATAGAAAACCAACGAAAGCGTTTCTATTCTATTATACGAGTGCCTCTGTCTCCTGTGCGATTGCGAGCTCCTCGTTTGTTGGGATTACAACAACCTTTACCTTGGAGTCGTCAGCGGAGATGATTGCCTCTGTTCTTGTTCCGTTGTTCTTTGCTGGGTCAATCTTTACGCCCATGAACTCGAGACCTTCGCAGATAGCTGCACGGATGTAGTCTGTGTTCTCACCGATACCAGCTGTGAATACGATTACATCAACGCCTTCCATTGCTGCTGCGTAGGAACCAACAATCTTCTTTGCCTGGTACTCGAACATCTCAAGTGCAAGTGTTGCTCTCTCGTTACCTTCGCGTGATGCCTTCTCGAGGTCACGGAAGTCAGAGGATACACCGGAGAAGCCCTTTACACCAGACTTCTTGTTGAGAAGTGTATCGATTTCTGCTGGAGAGAGGTTCTCTCTTTGCATCAAGATACCAACGATAGCTGGGTCGATGTCACCGCAACGTGTTCCCATGCAGATACCAGCAAGCGGTGTAAGACCCATTGATGTATCAACGCACTTACCGTTCTTTACTGCTGCGAAAGAAGAACCATTTCCAAGGTGACATGTTACTGTCTTGATGTCCTCATACTTTACACCGAGGAAGTCAGCTGCACGTCTGGATACGTAACGGTGTGATGTTCCGTGGAAGCCGTAACGACGGATGTCGTACTTTTCGATGAGGTCGTATGGGAGTGCGTACATGTATGCCTTTGGTGGCATTGTCTGGTGGAATGCTGTGTCGAATACTGCAACTTGTGGTGTGCCCTCTGGGAGTACTGCCTCGCAAGCTTCAATACCGATGAGGTTTGGTGGGTTGTGTAGTGGGCCTAGGTCGAAGCAGTCGCGGATTACCTTCTTAACATCCTCGTTTACTACTACGGACTGGCTGTAGTACTTACCTGCGTGGAGAACTCTGTGTCCTACTGCAGCGATTTCAGAAATGTCAGCAAGCACGCCGTGCTCGGAATCTACAAGGGCGTTGAGAACTGTCTGAACTGCAACCTTGTGGTCTGGGAGGTCAATCTCTACCTCACTAACATAATCGCCAGCGCTGTACTTGAAAACGCCGTCGATACCAATTCTGTCGCAAAGACCCTTTGCAAGAACTTCGCTAGTTGCTGTCTCGAACAACTGGTACTTACAAGAAGAGCTTCCGCAATTGATTACCAAAATCTTCATTTATACTTTCTCCTTTGTTTTGATTACTATTTTGTATTTTGCCAAAGTTGCTTGGCGCTTGTGCTTGTGCTCGTGCTCACGCTTGTGCTCGTGCTCACGCTCGTACTTGTGTTTGTGCTCGTGCTCACGCTCGCACGTTATTTGCGTTAATTACTGCTGCTGTGCCTGAACTGCTGTAATTGCGATTACACCAACGATATCAGCTGCGCTACATCCTCTGGAGAGGTCGTTTACTGGCTTTGCGATACCCTGACACATTGGGCCGTATGCCTCTGCCTTCGCGAGACGCTGAACGAGCTTGTAGCCGATGTTACCTGCGTCTAGGTCTGGGAATACGAGAACGTTTGCCTTACCAGCTACGTCAGAATCTGGAGCCTTGGACTTACCGATAGAATCGATCATTGCTGCGTCAGCCTGGAGCTCGCCATCGATCTTGAACTGTGGATACTGCTCCTTTGCTAGCTTTGTAGCCTCAACAACCTTGTCTACGTCAGCGTGCTTTGCAGAACCCTTAGTGGAGTGTGAAAGCATAGCTACCATTGGCTCTGTACCAACAAGTGCCTTGAAAGACTCAGCAGAAGAACCAGCAATTGCTGCGAGCTCCTCAGAGTTTGGATTCTGACAAAGTCCGCAATCGCTAAATACGAATGTTCCTTCCTCACCAAGATCGCAGTTTGGCACGCACATTACGAAGAATGAGCTTACAAGCTTTGTACCTGGCTTTGTCTTAATAATCTGAAGTGATGGACGAAGTGTGTCCGCTGTAGAGTGGCAAGCACCAGAAACGATACCGTCTGCGTCTCCCATCTTTACCATCATGCACGCATAGTACATGTACTGGCTCATGAGAATCTTTGTTGCCTCTTCCTTTGTCATACCCTTGCTCTTACGAAGCTCAACAAAAGCATCAATGTAGCTCTCTGTCTTCTCATTCTTTGCTGGGTCAACAATAATTGCCTTGGAGATGTCAAGTCCCTCGCTATTCTTAGCGCACTCTTCCTCCGAACCAATAATCACGATGTTTGCAATGTCGTCTGCAAGAATCTCAGCCGCAGCCTCAAAAATCCTTCTATCCATTGACTCAGGTAGAATAATTGTCTTCTTGTCAGCCTTCGCCTTTGCCTTAATTACATCAATAAATGCCATATCAAGTAGTCCCCCTACAAAAATATTTTGGTCGCCAAATCGGCGTTTTTTACCACTCCAAAGTATACTCCACCCTAAGCTTATTTACAAACATAATTGTATCCAAAAATACGCACAATTATTCTCCATCTTTTTTCTTCTCCCCCATCGAAAAGCAAAAACACTTCCCAACACTCTCCTAACCCGTCCGGTAGAAGAAACGGTAGAAAATATTCGTGTTTTATCAACCGCTTTGTCTACCAACGCTTTTTACAAAACAAGAAATCACTCTATCAATAAATACGCCATGAGATTGTCGTAGGCGTAGCATATGTTGCGGTAATTTATTTCCACGTCTGATGCGCCATCCGATGCGCCATCCGAAAGAAGTTCAGATGAATCAGCCGGCACAACTTCCTCGACCATTCGGAATATCATACTTAGTGCAGGTGACGAAGTTCTAGTCGCAACATGTCCTGCGAGGGCGCTTACAGTTCGCGTGTATAGGTCAATATCGTCTTCGAGAACAGCAATTTCCATTAGAAGTAAGTATCCTTCAAAAAGCTCCACTTCACCCATCTCACCACGAATTAGGTGATATGTTGTGTAGAGACGTCCACTGTTCATGAATTGCGACTTAAGCCATGAGTATGCGTCAGTCGGGAGCGCGTCAACTTCGGCGAGGTTGCGCATCGTTTTAACCGAAGACTCGATGTCGATGAGTGCGGAGTCAGAGGATTGAAGTGCAGCGCGACCAGCGTAGAGATAGATAGTCTCGCCGGAATCGGAAATGTAGTACGCGTAGGCGTAGAGCGGTAGCGAATCAGAGATGCGCGCGCCTTGGACAATGGCGAGCGACTTTTCGAAAGAGCCCTGTGGGAGGAAGCCGTTTACTTCGAGGGTTTGGATTAGCGCGAGGTCGACTGCTTCGAGTGGGACTGCGACGAAGTCTTGTGCGGTGGAGCCTTGGGCTGCCTGCGATTGTGCGTCGCCTAAGGAGTCGTCGGATGCGCCAACCATCACGTTCTCGTCGTAGGTTTGCACCTGGAGGGCGCCTGGCAGCAGCATCCCGCCTTCATCGAAAAGCATCTCGACTAGCGTCGTTATGCGCGAGTAGTCGCTTTGCGAGCCGTACATAGAGTAGTAATCGAGGTATGCGTCGAGCCAACACATTTGGCCATAGATGAGCGATGCGTCCTTGTCTTCGCCGGACTCGGAGCCGAAACTTGAAGCGTAGTCGGTGTCGATTAGTTCGTTGACTCTATTTACGAGCTCGATTGCTTCTGCGCGGTTTTGGTCCTTCAAGTAGCAGCGAAGCAGGAGTGCCTGGTCTTCGAGCAAATATTCGCCAGATTCTGCCGCCTCCTGTGACAAAAGTGTGCCGGGGAGCGTGTAGGAGCTTACGATTAATGTCTCGTCGTTTGTGCCAGTTAGCATGAGTTCGCGAGTTCTAGACCAGAGGTAGTCGGCTACAAGGCCAGAGTCGGCGGCTTCTTGCTGCCATTCGTATTCGACGCCGCCGCTAAGTGCGCCGCTGTTTGTAACGATTTGCTGCTTGTTTAAGTAGTTGTGCGAATACCATAGGTAGAGGCCGCCTAGGATGAGCATCAAAAGAACGAGCACGGAGCCGACAAGAAACTTCGGCGTCTTTACAAAATCTAGGATTAGGTTAAAATCGATGCCTTTTTTGCCTGATTGGCCGTCTATAAATTTAAGTGTCTTGCGTCTCATTGGCGTTAGTTTCCTCTTTTGTCTCGTTTGTTTTTGCTGCCTATTATTGCTACCTATTATTGTGGCGCACTTCTGTCTATATTGTCGTGCATTAATGTCGTTTATGAAGTATAATTCTAGAACGATATTTGAAATTATACATTTAAGGAAGCGTGGAGGCAAACAGTGCGAGTAATTGGGGTAATTGCGGAGTTTAATCCTTTTCATAATGGACACGAATACTTGATTGCTAAGGCTAGAGAAGCCGTGGGCGATCCTCGCGCAATTGTCGCTGTTTGCATGAGTGGGCCTTTTGTTCAGAGGGGCGAGCCTTCGATTTTGCCTAAAGATATTCGCACGAAGATGGCACTTAATTGTGGCGCAGACGTCGTTTTCGAGCTGCCGTTCAGCTTTGCTTGTGCGCCGTCGGAGCGTTTTGCGCATGGTGGTGTCGAGCTTCTTGCGAGGACTGGGGTCGTGACCGACATCGCGTTTGGCGTCGACTCGAATCCGGAGCTGATTTCTTTTATTGCGGATGCGATTTTTGAGAATGCAAACGACTCGAATGAGGAGTATAGCCGAATTTTGAGCGAGGCGCTTAGCGGGGGCAAGTCCTTCGCGGCAGCACGAAGTGAGGCGATTTTGGGCGTGCTTTTCGAGGGGGCTAGTAAAGACTCTCCTATGGCGAAAAGCATCCCTTTCACAAAGTCCGAGATTTCAGATGCACTCATGGGGTCGAACTCGATTTTGGCGGTCGACTACCTGCTCGCGATGAAGCGGATGCACCTAACGAAGAAGATTCAGGTGCACATGATTTCTCGCGTGGGCGGCGACTACCTTGACACTGAGATCAGGAACGAATTTGCTTCGGCTACGTCGATTCGCAAGGCTTTGTGGGGCGCTAATGATGTGGTGGAAGCGTCGAATCCGGCTTTTGTTGCGACACAAATCGCGAAACAGTGTCCTTCGGCGGCGCTTGCGGTATGGCTTAGCAGAATCGGCGATTTGGAAAGCGCGCCTAGCATGATGACGAATTATAATCGCCTTGTAGATGGAGCTATTGCAACTAGAATTACTAGTGCTACGAATATAGACAGCGCATACATGAATGAACATTTGTGGGGATATATCAAGAATAGCTTCGAGGCCGCGCAATCTGATATACATCAGGGTGGCGAGAGAATCGCGGCGTCTCGCAATTTCACGAAGGCGAGAATCGACCGCGCACTTGCGAGTTTGACTATTGGACAAAATTCTAGCGACATCGAGCTCATTTCTCATGTGAATTATCTGCGCGTGCTTGGCATGAATCGCGACGGCCGCTACTGTCTCAAGATCATAAAGAAAGTATCAAAGCTACCGCTGATTCACAACTGCTCCGACTTCCTTGAGCTTAATAGCCTACTTGGCACTAGCGAGTATTACGAGGCGACGAAGCGATGCTACGAGCTTGACCTCGCGGCAAATGAGCTTCAATCGAGTTTGCTTGGCCTGCCACGCGACTACGAGTGGAGCGTGCCACCAGTTTGCACAAAATAAAACGCGTTTCTGCCTCATGGCAAAGGCAAGATAACGCGCGGGCATCGTATAATTTTAAGCATAATCAACTAGACCAAAACGAATACTGCGAGGCTCTTATGAAAAGCATAACGAATATAATATATAAAGCATCTACAACTCATGTAGGTTCAATATCTCTAGTGAAAAATGGTTTCTTCAAGGCGACGGCGACGCTGCTTATGGCGATATTAGTTGCGTCGACGGGTGTTTTCGGTGCGATGGACCGCATGTGTGGGACAAATGTGAACGCCGCGGGCACGAAGCTAATCGCGATTACTTTCGATGATGGGCCATCCGCGGCGACAACGCCTGGACTACTTGACGGGCTAGCAGAAAGAGGCGCGAAAGCGACGTTTTTTGTGAACGCGACCAATGCGTCACACGGTGCAGCGAATCATCCGGACATCATTGCACGCATGGTCGAGGACGGTCATCAGGTAGCCAACCATACGGCGTCACATAGAGTTCCATTTACATCGTTATCGGCAGAAGCGATGAACGAACAGTGTCAGATTGTAAGGCAGCTGCTTTTCGAGGCGGCTGGCGGAGAATTCCAAGACTTCGTGAGAACGCCTGGCGGAGCGCAGTCTTCGAGGGTTAGCCAGAACGTGCATGCACCGATTATTCAGTGGAGCGTGGATACGTGGGACTGGCGCGACAGAAACAGCGGCACAGTGTATAGAAGGATTGTGAACGGCGCTTTTGACGGCGCGATTATCCTGTGCCACGACCTTTATCCGTCGACGGTTAGAGGTGCGCTCGACGCGATAAGCACCTTGCAGCAGCAGGGCTACGAGTTCGTGACGGTCGCAGAGCTTATGAGAAGGCGCGGCATCGAGCCAGTAAATGGAGTCGTGTATTTTGATGCGCGCAACAACGGAACGACGCTTCCAGCATACGGCGCACCGACGATTACATCGAGCTACGACGCTGGCAGCATGCAGCACCGCGTAACGATTACACCAGAATTCTCCACGCAGGAAATTTATTACACGACAGACGGCAGCACACCACGTCGCGGCCAAGGTTCGACGCATAAATACGACGGCACCTTCAGCGCCGCTGTCGGCACCCAAATCCGGGCCATCGCATACGACAGGTACGCGACGCGCTCTCAGGAAGCTTCGCACCAAATCACCTATGTCGAGCCGCTTTCGGCTGGCCGCACGAACCAACAATTCATCGACACACTCTACATCGTGCTCCTCGGCCGAACACCGACAGCCGAAGACGAACAGCAAATCCTCGCAAGCCTTAATTCCGGCGCTTCGAAAAAGCAAATCACAGACAATATCCTCGCTTCAGCTGAATTTCAATCAGCCTGTACCGCAGTCACTTCAAGTGACATGTCTAGCGCACGCGCACGTGTAGCGAATTTTGTAAACAGACTATATAGCGTCGTACTAGGACGCGGAGCCGATGGCCCGGGACTAGCACATTGGACAGGATACATTCTTACAATGCGCACGACTCCATCCTCTGTCGCACGCGGCTTCTTTGAAAGCCCTGAGTTTCAGTCACGCTCCCTATCTAATGACGAATATGTAAATATCCTCTATCAGTCTATCCTCGGTCGCAACCCAGACGTACTAGGCTATGACCACTGGGTTGGAATGCTCGATCAAGGCGCATCTCGCGCAAGCATCCTAGACGGCTTCCTCGGCTCACAAGAATGGGCAAATATCTGCGCAACCTATGGACTTTCTGCAAATAGCACAACCATAACAAGTGGTGGCGCAAATAGTGGAGCGAACACTCCTACAAACATCACTCCGAATGAACAAATTTATGCTTTTGTAGATAGAATGTATTCAAACGCACTTGGAAGAGACGCAGATGTTGATGGAAGAAATCACTGGGCAGTTATGCTTGCAAACGGACAGATGAACGCTACCGATATTGGCTATTCGTTCTTCGATAGTCCAGAATTTGTTAACGCAGGCCACTCTGATGCAGAATTCATAACAAGGCTATATCGCACCTTCTTAGGCCGCGAACCAGACCCACTAGGCTTCGACCACTGGATGAGCGTGCTTAATTCTGGAACTAGCCGCCACGACATGATAATAAATTTCACAATGTCACGCGAATTCTACCGTATCAGTCTCGAGTACGGCATAGCACCGTAATTTAAGGTCTTCACGATTATCGTTTACTTGCGTCATTCCTCCAAAACCTGCGCCAAGAAAGCCTCACAGCCCTCTCGTATGTCCTCGAACGCCGTCTCGAAATCTCCCGTATACCAAGGGTCCGACACATCCGTCTTACCCTTTGGCCCGGAAACGAATTCGCGCATCAGCATCACCTTGCCCTCCTTGTCGCCCTCGAAAAGCGACTTCATTATCCTTACATGACGGTTAGACGCTCCCAGAAAATAGTCAAACTTCTCATAATCTGACGCCGCCACACGCCTTGCACGATGCGCACCAAAAGGCACGCCCTTCGATGCGAGCATTCTTTTCGCTGGGGGATAAATGTCGTGAGTTAATTCCTCACTCGACACGCCCATGGACTCGATGTGAAAGCCAGCCTCCTCTGGCGTCTTGACGCCGAACTTTTCGCACACGAGGTGCTTCATAATATACTCGCCCATTGGCGAGCGGCAGATGTTGCCGTGGCAGATGAAAAGTACTTTTATCATTGTTATCAAACTCCTTAAAATGCCAAGAAATGCCCCATTTTACAAGACATTCCGGCTTTTTGTTATGATTCTTGTTCAGATGTCAACTGGGCAATTTATAGCATAATATTGCAAGTTGTGACTACCTTTTAGTAGTAGAAATAATGGTAAAAAGTGGATTCTTACTACTAAGGATTTTGTTTTTTGCTTTTTATATAATCGCACCAAGAATAAAATATTGGTCGATGCTAAATGCAATGCATAATCTGTGTATTCGTCCGATATGGTAATCACTTGATTCCCTTGTCCATGTCCTGAAACTTTATTTCTCACAACGGGCAATCCTGTTTCTAACGTAGTTCTTATGTTTGTCAAATGTGCATTCATATAACCCGGATAAAAGCCATTCTTTTCCAAAATAGAAATGAGTTTCTGTGCCGTATCTTTGGATTTATCATATGTATATCCTTGTTTATCACAGATAATTTTCATCGTACTTTCAAAAGCTTTTCCAGCCTCTAGTATTGCATTTTTATTATCACCTTTTTGTCTTTTTTCATAAGCTTTTCTTATCTCGTCTTCTGCGCCTTCAAAACCTTCTTCAAATAATAATCTCAAAGTTGGCTTCACTGTCGTTTCATGTAATAATGTACTATCAATAGTAATTATCTGGGAATTTATAAACTCGTATCCCAAATTATGCTGTTTAAAACGATAATTCAACTCCATAATGGCATCGTTCACAGCTGCATCAGCATCATAATTATATTTGTATTCCGGTTTCAAAGTACGTAGTTTTCTATCAATTACATGAAAGAAATAATCTATCGCATCTAAAAAGTCAACATCATCGCAATCTCTAAAATACTCTTTTATACTGGATTTGCCATAGCCCTTATGATACCCCATGCCTTTCAATCCTTTTTCTCTACAAAAATTCTCCTCGAAAATATCCCACAAATTTTCATTATATGTCGTGTATGGTTCTAATACATCTTCTAGAATGTAAAATACCTGATTTCTAAAAGGTTGTGGAAAGCTATTATATAAAAAAAACTCTGGTTCTCCTAAAGCATTTTTAATTCGTTTAGATAATAATTCGTACATGCGCGTTCTCCTTTTCTCTCATATAAATTTAAGGATAGTTGTCCACTCCTTAGATAAATCATTTATTCCGGAAACTATCTGCAGTGTAATACAATGGCAAATTTTTACCTTCCGGGGTATTTTGTTCATCTACTGCAAGGTTATTTACTAAATCATATATTTCCGACCACTTCATTGATGGTTTAAATCCATTACGTCCGTCAGCTGGAATATTAAAAGAATACATTGCCAAAACTGTTTCACAACTTCTTCGAGGAAACATCCCTAGGTAGGAATCAAAAAAATTGTTAGTATATCGGTAATGATGTGAATATATAAACTCGTCCCACTTTTTAAGCATTTCTGTTTCGTCTATTATATCAATAACCGACACTTCTTCTAATTGTCTGTCTTCCTTTTTGCCCCATGCTTTTTTTAATAGGTTAACAGCTTCTACATCACTTGAGGGGGCGCTATATCCAAAAATAGTAATCATATACGAATTATTTATGATATAGTCAACCGCATCCCAACACCTCATGATGTAATCATCTTTATTATATTCCTTATTTTTTACTGGATATAATAACCTTGTAGGTGGCAACTGTTTTTTGCATACAGGACATACTGCATCTTTCAAACCAAATTCCCTGTGTTCTTCACAGTACCCCATCCCCACATTTCCATGCAAACAAAGTAAATGCGGAAGTTTATCTGTTATTTCATTACATCTTACATATGCCTGCAACAAAAGCGGATCCCAATTAAATGTTGCAATAACATCTTTCTCAGTTAAGCTCAGTATCAAAAAATCATATACCGTTGGAGCATCTGGAATTTCAAAAGAATCAAAGTAGTCATACAATCTTTTTTCCAATTCTCTAACTACCTCTACATATTCACTTTTCATATAAAGTTCTGAATAAATATCTTCAATATTTTCACTTTTTGTTTCCATCTCTACATCTGCTAATAAATCATCTAAGCCGAGTTTAGAAATCATTCCATTCATAACAGAGGATTTCTTTCCATATCTATCACCATTAGGGATTGCTGCCATAGTAGCGCCTGCACCCAAAATTACTGTATGAGCTCTCATATCCATGCCCCCTATCTTTCCTATATTTCTATTATAGTGATAAACCAACAAAAATTCTACCATTATAAAAACGCCCCAGTATGACCGGAGCGTCTCTGCCGCATAGCAATGCTACACTACTTTAAACATTTTCAGCGATACCGCCTTTACATCACTTTTCTTCTCAATCTCAGACTGTGCTTTTCTGAACTCTCCATACGCTTTAATTCTTCCTCTGCATCGTCAAAACTGATATGCGTGTACACATTCATGATAACGCTGTTATTGTATAACAACCCAGTTTCCGCTCTTATTAGATCCAATTCTCTCTATTAAACCTTTTTTCTTTAAACTTACCAGCGTCCGCTCTATTGTTCTCTTTGTCACACCTACATCTACAGCAATCTCCTCAGCCGTTTTTTCCAGATTACTTATTAAAATACCTAGTACAGCTTTTTCTGTTTTATTTATACCGACATTTATACCGTCATTTACACCGACATTTTAATCCTGCGTAGTTCTTTTTTGCTACTTTATTTACTACTAATTCAAAAACAGCCGATGATTTTCTTCATCAGCTGTTTTTTCTCAATACCTCTGCGTATTCCTTTAATTTCTACTTAAGATGTACTCAATTTGTTCATATTTGTGCCAATCCATTCAGTCATAGCCTTGTTCAATGTCTCCAAATAGAATCCAACATCGCTGTACACTTTTCAGTGTCTCCGGACTGAGAAACCCAGTAAAATCAAGGGTTTCAGAGGCTCTGTCTAAAATTCCAAAAATGTAGAATTTGTCTACGTAATTGGACTGCGAAAGAAGCAGGATACGCCTAAAATTGTATACTTTACGCCAGAAACTTCACGCCCAGGGCATTCACTTTAGGGTTCCCCTAAGGCCCGAATATTGGTAAGAAAAACCACTTTTGGTCACGTTGACCAAAAGTGGCTAATAATGTTGACTTGAAACTTTTGGTCAACGTGACCAAAAGTGTTGTAATATGCATAATTATGTAAAAGCTCCTTAATTCTTAAACAGAGATGATACCACTTCTTACTCCATGCGCAGACAATTCATCCTTTATAGTCTGCAACAATTCATCTCCAATCGCATATAGCGGTTCTTTTCCATTTAAATAATCCATATTCTCAGATGTAAAATATCTAAAATCAAACAAAAGCCTTGCTCTTTTTCCGTTAAGCTTCATAGGAACAGTAACCGTAGTATATTTATTACTATCTTTTACTTTTACAGTACAAGGAATCTGCAATCCAGGAAGCATTCTAAAACGCATCCTCTTTTTTTGAGCATAATCGCATAATGGTGAAATCTCTAATTCGATTCCTACGATCTCGCTTGATGAATAATCCAAATTGTATTCCTCGCACAATTCTTTTTTCATTCCATCTGACGCTTTATATATGTTTCCGGGTCTATTTAAATCAAGTATATAACTTCTTATATTCAGCGATGAATTGATACTACTTACACTGTCCCAATACATTTCATACAATTTCTCTTTAATTTTATCATATTCATCTTTCTTTAAAGTGAAAATACTATTAATCTGACCACTCTCACATATAACCTTTTGTTCTTCATACAAACGAAACGTTTTTTCCTCATGCGCCACAATATATTCTTTTCCATCAAAAAAATCAGAGACAATAATATGTCCTCGAACCCCATCTCGTTTCTGTAAAACAGCGATATCCTTGCTAACTGACTCAGCCTCGCATTCGACCTGAACACCATTAACATCATTTACAATACTATTCATCGAATAATATGCATTGCGTATGACATTCGCATCTGATACTTCTAATGTATGTCCGGCATACGCTTTCGCCATTCTCACCATACAGGCCTTTAAATTCTCATTCCACTTCTGGCTATCATTATCAAAAATGGAAGCAACTGTTCGAATTGTTTCTCTTGCAGAAGTTCTAACACCGTTCTCCCAATTACACATTAGCAAAAATGCATCCACTGTTTCCAACTGATGCTTTAAATTTTGCTCTATAATCTCCAAACCACCATCTTTTAGCATCCAAATTGCACTTGTATCTTTTCCGTCCATACATATATTTTGCAATTCAAAGCACATTGTTTTTTCCATATTCAATACGGCAATTGGTTTACACGGCACACTATCTTGATTTAACAAAGTATCCTTCAATTCTGCCAGATGTTGCGAATCATGCTTACTCCAAACCATAACGGCATAAGGTCCATTATTTTCAGCTACAAGTGCACTTATTCCTGCGACTAACAAACTGACTATATTTTTTGTACTTGTCGCACCACCTGTTGTTTCATCTAAATGCATATCCAAAAAAATCAATCTTACACTATCTAATGGCTTCGCAGGATAGCTCTTTCCTTTACCATCATAATATGAATAGGACACCCCTCTTTTGGCTAATGCATTCATTAGCGGAAGCGCTTCTGTAATTTGGTCATCAACAATCACAATACTTCCATTCTTTGGTAACTCCATCTTTTGTCCTCCTGTTTATTCTTCCTGCATAGGAAATGAAAGTCCTACTACTGCCCCTCTTTTAAATTCTTCTGGCAGATACACATCTCCTTTGTCTGGAAATATCAATCTTCCTCCACTTGATTTCATTATCTCATCGGCCAGATGCAGCCCTAGACCCATGCCACCAACTCTATCCGTCACAAACGGTTTGACAATTTGGTCAGTCGGCAAAGTAAAACCATATCCATTATCAGCTACTATGATTGTTATAAATCCTTCGTAATCCATCGATATATCAAAATACATCTTCTTATCTTCTACATGAGAATATGTTAACCAATATATTGAATTGTCAACTAGATTCATTATTGTTCCAATCACAAGATTAGATGCACACTTTATCTTATCTTTGATTTTCTTTTCTTGGTATGGTATATCTACATCAATCTCATGTACTTTTAATCGATATTTTACATTAAAAAGCGCATCATCTATCAATTCTGACACGTTTACAAGTGATTGTTTCTTAGACTTGATGACAGATGCATACCCATCTGTAACTCTTGACAAGTCATACACGAGATTTTTAACATGTTCCGTAGAGTTCTCACTCATAATTGCAGCTCGTAGTTCTGCTATTATTTTTTCTATCTCATGAATTACCACACTTAAGCTAAGGCCCGCCGAAGCACTTCTAATATAGACATCTGTTATATTTTTATAATCTATTTCTATATTTCTTAATGACTTATGAATAAGATTCCGCAATTTTATATCATCAATATTTTTATCCACTACAACTCTTAAATCCTCTATACTAGACAATACTGGTTCGGCTTTTCCAGAAGGGCCATAATACTTTTTTAACAAATCCTTATCTATATTTCTTAAAGTTTGTATTTTTTCTATTGCATTTATAATTGCATAACGAAACTCTTCAAAAGCTTCATTCTCTACAAAGCCTTCTCTATTCGTTTTTTCTATTAAGCCACTGCTGTCTTGTCTATCTAGATAAATTGCGCCTATTGTTATTTTGCTACTAAGTGTTGTCCCTGGTGCATTTATTCTTTTTGACTCTAACTGCAACCAATCATTTCCAGAATCTCCATATTCATAAATACGAATATTATCACGATATACCGCTATCCCTCCATTATTTTTTAGGTATTCTTTTAATCCCTTTTTATCAGACACACCGTATGACAAAATTGTATTGTCTAAATCAAAAATCATCAATTTCATCCGAACTCTTCCGATATTTAATTCGCTGAGATCAATGCTTTTCAATTCTTTCTTATTGTTCTCTCGTTCTTCACGACACATCTGAATATGAGTTCTACTAATCTGTTTTTCCTCTAATTTACTTAGTACCTTCCATGGTTTAAACTCATAATTTAATTCAACAATTTCATCGCCTTCGATTACAACATCAGCAAAAAATAGCGCATGGTCTTTAATTTTATCTATGGTCAATAACCCCTCTAGCCATTCACCATGATTTGTATCAAAAACAACCTTAAATGATTGTATACTTTCAAATGGAGATTGTAACGACATAACAGATCTATAAACGTCTCGAAGTTTTCCTCTTGTCCATACGTTCTTCAAATCTGTAATTTCTATATATGTTCCTTTCTGATCGCCAACAAAATACTCTGGTTCTCTTTCAATAACTGTAATTGGCACTTGCTCCAAATACTCATATTTCTCAAAAATAGTCCAATCAATCTTTACTACAACCTCTTTTTTACCTAGCATTCTTGTAACTAATGTAATTTTATTTCCTAATTTGTGAACACCAAATCGACCAATTCCTTTTTCTCCCATTGGTAGTCTGCCCAGTGCACTTTTTTTATTACTAGCAATATATTCTTCAAGAAGGTTCTTTTTATTATCAGTTCCTATTTCCATCCACGAATTTTCTATCGTGAATAAATCCATTCCATCTCCATTATCTCTGACAACAATTTTTCCTGCTTTAGGTTTGTCAACATCCCACATTTCCACCCATACATTAGGCGCATCTGCGTCATATGCATTTTTAACCAACTCGAGTAGTGCAATGCTTTCATTTTTTATTAGCTGATCACCAATTTGGGGCATTAATCTTGCACGAGATTTAAAACTAAGCTGTTTTTCCATATAGACCTCTCTTTCTTATAACGCTTCCAACAATTGCAAAACCGCACTCGCTATACCTTTTGCCATCAACGGCGGTACAGCATTACCAATCTGAACAAACTTAGCAGTTCTTGACCCTTCAAAATAATAGTCATCTGGGAATGATTGTATTCTAGCTGCTTCTCTAACAGATAATGATCTAGCCTGCTCAATATCTGGATGTATATAGTAATGACCATCTTTGGAAATGTGTGCCAACATCGTGTGTGCACTTTCCATATCTCCTTCAACCACCTTAAATCTGTCCAAGAAAGCTATATTATTATTATGAAACTTCAAGTTTTCTGGTAAATCTGTGTAACGTAACCTTCCGTGATTATTATTCCACATTTCCACAGCAATTCTATAAATATCTCTATCAACGTCTCTAATGTTTCTTGTTTGATGATCCGTTAAAACATCATTTTCTTTTCTTATTCCTGTCTCAAGTAGATATTCACTCGGATTTGCAACATATTCATTGTTTGTTTCACCTGGCTCTAATCGTGGTAGGTCACTTAATATATCATTTACAATTGCCTTAATCTTAACCTGCGAAAACTCAGGATAGCTTAAGTCCAAGTCCTTTCTCCACCCTATTATAATAATTCTTTTTCGATTCTGTAACACACCAAAATCATGAGAATTAACTAATTTATATTCTATATTATATCCAACTGTTTTTAATCTCTGTTGGATTCTTTTCCATATCACCCCTTTTTTAGCTGTCAACATGCCCGGAACATTTTCAAACACGAACATTTTAGGTTTATATTTATTAAGAAACCTAGCATATTGAATGTATAAATCATTTCTAGGGTCTTCATCCATTCCTCCTGGTGCTGATGCTCTCCCCACTAACGAATAAGCCTGACAAGGAGGACCACCAATCAAAACATCTACTTCTTCAACACTATCCTGTTCCATTATCCTATCAATCTTATCAAATATCTTTTTATACGATTTATCTGATATTTCTTCATTTATCACCGTACTTAAAACTTCTTCTGGAACAGCTCCATATAATTCATCTCTCGATATATTTCCTCTCAAATAGTCATAATAGTAATTCATGTTTCCAATCTTGTTAAAATAGTAATAGCATGAACGTGTTTTTAATGTTTCTGACGCAAAAATATTCATTTCTACATGAGCTATTGGATTAAAACCACAATTAAAAAAACCTTCGGACAACCCTCCTGCTCCTGAAAATACATCTATAAAATTATATTTATAATTATTGGTAAACATTTTTACACCTCTGCCATAATTATTCTTCTAGTAAAACATCGAATATTGTTTCTTCAATCACTCTTACGCATTCATCTGTATGCTTTTTAATATCATTGCCCCAAAACCGTACAACAGTCCAACCTTCAAACAGCAACCTTATATTAATTTCATCATCCCGCTCTCTATTACGAGATATTTTACTTATCCAGAACTCACTGTTATCGCTTTTCTCTAATCGCAGTTTTAATACTTCCCAATCTTTTCCATGAAAAAACTCTCCATCACAGAAAATAGCTATTTTATATTTTGTCAACACTATATCGGGGCACCCCGGTAACTTCTCATAATTCTTACGGTATCGATACCCCTTATCCCATAATGCCTTTCTCAATATAACTTCTATCTTGGTATCCTTAGCACGGATATTCTGCATATTTTTATGCCGTTGTTCTTTTGTCAGATTATCCATATGACACCTCCACTACCAATATTAGAAACCTTTAACTAACATTGTCATATGTAATACCATTATCTTTTAACCAAATTTCTGCAATAGTATTTAATTGACTTTTTATATCCTCAAAGTCACAATCCAAATCCAATGTCTTTACACTTATCTTATTTCCATCCATCAGATAATCTTTATCTGGATTTTCACCATCTGTATTTGCATAAAGTAACATACCGCTTACATCGCCATTATGCTCCTTATCTTTATTTTTTACATAAGCAAAAATCTGATACAAATTATGTGAATGTATGGTTTGATTGCCATAACGACTATTCCTTTGCATAGCCGATTCATAATATTTTGCATCAATAATTAACGTTTTCCCTTTATATTCAATCATTATATCTGATCGCATACGAGGTAAAAGCTCTATCATTCCATCATCTGTGTTCCATGGAATATGTGACTGTGTAACTTTTAGCTCCGGAAAATGCTTTTTGTAGTATGCTAGTATAAACTTCTCATATAGCACATGCATCTGCTGATCATCTACATATCTACTGAGCTTCAGGTCTCCTTCTTTCTCCGATATCAACATGCCTTTAACTATTAGATAACAGATATTCATAAGCATTTTATATGATGCATTATTCCGATTATACTGCAACCTACTCCAATCAATACTCCTGCAATTAATCGTGTCTACATTCGAAAAAAATAGTAATACTTTCTTCAACTGCTTCTTATTTTCCTTTGCTACATCCTTTGAGTGAAGTAACAGTAAAGATGTGGACTTTAGGATTTGATTCATATAGGTGTTTTCTACCAACTCATCTAAATCGCAAGATACACTATTCTTTTGAACAGCTCTCAGTTTCAAAGTCTCCGAAACATTAATTCTACCCCTAGGAGACATTATTTCTTCTGTATGATAAACATACTCTTTCCCTAGTCCTCTTTTGACCTGTTTAGCTATTCCTTTTGCAAGAATAGCCGTAAACAAATCGTCAATAAACTCAAACTTTTCAGCAGAATATTTTTTTACTTCTACTTCATTCAAATTCTGAAATGCATAAGATAGCATGTAATACACATTTTGAATTTTAATCATTCTCAACACCACGCAATTTTGCGGACCATTCATCCACTTTTTCTCTGTCGTCAAACCAATACTCATTAATCGACGGTATTATTTCATACTCAACAGTAGACTTAATCCATTTCTTATCTATCTGTGTATCTTCGGTTGTACAGAAATAACTGTGTCCAACTTCAAAACCACTTCCAAGCGAATCGTCTTTTCTTATATCATCATTCAAGAGCTTCACATAAGAAATCAATCTTTTCAGACTTTCACTTTCCTTTTTCTCAGTCATTTCTATAAACATACTATTATTAAATGCCGGTCTAACATCATAAAATGCAAATCTACGTCTTAAAGCATAATCAATAATTGCCAAGCTTCTATCTGCAGTATTCATCATTCCTATGATATGAACATTCTTAGGCACAGAAAACTCTTCTTTTTTATACAAAAGTTTTAAAGATTCCTCTCTTTTATCAGCTTCTATCAGCATAAGGAGTTCACCAAATATTTTACTTACATTTCCTCTGTTAATCTCATCAATTATAAAGAAATGTGGTCTATTATCTTTTTCTGCCTGTTTACAGAACTTGTAGAACGGCCCATATTCCAATTCAAATCCGTTTCCAGTTGGTCTATATCCAACAATGAAATCTTCATAGCTATAACTCTGATGGAATTGAACCATTTGAACACGCTTTTTATCCTTACAGCCTAATATAGAATATGCCAATCTCTTTGCCATAAACGTTTTACCAACGCCCGGAGCACCCTGCAAAATGATATTTTTTCGATTCAGCAATAATTCTGATAACAATTCATACTCATCTTCGCTCATAAAGACCTCTTTTAAGAAATCTTCTTTACTATAAGATTCATATTGTATGTCATCCTTTCCATCATCATCTATTTCGCTGAATTGTTCATTTATGGCACTTTTCAAATCCTCACCATAATTTACAGATGCAGGAACCAAAACATTAGCACACCCAAATACTCGTTGCATAAATTCATCAGAAAAAATCTCCGCAAACTTCTCCTTCATATGTGGCATGCAATCAATTGTTGCTCTAATAATTGCAACTGCTTTCTCATCTTCTAAGGATGAATTTGCTTGTGACCTATCTCGATGTATTTCCAATCCAATATATGCTGCATCATATGTATCTGGGTACTTGAGAAAACCGCTTCTGGGAATAGGATAATCCAGCACAACATCTACATGCATATTAAACTTAAAGTAATTTTTCCCTCTTTTATTTTTTTCATAACCTACATCATAAGGCTCTTTACTAACATGTGCTATTGCATAAAACCCAGTCTCCCAATCAACCTCTGATCTGCCCTTATCTCCACCAAGCGCAACAAATATTACTTTACCATTCTTTAACTCATCTGCCAAATCAGTCACGCCGTCAACAACGAAATCCTTCTCCCCTGCTAATAATTTATGCACAGTGTCCGGCTCAGTCAATCTTAAGGCCATATAATTTTTATCAGAAACTTTATATAACGCTATAACATCCTGAACAGCCAACTCTATTTCTTCCAAAGCATATTGGCTATATCTATCATAGACATCTTGGAAAGCTTGCCCCGATTGATCTTTTAAGCTCCTATTTGTTTTATGTCCCACTCTTCCGTTAGCTTCAAAATATGGGTCAAAAGAGTCTTTATGATTCTTATATGTGTTTATTTTTTTATTAAACCGATTACTTAATATTTCCCAATACTCATTTCGCATTTTATATCGTTCATCTGTTTTAGGTAACATCGCAAAAAACATACACACTAGTGCTTGATGTTGATTAGGCGTCAATTTCAAGATATCTATCTTCTCTGTCATATTGTACCTCCTATTCCTTTTCTGATGCAGGCATACTATCATACTCAATTCCTGCAAACGTATTTAGAATTGCTTCAAAAATAACTTGTGCCCCTCTCACTGGAACTGCCATACCAATTTGTTTTCTTACAGATTCCTTTGAGCCTTCAAATACATAATCATCTGGAAACGTCTGCAAACGTGCCCTTTCTCGATTAGTAAGGGCTCTATGCTCTTTATAGTGATAAATATGTGTTCCTCCACCACCAGAACCTGTAACCGTATATGCTGGTTTTGTTGGATCTAATCTTTTATATATCTGGCTTATCTTTGCGCCCTTAACGTTTAGCTGCAATTCTTCTGGCAGATTAGCCGTAAACGCATTTTGTCCTGGTTTTATATGCTTTAATCTTTCAACGACCGTTGCAGACTGTTTTGTTAATTCATTATTAGCCGCATCCCTTGGAATTGGCGGAATTTCTATTGCTGTTTTGCAAGATACATCTATGCCTTTATACTTTTCTGTACTAGGCACTTTATACTCAAATGGTAAATCTTCTCTGATTCCTACAATAATCATTCGATGTCTTGCCTGTGGAACACCATATTCTTCAAACTTGTATAAATTAGGATATATTCTATATCCAGCATCAATTAAATCCTTCTTAATGCGTTCAAATGCTTGCCCTTCGTTAGCACTCTTTAGACCGCCCACATTCTCTGCCAAAAACCATAATGGTTTGTATTTTTTTAATACTTTTACACCATATGAATATAATGGACCAAAAACACCATCAAATCCTTTTTGCTCTCCCACTACTGAAAAATCATTACACGGAAAACCGAATGCAAATGCGTCTATATCACCCAAAGAATCAATGTCTAACTGTCTAACATCTCCACAAATTACACTATCCTCATCATTAGGACAAATATTCCTTCTATATGTCTGACAAGTACTTGCATCATAATCATTTGCCCACTTATGTATAATTCTATATTCTAAGTTACTAATTTGAGCAGACATGGCTCCTAATGCCAATCCTCCAGGCCCACAGAATAACTCGCCCAATTTAAACTCTTTTACATCACTCATTAGATTTCCTCTCCATTCGGCAAAATATAATTTCTTTTAAATTCGGTCCCAGTAGCTGTTGCAATTTCTTCTAAATCCTTTACAGTAAAACTTTCTCTCTTCAATTTAGAATTAAAACTTTGAGGTGATTTTCCAAGTCTTCTCGCTAATTCTGCAACACTGATATTACTTCTAATGCATAAAACTTTTATCTGTTCTGATATTGTAGCCATAATAATGCCCTCCTCAGATAAGTATAAACGTTTATTTTTATAAAGTCAAAATATTTTTTTAGCTCACTCCTCTTTCTAGCCTATTACACCACTCTAACACGAGAGACAACAATACCAAAAAAGACGGCGCCTTTTTACTAAGCACCGTCTAATCTCCTAGATAATTTCAAAAACAACTTCTGTTGGCGATATAAATTCAACCAGTACCTGATCGCCTACTTTTACATCACATGCTTGATACCAAGGTGTAAATGCTTTACATGCGCCTACTCCTACACCTTCAAATTGTTTTGCATATTGTATTCCCATTTCATATGGCCCATTTCCAGACGCTTTAATATGCATGGATGGACACCCATTCTTAAAATGTGCAATAAACATATCACCACGACGAATATTATACAATCTTGCGTACCGAGATGGTATTTTTACATATGATTCTCCTTTTATTGGCCTTCGATTTGTAGGATTTCTATACTCACCCCAATCAATATGTGACGGTTCTACTGTTACACAATACTTATTTCCTGCTACTGGCATTTCTCCACCTCCGTATTTTTTCTTTTATATATAATTTTAAATTTGGTACATATGTTGACTGCAGGCCCCGTAGCCATGCACACGGTAAAAAGAAAGGGACTTCCTTTTGATATATCTTATGAAAACAGTTCCTTATCGGCAAACAGCCTAGCATGGCTACCTCCTACAGTAAACATATTAATTTTCACTTTTCAATTATTAGGCCTTCTTATCTTCTAAAATTGTTTCATTCTTCAGATAAGGTCCCCTCTAATAATTCATTGCTAAGCTTGTCCAAAGCAATTACAAATTCATATACTTCTAAAGATAAAGTTATAACTTCTTGCGAGCAAAAACCATTTCCTCGCATATATTCTGCAACTCTAAATAATTCCATACTCAATACATTTGATAAAATACGATTGCAATGCATTATATCAAAAACTATTGCATCCGGTTTTACGGAATTTATTATCTGCGCATTTCTACTTGAAAGCCCCGTCCAATCATAATGACAAAAATGACTTGTCAATGAGTATGTAGAGATCGTTCCCAATTGCGCTTCATATTCTGGATATGAGTGAGCCAAACTGCGTAATAAAGATTGGTAACTCCACTTTCGTTTTAATGCATCCCTCTCCTTTTTAGGATATTTTTTCGAAAGCTTCGACAGTTCTTCATCGGATAAAATACTAAGTTCAAATGGCTTTGTACTATTCATCGAGAATTCTCTTAATATATCCACCGCCTCAACCGCTTTGTCGTGATCAAAAATCTTATCTATATTTGTCAGTTTTTCTTTATATTCAGCATATTTTTCTAGTTTTTCTTCTTCTGTTCCCGTCATCAAATAGCAATATTTAATTGTTCCTTCCATTACCGTTCTAAGCAGTACATCGGCATCAAAAATCGCCTGATTTAATAACAAAATCAAAATACTTTCACTTGTAGAATGCAAGGCTGTAAATAGTGGCACCACTACATCCTGATTTACGCCATGTTCCTTCTTACAAAATGGAGAAATCTTATAAAATAATTCTTTGAGATATCCATCTACCCTAATAATATTTTTCCCTACTTCTTCTATATATTGCACTTTTTCCCTCCCCATATATTAACTGTAAGCAAGAACAATTCCAGACAAGGCTATACTTCTTAACAAATTGCTATTCTTTTAAAATATCTTCGACCTGCATCCATTTTTAAAAGAAGTTGGAATTCATCTAATTTGCTTAACATATAACATCTTCATTCAAACACTCATAATACTATTTTCTCATTGCCCCTATGATGTCTGCATAACTAACCAGCGTCACATTACCCATTTCCTCTGCTTTCTCCATACACCCTTTTGTAAAACCGGATTTTGAAAACAAATAATAGTGTACTTTTGTATATCGGAATAATTTACTGCGTCCTATCAAGGTTTCCAAAATATCTAAATCCACCTTTTCATTTCTCCACTTGCATTCCGCAAATAGAGCAGACTCACTATCTCGCTCACCCATAATATCTATTTCAGCCTGAGCTTTCTGTATCGGGTCATTTCCCCACCAGCGACCTAAAGAAACAAATTCTATAGGTGCATTGCCCTCAAGAAGTTGTTTCCACAGATACTGCATACAGATTTCTTCAAACACTCTTCCCATATAATTTGACAACTGAGGTTCGATTCGTTTGTACACCATATCTGCAGCACCACGCGCAATAGCAGAATTGTTATCCAATACAAATCGATACCAGAAATAAAACATGTTATCTTCGATAGAATAAATAGACTTCTTGGACGCTTTTTCTCCATAAGGAGTTTCCTTTTGTATGATGCCAAGATTAATCAAATTCTTAAGATAGTTAGAGCATACATTTGTATCCTCTCCTACCTTCGTGGAAATCTCTGACATACGTGAATACCCGGTTGCAATTGCAGTAATAATGGCAGTATAAATTGCCGGTTCACGAACCTCTTGTTTCAAAAGATTTAACGGTTCTTCATAAAGGAATGACATTGGATTCAAATATGTGTTTTTAATATTCTCCTCCACACTCAACTTATCACTCATTTGAAGAAGATATTGTGGAGTTCCTCCTACAATACCATATATTAATGCTTTATCTTCATCTGACAGGTTATTAAAATATCGGCAACTCTCTTCAAAATCAAACGGTAAAATCTTCATCTGTGCTGTTCTTCTTCCATAAAGAGGTGCCTTATACGCAAGCACATGATCCTCCATGTAAGACATAGAGGAACCACATAATATAAGCATCAATTTTGATGTGTCTTTATATTTATCAATCAACAATTGTAATGTAGATGCCAAACTCTTAGATGAACGTGCCACATATGGATACTCGTCAATGGTAAGTATAATACGTTCATTTTCTGCCAATTTAAAAACATATTCTAAAGCAGCCTGAAACGAGGCAAAAGAGGTCTCAGCCTGAATTCCACTGCTAAATTCGATAATACTTTTACTAAGGTTTTCAAGATTCTGTTTCTCATTACTCTCTACGCCCATAAAATAAATCGATTTCTTATCGCCAATAAATTGATTAATAAGTGCAGTCTTTCCCACGCGACGACGTCCATATATTACTACAAATTCAAACTTTTCTGATTCGTATAACTTATCTAAAGCATTTAATTCTTTATTTCTACCTATGAACATTGCACTACCTCCATTTCTACACTTATACTATAATACTCATTTTATTCTTAGTCAAGTATAAATGACTAAATTGCAGTTGACTAAAGTTGCATATAAAAATAGCATTCCAGCCAAGAACTATTCTACTACCAGAATGCTATTCTAAGTTAATTAAATAAATTCAAAGTTTTCCACATATTCTCTTTTTAAAACTTTTTGCTTATATTGCTTCTTATCGCTTATCCATTCTTTTAAATATAGCTTATGTTCTAAGTAATCCACGCCAGATATCTCATCTGCTAATTTCTGCAAAAACTCAATATCCTTTTCAATCATATTCGCTATCTTATATGCAAAAGTGCGCACAAAAACAATCGTAAATTTTCACGATTGTTTTTTCGCTTGTTATTGATTGTTTCTATACAATATGATTAGAGTTTTGTATTTACGGCATTGTTCCATTTCTTCAAAACTATTTTCTATAATTAGTACCGTTTCTTCCAACCTTCTATCAAAAAATAGGCACACTTCTCCCTACAACACTTCCAAGATCGTCCATTCGTCAAGTGATATCCATTTCCTATTTTTGTGCAGATGCACACTGGTAAAAAATATTTATTATTCTACGTTTCAAAATTACTATTTTTTGGTTCTTCACGTTTTTTGTGGGATCTGTAAAACAAGTTTCGCTAATTACCTCCAGCGCTTCACCTTTAGCCTTTCTTACCGCTTTTGCCAATGTACTCTTTCCTGCACCATTACATCCATATACCAGTGACCCTTTGATTTTTTTACCTTGTTACTGCTTTTCACATGTGGATTAAGAAGCAAAACATCCGTCAACGTTTCAAAATTAGCACATCGAAATCTCACACCTGTAATATCGTTCAACATATGTAACCCTCGCATACTAATGCTATATTATTACTTTCCAAGTCCGATCAAACACTTCACGTATTCTTGTAAATACTGTTATTGTATAACAACCCAGTTTCCGCTCTTATTAGATTCAATTCTCTCTATTAGACCTTTTTCTTTAAACTTACCAGCGTCCGCTCTATTGTTCTCTTTGTCACACCTACATCTACAGCAATCTCCTCAGCCGTTTTTTCCAGATTACTTATTAAAATACCTAGTACAGCTTTTTCTGTTTTATTTATACCGACATTTATACCGTCATTTACACCGACATTTTAATCCTGCGTAGTTCTTTTTTGCTACTTTATTTACTACTAATTCAAAAACAGCCGATGATTTTCTTCATCAGCTGTTTTTTCTCAATACCTCTGCGTATTCCTTTAATTTCTACTTAAGATATACTCAATTTGTTCATATTTGTGCCAATCCAATCAGTCATAGCCTTGTTTATGGTCACTCCATATAAATACCTCAGCTCTTATACTGGTTACTATGTTCTTGATGTTAGAGTAGCATTTTCCTCTCTGAAAATCTAGTTGAATTTGCATTTTTCAACCGAACTTTGGTATTCTATCTGCGTTTTTCGACCGAACTTTTGGATTTTATTTCTTTTACTAGTTTTAAAAAGCAAAAAACCAGAACTCACAAATGTGTCTGAATTCACAAAAATGTTCTAACCACTGTTTCCGCTTTTCCCACAATTCGCTAGCGCTCATCAAGCACTGTCTGCGCTCGGTCGTTCATAATTACTATTATCTCGTCAAGTGTTTTGTCTTCTGCAAAATATGGCTGCGACTCTTCGTATATGATGAGATTTATAGCTTGATCTACATAATTTACATATTCACAGCGTTCTACCAAAGACCTATAGTTATCAATCGCTTCACTTCCTGCAGGAATCAAAGGCACACCCATTAGGCTCATTCCCGAATCCTCTTGCATTTGTAAATAATACTCACATTCTTCGTTATAGTTAGCTAATCCGAACTCAGAAATCCTATCAAAAGCATCTCTGTTTATCGTAGTAATACCACGGTTGTTATTTGTTGACATACCCATATCAAGCATGGCTTCTGTTGAAATTAGATACTGCACAAAACGGTAGCAACCCTCTGGATCGCTTGTATTTGCAGAAATCGAGACAGCCGAATTTATCTCTACTGGTAGACCAGTATCAAATTGATGTGGATATGAGATTAGATTAACATTATTGTAATTCCAACTCTCATAAGAGATGTAAGTCAAGTAGTCACCCAAAGAATAGAATCTCAAATTCGCAGCAGCATGGAATTCTTGATATCCACTATAATAATCCGCCCTACCAACAAATTCATCTCGTGCATACTCCATAAGAGCTCTAAACGCTTCATTATCAAAATCCACATTGCCTTCTTCATCAAAACAATATGGTATAACCGATGGTGTCAATAACTTTACGAACTGATTTCTATTAGTCGCAATCGGATCTCTTCCCCCACAGACACTAGAAACGAATTCCGCATATTCTTCGAAGTTTAAACTTGAAACATCGGCATAGTTTACATTGATGTTTCCAATCGCTACAAAGCCAAAAGTAAGCGGCATATATAACAGTTTTCCGTTCACTCTAGAAGCCTCTATGACATTTGTGAAAAGCATCTCCTCTGAATAACTCTCATCTGCGCTTACGAGTTCTGACATATCATATAGCAAATCAGAATTCATCAATTGAGATGAACTATACGCATTACAAATTATATCGGGACTTTCACCCGCCATTAGGTCAATAGCAATTTGATTGCTAATTTCTTGCTCCATCCGCAAGTACATAGCGTGTTCATCGTCCTCATTTCCAGAAACAATACTCGACATAAAACCTTCTCGCGAATATCGATTATCTATCTCTATAAAATACTCCTCATCTATCTCATTAAAGGCAGCAACCTGAGAAGAAAAAAGCGTTCCGTCAATTGTCAGAATCTTTTTGCCAGCATTCGGATTAGTTTCCTCACGCATAAGAATCAATACATATGAATCATAATTTGAGTCCTCATCCATCACTACTATCCGTTCTTCACTAATTTCCACCACCTGCGGCATGCTAATTAATGTCCTATCAAAGAAACACCAATTCCAATCGAATACCTGCTCCACAAGGCAATCGTCAAAATCCACCCTGTAAAACCCAGTATCATTAGTTCCAATCAACTCATCACTATCTTCAAAATATGTCAAATTCTCAAAATAGCATCCATCTAGGAACTCTATCTCATCTCCTTCTAGCTTAGTTACCTCACCAGTAATAACATCCATTTTGTAATAGCTCATCGTACTTCCCGAATCAACAAAAACCAAATTCCTCTCGTCATAAGGAAACACTCCCCTAATGTGATAAATCGGAGCATCGCTTGTAGCCTCCATCAGATTTACGCACTCACTATTGCCATCAGCATCTGTCATTCTCACTTCATAGTAATTCACCAAGTCAGACACAAACACAAACTCAACATCAACACCACCCACACTTAGGCTATGTTCAACTCTTTTAAGCGTCTCTAGTCCCTGTGCATTACCACCGTTCGCATTAGTCTCATCACCCGCATCTGCCACACTCAAGCAAGACGTCTCAAGCTCAAAATTATAGACATTCTCAATCGTAACAAAACTAATTACATCTCCCTCTCGAAAAGCATCAACTACAACATAGTACTCTTCATACTCACCTATCAACGGAGCAACGTCAATTTCCCGTGTCTTTGCTCCAGACTCATCGTAAAATTCGATCATTTTCACATCATCAATCTCGTCATCCGACGAGCTAACATCGACATAATGAACAAATTCATCTCCGTACATTCCTAGCGCATAGCTCATTACGTACACACTTCCATACGGATTCTCAAGTCCTTTATAATTCTCCTTCATATTGAACGCCTGATACGAATACCACTCGTCCTCAGCCGACACCTCCGGCGTCTTCTTGTCAAAATCGAAAAGCGAACATCCAACAAAACTCGTCATAATCAACGCTACAAGCAACGTAGCAGCCACACTCTTGTTTGTTCCTTGAACGATTCTTTTCACGCGAGTTCTGAGAAAACTTTCCTTCTTCCCTAGAACAAAGCTTTTTACGATCACTCTCTGATTAACTATGTCAACAAATGACTTGTTTCCACCCAAAGTCGAAAAATCCAAGAGCATCTTGCCATATGCTCTTCTATTATCCACACCAAGCATCTCGAGAGCTGCCTCGTCCGCCGCAAGCTCCGCATCCTTCTCCACCTCACTAGAGGCGAAGTAAATCAGCGGATCAAACCACATTAATACGACGAATATGCACTTAACTATATTCCACAAAGTGTCTCCATGCTTGAAATGACAATATTCGTGGCACAAAGCAAGGCGCATTTGTTCGTTAGTCAAACGCAAATTTCTCGAGACGTAAATTGAACCACCAAACAAGAACGGTGGCAAATCCGCATCAAGCACATATATGTTCATGTTTCCAAATTCACTTTTGCAAAGATACACTCTTCTCCTACGAACCGCAGCAACAAAAGCTACATTTTTCACTAGATAAAAACAACCAGAAACAGCCACGCCTACGACATAAACTAGCCAAATCCAGTAATTCCAGCCGCCTTCTGCCACCATGCCGATGCCTTCATGCTTCTCCTCATCCATCGACAAAGCCGCATCGTCATCAGTATTCTCCACCAAGTTTACAGAATTAGATTCGCTCTCCATGGACCTCGCCACTTCATTTCGCTCGATGTACATCTGCGCAATATCGTAACTGCCATCCTCTCGCGAAACATAATTTCCATAAGAATCGCGACTTCCATCAGCGTTGCCATTTGTCTCATATCTAACTCCGCCAGCGTATAATCTCGAACTTGGCACAGCTGCACCAGAAACCGGAATCGCAACAAACAACGACAGCAAAATATATAGCGGCAAAAACAACCACATCGCGTAACGCGCTTTGTTCGATAGTTTCTTTTCGAAAAGGCGTCTAAGAACAAGAATCACAACGACAATTACATTAGCAACGATGAAAGTCCTCATATATTTAAACCTCCTCGATAATCTTGCGTATCTCGTCGATTTCTTCCTTAGACAAATGTTCATTCTTAAGCAGACTACTAATCATAAGCCCCACTCTGCCGCCGTAAAGTTTGTTGAAAAGAGTTCTGGTCTCATCAATTCTAGCCTGCTCCCTATCAATCATAGTGAAATAAAGCTTGGACTTACTCTTTGTCTTGTAACTGATACTTCCTTTCTCAACCATTCTGTTAAGGATAGTGATAACTGTGGATTTTTTCCAACCCTTTGTCTCTTCCATTTCGCGAACGATTTCCATAGTTGAGAGCTCACCCTTCTCCCACAAAATCTCCATTATTCCCCACTCCGCATCAGTCAACTTAAACATGGCCCATCCTTGCACAAATCCTCTCGCTAATAACAATCAAAATAAAAAGTGTTCTCTTCATGAACACGTCTTCACGAATATATATGGTATGGTCGATAATTGTAGACCTTTCCAATATTAAAACATGTTGGTCTATAGTTGTCAACCTATCCGTGTTCTGACAAAATTTCTAGCAAAAACATGGCCGAGATATGCATCCCGACCATGTCCTGATTCTATTTTATTGCATTCCATTACTTCTATTACGTATTACGCCTATTGCTTCAATATTTACACTTCTTTATAGTCACATCTTCCTCTTAACTATCGCTTCAGTCACGTTCGTAAGCACGAGCTCATTGTTTTGGTTATAGACCTCAATCGTCAGTTCCGCACAGCCGTTCTTAGCATTTCGCGGCGTAAGCTTAGAAATCACTGCTCTACCCGTCAACACGTCGCCTGCGAACACCGGCTTCAGCCACTCGATTTTTGTCGACTTTCCAGCCAGCAATTCGTCGCCAAAGAAGTCCACCTTCAAGTACTTCGCCCAAACCGCCATGAACGACATCACGCCAGGCGCAATCAGCCTGCCAAAAGGCGTCGTCTTCGCATATTCTTCATCAGTGTGAAGCGGTATGTTGTCGTAGTCGAGCGCGAACTCGACCATCTTCTCTTTCTTAATCTCGGCCGGCTCCAAATCGACCGCCATTCCTATCTGCAATTCATCAAAATACATATGCTTTCCTCCGCATCGCGCGATTTTCTCTCGCCATTTTATCACAGAAGCTCTAGCTTCCTCTCTCTCGAAAAGCATAGCACCAAAACCAACAATTTTTCTTCGCGTTTATTCATGTAAATTAAAGCGATTTTGTATTATTCTTCATCCTTCCAAGTCTTGGACTTGCCGAGAGCCACCGACACCATGTTCATCGTATTCGATATAAAGGCTAGCGCGATCACTAGAACAAAAACAACCACGTCCTTCATACTCTCGAGCGGAAGCATCAGAATAATTGCTATCGTAATCACAGTCGTTATCACGAGCATCACCATCATACGATTCTCGAAAGCCGCGCGACTTTTCTCAATATTCTTGAGTGCATCAGTAATATTGTCCTCCGCAACGTCCGCGAAGCCCTCCGTCTCGACACGCTTTCCAGCTACAATCTCATTGATGCTAACGCCATAAAGCTCACTAAGCATAGCAAGGCACTCCACAGGTGGCATGTAAACGCCAGTCTCCCACCTTGATATCGTCTTGTTCGTGGCACCAACCTTCTCGCCGAGCTGTTCTTGTGTAAGTCCGTGCTCTTTTCGAAGCTGTCTCAAGAAGCCTCCAATTCTAACCAAATCCATTTTGTCTACCTCCTAAGTTTGATGCCGCCATCCTACGCCAAAACGCGTCCAAAATCTTTACCACAAACAGCGAATTGCCTCTCATATGCCATATTTGCTATAATTATAGCATTACAAAATCCAATAACGACCTAGTAACGACGCGGAGGTCCTTATGACAAAGACGACAAATTACGACAAAAAGACGACACGCAAGAAACTCCTTGGACCTGCTACCAAACTATCTCTTACAATTAGTCTTATCACGACTACTCTAATGGCAATAATCAACACGATTCTTGCTTTAACGAAGCACTTTGTGATTGGATTCTCTGCTTTTGGAGGCGAATGGCAAGGTAGCTCTGGCTTCGGCGTTAGCATTCAGAAGTTCACACCTGAGACCTATGTTGGTTCAGGCGAGGAAGTCTCATACACCATCTTGCCAGACCCGATCTCGTTCATTCTCTCTGTGCTAGTGATTGCTCTTATTTCTTATGGCATCATTAGACTAGTTAGGTTTTGTAAGGATAAGCAAAGGAAATAGTAATTACTCTACATTTCATATGTTCCTGGCTTCCGCCTAATTACAACCCTTTCAAATAATCCTCAACATTCAAATACTTAATATCGTCTTTTTTATCTCCCTTAGCAGCAGAATCGCTTTCTCCTCGATATATCACATATCGCCTTAACTTCTAAGCCTCTCCAGAATCTCCACATCCGCAGGACAGAAATCGTACTCATCAATCTCAGCTGGCGTAATCCATCTTATATCATTATGCTCCAACTTCTGCGGCACACCCTCAACAATCCTCGCCTCAAAAAGCGTCAGCCTCACCGTCATATCCGGATACTCGTGCACCACTTCCATATAAACATCGCCGGCCTCAACCGTAACCGCAAGTTCCTCTTTACACTCACGCACAAGCGCCTCACGAAGCCCCTCGTCCATCTCAACCTTGCCGCCAACAAACTCCCACAAAAGTCCACGCGCTTTCCCCTCTGGCCTCTGGCAAATCATGAACCTGCCCTCATCCCAAATAAGCGCCGCCACAACCTCAGTCACCATCATCTTCTCCCCTCCTCGAAAAGCATAATTTTCCACAACACATCGTCCGGAACGTTTTTGTCGTAAATATGTCGTAAATATACATTTATTCTCATTAATAAATATGTTGAACAACTGCAATGATAATGATAATTTTATTATGTAATTATTTCAACCTATGATCATCGACAAGGAGGATGACTATGGCAGATCAATATGATGTTATTGTTGTAGGTGCCGGTAATGGCGGTCTTGCTGCAGCAGCCACGACTGCGAAGGCTGGACTTTCTACATTGCTACTCGAGAAGCACAATATTCCTGGCGGATGTGCGAGTAGTTTTAGGCGTGGCAGATTCGAATTTGAGCCTTCATTGCATGAGCTTTGCGGAGTTGGCTCCAAGGAAAAACCATACGATATTTACAACCTTTTCAAGGAGGTTGGAGCAGACGTCGACTGGAAGTATGAGCATAATCTTTTTAGAGTAATTTGCACTGGCGAAGACGGCTACGATGTTAAGCTCAAGGGTAGCATTGACGGGCTTTGCGAGAGTGTGGAGCAAATCGAGGCTGGCAGCGGACAGAAGGTCCGTGCTTTTCTAGGATACAAGTCAAAGATAGACGCGGCGATCAATTACATTTACAAGAAGAAGGGAAGCCCTAACAAGCTTGTAATGATTACGAAGCACAAGGACTTCATGCGTATTGCGTCCCACTCTGCAGAAGACGTTATGACTGCGCTTGGCATTTCGAAGAAGATTCAGAACATTATTAATACATATTGGTGCTATTTGGGCGTTCCTACCGATGAGCTAAGTGCTATGCACTTCTTGAACCTGCTCTATGGATATACGGAGTTTGGCGCTGCAATGCCGCACCATCGTTCGCACGAGCTATCTCTTGCCATGGTCGATTCGATTACAAAGAACGGCGGCAAGATTCAGTATAACAGCAAGGTTACCGAGTTCCTCTATAACGATGAGGGCCGCGCTATCGGTGTTGTTGCAAATGGTCAGAAGCTATACGCCAAGGAGATCATCTCCAACGTAATTCCTAACAATGTTTACAATATGAGTACGTCGGCGGTCGTTTCTGAGCACTCCAAGAAGCTTATAAATGCAAGAAGTCTTGGGCTTTCCTTCGTTACTATCTATCTTGGACTGAACATCACTGCAGAAGAGCTTGGAATCAAGGACTACACGAACTTCATCGTTTCTGATCCTAACCCACGCAAGCAGTACGAGGAGATGGAAAATGGCAGTCTTTATATTGTGAATTGCCTCAATAATGTTTTCGAGGACGCCTCGCCTGCTGGCACCTGCTCGCTATTTATCACACTGCCGGTTAGGGCTGACAAAATTCCGGACGATTTGACCCCTGACAAATACAAGAAGTACAAGAACGACATCGCCAAGGACTACATCTCCCGCATCGAAAAGGTTATGAACGTATCTATTTTCGAGCACATTGAAGAGATTAGCATTGCTACGCCAGTCAGCTTTGCCAGATACCTCGATACTCCGGGTGGAACAGCTTACGGATACGTCCTAAACAGCTGGGACAACCTGATGGTTCGCATCTCGGCAGAGAAGGACGACTTCAACATTCCTGGCCTATCCTTCTGTGGCGGACACCATGTAAGAGGCGACGGCTTCAGCAGTGCTTACATTACCGGTGCAAACGCCGCAAACAAGGCAATATCCAGAATCAAGGGAGGTAACTAATTATGGGAAAGCCAAATCTTAAATCACTTAGTCCAATGGACTTTACTAAGATGACACCTACACGTAACGAGAAAATCGAAGCTGCCTCCACTAGCGACATCCCAAAGCTTTCGACTTACAAGGCAAACGTTCTCGCCAAAAGGCTTCATCCACAAGCCCAGCACCTCATAGTAGAGCAAGTTATTGAACATAATAGCAACATGAAGTCGTACATCATGACTTTCGATTCAGAGGCAGGCACAAATGAACTTGCATGGTTTAGTGCCGGACAATATCTATCAATCACTCTAGAGATTGGAAACCACAAGCTAACCAGACCTTATTCCATCTCCTCCTCTCCGAAGGACTCCACGAATGGAAAATACATGATTACAATCAAGAGAGTTGGCGGAGGTCTCGCATCAGAATTCATTCTCGACAACTGGGTAGTCGGAACAAAGGTCGTAGCTTCTGCACCACTTGGCCAGTTCACCTACGAGCCACTTCGCGACGGCAAGACAATTATCGGAGTTGCCGGCGGCAGCGGAATCACTCCTTTCAGAAGCCTAGCATACGCTATCGCAGACGGCGACGAGGACGCTTCACTTGTACTTTTATACGGCAGCAAAACCCTAGAAGAAGCTGTTTTCTCCGATGAAATCTCCAAGCTCGCATCCACATGCGATCGCATCAAACTTATAAATGTATTAAGCGACGAGCAGTCAGCCGCGCCTTCTGCCGGTTGCGAAAAGGGCTTCATCACAGCTGACCTAATCAAAAAATACGCACCTTCCAGCGACTACAGTATTTTCATTTGCGGACCACAGGCAATGTACAAATTTGTCGACTCCGAGATTGCTACCCTCGGTATCGCCAGCAAATATGTTCGCCACGAATTGTTCGGAGAATACTTCAATCCATCTAACGACGCACAGTATGTTGCTCCGGCAAGTGAGACCGTATCAATCACAGTTCATCAGGCAGGACTCGAATCTACAATCAGCGCTAGCATTAACACATCTATTCTTCGTTCAATCGAAGCTAGCGGAATCCCATGTCCTGCTCGCTGCCGAAGCGGCGAATGCGGATGGTGTCACTCCAAGCTAGTTAGCGGTGACGTTTACATTCCTAAGTCCGTCGACGGAAGACGCGAGGCTGACATCAAGTTCGGCTACATTCACCCTTGCTGCACATTCCCTCTTAGCGATATCGTTATCGAGGTTGCACCTGTAGCAGCTACAGCGCCTGCAGCACCTGCAGCACCTGCAGTTCCTGCTGAACCTGAAGCATCCGCAGCTCCTGCTGAACCTGAAGCACCAGCAGCACAATAATTCGAGCTTGAGGACAACCTAAGCATTACAATTCAATCACAACAAACAAGACCGCCTCATTCGTGAGACGGTCTTTATTAATGGGCGACATTATTAGCTTACATGTCATAAACTGCAACTCAAACAGCACTGTCATACTTCACTCTCAATTTATTATACAGATTCATCTGATTCCTTCTTAGCTTTCCATCCTTAAATAATCTTCCTGCCACTATTCCTGGATCCCTTTCAATTCTTGCTGCGAACTCTCTTATCAATTCTTCATTGTAATAAGTATTCTCACCAACAAACATTTGATATTCCTTATCAGGAATCAGTGCATCTCTAGCAAATAAATCCATCTCTGATTCATTATCTTCCACTGTAATTCCAACATTTCCTTCTAGCACATGTCCAATCTCATGAAAAAGCGTAAACCAGAACACATCTTCATATGGATATCGTTTGTTAATTAGTATCATCATCCGATCATCCACCTTCTTTGTCGCTCCGCTGATTCCAGAATTCTTAAGATTCGGAAGCACAACCAATACTACTCCCGCAGCTTCGAATCTCTTACTAATCTTCTCAATAAAATCATCATGATTCACCGTCTGCGTCGATGCATACCTAACCGCTCTCTCAAACTTCACCTTGTCAAATTGCGGAGTCTTCCTTCTCAAAGTCTCGTTTATCGCAATTTGCACCATAGCATTCGCGCTAATCATATTCTCCTCAGAAAACTTCTCCTTGCTCCTGAACGCCACAGAAAAGTCCTCAGACCTCAAAACATCCAACGAAGAAACACACAAAAACTCTCGAACACACTTAATCTGCTCATCGATTTTCCTTGGCAAATCCGGAAGTCCATAATTCTCTCTGAAATACTTGTACTCCAACGCACCGAAAATCTTTCTTTCCTTCTCTAATTCATTCGCAGAATTAATCTCCGACAACCCTTCATCATATGCAAGCTGCAGTCCAAGCCAATATTTCACCGAGGAACCATACATCCTAGCTAACTTCGTTGCTATATCAATAGACAGCTTTTGCTTACCTCGAATCAACTCACTTAAATTCTTCGGTGTCGTTCCAAGCCTCTTAGCAAAATCCGCTTGCGTCAGACCGCTCTCTTCCACTAACTCATCAATGTAATATCCAGGATGAAAATAAACTTTGTCCTTGTATTCTATATAGTTACTCATAATGCGAACTCACCTCTTTAATCAATACAATCCTTGCAATTTTTGCAACCTTATCAATATCACACGGATCAAATACCTTCTCTTCGTCATTCAACGGCACTAGTATTAATCTCCAGCTATCTCTTCTTGTCTTGACATCGATTGCAAATTCCCCCTTTCTTTTCCCACTTAAATTGTGGAAATGAAAACTCGGAGTAGCCACCTCTGATTACCCAACAGGTAATTTAATTCTATCACCTTTAACATTTTTTGCAACACCCTTCACCATCAAACAAGAGCACCAAACAAAAATAGAGCGACGCCACAACGCCACCCTATTTCAGTTTCATCTTCTTATTTTCTCCCTCGAAAACAACCTCAAAACCCCTTGAGAACTACACATATTTCTCATTAGTCTCAACAAATCAATTTACTATCTCATAATCTACTATCTTACGAGTATATTTATTTTTATCCAAACATCGCCCCTAGTCACAAGTCGCCTCAACACGCCAATCGGAAACCTTCTTAAGCCTCCCAATCGTCGCCTTCGATATCTTACAACTTCCAAGTTCACCTGCCTCATAAAGCTCAACAATGCACGCCGCCAAATCAGCAAACCCCTTCATCTTATGTCCAATCTCAATATCCCTGCCAGAAACCTCAATTCGAATGTCATAATAAACCGTCCCATTGCTGCTACCCTTCTCACAGCTAATCCTGCTAATATCACTCGCCCCAAAGCGAATCGTCTTCCCAAAACGCGTCCTATGCCAGAACTCACTCCCACTTACCCTCAAGCGAAACATCTTCATTCCAAACAGCACCGCAGCGCCACCAACCGCATACAAAACCGCGCAAACCGCACCATAAATTCTCATGG
Source organism: uncultured Clostridia bacterium (assembly GCA_937876985.1). Classification (GTDB taxonomy): domain Bacteria; phylum Bacillota; class Clostridia; order Saccharofermentanales; family Saccharofermentanaceae; genus Saccharofermentans. The sequence continues at coordinate 14,860 of CALEFT010000050.1, read as the reverse complement.
CATCCTCACCCCAAAACATCGAAGAAACAAATAACGCCTCCGCGACCAGCACCAGCCCCACCGCGAAAAGCTTAGTCCCCCTCGCCGTCACAACCTCAACACTTCTACCTTCCATCCCTATCTCCTTCTTTGAAACTATTACGATTCATTCATCTCACCTTCAATGACTTTATCTAGAACTACACCCATTCTGCTAATCATAGGAACCACCAGAGCATTTCCCATACAGAAATATCTCATTCTTCTTGGCATTCCGCTATTTGTCCATTCGTCATCAAATCCTTGAAGCCTTTCTGCTTCAACCGGGGTAATAATCCTCAACTTTCCAGTTCCTGGATCTGACACAACATGAGAAGACCTATTTACAGTACCTTCGCTTGTCAGCATAGTTCTACCTGGTCTATCCCATGGATCCGGGAAAGCAATCGGACCTTCAGAAAACACATATTCATGACCATTTGCTGCTGTTCTATTTATTTTCTTCGAACCTTTTAGATATGTCCATTTAGGCATTTTGTCTGTTGTTATATAAAACTCTTCGTCAACATTAGATTGAAGTATTTTCCCAAGCAAAACAGGCTCTTCCTCTTCTTCAATTATCTTGGTCGTAGTTACTACGCCCTCCTTCATATATCCAGCATTTTCAAAAGCGAATGAAAATCTATCACTTACTTCTACTATATTAACAGGAAGGCTTATATTCGCATATTTATTCACTTCCTTTATAGGAAATGATTTAGCCATAAAACCCTTCTCGGAAATAATAGTTTCTGCATCAAATAATGCCATTTCTTTAGCATAATTAGTGTCATTCCTATACGCAAAAATAAAAGTTCTTCTTCTTCTTTGTGCTGCTCCATATTGAGACGCATTAACAACTCGCCATTCAACACTATATCCTAGTTCTGACAAACAAGCTAAAATCACACCAAAGTCTCGCCCTCTTTGTTTAGCTGGAGATTTTAATAGTCTATCTACATTTTCAAAAATACAAAACGGTGGATTTTTGGCAATAATTACATCTCTTATCTGCCACCACAAAACACCTTTTTTACCCTCAATTCCTTTGGAAGAAGCAAGAGATTGTGCAACACTGTAATCTTGGCAAGGAAAACCACCAACAAGTAATGTATGGTTAGGAATATTTTCTTTTATCACTGTACTGATATCGTCACCAGTATGATATTCTCCCACTAAGTCTTTACTGTCACCGAAATGCTGCACATAGCAATCGTGCGCCCATTGAGTTTTCGCTCCTGGTTCCCATTGCGAAAACCAATTCGTCTTCCAACCCGAATTTAATCTCTCCATTCCTAGACGAAATCCGCCTACACCTGCGAATAATTCGCACATAGTTTTTTCCATAAAAAGTCCTCCTTGGCATATAGCCATCTCACTTGTACGTGGGGATAAAAAATGTTAGCACTGCCAGACGACAGATCGATTTCCCACTGAAAAAGTATATCATATAACCAATATCGATTTACTTATTATCTTCCTTGAATTCATCATTTAACTGTTCAAGAATATAACTGTTGTTAAGCCAAAAACACTGTTTTGCAAACTGTCTTCCATCTGGCAATTCATAGGTATCATTCGTATCCTTAGCGTGAGGTCTAACATGACAAATATCGCTTTCTGATATTTTTGGCAAATTAGTGTGATTTTTTCCATTTATTACTTCAATAACTAGACCATCTATCAAGACTTGTTTTGTTCGTTCCCACACTTCTCTAACTCCATTTTCTATATCAGAGACTGGCATGTTCCAGAATTGTGACCCCACTAGTCTCATTACACCATTAGAGTCTTCTTTATATACTACGAACAAAAATCGAGTTTCCCTTAAATAATTTCCAAATGTGGAATCCTCCCATTGTTCTTCAACTAATTCCTTAAACTTAAACGCAGGGAAAGACATATTTTCTTTAATCTTATTATTCTTCCCTATACGAATTGCCTTCACAACAACATTTGCTTTTTCAAACTCTTCTGCTCGATTACTTTTAATTCCTAACATTCTATAAGCAAGCAATGCTTCCAAATTCTTAGGTTGTTTCTTGGGATTTACATCTAATCTAGCACATAGTTCAGCTACTGAAACTCCAACATATTCTTTGATTCTATTAACTACATATTCCTCAAATGAATACGTGGTTTGCTGCTTTAGAATAGATTCGCAAGTGTTTTTACCAGGAATAATGTAATTGTTCAGCACATGCGTCATGTAAGAATTCTTAAAACTAAAGGCTCTAGGTTTAGCAAGAATTTCACTGAAAGGTTGACTTCTCCTTTTGCTCGAATCCGAGCTTTTCGTTGCAGCACCTAAATAAAGAGTATCGCCCTCAGATAATTCGTGCGCTCTTCCTTCTCTAATCTTACTAACTATTTTCTCGAAATCCTCGCGGATTATCTTTAAATCCTCATCTGGTGGAGAGAATAATTTTACATGCTGAATTTTATAATCCATTTTACTTTCCGCCTCTGGATTATACTCATAATACACAAGCAACATCAGCTTGGTCTTTTCCCACAAATGACTTGTTTCAAAGGTTTCATTTACAACTGTATTGAAATCAATCATTGAAAGAACAAGTCTTTCCTTAGCAACCATTTTTCCACGAGATTTCTTGTAAGGAGTCACCTTCAATTCAACTCCTGCCTCTTCGAAATCAGCACGAGATTCACTGTTGCTCTTGTAATGGAAAAATCTTTCCTCAATTATATTTCCTAATCCGCCTTTATAGTTCTTATCCTCATGACTTGTTTCATATTCTTTGGTATCAACTATCAAATCATTATCCTTATCAGCATCACTAATTTCTCGAAATGTCTTTCCTACCATTCCTTGTGCATATTCTTCTATTGAAAGCGGATTTGTTTTATCGTAAGTTTTTTTGTTATTCATTTTAACAACCCTCATTTTCTAATCTGTGGTTTTTATTGAATCCAACCATTTATCTATATTTCTAGAATTAATATCAGCTTTTCTAAAAATCGATGCTATATCCGATACTGTTACTATCAGTATTGGATGTCCATCTTCTACTATCTCCTTGTATGCTTGGGTGTCAACATAATTAGTTGTAACTAGTAATCCAAATTGCCTATACCTAATTCTAGATATCAATCTAGACATTTGTCGTACACCAACACCATTTTTCTCATCATACATTTTCTCTTCTAATGCACTATCTAAGTTATGCTCATGATCGTAAATCAGAGATTCTATCCACTTTCTTAAAATAGGCTTAGCACCTGTATCTAAAACTGTGAAATATGCCTCATAATTCTGGAATCTTTTATCATCCATCGTTTTCCAAAACGCTACTAAATCTCTATCTAGAGAAATATTAGGATTTCCACCTTTATATATACAGTCAATTACTAAATCAGATTCACTTAACTCTGAAGGCTCTATCTCTTTATTCATGTAAGTGCTCCTTTGTAGTTTTTACGATACAGCATCTTTCACTCCTCATTCCCCCACCAGAAAATCCGGTCCTCGAAGCCGCCTCTTTCGTCGTGCTTCTTTTGTTTGAGGGCCATGAGCTTTTCGATGGAGTGGCCGCGTGCCTCGCAGATGGCGAAAAGGACTTCGAGGATGTCAGCCATCTCTTCTAGCGACTTGTCCGCCTGGTATTCGGCGACCTCTTCGCTAAGCTTCTTGTCGAGCTCGAGCAAATATTGTTCGTCGGATAGCGTCTCGACGATTGGCGTCTTGCCCGCCTTTCTGATTATCTCTGGAATTTTGTCTCTCACTAGCTTGCCCATATTCGCATCCTCTCGCCTCCGTTAACTGGTTCATTTGCTAACCCTTCTCATAAAAAACGATGTCCATTCGCTCATTGATTCTCTCAGGTTGACCCACTCTCTCATATCCAAGCTTCTCATAAAGATGGATATTTCCCTTCTCCTGCAATATAGTATCCAGACTCCAATTGTCCGACCCAAAAAGTCTCTCGGCCTCCAAAATCGCCTGCTGAGCGTACCCTTTGTTGCGGAAGTCCTTCATGATGAAGATCGGAGAAATCCTTTTCCTGCTTTCATCTTGCTTATCGACTACCCGAATCGCACCCACGTTCTTATCATCCGCAACAATAAAAAAGTAAGTCGTCTCAGGCTGCTCAAACCGTGCAATCACCCTATCCACATCCTCAGTCGCCGGACTAAGTTCGTAATCTTGATATTTCTCCAGCATATCCGAAAAGGCCTCAACCTGCATTCTCCATACTGTCTCAACATCTTCCCTCTTTACAGGCACTAATCTCACACTCATACTGTCTCTCCTTTTTCATCAACTATAATCAACTCGTTAAAAGCTTCTTTATCAAGATGTAAATTCATATATCATTCCCCATTCAATTAGTCTCTTCGCAGTTGCACCTGTAATGACACTTGATACTTCTGATAACTGTTCTTTTGTAAACCGTTTCTTTTTTACATACGAGAGCATTGTGTCCACAGTTTCCTCTAATGGAAATTCTGTATACTTCTCAGCCTGAGCTACACAATCTAGAAATTGCAAAAGCTCAACATTCTTCTCGGAAATCGGAAATGTGGTCTTCTTTATACGTACTTTCTGATTTCCCACCATAATAGTACGGCCATTTGTCGATTCCTTATTTGTAACAATCTCTATTGTTGCAGGTAGCTGTGTTGTAAGCCCCAGTTGATTAATAAATGTTACTCCAGTCACGTAACCAAAAGTTTCCGTTTTACTTTGTACATATTTGCGCATGACCACTAGCAATGGATCGAGATATTGTTTATCAAGCAATCCATCTTGCTTAGGTATGAAGTAAATACCATTATCGTATCGTTCGAGAAAGCCGCTTGCCAAAAGCCTCTTTATCGACTGTCGAACTGCATTGTTAGACATATTATCTATCTGTAAATCGTTTAAAAAAATCGGTTCGTTATAGCCATAATTCTCTAGTAAGAATGATTTCAACATAATTTCACCTCCGACCACAGAGTACCATTTTTATATTAGTGTTGTCAATATTTGTGTCAGAACAGTGTTATACCGGTACACAAAAACCCCCGAACAATGTCTAGCTTTTGCTAGATGATAGTCCAGGGGTTGATTGTTTTTTGTGTTTTGTGTTTGGGTTTGATTTTCGAGAAGGGCGAAAATTAGATTGTCTCGAAAGCGCTTGCGAAGTCGAAGTCAGACACGCCGCTACCCATGTCGATGCTCTGGAGTGAAACTGTCAAGTAGTTGCCGCCAGAGCCGATTAGGAAGAACTGAACTGTTGAGACAGTCATGCCAGAATATGAATATGTAGTCTCGATTGTAGAGATAGTCTCGCCCGCAATCTCGAGCTCGGACTCAGTCATAGAAACGTCAGTTAGACCCATTGCCTCGTATGTCGCAATGAGCTGATCCTGAGAAGCAAGAGTAGATGTGATCAAAGTTTGCTCACTGCCTGGCAAGATGAAAGAATTCTGGTCATGAATCATGTTGATGGAATGTGCGCCATCAGGTGAATTTGCCAAGAAAGCATATGCACTGTCGCCAGCACTAAGTCCAGTTCCAGTATCTTCTATGACGTCACCAACTGCCTCGCCGTATCCAGCAAGTTCAGCTGCACTCTGATATGTCCAGCCCTCTGGGATGTTGAATCTGATACCAATAGTCTCGTTAACATAGCAGTTGTTCTCTACGTCAACATAGCCCTGCGCTTCGCTTTCTAATGCATCAATTTCGCCAAGGATAGCGTCGAGCTCGTCCTGGTAAGACTCTACTGGATCTGCTGTTTCCTCTGTAGGCTCAGTTGTTGTTGCCTCTGTCTCAGTTGTAGCAACCGTTCTTTCTGGAAGAGTCTCTTCTGACTCTGTAGTTTCCTCAGTTTCCTCGATTTCTTCGTCCTCTTCCTCTTCCTCGTCTTCATCCTCGTCGTCGCGGTCTTCTCTTTCCTCACGGTCTTCGTCGCGATCGCGGTCACGCTTACTAGAACCTGTGTCACATGCTGTGCACATTGTAAGCATCATAACTAGGATTAGGAGTAATGATGTGATTTTCTTCATATTTGTTTTCCCTCTTTCTATTATGTTCTGCCTTGGTAGTGCAATGCTATGGCGAAAAGCACTAGGCACAAAAATGATTATACTCGATTAATGGTGGAAATGCATCTTTTCTTTGGTTTTCTGGTGTTATGTTACTCTTTGTCATTATTAGAAGCATTCTTATTTGTTTCGTTCTTATTCTTGTTGCTGTTCTTTATTACGCCAGACTCAGATATGAAGACTATTAATACGAGAGGGATAAGAAGATGAAAAATAGATATTCTACCTGTAATAGGATTCACAATCTTACCCAACGTCTCATAGAAATCACTTAACCATGCATATTCATAATCGTCCCATGAATGCTCAAAAATATAACTCTCAACGGCACTGTGTGCGAGTTCGTTATAATCAGTAGCTACAATCGAAACTCTGGCTGGTCCACTACTGATGAAATTACGATCAACATAGATTGTAAACCTTGTTGGCTGCGCCGCATTGTTTTTATAGTATTCATAATTAAATGAGTAGTTTCCAGTTTCATATATTTGATATTCTGAAATTTCAGGTTCAAGAACATCTATCGACTGTTGTTCACAATCCATACAAGCCTCACAAGGACAGGTACATGCCGAGATTTGAGTTGGGATATTTATGTTTTCTGTTAAGAATAACTCCAAATTCTGAACATTTGCTTCAAGAACAATCGTGCAGTGTTCAAGTGTCGGACTATAACGATATGTCTCAACTAATTCAATATCTTGCATATTCTCGTTCATCTCTACAAAAAATGTACGCTCAATAAAGCCACCCAAATGCTTGACTTCACTATACTCGTATCGTCTATCACTACTACACATCTCAAGATAAGCACTAAATTGCATGAATTCAAAAACTACAAGAAGCACGCTTCCAATAATAACAACTACACCTAAGATTTTTGTGAACTTTCTCTTAGCTATATTAACAAGTACAATTGAAGCTACTATCAGCAAAGCCAGAAACCAAACTGATATAATCAATGATAGACCTTGTAATCTTCCCATTTATTTATCCTCCCTACCTTGAACTACATAGTTCTCAAACTGCTTCTGACGCATTCTCATAATGGCTTCCTGGGTGCGGCGTTGCTTTTCGAGCTTGGCGGCGTGGCGAGATTTACGTGTAGCAATAAGGTAGACGACGCATGCCACTATAACGCCTAACAAAAAGATGCCGTGAATCTGCGACTCATTCTCGCGGAACCAGGAATACTCGAAATTGTCCCAGACGTGTTTGGAAAGGAATTCGTCTACGGCAATTCGATACTCGCCAGAATATGGAATGTAAACTATTGACTCGTCGAAGTTAACAAATACATTAGTATAAACGTGTTCAGAAACGTTGGAATAATCAAGTCTATCAAAGCCATTTCTGTAGTTCGGAGAAACGCGTGGACTCTCATTAATCTCAGGGTACTTCTCATACCAATTCTCGTTAATTCTATCTACAAATTCTGCAGTATCTTCTAGCTGAAGCACTATATAGTTCCTCATATGGTCGCCATCGAATTTGGTTGTCATGGCAACCTCGCAGCTGATGATATTGCCACTGGAGTTGTCGCCGGAATTGTCGCTGGAATTTGGTGCGTAGACCTCGAAGCCGAGTAGCTCGTTAACCAATTCTTCCGAAGTTCCTTCGTAGCCAATCTCTGATTTTACTTCCTCAATAGAATACTTACAGCCGTCAAAGACATAATCTATCCAGCTATTTGTATAAGAATTACCAAATATTATGGTCGCGATGGAGAAAACTATGGCTACAAGAGCTATAGTAGTGTTCACTTTTCTCAAACTCTTAGCTTCTGGAGTAAACTCCCAACATTTACTGTTGCCACTTTTGTTAAGGCGCGACATCTTAGACTTCTCATTGATTATATAAATAACTGCAACGATGGTTATTATTGCTGGAACCATAATATACATAAAAAATTGCGCTGACACTGCAAAACCCATTTTGTTTCCTCCGTTGTTTTTGTAGCTTTATATTCGATTTGATTACTTTGATATGATCAGAGTTTATCACGAGGAGTTGTGTTTTGCAATAGTAATTTATTGTTTTTCGATAATTCGGTATTGTTTTATAGTGATGTTTTGTTGTTTAATCTGCTTATTGTTTTGTATCTATCCAAGAAGCCAAAGGAATGAAGCAGATGCGTTGATTGGTACTGGTTTGAATGTCAGTAAGAAATTGCTGATTTTCAATACCACTTTGCAAACCAGAGCAAGCTTACATAGAGTAGTAAGAATACCAAATTGCAAAGGAAGTTCAAGAAGGGATTTATTGACTTCTCACTTCCATACTATTGTTATGTTCATGGTAGACAAACCGGTTGATAAAACTTCAATTATTTCTACCGTTTCTTCTACCAGAGCTGTTTTAGAGGCCTTGGTAGACAAAGCGGTTGATAAAACACGAATATTTTCTACCGTTTCTTCTACCAGACCCGTTTTAGAGCCCTTGGTAGACAAACCGGTTGATAAAACGCCAATATCTTCTACCGTTTCTTCTACCAACCATATATGAGAGGACAGATGCGCCGCATCCATAGTCTTCATATTTTATATTTTCTAGAATCACCAGTAACACAACAAGCACACATAAAACACACCCTGTCATCAGCAGTTGCCAATAACAGGGCGTGTAGAAACTTTGTTTTGTTGTTAAGAATTCTTACTTTTCGGAGTCGTCTTCGGATTCTTCGCTAGTAGGAATTTCTGTTGCAGGTACGATTTCTGCTGGCTTTGCAGTCTTGAGTGTCCTTACTTGGTCAGCGTTCTCTACTACTACAACTGGTGCAGAGTTGCTGTCTGCTGCGAGCTTGCCGCCAAGTGCGCCCATGATGAGGCTCTTGATGTCAACGCCCATTCCAGCACTGAAGCCCTCTGTGATCTGAGTTGTGCCGTTTACGATGTCGGAAATTAGCTTAGCGCTGTTGCCCTCGCCGTACATTGTAATCTTGTCAACCTTGCTAAGAGGCTCTGCAACGTTCTTTGCGATGTCTGGGAGTGCAGCCATAATCATCTCGATGACAGCAGCCTCGCCGTACTTCTTCATAGCCTCAGCCTTCTTGTCGATACCCTCGGCCTCAGCGAGTGCCTTGAGTCTGATTGCTTCAGCCTCAGCCTCACCGACTGCACGGATACCTTCAGCCTCGCGCTCACGCTCGATTTTCTTAGCTTCAGCTTCCTTTGTGCGGCGATAGAGGTCTGCCTCGGCTGCCTGCTGTGCTGCGTAACGCTCAGCGTCTGCTCTTGCACGAATCTCGGCGTCGAGTGTCTGCTTTGTTACTTCTACTTCCTTCGCCTTGAGCTCTGCAGTACGCTCTGCACGTGCGATATCGGCGTTAGCGGATGTAACCTCGATAGACTTACGCTGTTCTTGCTCCTGGATGGAGTATGCTGCGTCTGCCTCGGCCTTCTTTACGTCGGATTGCTGCTTGAGCTCTGCCTGACGGATTGCAAGAGAAGTCTGCTTCTCTGCGATTTCCATCTCGGACTGAACCTTCGCGTCGTTTGCTTCCTTTGCAGCCTTAGCCTGTGCGATAGCGATGTCTCGCTCTGCGTTTGCCTTTGCTACAGCGGCGCCCTTCTTAATCTGAGAAATGTTATCGATACCTAAGTCGTCGATTACATTGTTTTGGTCGGAGAAAGACTGTACGTTAAAGGAAATCATCTCAAGACCCATCTTCTGGAGGTCAGGAATTGCATTCTCCTGTACTCTCTCTCCAAAAGCCTTACGGTCAGTAACCATCTCCTCTAAGCGCATCTGTCCAACGATCTCACGCATGTTACCTTCGAGAGTGTCCTGAACACGGCTGATGATCATCTGCTCGCCTTCGTTCAAGAAGAACTTAGATGCAAGTGACATCATCTCTTCGCTTTGTCCGATTCTAATCTTTACAGTAGCGTCAACCTTAACGTTGATGTACTCTGCGTTAGGTACAAAATCTGTTGTCTTTACGTCTACGGAAATCATCTTCAAGGACAACTTGTCGAGACGCTCCAAGAACGGAATTCTGATACCTGCCTTACCAATCAAGATTCTTGGCTTGCGGAAACCTGAAATCATGTATGCAGTATCAGGTGGTGCCTTAACATAGCCGATAAGAATCAAGAAGATAATAAATGCGATGACGATACCTACGATCGCCAAAATTGGAATTAATTCTTCTGGCATAATAAATGCTCCTTTCAATTCATATCCCCTAATAGGTGTAATTGCTTACAGAATTAAAAATACCACATCGCAATGTGGTATTCAATAATTGTTGATTTCTTATAGGTTACAAATGCTATCAAAAAGCATCAAAACTTCATTCTTATGTCTCCAGCGAAAACAGCCAGGTCGTCCTCATAGCTATCGTATGGCTTGTCCTTTGGATCAACGAAGCGAGCGCATGGAACCTCGTTAAGTGTTCCTATCGCGTCACACAAAACCTTGAAGGCCTTGTCCGCCTTGCCTCCGCTACATGAGTAGAAGACGCCGCAGAGTTTTTCGCCTAAGGCATCGATTCTTGAAGCCTTGTGTTGCTCGTCGATAAAGGTACGAAGCGGTGGCGTCACTGTACCAGCCCATAGTGGCGAGCCGATAATGACCTTGTCGTACTTTTCGAGAGGGAAGCTGTATGGTTCGAGGTCTGGGCGCTCTCCAAAAGTCGCCGCCTTGCCGCCGAAGAAGAACTTCTTAAAGCCCTTGTCCGGATATGCCTCTAGTGGTGCGATGCGGATTAGGTCAACCGCCGTCTCGGTGTTCTCGAGCTTGGCCTTGAGGTCCGCTGCGATTTTGTCCGTGTTGCCGAACTGCGAATAATAAACGATTGCGATGTTCATAGTGTCTCTCCTTTGTGCTTCATCTTTTACTACTTCTCGTTGTTTACTTCTTCGTTATTGTTGACGCTCTCTAGACTTATAGAAGTCTTCTTTTGTCATCATGTTCACAAAGCCGTTTCTGACTTCGCCTAGGAGAGGCACGTCGACGCCCTCCGAATACCATTGCGGCTTAAAGCCGATTTTTTCCTGCGTGCGCTTCGATTTGTCGTTGCCCTCATAGTATGCACACCAAACCTTGTTCATTCCGCACTCTTCAAAAGCATGCTTTAGCATTACCTCTGCCGCCTCCGGAATAATGCCCCTGCCCCAGAACGGCTTTGCTATCCAAAAACCAACTTCGCACTCGTCGTCGCCCTCTGCGATATCCGACCCCTGCTTCATTAGGTCGAAGCAGCCGATTGGATTTACTATTGGGTCACCCTTATCCTGGCCCTCACTACTACCTTCTTTAAGGCAAATCGCGAAGGTCTTCGGGCCGCTTAAGTATACATTCTCAATTACTGCGAGGCTCTCCTCGATGCTTTTGTGCGGCGGCCATCCTGCTGGCGGTCCAATATCTGGGTCGCTTGCATATTTGAACAAAGCCTCCCCGTCATCACGCGTCCAAGGTCTCAATATCAAGCGCTCCGTCTCAAAATAATTATTGTTCATATTTGTCTCACTTAATTTGTCTTACACTGTTCCTCTAATGATTCCATAGCTTGCACAAATTCCTTCGTACTCCTGCGAATATGCGAAGCCGCGGAAAATGTCGAGCCTATTCTCGCCACCCTCTAGCTGCGCCACCCAACTATCGAATCCTGCCTGGTCTGGCTCTCTACCCAAGAACACGCGGTATAGTATAGTAACGTAATCCTCATTTGACAAGTTTCTATTTAAGAACTCCTGCGAAAAGAAGAATCCATACGCCACACCTGCACCCGAATTCGTGCCATTAATAAGCTGTGTCACCCAGCTTTGCTGACCAGCTTGGTCTCCACGTCGTCCGAGGCATAGCGAGTATAGTCTTGCCACAAAAGCATTCACATTTTTCTGCCTGCCAAACTCCACGCCCTCCATATAGTAGCCCGAAGTTATTCCATACGAATTGCAAATATTGTAGAACTCAACCGAATTCGCAAATCCAGCAAACACATGCTCACGCGTTGCCCCCGCATCAAGCTGTCCGCGCCAGTATCCAAATCCGCCCGCATCTGCCTCTCTGCCCAAGAACACACGGTACAAAATATTTATGTAGTCCTCATCGCTAACATTCTGATTTATAAACTCTTGCGAAAAGAAGAATCCATAAGCCACATGCGCTCCGGTATTCTGATTACTAACTAGCTGGTTGGTCCAGTCTCGAAGTCCTGCCGCATCAGGCGTTCTGCCAAGAACCAATTCATAGTTACGCGTAACAAAGGCTTCAATTCCATTTAGTTCCGTCGCGCCGCCAGTTGGTATCACAATAGGCTCACTCGTTGGAATCGGAATCGTACTCACAATCGGATTTGAAGTCGAATTTGCTGTTGGTGTTACAATCGTCGCCTGCGTCGGCGTCACTGTTGCTGTAGGCTCCGCTGGCGCTGTTGTCGGTGTCGTTGTCGGCTCGTTAATTAGTTCAAAAGGATAACCATTATCAATTGCAAACTGATGCGCAGTAGAATTCGTGTAACATCTGATAGTAAATCTTGAACAATAATCGAAAGCATCATCTGCAATTGATGTAACGCTTCGTGGAATTGTTACTGTTTGTAGCCCTCTGTTAACAAAAAACGCCTGAGATTCAATAGTCGTAACGCCTTCTGGAATCTCGATATTTTCGAGCTGGTCGCAGTAATAGAAAGTAACTGGTTTGAGCGTCGTGATGCCTGATGGCAAATCCACCTCCGAAAGCGCGAAACAATTATAAAAAGCATAGCCGTCGATATTTGTTACTGTGTCTGGAATATCAAGAGATACAAGCGATGTGCAGCCACCAAAAGCGTTGTAACCTATGCTCCGGAGGTTTTCGGGAAGGTCTATGCTTGCCAAAGAAGTGCAGCCCGAGAATGCGTCTTGTCCAATTGTGGTAATCGCATCTGGAAGCGTGATACTCTCAAGTGAAGTGCAGCCCGTGAAGACGCCGCTATCGATAGTCGTGATGTCGATGCCATAAATCGAGTTTGGAATCGGCAAGTCCACCGGGTTCTCGCCAACGAAGCCAGTAATGTTGAAGGTTCCGTCACTATTAAGTTCGACTGTCACGAGGTCGTCGCCATTCCCTGCCGGCGGAGTTTTGCCAGCGATAGGACAAGTCGCGAGAACGACACAAGGAGCCGTTCTAATTTCTTCGCCAAACATGCTAATAGTTATATCAGTGCGACCGTAGTCCAGCGCCTCGGCAACGCCATCATTAATTGACACCTGCGCCGACGACGCCGAATACTCTAGCGAGCCACCGTAAACGCTTATATAGGAAATCCTATCTTTTTCCGCAAGCCAACCAATCTGGATTGGAACACATATGTTTTGAGTCACACCTGTCGCGCCATCGAAAAGCACCGTCTCATCAACACCACTAGCAAATCCAATCAAGCTGCTCGAGAATTCTATCTCATGCGTGCTGTTAATATCTGTCGTGATTTGCGTAGAGTCCGTAGAACTATTTGTCGAGAAAACCTGCACCGCATAGCCATTCGTCCCCGTAGTAGAATCAACATACACAATCGCTAGTCCCACCGACTTAAAAGCCGAGCTCAAAATATTGTTTCGGTGTCCCTCCGAAACCATAAGCATACTCATCGCACTCTCTGCAGTCAGTTCACCCGTACTCGTAGCGATATTCTCGCCGTTCATCCTAGAGTTCGCCGTAAAACAACTCTCCCCATTAGGTCTCGTATGATCAAAATACACCGCGCACTCCGCACCACGAAGCATCGCAGTCTCCGCAAGATCAGCGTCCCAAGTAAGCGGAGCAACTCCATTAGCCGCACGCTCCTCATTAATCAAATCGAGCATCACCGCCGCCTCAGAATAGACCTCCTCGACATCGAGCATCACCGTGCCCGTAGAATCGCCAACCGCCCACGCATCAAGCGAAGCCCCTGGCACCCATATTCCGCTCACCACCAAAACCGTAGCAAGCACCATCGCAACCACTCTCGTAAATCTATCAACCAACTTCATCTTCGTCCCCCTAAACTAGCGAACCGCCTCAAAGCCCGCGCCAATTCACTTCAGCTTATTCCCGCATCGAAAAGCCTCCGCCACCTTCTGCCCAACCGCATGATACCCATTCATCGACGGGTCATAAACAATCGGCTTAAGTAGTCCCATATCAATCTTGCCGTCCACACATACGCTCTCGTCGGCAACCACATTTACAATTTTTCCAATCATAATCTCATTCTCATAGGAAACAAATTCACACTCAAGCGCGACCTTAAGCTCATTAATAATCGGAGCATTCACCTTATCCGACTTGCGATACGTAAACCCAGACTTCTCAAACTTCGCTGGCTCACTATTGCCCGAACAAATCCCCACATAATCGCAAGCGACCACCGTGTCCACCGTACCAAAAGCCACCGTAAACGCGCCCGTTTCAAGAATATTCGCCGCCGTCTTATGCGCCTTATCAAGCGAGATTGAAATCTCTGCCATATCCGTAATCGACCCCCACGCAGCATTCATCGCGTCCGGTCTTCCCTCCGCATCAAAGCTACCAATAATTAGCACCGGCATCGGAAAAACAAAAGGCTTCGGTCCTAAGTCGACAAAATTAGACATTCGAATTCCTCCCCCTATTGGAATTTTCAATAATATTTTATTATTCTGCTCCTATTTTCCTACAAGCGCCCCCGAACTTCAATCACATTCGCATTTTGAACCTGTAAACTATCTTAAAACTCGCCCCACCTCTAGAACCCTTCACATCCACAAACGACCCTAGTTCAGCAAGAAGTTCATCAAAACAGGGGCTCCTGGGTGAACCTTCTGCTGAAATGAAATTGGGT
>CALEFT010000049.1 GCA_937876985.1 uncultured Clostridia bacterium | reverse complement strand
TAACAAGGGCTTATAGCCCTGGTGCAAACCACCCGTTCGACGGGTGGTTATGATTTTTATATTTCAATTATTGTTGTCTCGTATTTGTAACAATTGAAGAACATAAACGCTAAGAAAGTACAATGAATTCAATATACTTGCATTCGAAAGGGTGTATAATGTATGTGTAAAATACTATAACTATCAAAAAATTATGAGCATGGAGGGTTGCTTATGACAAGAAGAAGAAATTTCACGTCTTTCATGGCTGCACTTGTGACTATTGCAATGTTGTCACAGAACCTACTCTTTGGAAATTTCAATTCAATGAGTACAGTTTTTGCTGCTGATGAGACAGAGCCTGGTACACAAGCTCCGGTTACAATAGATCAATTGAAGGATTCTGTTGATCTTATGTACGAGTTTGGTGTTATTACTCATGGCGACATGACTGGTAGTATCAGACATATCCAAGGTCCAGTTGCGATTGGTGGAGACCTTACTATTGGTGGAACACAGTTAGCACATAATGACTTTGGTAATTTCTATCAGCCAAGAAGATATGACCTCGTTATTGGTGGTACGTCCTCTACCTCAGTTGGTCTCCCAATTAATGGAGAACTTTATAATATTGCTACAACATCTAATGCTAATGTAGTAATTACAGATAGAGGTACAGGTACACAATATAACGATGGTAATACGGACTTAGATGGAGATGGCATTCCAGAGCCAGCGTATAATTCTTTTGGTACGAGTACTAATCCTCTTCCAGTAGATTTTGAACTTGTACATGCTGCTTTTACTGAGTGGAGTAGATCAATGCATGAATATGCTAATAATCCATCAAACTTGACTCAGACAATAGTATCTACTACTAATTATAATAATATTACATTTGAAGGTACAAGTAATGTTAACTACTTCAGATTAGATGTTACTGGTGGTCCAGGTACATTTAATTCGATTACATTTAATGTTCGCGAGGACTCTTATACTGTAGTTGATGTTATTGGTAATTTAGGTCAGGTTACAAATTTCTATGTTCAGTATGTTGATGCTCAAGGAAATCCAATTGGTGAATCAGAGAAGGTTTCCAATCAGCATGGTGACACATCAACTAATGAGTTAACAATGCATTTTAACTCTAGTTTTGTATTTAATTTCTATGAGCAAACAGAAATGCACATGAATACAATGTCAGGAACAGTAATTGCACCAAATGCTACAATTCAGCAGACTGGTAACATTAATGGTTTTACTTACTGTGAAAGTCTTAATGGTGTAAGTTCAGCTGCAATTTATTCCAACCATCTCGGTGGTGATGGATCTTATCTTGATAATTTCCCTCTTGTTCCTGCAAAAACAACAGAAGCATTCGCAACCCAAATTAGAACGATAATAGATGAAAATGGAACAACAACTGAGAATGTCCCAGGTGGTGTTTTCCAGTTATTAGATGAAAATGGAAATGTTTATGGTCCAGAAACTGATGCTACTACAGCTGAAGTACCAGTTGTTCGTTTGTATGATTTGCCAGAAGGCACATATTATGTTGTACAGACACAGACAGAAGCTGGCTATGAACTTGATAATAGAATTTATAAGTTAGATGTTGCTGAGGATATGTCTATTTCTGTATCCCTTGGAGAGTTAGTAAATGGTGAATTTGATTCTTCAATTCAATTTACTGAGCAGAATATCGATGATTATACAGAGATTCTTGCTAAGGATGAAGAAGGTAATCCTGTTGATACTAGATTGGTACTTCCTTTCGAGCCAGGAGAGCCATATGAATCTATTAATGTTAATGTAAGAATTGAGACTAATGAGAAAGCACCTATTACAACAGGTACTATTACATTTGTTGGTACAGATGCTTCTGGTAATGATGTTTCTCTTGAAGGAACTACAGATGCAAACGGAAATATCGTAATCGAAGATGTATATCCAGGTGAGTATGTAATTACACAGACACAGACAGATTTGGGATACGATGTTGATCCTGATACATATACTGTAGTTGTAGGTGAAGATGGAACTATTAAAATTACTAATAACACAACAGATGAAGAAGTGGCGTTAGAGAACGATACACTTGTACTTGTTAATGAGCCAGTTAAGGCTGATCTTGTTATTGATGTAGTTGATCAGCTAGGTGGCGCTGTAGAAGGTGCACAGTTTAGTGTTGTTGATTCAAATGGAAATCCAGTAGTAAATGCTACTATCATTACAAATGCTGATGGTACTGTAACTGTTGAGGATCTTCCTGCTGGAGACTATAAAGTTCAGCAGACAGTTGTACCAGATGGATATAATGGTGATGTTAACATTATCTATAACGTTACAGTGAATCCAGACGGAACAATTTCTCGTGATGGACAGACACTAGAAGACAATACATTGGAAGTAGAGAATAGACTTCCAGAGTTTGATGTTGCTTTTAATATTGTAGATTCCGATACAATGCAGTGGGAAAACAATATTGGTGATGTAAGATTTACAGTATCTGGTCCTAATGGTAACAGTCAAACAATTAGTAATATTGGTAATAATCAAGGACGTGCTGAACTTTCAGGATTTGTTCCTGGTGAATATACTATTACACAGACACAAGGTTCACAAAATTACCATAATACTGAAAATCTAACATTTGTTGTTAATCCAGACGGTTCCATCTCAATGAATGGAGAAGGTGGTCTTAAGGATGTAACAATCCCACTTGATAAGATTACATTTGATATTAATGTAGTTGTAGTTGATGAGGATAGAAACATTCTTAATGGTTCAGTAATCAATTACAGAGGTGAATGGGGTTCTGGTTCAGGAAATGTAACAATTGAAGGTGTGACGAATGTAGTTTCCTTGCCAGTAAATCAACGTGGTGAGACATTTCAGATCGATCAAGTAAGTGCTATTAACGGCTATTTAATCCATAATGAAACTATTACAGTAGGCTACAATTATGAAAATACAGATCTTTCTATTAAAAATGGCGCAGTTGATGGAGTTGTGTGGTTAGAGGGTAATACACTATATATCTTGAACGAGCGTGATACTGCTGAACAGCCAGTAGATGTTACTATTCATCTTCAGAATACAAATGGAGATCCTCTTATTGATGGAGAGTTTAAGGTAATATCTGAAGATGCAGATGAAGCAATTACAGGTTTGGCAACAGACCAAAATGGTAACGTTGTTGTTGAGGATCTTGCCCCAGGCGAGTATGTTATTTCCCAAGTAGTTGCTCCAGATGGTTACATGCTTGCAGAGGATATTTCTATTACAGTTACAGAGGAAGGAACTGTAGAAATTAATGGAGCTATTGCAGTTGATAATACTGTTGTAGTTATAAATGAACCTGCACCAGAAACAGTTACGATTAATATTACTGATGACACTGATAATGAGAATCCAATAATTGGTGTAGAAGTAATAGTAACTGGAAATGGAAACACTTATACGTACATTACAGATGAGAATGGTCAGATTGAAATACCAAATGTACCAGAAGGCGAATACACAGTTTCCTTCGGAGCAATGCCAGATGGATATAAGCCAATTCCAGATGATGTTATTAGAGTTGAAAATGGTGAAAATAACGAGTTTAATTATGAAACTGGTTTTATTACATTTGATGCAACAATTACAGTAAAGGATGATAAGGATAACACATATGATGGAGTACAGGTTGAGCTTCTTGCAAATGGTGTAATTATCGGCAGTGCAAACACATCTAATGGTGGTGTTGCTACATTTACTGATCTTCCAAAGTTTGATGAGTACGGAGAAGAAATTTTCTATACAGTTCAACAGAACAATGACACTCTCCCTGCATATCTTACACCAACAGCTACTAATCCAATGGATGTACCATTCGATGAGAGTGGCTTCGAAGGTGCGTTTGTAAATACTCTAATTACTGATGGAACAGTTGAAATAACAGTAGCAACAGAAGATGGCAAGCCACTACCAAGTAATGTAGTAGTAAAGATTACTGATGATAATGGTAACCTTATTGGTCAGGGCGAAACTGATGCGAATGGAGTTGTAACAATTACTGGTGTTCCAGCAGGAACATACAATGTTGTAGTTGATGAGAACACAATTCCAGAAGGATATGATGCTCCAGCAAATGAAACAACAGTAACTGTTGTACCAGGAACTACAACAAAGGAAACAGTAGTTCTTCCAGTTGAGCCAACTCCAACAGGTACAGTTATAATTAATGTTACTGATAACACAGATGATAAGAATCCAATTGATGGCGTAGAAGTAATAGTAACTGGAAATGGAAATACTTATAAGTACATTACAGATGAGAATGGTCAGATTGAAATTCCAAATGTACCAGAAGGCGAATACACAGTTTCCTTCGGAACAATGCCAGATGGATATGAGGCAATTCCTGATGCAACAATCGTTGTAAATGAAGGTGCTAATGAATTTAATTATGCAACTGGCATCGTTACATTTGATGCAACAATTACAGTAAAAGATGATGCTGGTAACACATACGATGGCGTAGAAGTTCAGCTTTTCGCAAATGGTGTAGTTATCAGCAGCGCAAACACATCTAATGGTGGTGTTGCTACATTTACTAATCTTCCAAAGGTAGATGAGTATGGAGACGTGATTAATTACACAGTTTCTCAGAACAATAACACTCTTCCTGCAATTCTTACACCAACTACTAATAATCCAATTGAAGTACCATTCAGTGAGGATGGTTTCGAGGGTGAGTTTGTAAATACTTTAATTACAGATGGAACAGTTGAAATAACAGTAGTAACAGAAGACGGTAAGCCACTACCAAGTAATGTAGTAGTGCAGATTCTTGATGGAAATGGCGACTTTGTTGGTCAGGGCGAAACTGATGCGAACGGAGTTGTAACAATTACTGGTGTTCCAGCGGGAACATACGATGTTGTAGTTGACGAGAACACAATTCCAGAAGGATATGATGCTCCAGCAAATGAAACAACAGTAACTGTTGTACCAGGAACTACAACAAAGGAAACAGTAGTTCTTCCAGTTGAGCCAACACCAACAGGTGACGTAACAATTACAGTTGTTGATGAGAATGGTAATCCAGTTGATGGCGTAATTGTAGAGATTGTAGTGCCAGATTCTGAGTCAATCACAGGTACAACAGATGAGAATGGTAATGTTTCATTTGAAGATGTACCAGTAGGTGAAGATTACGTAGTAAACGTAGCACCACCAGCTAATTCTGGAGTTACAACACCAACTACAACACCAACAATCGATGTAGTAGTTGGAAATAACGAAGAGACAATTACGTTGCCACTAGTAAAGACAGATGTAACTATTTCTTTGACAGATGGAACAAATCCACTTGCAAACGGAACATTTGTAGTTACACAGGAAGGCGGTAGTGAAGTAGCTACAGGTACAACAACAGAGGATGGTACAGTAGTTATTAAGAACCTCGTTCCAGGCACATATGTAATCACTGAAAGTGCTGCACCAGAAGGATACGATAAGGCAGATAGTCAGACAATCGTAGTAAACCCAGATGGAACAGTATCTATCGGTGGAAAAGTTGATGCTGATAAGACAGTAGAATTTGTAAATACTCTTACACCACCAACAACAGGTGATGTAACTGTAGACATCACAACAAGTGAAGGTGATCCAGTACCAGATGTAGAAGTAACAATCACAGTACCTGGTGAGGATGGAGAGCCAGATCAGGAGTTTACTGGAACAACAGGAGACGACGGAACAGTTGAGATTCCTGGAGTACCAGTAGGTGGACCATACGATGTAACAATCGATGAAGAGGATCTACCAGAAGGCACAACACCTCCAACAGACATTCCAGATGTAACAGTAACTGAGGAAGGTCCAAATACTGTTGATATTACAGTACCAGTTGTAACACCAACACCAGAGCCAACAGGCACAGTTGATGTAACAATTACAGATGAAAATGGAGATCCAGTACCAGATGTAGAAGTAACAATCACAGTACCTGGTGAGGATGGAGAGCCAGATCAGGAGTTTACTGGAACAACAGGAGACGACGGAACAGTTGAGATTCCTGGAGTACCAGTAGGTGGACCATACGATGTAACAATCGATGAAGAGGATCTACCAGAAGGCACAACACCTCCAACAGACATTCCAGATGTAACAG
The DNA here is from genome assembly GCA_937876985.1 of uncultured Clostridia bacterium. Taxonomy (GTDB): domain Bacteria; phylum Bacillota; class Clostridia; order Saccharofermentanales; family Saccharofermentanaceae; genus Saccharofermentans. The sequence goes on along the minus strand of CALEFT010000049.1, from coordinate 23,865 downwards.
TAACTGAGGAAGGTCCAAATACTGTTGATATTACAGTACCAGTTGTAACACCAACACCAGAGCCAACAGGTGATGTAAACGTTACAGTTACTGATGAGAACGGAACTCCTGTACCTGGTACAGTAGTAGAAATCGTTGTTCCAGGAGCTGGTCCTTTCACAGGAACAACAGGAGATGACGGAACAGTTGAGATCCCTGGCTTGCCAGTAGGTGGACCATACGAAGTAATCGTTGATGCACCAGATGGATTTGACGCACCTACAGATGTAACAGTAAATGTAAATGATGGTGATAACAGTCTAAATATTGGTTTGACAACAAAGCCAACAGATACACCAACACCTACACCTGATCCAACAGGTGATGCAACAGTTACAGTTACTGATTCTGAAGGAAATGCAGTTCCAGGCGTTGAAGTAATCATTACTGATAACAATGGAAATACATACACAGGCGTTACAGATTCTAATGGTGAAGCAGATATCGATGAAATTCCTGTAGGTGATGGATATACTGTTACAGTAAATCCAGATACAGTACCTGATAGCTTGGAGACACCAACTACTGGTACAAGCATCAATATCGCTGAGGGTGATGGTAATAGTGCAGTTGTAACACTTCCAGTGAAGCCAACTGATACACCAACACCACTACCTACACCAGCAACAGGATCCATTAGCATTGCAATTGTTGATGAGAACAACACACCATTGAATGGTGGACACTTTACAGTAGTAGATGGTAACAATAATACTATCCATGAGGGTGCAGTTCCTGCAGAAGGCAACCAGATTCTTATAAGTGACCTTCCAGAAGGAACATATGTTGTAACACAGCATACTGCTCCAGACGGATACTCACTACCTACTACAACAACAAAGACAGTTGTAATTGACTCAGAGGGTAATATCACAGTAGATGGTGAGCCTAGAAGTGATGCATTGTTTGTTAATACATCAATTCCAGTGCAGCCAGTTACAAGCGATGTAACAGTAACAGTCAAGGATAGTGATGGTAATGCACTTCCAAACGTAGATGTAACAATTACTGATCCTAATGATGTTACAAATACATATACAGGAAAAACAGGTTCTGACGGTACGATTACAATTACAAATGTACCTGTAGGAGATGACTACATTGTATCTATTGATAACAATGATCTCCCAGATACAGTAACTGCTCCTACAGAGCAAGTAACAGTAGATGTAATTGCAACTGGTCCTAACACAGCAACAGTTATTGCTCCAGTTAAGCCAGTTGAGCCACCAGTACTTCCTGGTACAGTTACAATCGTTGTTCAGGATAGTAACGGAACACCAATTCCAAATGTTCCAGTAACTATTACTGATATCAATAATCCAGCAAACTCCTTCACAGCAGTTTCTGGAGCAGACGGTAAGGTAACATTTGATAATGTTCCAGAAGGAAGCTATCAGGTATCTCAGGATACAAGTGCACTTCCAAACAACGTTACACCAAATGACAGAATTCCTTCTGTTGATGTAACAAGTGGACAGACTTCAAATGGAACAATTACTAACCCACTTAAGACTTATGACTTGTCAATAATTCTTACAGATCCAGAGGGAACACCTCTAGCAAATGGTACATTCGTACTTGCTACAAGACAGCGTGTTGTAGACGGTACACTAGGTGCAGAAGTAGTAACAGGTGCAGACGGAAGATTGTACTACAGTACAATTGCTCCAGGTCTATATATCTTGACAGAGACACAGGCTCCAGAAGGATATATTGGAATCTCTGAGCCATACTACATTGAGGTTGCTGAAGACGGAACAATTACTGCAACATATCTTGGTGAGGCTGTGACAGTTTCTGACAGAACAGTTCCAGTAATCAATACAAAGGTTGCAGAGGATACTCCAACTCCAACACCAGTACCTCCAACGGCTACACCAACACCAGTACCTCCAACAGGAACACCAGAGGCAACACCTACACCAGTTCCTCCAACGGGAACACCAGAGGCAACACCTACACCAGTTCCTCCAACAGGTACACCAGAGGCAACACCTACACCGGAGACTCCAGCTACACCAACACCTGAGGCTCCAACAAGCACACCAACAGATGCACCATCTTCTGGTTCTTCTATTACTGCTACAGGTGAGGGAATGTCACTTACAAGATACTCTGGTATCGTTTGCATAGTAATCGCAGCTTGCCTATTCTTCATGGAGATTTCCAGAAGAAAGGAAGAAGAGAATTACTAATTCCTAACTTAAACAATTGGGCTCATCCTTCGGGGTGAGCCTTTTTGTTTGCAGGAAAATTTGACTAGTCTTGGAAGCTAGAAAGCAGGAACATAAGGATAGGATTTGAGCTTTTCTATGAGGTTAATGGAAAACTTTTCGAGATAGAGAAAAAGTGCTTGACATAATCTTTCTCGAAAAGTATAATCTTCATGCTTATGAAACACATCATTTGATATGCGGCTGTGGCGGAATAGGCAGACGCGCACGTTTGAGGGGCGTGTGGGAGACCGTACGAGTTCAAGTCTCGTCAGCCGCACCAATATTGCTCATTACTTGAAAGAGTAGTGAGCTTTTTTATTACAGGAGGATTATATATGTTGTTAGGTTATCGTAATTATTATTTCTCTACCAAGGCTACGCTTGTTTCTGGGTTGTTTTCCTTGATTGCTTCATTGTTGTTTATTGGTGGAGGACTATTGTTTTGCATGGCGTTGACTGATGAGATTGAGACAATATTCGTGGTACCAGGTGCGATTTTGGCCATTGGTGCAATTGTTTTAAATCTTACTTTTTCGCGTAAGATTACTGATAAGATTGCTTCTAAGGATATCGACAAGAAGCTTCACACAAATGCGAAGTTTTGTGCGGAGTATGTAAATCGTAATAATATGGATAAGTATGAGGCGATTTGTGCAATCAACGAGGAGTTTAAGAATAATTACATCTTTAATGCGAAGAATAAGTTGATCCATAAGGACTCTAAGGAAGCAAAGAAGATGGCTGACGCTGAATAATACTTTTTACTAGGTGATGCGTGTGTTATAATTTATAAATTGAAAGCTTGTGTAGCGCCAATTTTGGCAGGAGGGACGTAGTTATGGCTTTTTGGAACAACAATGAGTGTTTGACACGCTCGGAACTTGAGAAGATTCAGCTCGAGCGTTTGAAGTGGCAGGTTAAGTATGCCTATGAGAATGTACCTTTCTATAAGAATAAGTGGGATGAGATTGGCCTTAAGCCAGAGCATATCCAGACATTGAAGGACATTCAGAAGATTCCATTTACGGTTAAGGACGATCTTCGTCAGAATTATCCAGATAAGATGTTTGCTGTAGATAATTCTGAGATTGTTAGAATTCACGGTTCTTCGGGAACTACTGGTAAGCCAATTATTGTTGGTTATACTCGTAATGACATGGAGAACTGGACTGAGTGCTGTGCGAGAATGGCTACAGCTGCAGGTGTTACTAATAAGGATACAGCTCAGATTTCGTTCGGATACGGACTTTTCACAGGTGGCTTTGGACTTCACTATGGACTTGAGAGAGTTGGTGCTACTGTAATTCCAGTTTCTTCTGGTAATACTGAGAGACAAATCATGTTCTTGCAGGATTTGAAGTCTACTGTACTTGTTGCGACACCATCTTACGTTCTTCGTATTGCTGAGGTTCTTGGCGAGATGGGACTAACTAAGGATGATATTTTCTTAAGAGTTGGTATGTTCGGTGGAGAAGGTCATACACCTGAGATGCGTGAGCAGATTGAGGCAAGCCTTGGTATTTTTGATACACAGAACTATGGACTTACAGAGCTATGTGGCCCAGGACTATCATATGAGTGTCTTGAGCATACAGGAATGCATATCAATGAGGACTTCTTCATTGCAGAGATTATTAATCCAGAGACAGGTGAGGTTTTACCAGAGGGTAGCGAGGGTGAGCTTGTGCTTTCTACTCTTACTAAGGAAGGTATTCCGATGCTTCGTTATAGAACGAAGGATATTACAAGACTTCATTATGAGCAGTGCTCTTGTGGACGTACAAATGCTCGTATGGAACTCATTAAGGGTCGTTCTGATGACATGATGGTAATTCGTGGTGTTAATGTATTCCCATCTCAGATCGAGTCGGTGCTAATGAACATCGAGGGTATCGGACAGCAGTATCAGCTTATTGTAACTACTGAGAAGTTTACTGACAGAATGGAAGTACAGGTAGAACTTGCTGATGGTTCGATGATCGAGTCATATGCGAACCTAGAGAAGCTTACAAACGAGATAAGATATAAGCTTAAGACTACACTTTTGATTGATACGAAGGTTACACTTCTTAATCCAAAAACACTTGAGAGAACAGCTGGAAAGTCAAAGCGCGTAATCGACAAGCGTAATAAGGCTTTCTAAGTGAGGCTTTTCGAGAGAGGATTAGGACAAAAGATATTATTGGAGGTATTCTATGAAGCAAATCATGCTAGGTAATGAAGCTGTTGCACGCGGTGCTTATGAGGCAGGCGTGAAGGTAGTTTCTTCATATCCAGGTACTCCTTCTACGGAGATTACAGAGGCAATTAGCGATTACGAGTCGATTACTTGTGAGTGGGCTACAAACGAGAAGGTTGGAGCAGAGGTTGCAATTGGTGCGAGCATTCGCGGTGCGCGTGCGATGAGTTGTATGAAGCACGTTGGACTTAATGTTGCTGCTGACCCAATGTTTACTGCTGCATATACTGGTGTAAACGGCGGACTTTTGTTCTGCGTGGCAGATGACCCAGGAATGCACTCTTCTCAGAATGAGCAGGATAGTAGAAATCACGCTAGAAGTGCGAAGATTCCTGTTTTTGAGCCAGCAGATAGCCAGGAGTGTAAGGATTTTGCTAAGGCTGCGTTTGATTTCTCTGAGAAATACGATTGTCCAGTAATTCTTCGTTTGCACACACGTGTGTCGCACTCTCGTTCTGTTGTAGAGCTTTGCGAGCCAAAGGAGCAGATTGTTAAGGAATACGTTAAGGATTCCTCTAAGTATGTAATGATGCCAGCTATGGCTATTAAGAGACACGTTGTTGTAGAGGATCGTACAGCGAAGATCGCTAAGGATTCTTCTGACATGACAACAAATGTTGGTTTGCACAAGGTCGAAATGCGTTCCACAAATATTGGTATTGTAACTGCTGGTGCAGCATATCAGCATGTTCGTGAGGCTTTGCCAGATGCTTCTGTATTGAAGCTTGGTCTTGTATGGCCACTTCCAATGGATTTGATCAAGGACTTCGCTTCCAAGGTTGACCGCCTTGTAGTTGTTGAGGAGCTTGACCCATTCATCGAGAACGAGATTAAGGCTAGCGGTATTAAGTGCGAAGGTAAGGAGCATTTCACACTTCTTGGTGAATATACAGCGAAGATGATTAGATCTGCACTTTCCGATTTGCCACTTCCAGTAAAGGGAATCGAGACATCCTCTCTTGAGGCCGCTCCAGGTCGTCCACCGGTATTGTGCGCAGGCTGTCCACATAAGGGCTTGTTCCTTGCATTAAACCGTCTCAAGGTTCAGGTAATGGGAGACATCGGCTGTTATACTCTTGGTGCACTTCCTCCTATGCAGGCACTTGATGCTTGCGTATGTATGGGTGCTTCAGTTGGTATGGCACATGGTTTTGACAAGGCTACAGATGGCATAGATTCCAAGAAGACAGTTGGCGTAATCGGCGACTCGACTTTCCTACATTCAGGAATCACAAACCTCATCAACGCTTGCTACAATGAGTCAGCAATTACACTCATTATTCTCGACAACTCTATCACAGGAATGACAGGACATCAGCAGAATCCTTCTACTGGTAGAAATATTAGATTGCAGCCAGCTCCAGCAATCTCCCTCGAAAAGCTTTGCGAGGCATGCGGAGTAACTTCGGTTCGCGTTGTGGATCCTGTTGATACATTTGGCGCAGAGAAGGTTATTAAGGAAGAACTCGATAAGGATTGTGTATCTGTTATCATCGCTCGTCGTCCTTGTGCGCTTATCCCAACAGGTAGAGCAGTGAAGGGTATCGAAGTAACAGTTGATTATGACAAGTGTAAGGCTTGTGGTGCATGTGGACGTATCATGTGTCCAGCATTAATTATGGGTGAAGATAGAAAGCCAGTAATCGATGCAGAGTCCTGTAACAACTGTGGCTTGTGCGTGAATATGTGTAAGTTTGATGCACTAATTAAGTGGGAGGAGTAATAACTATGGCAGATTTTGAAGCTTCTATTGTTTTGGCTGGAGTAGGTGGACAGGGTACACTTATCGCAGGAAAGCTCCTCGGAATTCTAAGCCTCAAGCTAGGTCTTGATGTAAAGGTATCCGAAGTACACGGAATGAGCCAGCGTGGTGGTTCTGTAATCACATATGTAAAGATTGGTAAGGAGGTTCACTCTCCAATCATTGAGGAAGGTACAGCTGATTTCTTGCTTTCTTTCGAAGAGGTTGAGTCAATTAGATGGGCAAATCTTCTTAAGAAGGATGGCGTGATGATTATTAACAGCCAGAAGATTAAGTCCTTGCCAGTTCTACTTGGACAGGTTAAGTATCCAGAAGGAATCTATGCTTCTCTTGAGAATAGTGCTATCGACGATACAAAAGTAATCGAGTTTGATGCACTCGCACTTGCTAATGAGGCAGGTACTGCGAAGGCAGTTAACATGGTAATGCTCGGTGCACTTTCCAAGTATTTTGGCGTTGATGATAAGATTTGGCAGGAGTCGATCGAGGAGGCTTTCGCAAATAAGCCAAAGGTTATTCCTACAAATATCAAGGCGTTCGAGCTTGGTAAGGAGAACGCTTAAGATATAGTAGTGATTAATTACCACTATAATGATAACAATTAATCGCTTGCATTTACGTATGGTAATGTGAGCGATTTTTGTTTTTGTAAAGATTGATAATTATTGTTCTTCTCTTTTTTGGGTGAACTTTCTGCTGAAATAAAATCAGGTGATTCTTGTCAACAAATCTGTCAACAGATTAGCCCGTTTTTGTTGACAAAACTGTTGACGGAAGCCTTGTCAACAAATCTGTCAACAGATTAGCCCGATTTTGTTGACGAAACTGTTGACGGAAGCCTTGTCAACAAATCTGTCAACAGATTACCCCGTTTTTGTTGACAAAACTGTTGACGAACGCAAATGAACATATCGCGGCGGCAAATCACGACAAATTAAATGTTGCAAAATACCATAAAGAAATAGGATAATAAATGAACAAACTTACGCCAACATGTGCAAATGGAGCTTATGAGAGAATTAGTTGAAGATAATTTGACAATAGAGGACTTAGGTCGAGGTGGATATCAGCTTTTGCAGTTGAAGGATGGTTTTCGATATGGGACTGACACGACGCTGCTAGCTTGGTTTGCAGCCTCTTTTGTGCGTGGAAATTCGAAGGCAAGAATTCTTGAACTTGGCGCTGGATGTGGTGCGTGCTCGACTTTGATTTGTGCTCGTAAGGCGAATGTTAGTGTTGATGCGGTTGAGATTATGCGGGATTCGTTTGAGGTGATAAAGAAAAATATTGACCTTAACGAGCTTTCTGGACGCATGAGTGCGCATAACGCGGATATTCGCGAACTGCCGGCTGAGATTAAGGCGAAGCAGTACGATATTGTTGTTGCAAATCCGCCGTTTTTTCGCAGAGAGGATGGGACTAGCGCGAGTGAAGATGGCGGTAAGCTGAGGCTCAACGCGCGATTTGAGGAAAACGGCAGTCTCGATGACTTTGTGCGAGTGGCTGCTAGCAGGGTGGTTCCAAGCTCTGGCTATGTTGTGATGGTAATGCGCGCAACTAGAGCCGCGGAGCTTCTTGCGTCGTTTGAGCAGAACAAGATCACGCCGATTAGGCTTATGTTCGTGCATCCTTTCGCGGACAAAAACGCGAGCATGGTCCTCGTCGCAGGTAGGCGCGGCACCAAAGCGAACATGATGAAGGTCTTGCCACCGCTAGTTTTGAGCGAGTATCGTGGATTGGGCAGTTCTAGCGACTCCGGCGAAAAGAAGCCGCAGCTCAAACCAACACCGACAGAACAATTACGAAGGATATATGAGGAGGAACATACAGATTGCTTTATTTAGTTGGAACACCGATTGGAAATTTGAAGGACATCTCGTTAAGAGCCATCGAGATTTTAAGCAGCGTGTCCCTCATCGCATGTGAGGATACCAGAACAACCGGCTTGCTTCTAAGGGGACTTGGCATCGAAGCAAAGCTGATGAGCTACCACGAGCACAATAAGGCGATGCGAGGTGAAAGCCTGATTCGAATGCTAAGCGAAGGCGCTGACGTTGCACTTGTAACTGATGCAGGAATGCCGTGTATTTCGGATCCTGGGTACGACTTGGTGAAGCTTTGCATCGAGAACGATATCGATGTGACTGTTGTTCCAGGACCTGTTGCAGCTATCACGGCGCTAGTAATGAGTGGCCTTGATACGCGCCGTTATCATTACGAGGGCTTCTTGGCATCGGAGGGCAAGGAGCGCAAGACTCGTCTAGCTGCCCTCAAGGATGTTCGCGTTACAATTGTGCTTTATGAGGCGCCACATCGACTCTTGAAGACCATCGACGACTTAGTTGAGGCTGGTTTTGGCGACTGCGAGGTCGCTTTTTGCAGGGAACTAACCAAGAGATATGAGCAAGTAATCCGAACGAAGGTGTGCGACGCGCGCGCGCTTTTCGAGGAGGTCGCGCCAAAGGGAGAGTTTGTAATTTGCCTAGAGCCACTTCCTGAACCCGAACTCGAAAAGCTTGGCGAGGACAAGCTGGACGAAATGATTCGCGCCTACAAAAATCAGGGCTTGTCGACGAAGGAGATTGTTAGCAAGCTAGCCGATTCTACGGATATGAACAAAAAAGAACTATATACATATATTGCTCATATGTTATAATTAGAAACTACTGATTATTGAGTTAATTCCAAAGAATCGAGGTTGAGTTTGTGATGGACGATATGCAAGAGATGCGCGATTTATACCGTAGCAGAGACGAGATGTTGCGTCTTATCGACATGAGTTCTTTGGACGAGCTTTCCACTATTGTCGAGTCGACTTTGGTTTGTACTTTTATTGTAATTCCGAGAGAGAACATGATGTACTTCTCTGACGGAATGAAGAAGATTCTTGATGCGCAGACGATGTCGCAGGGAGTCTTGCTATCGACATATACTCAATTTGTAATTGATTCACAGAGAATGAGTGTAGAAAACGCATTCAGTGAAGCTTTTAAGGATTTGGTTCTTGGCGCTACGAAGATGTTCAAGAATACACATACGCTGATGTCTAAGGTTCCTGGAGAGGAAGTTGAAGTAGAAGCGCATATGCAGACTATTTCGATTGACAGAGAGACATATATCATTGGTTTCATGATTGACAAGACTAAGTCTTTGATGGAGAAGGCTGCGGTGCAGCTTTTCGAGGGGGACATAGACGAGAGATTGTTCATTTACGATATTTATGAGGACGTTTGCTATTTGAGCCATTCGTTTGAGGTGGACTTTGATTTGCTCTCGCCAGTCATTCACGATATGTCCAACGTGATTAGCCACTACTTGCACCCAGACGACGAGGAGTTGTTCCGTTCGAATATTAAGGCTTTTATGAATAATGAGATTTCCGACTTTGTTGGCGATTATCGATTCCTTTCCCAAAGTCGTGGCGAGATTATTCTTCGCTCGCGTGGTTTTTCTTCGGCGGCGATTGACGAGACTATCCAGGGTGTAGAGGCAGGCTTTAATTCTAGATACATAACAGGCTGCTTCTCGGATATCACGGACATGAAGGAAGACGAGGCATTCCGTAACAACCTCATCGAAGGAACCTCGGCGATTACATTCTGTGTGGACACGAAGCTTGATACAGCAGTGTTCTCTGAGAATATTCGTGAAGTAATTCCTGATATACAGACAGAATTAAATGGCGATTATCTCGAGCGTATTGCGCAGAGAATTATCCATGATGACCGTAAGCGTTTCCGCGATATGATGCACCAGATTATTGAAGGACAGATGGAGAAGATTTCCATTGAAGTCCGTGTTCGTGATGATGCAGGTCGTCCGATTTGGATTGCTTGTCGAGGAAAGAGTTTTTACAATGCGTCGAGGCAGTCTTTGATGCTTGTTGGAATGATCTTCGATTTGACACGAATGAACGAGGTTCGTGAGGATGTAGAGCGTAATGCTTCTTGCCACGAGCTTACTGGATTCCCAACTAGAGAGCGCTTAATGTCAGATGCACAAGAAATGTTCAACGACAGAGACGTACTCTATGCTGGCGTAGTTCTTGTAGATATTAATGACTTCCATACATATAACGACCACTATGGACGTTCTTCAGGTAACGAGATTCTTATTGCATTATCCAATTTGCTCCAGAAGAATTTGCCAGAGAATTCCTCTTTGTATCACATTGGCGTAGATACATTCTGCGTATTGTGGCCGAAGGCTTCGCGTAAGAAGATTGAAGAGTTCATGGCACACTTACAAGAGGAGAGTATTCGTCCGCTAGAGATGGGTCGTGGCAGTTTCTTCGTATCTTATGGTATGTCGGCAGCGCTTTATCCATCAGGTGGTAAGGAAATTGATGAGCTTCTAGTTCATGCGGAGATTGCGTTACATAAGGTAAAGCAAGACAAGAAGCTTAAGTATGCAATTTATTCTCCTAGTGACAAGGAAGAACTTAAGGATAGACTTGATCTCGAGATGCAGATTTCTCAGTCAATTCGTAATAATATGGAAAGCTTCCAGCTATACTATCAGCCGCTAATCAATGCGAAGACAGAGAAGCTAGAGGGAGCTGAAGCACTTCTTCGTTGGGTTGCTCCAAACGGAGAATTGATGAATCCGGAGAAGGTAGTAAATACACTTGAATCAACTGACCAAATGGAAGTTGTAAGTGGCTGGATTTTAGAGAAGGCGGTAGAGCAATGTGCAACGTGGCTTCGTAACGGAGCACCGAAGGACTTCTACGTACATATCAACATCACAGCAGACGATATCATTAGGCAAGATTATGCAAATGATGTTCGTACAGTGCTTGCTCGTCACAATGTATCACCAAAGAACATACTTCTCGAAGTTACAGAGACAAGCCTCATGAAGGACTTGGCACATTGTAGACAGAATATGATTAGACTTCGTAATGAATCCATTCGTGTAGCGCTCGATGACTTTGGTACAGGATATTCTTCTTTCAATTATTTACGTGAGCTTCCAGTTGATGAGATTAAGATCGACAAGGCCTTCGTAGACGAGATGGAAACTCAGGAATTCGAACGACTATTTATCGAATCTATCACGAAGCTTGCTCATGCTATCAATAAGAACGTCTGCGTAGAAGGTATCGAGACGGAGACACAAGCAAAACAAATTCGCGATATGGGCGCCGATGTGTTGCAGGGCTATTACTATGGCAAGCCAATGACGGTATTTAATTTCGAGAATTTGTATTTCAAGAGTAATCGATGACATTCGATGACGTTTTTGAATTGTAATTTACGAAGACCAGAGCCGACTTGTTGGTTCTGGTTTTTTGATGGTTGCTTTATATGGGCTAATCTGTTGACAGATTTGTTAACAAGAATCGCTCAATTCTATTTCAGCAGAAAGTTCACCCAGGAGACCTTGTTTTGATGAACTTCTTGCTGAACTTGGGGTTATCAGCAGAAAGTTCACCCAGGAAGCCCTGTTTTGATGAACATCTTGCTGAACTTGGGGTTATCACCAAAAACACAAAAAACAAACCTCGCCACATACTTCTTAGTATCATGACAAGGCCTATCAAATATAGTTTTGTAACAATGTTACATCACTTGTTATCGTTTCCTCGATTAAGTCTATCTCTGAGAGCTCTAATGCTTGATGCTGCCTCGTTCATATCGCTAGCACGAGGCGCAAAGTCTTCTACATCTGTCACCATTTCTACTTCCTTTGTCTCAAATGAAGCTCTAGAAGATGAAGATAGACTTGTTCTACTTGCAGAAATATTCTGCGACATTTGTCTCAAATTCTCTAATGCAGCACTGACACTTGATGAGCTCTCACTCATACTTGTCTTAGTTACAATCTCAATTTTCTCACTATTTGCTGTCTTCGCTACATCATCTGTAAATGCAGGCTTAGTTATAGCATCCGCTGTCTTAATATCAGCAGTCTTCGTTGCAACACTCGTAGCAGTTTGTGAAGATGTTGATGTAGCAGCGCCTTTATATAGTGATGAAGATAATCCACTAGTACTATTTAGTGGGAAATCTAGGCGTGAAGATAGGCTCTGTAATCTCGCATTTGCGGCAGAGAAATCATGTCTTGTAGCTGACGCCGCAGTAGCTGACGCCGCAGTAGCCTTAGTAGTACTAGTATTTGCACTTGCCGTAAACTTCGTATTCACCTCTGGCGTTTCTACCCTAGTTGGCTCAATCTTGATTTCTGGAGTCTTAGCTGAAGCTACTACCTGAGCTGTTTCTTCTTTCTTAACTTCTGGCTTAGAAGGTGTTCTAATCGAAGTACTATTAAGTCCTGACATATTTAGTGAGAAATCTGGAACATTCAGAATTCGACTTCTTGTAGGCGCGGATAAGCTAGGAGCTTTGTCAATTTCTGGCTCCTTCTTGTCCTCGAAAGCAGACTTAACCTCGCTAGGTGTAGATTGATTAACTTGAATATTCGAAGCATTCTGCGCTTCCATTGCCTTCTTCTCAAGCACTGGATGAATTCCAGCCATAAAATATGCAGCTGACTTTGTCGCTTGCTCAATAGAATCTGCCACACAAAGCTCGCAAGCAAGACTCGTCGCAAAATTATACTTCTCAGGTTCAAATCCAGGTCTAATTCTTGGCCTAGCTACCCAATCAGTTCTCGTTCCATTGATAATCAAGTCATGGTTATTTGTAATTTGTCCGCCACGCAAGTAAACAACAGCGTGGTATATCTTCGCAATCTCTCTAGTCGCACGAATCGCATCACTGTTGCCGTGAATCTCTATTCCGCTTAGAAGCTCCGCCTCCATAATGTTCGGCACAAGAATAGTAGCATGCGGATAAACATGCTCCGTTAACGCAATATATGTATCTTCAGTGATCAAAAGCTCGCCCTCATCAGAGATTACAGAAGGACTTACAACAAGCATCTTGTCGTCCTTCGCGAAAAGCTCGAGCGCCTTACCAATAACACTTACCTTATCTGCTTGCTGAATCAAACCAACGCGAATAGTATCAAAACTGGAAGATCTTGCACATGAGAGAACTTGATTCTCGAGAGAGCTCATTGGCATCTCATTCGCTATAATTAGAGCCGCACCTAATTCGTACGTCTCGATGGTGTTCATATCGATAGTTATGTCAAATCTTGCATCCGCAAACGAGTCTGCGATTGCTAATACACTCGGCATAGCTTTGTTCTCCTCAAAAACTTCCTAATCATTCGAACAGAATGGAATACTTAAAACGCCTATTTCTTCACATTTCTGTCATAATATGAACTCATGAGTCTAGTTTCGCATAGAATATAATTGCAGACTACACAAAAACTTTCAAACTTTTTTGTGCATTTGCACACTTTAAGAATGAAAGTTTTCGAGAGGGTATTATTCCAAAGGGTTTTTACTATGTCAAATTATTTTGTACACATATAAGCGTACCAGTCATTACGAGTTTTTGACTTAATAATCTTAAAGCCTGCGTCAAGTAATGAAGCTTCTACCTTGTCCTTTTTTGTGTTGATGATACCAGAACAAATAAAGATACCGTTATCTGACATTACTGCTGGAACATCGGAAGCGATAGCGCAGATTACGTCTGCGATGATGTTGGCAACAACGATGTCGTAATCGTTGCTTTTCGCATTAGAAAGCTCGCCTGCGTAGCAGTCGATGTTGTCGCAATTGTTCTGTTTACAGTTTTCTATTGCTACATCTACAGCAAGCCTGTCGATATCGATGGCGTCTACAGAGTTTGCTCCGAGCTTGCTTGCGATGATGGCGAGAATGCCTGATCCAGTGCCAAGGTCTAGAAGCTTTTCTTTGCCTGTAAGAAGCTCGTCCAGAAGCTCTGCGCACATAGAAGTAGTCTCGTGTGTACCAGTTCCAAAGGCTGAGCCTGGATCAAGGATTACGGGGATCATATCTCCTTCGATTACGGGTGTCTCCCACGATGGGCAGATTGTAATTCTATCGGAGATTTTGAATTGCTTATAATTGGTCTTCCAATTGTTTGCCCAGTCTTCATCCTTTACATAGGAATAGCCAACTAAGCCTTCACCAACAGGAAGGAAGGTAGAGATGAAGTCTAGCTTTTCGCGAAGGATTTGGAGTGCTTCTTCGAGGGAAACTGTTTTTGTTGCAAGGTTTCCGTAGATTTCACCTACTCCAACAGGATTCTCATACTCAGAATTCTTCATGCCGAGACGAATTCCGTCGTCGAACTCTGCGAAATATGCGTTGATTTTGACATCTGTTCCGAGGGATTCAATGTAGCCTTCATCTGCGTATGCGAGAGAATTAGGGTCTTCGATGAAACGCGCAATCTCGTTTGGGTCACAAACCGCAATTCCGTCTGCGCCAACTTGGGCAAGCATCTCGCAAATTGCGTCGGATGCGTCTTCTGTTGTTACGATGTTAAATTCAATCCACTTCATTTTGTCACCTTCTAACCTTATGGCTACTGATTTAATTAGTTGTTCTGCTTGTTGAAGAAGCCCTTTACTCTCTTGAAAAAGTCAAATCGCTTCTCGTAGTTTTTTTCTGTAAGGCTCTCGTCAAAAGCGCGAAGCTTCGCCTTCTGCTCCTCATTAAGTCTTGTTGGAATATCAATTACGAATGTAACATGGTGGTCTCCACGAGTTGTTGGAGCATTCTTACGAGTGATGCCTTTACCTCTGAACACCTGCTTGTCGCCAGATTGTGTACCTTCCTTAACCTGGTACTTAACATTTCCGTCGATTGTAGGAATATCAACTTCGCCGCCCAAAGTAGCCTGTGCAATAGTAATTGGCACTTCGCACATTGTATCTGCACCAGCACGAGAGAATACATCGTGCTTTTTTACCTTGAACTGGATATATAGGTCTCCGTATGGTCCGCCCTTCGTACCAGCATCACCCTCGCCAGTAATTGGGAGCAAATCATCTGTATCTACACCAGCAGGAACCTTGATGTGCAATGTCTTGCTCACACGACGACGTCCCTTGCCCTGACATGTGTTACAAGGATTCTTAATAACTGTTCCTCTACCGGAACAAGTAGGACACTCCTTCTGTACCATTGTCATTCCGAACAATGTTTGCTGCTGTTGTGTTACTCGACCTTGTCCTCTACATGTTGGACAAGTCTCTGGGGAGTAGCCAGCCTGAGCACCAGTTCCATTACATGAAGAACAAATGTCGTCACGCATGTAATTGATATCCTTCTCTGTACCGAAGGCTGCCTCCATGAAAGTAAGTGTCATACCATACTTTAAGTTTGCACCACGCTGTGGACCAGATCTTCTTCTAGTAGAGCCTCCTCCGAAGCCACCACCAAAGAAGGAGCCGAAGATATCATTCAAATCTTCGAAGCCGTAGCTTGTATAGGCACCACCAGCACCACCACCATAGCCTGATGTTGGATCAAAGGCTGCATGGCCAAACTGATCATATTGTCTACGCTTGTTTGCATCAGACAATATAGAATATGCCTCGTTTGCTTCCTTAAACTTAGCCTCTGCTTCTGCATTACCTGGATTTAAGTCCGGGTGATATTTCTTTGCAACCTTACGGTAGGCCTTTTTAAGTTCGTCCTCTGTCGCGCTCTTTTGAACACCAAGGACCTCATAATAATCGCGTTTCTGCTCTGCCAAAAGTCATTCCTCCATTAACTTACTTAAACGAGCCCTGCTTTTCGCAGAAGCTCGCTTACGATAAGTAATTTATATGTTTAGAACTAATTAGAAGTCTCCACCAGCACTCTTGAAGCCATCTGCGTCAGTACCCGAAGCAGCACCGCCACCCATGTCTGGGCCAGCACCGTAGCCAGCGAAGTCATTTGGGTTTGGCTGTCCACCATTAGGATTTGCCTGAGAATAAATCTTCTCGGAAACCTTATAGAATGCCTGTGTAACAGCCTCTGTCTCTGTCTTCATTGCATCGTAATCATCCTTAGCAATTGCATCCTTAAGACGAGTAAGTGCCTCGTTGATTGGAGCCTTGTCTTCCTCAGTAATCTTGTCGCCAAGATCTGTGAGTGTCTTCTCTGTCTGATATACAGTAGACTCAGCCTGGTTCTTTGTGTCAACCTTCTCCTTACGCTCCTTGTCCTCAGCTGCGTGGAGTTCAGCCTCCTTGATTGCCTTCTGAATCTCTTCCTCACTCATGTTTGTAGAAGCAGTGATTGTGATGTTCTGCTGACGATTTGTTCCAAGATCCTTTGCACTAACGTTTACGATACCGTTTGCGTCGATGTCGAAAGTAACCTCAATCTGTGGCTCACCTCTTCTTGCAGGTGGAATACCGTCGAGGATGAAGTGTCCTAGTGACTTGTTATATGCAGCAATCTCACGCTCACCCTGGAGGATGTGGATTTCTACCTGTGTCTGTCCATCAGCAGCAGTAGAGAATACCTTGCTCTGCTTTGTTGGAATTGTTGTATTTCTCTCGATCATTCTTGTGCATACGCCACCTTGTGTCTCGATACCAAGTGAAAGTGGAGTTACGTCGAGAAGGAGCAAACCCTGTACTTCACCTGTCAATACTGCAGCCTGAATAGCAGCACCAACAGCTACGCACTCATCTGGGTTGATACCCTTGAATGGCTCCTTGCCAAAGTATGTCTTAACTGCTTCCTGTACAGCTGGAATTCTTGTAGAACCACCAACTAGAAGAATCTTTGTAATCTCAGATGGAGACAAGCCGGAATCGCTCATTGCTCTCTTTACTGGCTCCATTGTTGCCTGTACGAGGTCTCTTGTAAGCTCATCGAACTTTGCTCTTGTAAGTGTGATATTGAGGTGCTTAGGACCTGTTGCATCTGCTGTGATATATGGGAGGTTAATCTCGGAAGTTGTTACACCAGAAAGCTCAATCTTTGCCTTCTCAGCAGCCTCACGAAGTCTCTGCATTGCCATCTTGTCATTTCTTAGGTCTACTCCGTCTGTTGACTTAAATGTCTCTACGAGATAATCAACGATCTTGTTATCGAAGTCGTCACCACCAAGACGGTTGTTACCAGCTGTAGCCTTTACCTCGAATACTCCATCTGCAATCTCTAGAATGGATACGTCGAATGTACCACCACCTAGGTCGAATACGAGGATATTCTGATCCTGATCTTCCTTATCTAGACCATATGCAAGTGCAGCCGCTGTTGGCTCGTTGATGATTCTTAGTACCTCTAGTCCTGCAATCTTACCAGCATCCTTTGTTGCCTGACGCTGTGAGTCTGTGAAGTAAGCTGGAACTGTGATAACTGCCTGTGTTACTGGCTGTCCTAAGTATGCCTCTGCATCGCTCTTTAGCTTAGAAAGAATCATCGCGGATACTTCCTGTGGGTTGTACTGCTTATCGTCGATTGTTACCTTGTAGTTTGAACCCATCTCTCTCTTGATGGACTGGATTGTCTTGTCTGGGTTTGTAACTGCCTGACGCTTTGCTACCTGTCCAATGAGTCTTTCACCTGTCTTTGTGAAAGCTACTACTGATGGAGTAGTTCTGTTGCCTTCTGGATTTGGGATTACGACTGTCTCGGATCCCTCCATTACTGCTACACATGAATTTGTTGTACCTAAGTCGATACCAATTACTTTTGCCATATTATTTGTTCTCCTTTAATTGTTTTTTCTCTTTCTTCCTGATGCTTTTCGAAAAGCATCAGCCAAAATATCTTCTTAATTTGTTATCACTTCTTATCGAGGATTCTATCTACGATTCCATACTCGAGAGCCTGCTCAGCTGTAAGCCAATTATCTCTGTCTGTATCCTTCTCGATTTCTTCGATAGACTTGCCTGTGTTTGCAGCCAAGATTGTGTTAAGTCTAGCCTTTGTGCGCTTGATGTGCTCTGCTGCAATCTGAATGTCTGTTGCCTGGCCCTGTGCGCCGCCTAGTGGCTGGTGAATCATTACCTCTGCGTTTGGAAGGATGCATCTCTTGCCCTTTGTACCAGCAGAAAGTAGGAACGCACCCATAGATGCTGCCATACCCATACAGATTGTCTGTACGTCTGGCTTAATGTGTTGCATCGTGTCGTAGATCATAAGACCGTCTGTTACTGAGCCTCCTGGGCTATTGATATAGAACTGAATGTCCTTATCTGGATCCTCTGCCTCTAAGAAAAGAAGCTGAGCTGTAATCAAGCTTGCTGTTACGTGGTTAACCTCGTCTGAAAGAATGATGATTCTTTCCTTGAGCAAACGTGAATAGATGTCATATGCTCTCTCTCCACGATTTGTTGACTCAATTACTGTAGGTACCAAACTTGCATAAATGTTGTCCATCTTGTCCATTTTGTTATCTCCTTTGTGTTTAATAATCGATAGTAAGCTATCTATCCTTTATTAGTTTGCGACCTGCACTACTGCGTGTCGTACAACCCTATCCTTATAAATGTATCCCTTCTGGAATACCTGAGCTACCTCCTGCTCACCTAACTCGTCGTCCTCTACATGCATTACTGCCTCGTGGAAGTTAGGGTCAAAAGCTGTTCCTCTCTGGCACTCTATCTCCTTGATGCCAATCTTAGTAAGCACGTCCTCTGCGCCCTTGCCGATAATCTCGATGCCCTTTGCAACCTGCTCGTAGTTATCTGCTGAAAGATCCTTAGAAGACTCTACTGCTCTGTCGATATTGTCGAGAACTGCTAGCCACTTCTCACTTACCTCTGCAACTGCATCGGAATATAGCTGCTCTCTCTCCTTTGCTGTTCTCTTACGGAAGTTCTCATACTCAGCATAAAGTGCCATGTATCTCTTCTCTAGCATCGCTACCTTATCTTCTTCAGAAGCTTCCTTCTTATCGTCTGCTTCATCCTTAGCATCTAAGTCGCACTTACCTTCGCATTCGCACTTGCCTTCGCATTCGCACTTAGCATCGCACTCACACTTTAAGTCCTGCTCATTGTCTACTACTATCTCGTTTACTTCCTCGTTCTCATTTCCATTTACGTTAGACTTCTCGTCTGCCATTTCCTTTGTTACCTCCAATTAATAATTGTTATGTAAGTCTCTTTATCTCGTCATTCAAGGTCTTACGCACAAAATTGATTTGTGATATTACCTTCGAATACTCCATTCTCTTCGGTCCAATTATTCCAATATTACCTGTAAGCGTATCGCCTAAGTTATATGTCGTAGTAATAAAAGAACAATCTTCTAGTCCTTCGAGTGCAATCTCTTGTCCAATTCGAATCATGTATGAATTCTCATTGTTCATATAGTGGCTATCCTTGGCAAAAGAATTAAGCTCATTTACATAACCTGCAACCATTCCGTCGCGTGATAGTGTATCTAGAAAGCTTCTTGCTCTGCTTACAGAATTAAACTCTGGAAGCGAAAGCATCCTATGCTCTCCATCTAGGAAAACATCGAGCCTATCCGCCTGCTTAATTGCAGTATATGCTTCATAGAGCACCTGGTTAAGCAGCGAATCAGGAATCGTGCTGTCCTTAACGGATGTAGCTACAGTAATCAAAGTAATCTCATCTAACGGCTTTCCTAGCAAATTACTCTCAACACTTCGAGAAATCTGCATCACCTGCTCGTCTGTAAGAAAGTTAGGAATTCTAACTAGCTTATCCTTGACTACTCCTTCCGAAAGAACCACAACCACAAGCGCCTTACCTGGTTCGATCATCAGCATCTTGAGCTGTGTAAGGTAACTCTTCTGAAGTCTTGGTGTAAGCGCCACTGACACATAACCCGTCTTCTCAGACAACGTATTAGCAGCATTCTTAAGAAGGTCTGTCACCTCATCAACGCTCTCGCTGATTCTATTCTGGATATCCTCGCACTCTTCTTCAGAGATTACGTCAATTCTCATAAGCGAATTAACATATTCGCGGTATCCCTTGTCAGATGGAATTCTACCTGCAGAAGTGTGCGGCTTCTCAATTAGTCCCATCTTCTCTAGCTCTGCCATCTCGTTACGAAGCGTAGCCGAGCTTACGGAGAAATTGTGCCTATCGATTAGAGATTTTGACCCAACTGGCTCATATGTTGATACATAGTCATCAACAATTGCCTGAAGTATCATCTTCTTACGTTCATCTAAAGGCATGTTTTTCTCCTTCCGTTTGTAATTTTAGCACTCTACCACTTCGAGTGCCAACTACATTTAACACCCAAAGTCAATTAAAGTCAAACGAATATTTGAGTTATTTTGACATTCCTACAACTTTGCCTAGAACCTAATCCAACAAAAAGTCCGCAAACACTTGATTTGCAAGGTCTAAGCCTCGTCTTGTCAAACGCACGCCTTGTGCGTCGCATATAACCAATCCGAGCTCCTTATTCTTTTTTATGCTCTCGGCGAAGACTTCCTCCACGCCTTTTCCGAAAAGCATCTGAAACTCCTCACTTAAGATTCCGACACTCGTTCGAAGAGAAAGCATTGCATATTCGCGCATCTTAGAATCAAGATTCATTCGCTCTTCAATCTCTACACTAGCTTTCGGACTAGCAATATAAGAATCGATATTATCTACATGTGAATATCTAACGCCATTTACATAGCCAGAGCTTCCTGCGCCATAGCCAAAATATTCTGCGCCCTTCCAATATGCGAGGTTGTGTCGACTCTCGTAACCTATCTTCGCGCAATTTGAAATCTCATATGGCATATAGCCGCAAGATCTAAGATAGTCGCGAAGTCCGTGATACATCTCGCGCTCCCTTTCTTGGGAAATCTCGTCTTCAATAGTTGAAGCAAATCTATCATAAAGTTTTGTACCTTCAATAAGCTCAAGAGAATACATGCTGATATGACTTACACCGCTATCAATAAGCTTTTGTCCATTGAGAATTAGCTGCTCTAATGTCTGTCCTGGAATTCCGAGCATGAGGTCTGCAGAAATATTAGTAAAACCTGCCTCGCGCGCCTTTGAAATTGTAGAAAGCGCGAGCTTCGAATCATGAAGACGACCAAGAGTTCTAAGAACGTCGTCATCAAGTGACTGTACTCCGATAGATAATCTATTGATACCCATTTGTTTATATCGTGTAAGCTTCGTACTATCGGCAGAAGACGGATTCATTTCTAGTGTAATCTCGACATCCTCGGACAAAGTAAATTTACGACAAATCGCATCTAACACCGCCTTGATGTGCATTGGGTCTACACAAGATGGAGTACCTCCACCAAAATATATCGTACTAATTCGTAAATCATCAGGAATATATTCTTCGCTAGTAGAATCAATCTCAGAAACAAGAGCAGCAAAATAATCTGAAATTAGTTGGTTTTGGTTAGGTGATGCTTTTCGAGAGGGGCAAATGGAGATTGAAAAGAAATCACAGTAATGACACTTTCTCTCACAAAAAGGCACATGAATATAAATATGGCCTCTGTCGACTGGAAGAAGATTCGCGGTTTTGCTCATACTAACTATCACCTATAACCAATTAGAATGTGATTCTTCTAACCTTTGGATTAGGCTTAGAATCGTGCGTCTCATGAGACAAGAAAGCCTGCTGATTCGAGCTAATTGGTTTTGGATTAGTAAGCGCAGCCTCAAGTGCGTGCTTAAACAAAATGAAGCTAGGAGAAACATTCTTCTCCGGGTCAAGATACTTAGAAATTACCTCCGACCACTTCGCCTTATACTGACCAATAGCAGGATATCCGATCTCTAGAACATCCTCATAATTATCAGGACAAACAACTCTACAAAGTGCTTCCCATGTGCCGCAAACGCTGTCTTGCTCATAAAGGCTAATCGCGCTAATATCTGCCTCTGGGTAAGCCTTAGAAATAGCCTCGTGGTCACCAAGAAGCCAAGACTCGACCTCTTCAACGCAAAGCCCAATAACACTTCTAACATTTGGCGCATATTTCTTACACACCGTATAAAGCGTCTTCCTTAGCTCAACTGGGTCGTTATCATCAGAATCCATTACGACAACAAAAATCACCTCTTCATTACCATAACATTCCTCATACGCCCTACACTTAGCAGGCAACAAATCAAGCAGACCAGAAGCAAATCTAGGCGGCTTATTATCCCAATCATGAGGCAAATTGCCACAGCCACGATGTGGACGAACATTAATCGTCGGCATGTTCGAAGGCTTGTTTTCTTGATTTTTGGACGCGTTATTAGAAGCCTTATTCTCATAAAACTTCTTGCAAATTCTTCTAACGAGCCTCTCGACTGTTACAGAACCAGACTTATCCTCCGTCAAAATCTCGATTACCATCTTACCTACGCACTCCTTAAATTACTCCAAATGTCCGCCGTACCAAATCGCACCCATGCCAACACCTTGCTTAAACATCTCATTAACGAGCTTATCCTTGCCCGCGCACTCTATCGTAATATCGCCCTTCTCCTGCTCAAAAGAACGCTTGAATACCCAAACCTCCTTTGGCGAGATAGACTCCAAAATATAAGGATTGTGCGTCGTAAACAAAATCTGATTATATGGCCTTTCAAACGAATACTCCCTCATCCTCGACGCAAGCACATCTATCATGTCGTGATACAAATCACGGTCCGGCGTCTCAATAAAAATCGTCGACGCAGGATCCTTATCCGCGAGCAGCAACAAATACAAAAACAGCTTATTCGGACTATCCGCGAGCTTCTCAGGAAGTCTCTTCTTCTTCATCTCAGGAATCTTCGCCGACAAATCTGCCACCAAAGTCTCATAGTACGCCTCATCCTCACCCTTAATATACTCGAGCACATTGCGCACATTCGTTCCCGCATTATTCAAATGCTTATGCCCACCAGGCGCATTTCCAACCTCAAAATAATTACTCTCATCCCCACTCGAAAAACAGCAGAAAAACCACCTAGAAATCTCATGATAAATCTCATGCAAAATCCCATACGAACTAATTCGCCCATATAGCTGCAACGCACAAGTATGGTCATCAGAAATATGTGTCTTCTCATATTCACACTGATAATCAGCAGAAAGCTTTGTCAAAACTCTTCCCTCCTGATTATCAATCTCAAGTACAGGAATAACCGTCTCCTGCTTCGCATGCAAATAAGCTCTCTCGCTTCTTACCACAGGAATTCCATGCCTATTAGCACCAAGCTCCAACTCATATTGAACAAAATGTCTGCGAAGTCCATTCGCATCATCCTTCGGCGCCTTAAGCTTCATGTAAACTCTGAAAACAGCCGGCTTCTTCCTGTCAATAACCAGCTTCGAAAAGCCAGGTCTATCCTTAGAGGTAGACGCCGTTCTTACGCCCTTAGTAACACAATGCTTCAGGAAATAAATCGCATCCATAAAACTCGATTTACCAGTCTGGTTACGACCAATAAAAGCGCCAAGTCCAGCCATCGGATATAAGTCAGCCTTATCAGCATTACCAATATCCTCCATCAACACTCCGCACTGATCCTTATCAAACAAATCGAAATTCTCTACATCAAATCCAAGTATCATAATGCCATTCCTCCAGCACCTATGTCGAATTATTCTATTCCTAATTATAGCATTATCTTCGACACTAATGATAAGGAATAAGCAATTTTTACATGATAAAATCGCAGAATAATTAATATTAAATAGTGCTGATAAAGCCGTTTTCAGCGTATTCTTCAGCAAGCCCCTCCGTCAACAGTTTTGTCAACAAAATCAGGCTAATCTGTTGACAGATTTGTTGACAGGGCTTCCGTCAACAGTTTTGTCAACAAAAATGGGCTAATCT
>CALEFT010000048.1 GCA_937876985.1 uncultured Clostridia bacterium | reverse complement strand
TTGTCAACAAATCTGTCAACAGATTGACCCGTTTTTGTTGACAAAACTGTTGACGAAAGCCGTTGTTACAATTACACAGACCACGGCCAAACAAAATACAAATACAAAAAGTGGCAAAAGCCTCAACACCTCCGAGATGGAAGGAAGAGAATCTTCTGCCACTAATTTATCGCCCTAGAACGTGCTAATAGTGTGTAAGCAGCGCGTAATGGTCTATTCACCTTGCGCGCGGCGCGGCATATGCGTCATGTGAAATGGCAACATAAACCGAAGAGTTGAAAAATCGCATGTCATTCGACGGACTTGAGTGCGTCTGTCATTTTGGCTTTTCGGATGCGGCCGACGAGGGCGAAGTAAATTAAGATGTAGATTACTATCGCGATGAGGGCGTTGCGTGCGAAAAGCGACACTTCTGGGAAGTACTCGAAGTAGCCAGCGAAGTCGTAGAGTATCATCTCGCAGATGAGGTCGATGAGAACGTTTACGAGTGGCATGGTGAGTACGATGGACGCGATTGTTACGACGGAGACGGTACGCAGGTAGATTGCGGAGATCTCGTGGTCGTGGTAGCCGAGGATTTTGGCGAGAGAGATGGAGGTTTTGTTTTTGGCGAGGACCGTCTTGCTTAGGATGTAGACGACGATTACGAGCACGGCGTAGCCGAAGACTGTGAAGACATCGAACATCTTAAGAAGCGAGCTCGAGTTCATTTGGTTGCCGAGCTGGTCTAGGTCGTCTTCTGTGATTAGCTTTGCGACGTATTGGTCGTCTAGGTCGAGAGGTCTTGAACTCAAGATAACGTTGAAGTATTTATCGTCTTGCTCGAGCATCTCGTTAACCTCGGCGCGTGGCAAGAAAATCAGCATCTGCGTGTTCTCGTCGATTGCGTCGATTTCGTATGTGTAGGACGCGCCGCTATATTCGTCCGTTAGTGTGATCTCGTCGCCGACTTCGAGATGGAATTTGGACGCGAAAGACTTAGATACAACAACAGCACCTTCTTCGCCAGCCATGCTAGTTGACGGAATGTCGCGAGCGTCCACGCCGTAGATAGTGATTTCTTCTTCGTGAACATTGTCGTCGCCAACGTTGAAGCGGTGCGGCTCAGAATATGTTAGCGAGGTGGTGCTAGCAAGTCGAACGTCCTCGAACTGCGCGTCACTATCTATACCAGGAATATCGTCTGTATATAGAATGTACTGATAGTCAGCAAGGCGACTGTCTCGGATTCTCGCACTGTTCTCGTTGATTACTGGAACAAAAATAATGCCGAGTAGCGCAATCAGATTCGCAAGCGTAACGCCGACAATAATCATCACAAAAGTCGGCATATTTTTCATTAGCACGCGAAGTCTATAGCGGTTCATAATCGAGATTGAATGCGAAAGCTTCGGAGCACGGCGCGACTTGTTTGAACTGATATCTTTTCGCAAAAAACGAAGCGGTGACAAGCGAAGCTTACTCAGTAACACTACGTTAATAATAATCTCAAAGAGCACGAACGGAATAACCGAGGTCTTAAGGAAGGCCGCCACATCGAAGCGGAACACAAACTCCGGCAGAGAATAGTTCGCGTAGTACATATCCTTGCCAACCTCAAGCATCACAGTGTAGCCAAGAATGTTGCCCACTATTAGCGCGACGATAATCACTAGTGTCGGCAAGAGCGAATAGTGAAGTAGCATCTCCCATCTAGAATAGCCGGACGACAGCAAGGTTCCGATAACGGAAGCCTCACGCTCCACCTGCGCATTCGTAGTAATCGCAAACACGAACGCGAGCACCGCCACGCCAACTAGAAGGAACATCAGCATCGCATTTCCATCGCGGCCCATGTCGTTTTTTGCAAAAATTATCGCCTGATTCGTAAACGCTGGCTGGAAGTTTTTGACCTCCACACCTGCAAACATCAAGGACACAATCAAGTTCTCCGCGAACTGCTCATTGCGCTCTTTCTGCGCCTTCTTGTCGTCCTCGTCTATTGCCTCCTCGAAAAGATACGAATACTGGAAAGTTATCCTCTCCGCATCAACCGTCTCGAAAAGCTCGCCGTCCACAACAGCGACACCGAATCTAGTCGCATCGAACATCATCTGGTCGTTACTCTCGTACATCGCCGTATAGTCCGACATTGCACAGAAACCTACGACCTCGACACTTTTGCCATTTACTACTATCTCGTCTCCAATTTCTATGTCGTTGTTAGCCGCATAGACGCGGTCTACTGCAATCTCGTCATCGTTTTCCGGCAGTCGTCCACCAATGGAACTCACCTGGTCGATGTCTTCTCTGTTATCCAAATTATAGATACGAATTGTTCCGACTGGGCCATCACTAGAATCGCCCAAAGTCTGCTCGTAATAATAGTTCTCATATATTGTGAGGTCGTTGTTCTTTTCGAGAGAGGAGAGGAGATCTTCGGAAAGCTCGCTCCCCGTCACGAAAAAGCCGTCCTCGATATTGTTGTCGACCTTGCTTCTTTGCGCTGTGATTAGTGTGCTAGAGCCTGCCACGAGAAAGCCCGTGAGCATCGCAACTAGCGCTGTAAGGAACACGAAAATCGCCAGATACTTCACGGCATCGTGCTTAAGCTCACGCGCGTACCTTTTGTTAAGTGGATTTCTGATACTCATTTTGCTACCCTCCGATTACCACTCGAGCTCGCTAGCAGGAACCTTAGTCTCGTTAAACACCTCGCGGCGCACGTGGCCGTCTCTAAACTTAATGACATGGTCGGCCATCTTCTGAATTTCCTCGTTGTGCGTAACCATCACGATAGTCGTCTTGTACTTCTGGTTAACCGACTCGATGAGCTTCAAAATCTCCTTAGAATTCGTGTAGTCAAGCGCACCCGTCGGCTCGTCGCACAACAAAATGTCCGGATTCTTAATCACCGCGCGGCCAATCGCTGTCCTCTGCTGCTGTCCGCCACTTAACTGATTCGGCCTCTTGTCCTGGTGCTGAGTAAGCCCAAGCACCTCCAAAATCTCATCCACATCGAGCGGATTGCTGCCCAAAAAAGCGCCAACCTCAATATTCTCGCGAACCGTCAAATCCGGAATCAAATTGTAGCTTTGGAACACAAACCCCAGGTGCTTTCTCCTATAATCCGTAAGCGCCTTATCGCTCATCGACTCAAGCTCCTTGCCGTCAATCACAATCTCGCCAGCATCCTGCCTATCGATTCCGCCCAAAATATTAAGGAGAGTCGACTTGCCCGAGCCACTAGGCCCCAAAAGCACGCAAAACTCTCCCTTTTCAACCTTGATATTAATGCCCTTAAGCACCTCTACCCTACTGTCACCGGCACCAAAGCCCTTCTTAATGTCCTTCACTTCTAGAAACATCCTTCGCCTCTTTCCGCTCGCCTCCGAGCAATTTATTCCAACAAAAAAGCCCAAGTGCCAGTGCCACCAACTCGTCGGACAGGATTCTTCATCTAATCCCCCCTCGAAAAGCACTAACACATGAGTCTCATTATTTAAGAAAGGCCAGGTCTCATATCGACCAGGATGTTGACCATTTCACACGGCACCATCGCCGCGCCACTACTCCCTCATGGGATTATTAAGTTGTGACTTGATAATAGCAGACGTTTTTTAATTGTGTCAACCTCTCAACGATGTCCAAATAGGAATAATTTCTAAAAAGGTTCGTTTTGCGACCAATCGGGTTTGCGACCAATCAGGTTTTCGACCAATCGGGTTTAACTTCGCTGATCCTTGCTTTTTTCCGCGCCTCGTTTTCTTGTTTTGTGATTTGTCTTTTTTACACCCGATGACGAACACCCTTTCAAAGCGCTGATATAAAGTCGTTTGAAGCCCGTTTGACCTGACTTCGTTTTGTCGTTTTTTGTCGTGTTTTGTCGAGTCTTTTCGAGGTCGAATGCTGGTAGAATTTATTCATATAACTTAAAGAGGAGGCTCACAATGGCAATTCTAGAAAAACTACCGGCAGGCTTTTTGCTGCTCTACAAGGAGTGGCTCGAAGCAGAACTTTCGCAGTACCCTGTGGATGTGAAGAAACACAAAAGAAGTGACAATGGAAAGGAATACTTACAGATAGTCTTAGGAAATAAAAGCAGATTTCAAACTGGTTGTAATACAGAGCGTTCAACTATTGCACTAGATAATTACAAAACAGGCTTAATAATACAAAACAAAATCAAGGAATTAAATAACATTCTATCTTTACAAGGCGACTTACAAAGTTCATATCATCCAAAAAGGTCAATCGATTCAAACGATAACTTTATTTTTGAAACAATATATGAAAACACTATGAAAAAAGGCAAGAATAATCTAAAACCGGGGTTAATACCCCATGGAAAGTATCTCGTTCGTTCGAAATCAGAAGATTGTGCGTGTTGTATCTATGATGAGGTTGGAACAAAATATTGTTATGAGCCACTATTAACAAAGGTTCAACTCCTTCCGGATTTTGCAGTTTTAATACCTTTCCTCAATTTTTATTATATCCATGAGCATTTTGGAATGATTGATGATCCCGAATATCGTGCTAGGTTTTTGAAGAAAATAAGTTCATATATAGATGCTGGATTCATTCCCGGAAAGAATCTTTTGATTACATTTGAAACTAGTACACAACCTGCAACAAAGGACTACCTAGAGAATCAGATAGCAGCTTTTATAACTAATGCTTATTATGAGAGAATCGAGTCCTAATCGAGTTCTGTAGTTTAGTTCTTACTGAGCTAGTTTTTGCAATTGCTTCTTTATGTTTAAGAAGTGGTTGTAAAAGATAGCTCTACTAGTTTATGGCATTTTGTTTCAACACTTTTCATCGTTAAAGAGTCGCTTGCAGTGGTTTCAATTTGCTTTTTTAGTTCATCAAGAAGTTCATCAAAACGGGGCTTCCTGGGTGAACTTTCTGCTGATAACGCTAAGTTCATCAAGAAGTTCATCAAAACAGGGTCTCCTGGGTGAACCTTCTGCTGATAACCCCTAGTTCAGCAAGAAGTTCATCAAAACAGGGTCTCCTGGGTGAACTTTCTGCTGAAAACGCTTCGGCACATATGAACGACGATACTACAAAATAAAAACGGATTTGATATACGAGAGAACAGGTGTTTTGTAGAATGTAATTGTAAAAAACAGGCATTAAGATGCTTCATCGTGAAGCTACAAGGCTGATTAGATAAACAGAAAGATTAATAGTTATTAGGAGGAATAAACATGGGACAAAATGTGATGGTTACTGGCTGCGGAAGAAGCTATGCGTTGGGATTTAACATGGCACTTCGTTATTTGGAATCGGGTGATAACGTTGTTGCGACAGTGCGTAAGCAATGTAGCGAATTAGAAGAGCTAAAAGCGAAGTATGGCGACAAGCTTTATATATTAGAGATGGATATTAGTAGTAGTAATTCAGTCAATGAGGCTGCTCGTCGACTTGAAGAGGAGATGGGTATTAATCACCTTGATTTGATAGTGAATAATGCAGTGTCTGTGTCTCCAGATTGTGATAAGAATTTCTGGGATGCAAATCTTGATTATATTGCGCGTACTGTTGATATTACTGCAGTTGGACCAATGCGTGTAATTAAAGCTTTCTATCCACTTCTTAAGAGAAGCAAGAAGACAGCTGCAATTTATAATATTTCTTCTGAGGCTGGCTCTATCTCGAAATGCTACCGCACAAATGTAATTGACTATGGAATGGCAAAGGCGGCATTGAATATGGCAACGATGAATTTGCATAATGAGTTTAAGAATGATTCATCGATAAATATTTTCTGTGTGCATCCAGGATGGATTCGCACGGATGGAAATCCAGAGAATCCGGCACCATTATCGTCTTATGAGGCGGCGGAGATTTTGCGGAAGCTTTTCGAGGAGAGAAGAGAGGATAAGACAGGGCATAGATTCATTACGAATTTGGGTGAGGATTATCCATTCTAATAAGATGAGCCCTAAATGATTAAAAGTGCTATAATGTTTGCACGAACTATTAGGGGGCGTTGATATGGATAAGGATGAAGAGATGAATTCCAAGCTTGGGCAAAGCGTTACGAAGGGCATGAGGCGAGTTTATAGCTGTGCTACTTGTGGTGGCGCACTTAGGTATGGGCGTAATGACGGATTTTTTGAGTGTAAGTTTTGCGGAACGATGCAGTCAGTTGAACTTGATTTGCTTTCTCCGAAATTTTGCTTGATGAGTTTATATGATGCATATGAAGTTAACTCGCTCGTTGAGCTTGCGCAGAAGAAGGAGCAAGAGGACAACGTTAAGGCGCTTGAGGATCCGATGCTTTTGTTCTTCAAGGAAAGAGATGAGCTAGAATGTAATGATATGTATAAGTCGTATAAGTCGATTGTTGAAGGCGAGGCGATTATTCTTGAATCGGAGCCTTTGCGCGAAGAATACCAGAAGGAAGTAAATAAGCATCAGAAGAAGTACAATGCGTTATCTTCTATTTATCGAACAGAAGTTGTGTCTATTCGGATGAAGAGAATTATGACTGTGGTTGCAGTTATTTGCATTCTTATTGGTTTTGGTTTTGCAGGTGGAGAAGAGCCTAACACTGCATCGGCAGGAGCTGTTATCTTGGCTATTGGTATTTTGGCTGCGATTGTCGCTATATATTACGAGATTTCTAGCAAATATTTTCCTTCTATTTCTGAGATACAGAAGAATGGCCGCGACTATAAGATAACTAAGGAGATGGTTGACAGCAAGAAAAGCCAGCTATACAAAGCGAAGGATAATCTTTTTGCTGTTACAGAGAGAATTAATCGCGCAAATGAATCTATCGCGAAGGCTAAGGAAGATATTCCAAGAATCGAAAAGAAGATTATGGCGTCCGAGGAAGATATCGAAGCAATAGATGCTGAATAAAACTTTTGGGAGGAAAGAATATGCAAACAAACAAGAACATGGATTTTGTTCTCCTTTCTCGAAAAGCAGTAACTCTCATGGCGAGTACAATTCTCGTGATGTTATTTGCACTTCTACCTGGCTGCGCGAAGGTTCAAACGGAGCCAGAATATTTTCATTGTGAAGGTATTTATATTAAGACTACGAACGATGTAGATATTATTATTGTCAAGGACGAACCGGTTATTATTGTTAATAGTGAGGAGTTTGATAGTAAGTTCGATGATTTTGAGACGGGCGATATGCTTACCTTGGTATCAGTTAATGGAATCATGGAAACATATCCAGGGCAGATAGATATTTCTTCTGTAGAGAGAAATGGCGAAGGAGATATCGAAGAAATATCTGAAGACGTACTTGCGTCGATTGAAGAGATGGGATATCAGATTGAATACCCGGAAGAGTAATGGTTCGAGGAGCAACAAACAATGAGTGGCGTCGGCAAATTAAGAAAGCGTATTTTGATTGTTGATGATGACAAGGATTTGTCTTTCATTATCGGAGAGATGCTCGAAGAGCATGGCTACGAAGTAACGTGCGCATATTCCATCGAAGAGAGCTATGAGGTGATGGAAAAGGCATCCTTCCACTTAATTTTGCTCGACATAAATTTGCCAGATGGAACAGGGTTTGAATATTGCAAGGAGCTTCGTCGTGTGTCTACTGTGCCGGTGCTTTTCGCGAGTGCGAGAACTGGTGAGGATGATAGGGTGAAGGGCTTTGATATTGGCGGCGACGACTTTTTGCCGAAGCCTTATTCGATGAAGGAGATGCTGTCGCGTGTGAATGCCTTGATGCGCAGGACCTATGGCTTTGGAGAGGCGGAGAAGGTGGTTTACTTTGGCGATATCGAAGTTAATTTGACGATGCGCCAGGTGTCGAAGGCGGGCAAAGATGTGAACTTGTCGCTTCGCGAATTCGATTTACTTGCATATTTGTGCGAGCATAAGAACGTGGCGCTTTCTAAGGAGAAGCTAATCTCAGAGGTGTGGGGTGCGTTCTCGGAGGTGGAGCCTTCTACCTTGACTGTGCATATCAGGTGGCTTCGCGAAAAGCTCGAGGATGATGCGAGTAATCCACTGTTTATTAAGACCGTGTACAAGGTCGGATACATTCTAGAGATAGGTGATTGATATGAAGAAAAGAATTGCTACTATCTCAGTCGTTTTTGCGTTACTGTTTATTGTTGTATCTGCGTGCTTTGCGAAGGTAATTGTCGATGAGCAAAATCAAGATGACAACGGTGATTCGATAGTTCTGCTTAATGAGATTTCTAATCTCGAGGCGGAAGGAAGGCACGAGGAGGCGAAGGCAAAAATAGCGACGCTTCAAGACCAGCTTAGAAGTGATAGAAATACCGCGGACGGGAATATGTGGACTACTCCGGTTAAGATGTGTGCTACCTTGGCGGTAATTGGCGTAGTCTATGTGGTGGTGGTTTTCGCGTATGTGTATTGCTCGATTCTGAAGCCCTTTGACAAAATGAAGGCGTTCGCGTCGGAGGTGGCGCGAGGCAATTTGGACACGGAGCTTAGGTATGAGCGCTCGAACTATTTTGGTGCGTTTACTTGGGCGTTCGACTCGATGCGAACAGAGCTTAAGAAGGCGCGTGCACTTGAGCGCGAGGCGACCCTGAATAACAAGACGGTAATTGCAACTTTGTCGCATGATATCAAGACGCCGATTGCTTCAATTGGAGTATATGTAGAAGCCTTGGAAGCGAATATGGACAACACTCCCGAAAAGCGACAGAAATACCTCGAGGTCATTTCTCGTAAGTGCGATGAGGTGACGAAATACACGAACGATTTGTTTTTACATTCGCTCTCGGATTTGGCAATGCTTCAGGTAAAGACAGAAAAAGCATCAGTCGATAAAATACTTGGCGAGATTGTCGATGCCGAAGGCTACAAGTCATCGACTGGAGCAGGTGTGGCAGGCGCGGTTCCTAAGATAAGATTTGATTGCAAGGCGAAGGACGTGTATTGCGATATTGATGTAAATCGCTTTACACAGATTATCGAGAATGTGATAAATAATGCGCATAAATATGCTAGGACAGATGTAGATATAGTTCTTGATGTAGAAGAAAAGTCCAAGGAGGATGCGACATTAGGAAAAGTTGCCGTGATTACAATTAGAGATTATGGCGAAGGCATTCCCGATGAAGATATTCCGTTTATTTTCGATAAGTTTTATCGCGGAAGAAATTGCGGAAATAATGCTGGTTCTGGACTAGGATTATACATAGTAAAATACCTCGCAGAGCAGATGAGGGGTAAGGTTAGTCTAATGAATAAGAAGGACCCGAGCGGACTTCAAATTTGTTTGAAGTTTCCTGTTGTGGAGTAATGTCTTAAGGAGTTCTTAATAAGTTTAGTCCTAAAATAGCGCCAGAAGTTAGAAAAATGACTTCGAGACTTTACATCTTAACAAGGAATTAGGAGAGGCGTTTATGCAAGAAGTAATTTTATCGGCAAAGGATGTGTGCAAGAGCTTTGCACATAATGGCGGACAAGCACATGTACTTTCACATGTAGACATTGATATTTATGAGAAGGACTTTACTGTAATTATGGGAGCGTCGGGTTCTGGTAAGTCGACACTTCTTTATGCACTTAGCGGAATGGACAAGGCTACATCGGGTAGCGTTATGTATCAGGGCAAGGACATCGTGAAGATGAATGAAAAGGAGCTTTCTAGCTTGCGACACACGGATTTTGGCTTCGTGTTCCAGCAGATGCATCTTGTGTCGAATTTGTCGCTTTTCGAGAATGTCGCGGTGCCTGGCTATCTTAATAATAAGAAGAGCAAGGCGGAGGTTGATGCGCGAACAAATGAGTTACTTGACAGAATGGATTTGGACAAAATCAAGTCGCATTTGCCATCGCAGGCGTCAGGTGGAGAGCAGCAAAGATGCGCGATTGCAAGAGCGGTTATAAATGAGCCAAAGCTGCTTTTCGCAGACGAGCCGACTGGTGCGCTTAATAGAAAAAACACGAAAGAGGTACTCGAGCTTTTGTCTGACCTGAATAAGCAAGGGCAGAGTGTCTTGATGGTTACGCACGACTTGAAGGCGGCACTTCGCGGAAACAGAATTTTGTATATTGCAGACGGAAATATCGTTGGTGATTTGAGGCTAGCACCATACAGCAAAGAGGACGAGGCAAGCCGCGAGGCGCAGGTGAATGCATGGCTTAGCTCGATGGAATGGTAACGGAATTTGTGATGGATTGGTGGTGCGAATATGGATATTTTGACTTTGGTTAAGGCGGACCTTCGCAAGAAGAAGGGCACGCTTATCAGCATTTTGCTTTTGACAATTATAGTGACGATGGCGTTTGGTTCAATAATTAGTGCTAGGGACAGGCTCAAGGACAGCTTTGAAAATGCGCTTACTCTGTACAACGCTCCGGATGTTCTTTCTTTCTCGAAAAGAGAACTTCTCACAGACGAATACAGAGATTCTCTCGAAAATCACGAGCTTGTCGGCGATGTGGTATATCACGATGGAATTGTTGCAAACCGCTTGCTTTCATCAGACGGTGATAGCAATGGAAATATTACTTTCATGGCGGAGCTATTTGACGGGATTAAGCTATATAACGAGGATTTGACCGAGTTAGTAGATTCACCTGTTCCTCCATTAGAGCCAGGTGAAGCTTATTTACCAGTGGCGCTTCACTATTTGATAGGTGTAGATGTTGGCGATGTAGTGACGATGGAGTTCTTCGAAGGGTATGAGAAAAATCTTGTTGTTCGTGGCTTCATCCAAGAGCCGATGGTTGGTTCGTACACGATTGGATATAAGACAATAATTGCAAATGGAGACGACATAGAACAAATTCGCGAGGACCTAGAAGCAATCAATACTAATAACAATTACTATTTTGACATATCATTGGTATTCGTCTATATGGCTGACGGCATCAATATGTCTGGTCCAAAATTTGTAAGACAGCTTAACATGGATATCGGCTTCTCAAATAATGCAATTGGTGTAATGGGAAAAGATCAGACATCACATTATTCGACTCTTTTGATGGAAATTTTGCTATCGGTGATGATTGTATTCGTGTGCTTCCTATATGTCATTGAATTAGTAGTAATCGGACACAATATCTCGACAGAAATTGATGCAGAATATGTAAAGCTAGGAGTACTTAAGGCAATCGGTTTTGATGAAGGAAGGCTTCGCAAAATATTCTTGATAGAGTACATTGCTCCAACAATTCTTGGCATCGTGATTGGTATGCTTTTAGCTAGTCCAGTAGAGGCAATCATTTGTAGCTTCGGCTCAAGGTTTAGCGGAGTAGCTACTATAAAGCCAAGCTTCAATCCAAAAGTCGTACTTCTAATCACTTTGACTTTGGTTGTGACTTGTCTTTTCGTAATGGTGTGCACAAGAAAGATTTGCAAGATTTCTCCAGTGAAAGCAATTTCCGGAGGCAGAGCAGATGTGTACTTTGATAGCAGAATTAAGACTCCAATCAGAAAGAGAGGACTTTACCCTACACTTGCGCTAAGGCAAGTAACGAGCAACTTGAAAAAATATATAGGAATCGCGGGCATCCTTGCAGGAATTAGCTTTTTTATGATATCTGCAAATCTTATCGCAAACATGTTTAATGAGGATTCGATGACGCTAGTCGCGCTCGGAGAAATTGAGCCAGACATTATTGTTGAAGTACCTTCTCCTGAAGTCGAAGACGAAATCGATTGGGACGAAATTGACGCAATTGTCGCGTCTCACGTAGAAGTAGAGCATCAATTCTCCTCTTCATCATACTACATGCTACTTGAAGGTGAGAATATTTACTGTCGAAGATACGACAATATTGAAACCATTGAGCAAAGCCTTCTAGACGGCCGTCTCCCAATATATGATAACGAAATCATGATCACAGAATTTGTAGCCGACGCACTTGACCTTGAAATCGGCGACGAAGTATCGGTAGTTGAGGATATCTACGAGCAGCAGTTCGTAATTACTGGCACATACCAGACGATGTCCGATACGGGAATGTGCTTCGCGATGGGAGAGAACGCATATTTGAGGCTATATAGTACAGGCAATGAAGAAGAAGACGCAACTCATAGAGTAAGGCGCTTCCAGCGAATTTATACATTCGACTCCATCTCTAAAAATGACTCTGAATTTGACCAAGAAGCAGATGCAATCATTGAAGACATAAAGGAATATAATCCAAACCTTGATGCATACAAGTACAAAGCAGAAGACAATGAGATGATGAACTTGTTTTCATTTGTTGTCGACCTTCTTCGTGTCATGATCATTATCTTATCTCTTGTCTTTATCGCAATCTCTATCCACATGGTATGTACAAGAGCTGTAATTCAAGAAAAGACAGAGCTTGGAATATATAAGGCAATTGGCTTTAGTTCATCAGGTCTACGACTTCAATTCGCACTGCGCTTTGGTTTCATTGCACTCCTTGGCGTTGCTATCGGAACAGTCTTAAGCATTCTATTCTCCACAGACTTTATTGGTGTCATTCTTAAGGCTTTGGGAGTATCAAGATTAGTGCTCGATTTCACAGTTGGAGCAATCGCTTTGCCACTAGCAATAGTAATAGTAGCTTGTATTATCTTCGCATACATTTCACTTCGCAAAATTAACAAGCTCGAGACACGTTCACTAGTTGTGGAATAATTCTACTAAATAATCCTAGTAAAAGGCATGCACCAGTTCATAAAAGTGGACTGGTGCATTTATTATAAGTTTTGTAAATTGCGATTTTTATATGAGACGGGGGTATCTAGCATGGTCGGATGCAAGCTTATGGAATGACGGACTACGATAAAAATCTCAAAATCTCATTTTTATCGTAGTCCTAGCGTCAGCTAGAACATCTCTTCAAGGCTCAAACTACGATAAGAATTGAAAAAGAGCATTTTTATCGTAGAAAGGCACGCTCTTCTCAAGGCTCTATTTCAATCAAACTACGATAAAAAACTTAAAACAGCCTTTTTATCGTACTATTCGTGCAAGTTAGCATTGCAACACAGCTTCATCCATCAAGAAATAGTACGATAAAAATTAAAAAAATCAATTTTTATCGTAGTCAGCTTCTATAAAAAGGCTCTTTCATAATAAAAACACTACGATAAAAATTGAAAAAATGAATTCTTATCGTAGTTACAAGCATAAGAACCAGCATATTCTTAACAAGACACTACGATAAAACATAAAAAAATGAAAATTTATCGGTATTACAACAGGAATAACATATTAATGGAGTATTGTTGCTTTAAGAAAAACCGCCTTGCATCCGTTAAAGATGGGATGCCCAATGATATAAAAATTTTGTCAGAACATGATGCAATTAGGATGCATTAGTTGTTTAGGATGCGCCATGTAAACAGTTGAGATGTTTTGAACATGATAGAAGTAAGGAAAAACAAGAGCATCCAACTGACACTATGGAGGACAAGATAATGAAAAAGATTTGGGAAAAAATTTTGTGTCTTATGTTGATTATAAGCTGCATGGGTGTTATGTCAGCATGCTCGATTACAATCGGCTCAGATTCTGACAAGGACAGCAAGCGAGAGGAAAGAAATCGCGACGAGGACGAGGAAGACGAAGAAGACGAGGAAAACGAGGACGACGAGGAAGACGACGATAACCAAAACCGCGGCGAGTCAACATCTCGACAGACAGAGGCTAACGGGGCGACAAATGAAGTAGCAGAGGAAGAAGATCTAGCATTCGAATTTGACGGCGTTGTTTTTGGAAATGCTAGTGAGGATATTTCAGCATACATATCGACAGATATTCCACAAGAGTATGTAGCAATACTAGATACGATTAATTACATTTTATCGAATAATGATAACGCGGCAGTTATGGAGCAATACGCTATGAATGAGTATTTCTCTATTGTTGAACTTCTTGGTAACGGCGGAGATAGCAGCGACGTTGGATATCTGCTTTTTGACTCAAATGGTAATGGCAATCCAGAGCTGTACATTATTACTTCGGATGGCTCGAACTACGAGGGAGCGCAGATTGTTAATGCGTGGTCCATTCAAGACGGTGAAGCAGTAAGTCAGTTTGAAGGTTATGACCGCTACAGTATGAGCTATATTGGTAATGGCTTCTTCCGTGCAGACGGTTCTTCTGGTGCGGCTTATGTATCTCGTACATATTATGAGTGGGATCAGGATGACAATTTTGTCTTCATTGAGAGATATTTCTCCGATGTAGCGTATGATGAGATGGAAGCAACAGGTAGCGATGAACTCATTTTGGGTTGGTTCTACACAACTAATGAGGAAACAACGATGACTCCTTCCGAGAATGTTAGATGTGTTGGATTCCTTCCTCAAGGTGTTTCGGACGAAGGATATGCCTACTACGCTTTCCCAGCGTCAGAGGAAGCTGTTACTTTGCATCCTGTCTCGATGGCAAATTATATTGCCAATTAATTTTTGACATCCCTACAAGGATATTCACCATAAAACCCTCCTTAGTTCACGTTGCGTGGCTAGGGAGGGTTTACTCATGCTATTTCATTTATCTTCTTGGCGTCCTCGAAAAGCATCCGCCTTCTATCAAACTCCACCTAGTTCAATCAAAGATGTGTTGACGCACTCACAAAACATACATTCTTCAAAATGCGTTTCAATGAAGGTACTATTAGAATAGATGCAGTTATTAAAAGTAGTATAATACATCTCTGATTTTACAAACGATACTTCGGTTAGATCAATTTCGTTAATAGTGCTATTGTAAACACTTGCCTTAGTAAATTCATTCTTGTCGAGGAAGCGAACGCTTATTTCGATTGTAGTCAAATTCAAGTAAGTTTCGTAGAAGGTGTTTGCTACAAAAAGAGTATTCTCAAAAATTGTTCTCAAAGAACTAGTGTTCTTGAAATCTGATGAAATAAACTTCGTAGCACTGATGCTTGAATCTGTAAAACTTGCGTCAATAAAATGATTTGAGACGAATATTGAATTCGTAACATTAGTATTATCCAAATAGTATTTCGCAAGTCTTGAGTTGTTTGTGGAAACCTTTTCGAGAGTGGAGTCGGAAAGGTCGAGAGTGATGTCGCAGCTATGGAATTCGACCTTCTCTAAGGATGACTTTTCTAATTCACACCATGAGAATGTGGAGCTTTTGAAGGTGACGTTATTTAGGCGGCAGTTTTTTAACTTGAAGAAACAGCTCGTCTTGTTAGCGATGATGTTTGAGAAAGTAACATCGGAGGAATTGTCGAATCCGATACTTGCGTTGTCGAGGGATGTGGAGATGAATTTCGCGTGGTTAACTGTGGACATATCCATATTAGCCTCATCTAGAATGGTATCGGTAAAGCTGCAGGAATCTAGGCAGGCGAACCTGGTTTTTGCGCGGTTGAGTCTAGCCGAATCGAAGTTACAATTGTCGAAGTCGCAGTTGTCAAAGTTAGAGTTGTTAAGGCTTGCGTCTGTAAAATTGGACAATGAGAAGTTCGCGTGTGTTGCAAAGGCTCTCTGTAGTTTTGCTCCTTCGAAAGAGCAGCTAATAAGAAAGGCATGCGAAAAGTTCGCATATTGGAATCGAGCACCTTTGAAAATGCAATTCGTCATGGACGCATAGCGCAAGTCCTTGCCACGGAAATCGCAGTTAGAGAAATCACATCCAGTTAGATTGATCTGGCTTCCCTCATAGCGACAGGAGAGCCATTGTTCGTGCTGGTTAAGTAGTTCGTCTAGTTCTTCTTGCTTGATGATGCGATAAATAGTTTTCTTCATGTTAATTGACCTCCTGAGATTTGAAATTATTTTTGGGTTTAGATTGTAAATTATACTACCGTTGTCAAGAGGTGGTGTATGCGCAGTGTAGACACTATGCCTGCAATTATTACATTTTGATGAATCGTGGTGGTTAGGGTGTTTGTTGTGCTTTTCGAGAGGGGATAGAAGTGATAAAATTGTCTTGTTTCTAGGGGCAAAGAAACGGAAATTAGGGATAAGAAAAATAAGATAGAGGTTTAGTATGAAGGATGATAGCGGTAAGTTACGTCGGCTCTTCACGTGTATGAATTGTAGTGGAGAGACGGTTTTTGACGAGAAGTCTAATTTGTTTAAGTGCACATACTGCGGTGCGGTTCAGATTATTGATGTGAATAATGTAACGACTGATTTTTGCCTGCAGAATTTGATGAAGAAGAATCAATTAACGACCCTTGTGACGAGTCAATATGTGCTGTCGAAGAAGTATTTTGAGGACGATTTGATGGCGTGCCTAAGTAATGTCGAGGATTCATTGGGTCAGGAATATTATGATCGCTATATGGCGCTAGTTGATAGCAATAGGAGAATCTACGAGGTTAATGAGGAGCTTTCTAATATAGAGGCAAGGTCGGCAGATAATGCTAAGAATAGAGATAAATATGGCGAGACTTTCCTTAAATATGAGGACTTTAAGAAGCTAATAATTGCGCTTGTAGCTTTTGTTGTTGTGACAGCATTCGCGTTTTTTATGTTCCGTTTTGGAATGACTGCGTTCCTTATTGCTCTTACCCCAATTCTTATTCCGTTGATATATATTATTGTTCACAGCGAAGAAATGAATGGCGCGATTAAGAATGGAATCGTATCTAAGAGCGAGTATTTGGAAGCTAAGAAGCAACTATCTGCAATTAAGAAAGATAATGAGAATAATAGCAACGAGACTCATAAGCTTAAGAAGGATCTTGTAATTTTGCAAGAAGAGAATAAGAGAATTGCTACAAGACTTAAGGAGTTAGAGAGGGCTATTTTAGACGATAGGTGTGAGGTGTAAGGAAATGGCATTATATGAGGAGAAAGAAATATATAACTGTCCTAATTGCGGAAGGATAATGGAATATCATTATAATACAATGGTGTTGAAGTGTGGATATTGCGGAATGCTTCAGAACATGGACTTTAAGGAGATTAGCGGCAGGTACTGTCTAACATTGATGCTGAAGAAGTACCGAGTAAAGACAATTGTTGAAGCTTCGGAGAAAGATATTAAGCAATATTTCAGAGATATATTCATCGGATACATGAGTGAGTGCAGTGATAGCAATACACTATCGTTCTATGAGAAATATAAAGAACTATATACTCTTATAAATGAGAAAGAACAGAATAACAACACAATTAATGACATAAAGGAATTGTATACTCTAGGAAAGGATCCAAGAAGAGAATTCGAGGCTATAATTCAAACATATAAATCCCAGTGCGTAAATAGGGTAACTGTTGCTGTGGTAGCTCTTTTCTTTATAGTCGAAGCATTTATGGATCTTCCAATAGGGAAGGCCTTAGTTGCACTTGTAATGATTGCTTGTGTAGATCCTTTTGGAATAATAAGTAGCCTCTTCGAAACGGATGTGTCGAGAAGCTCATATTTATATGCGAAAAGCAGACTAGAAGAACTTAATAGATCTTTTGAAAAGGGGCCTGATGAAATCGATAAACTTGAGCAAAGAAATGAGATTATTTGCGGCGAAATGGCAAGCTTAAAGAACGAACTACTCGAGTTGGAAAAATCTGTTTTGAAGAATAGCAGTAAAAATGGGAAGAATTAATAATAGAATTGCTACAAGACTTAAGGAGCTAGAGAGGGATATTTTAGACGATAGGTGTGAGGTTTAAGGAAATGGCATTATTTAAGAAGAAAGAATCATATATCTGTCCTAATTGCGGAAGCGCAATGGAATATCATCATAATACAAAGGTGTTGAAGTGTGGATATTGCGGAATGCTTCAGGACATGGAATTTAAGGAGATTAGCGGCAAGAACTGTCTAACTTTGATGCTGAAGAAGTACCGAGTAAAGACAATTGTTGAAGCTTCGGAGAGAGATATTAAGCTATATTTCAGAGATAGATTCATCGGATACATGAGCGAGTGCAGTGATAGCAATACACTATCGTTTTATGAGAAATATAAAGAACTATATACTCTTATAAAGGAGAAAGAGCAGAATAACAACACAATAAATAGCATAAAGGCTTTGTATTCTCCGGGAAAGGATCCAAGAAGAGAATTCGAGACTACAATTCGAACATATAAATGGGAGTGCGTAAAGAGGGTAATTAGTGCTGCGATAGTTCTTTTCGCTATAGTCTTAGTACTTATGTCTTTTCCAATATGGAAGGCTTTAGGTGGACTTGCATTTGCAGGTGCAGTTTCTTTTTTTGAGCCAAGAGGAATAGTAAAAAGCCTCTTCATAACGGATGTGTCGAGAGACTCATATTTATATGCGAAAAGCAGACTAGAAACACTTGATAGCGATCTTGCAAAGGGACCTGCTGAAATCGATAAACTTGAGCAAAGAAATGAGATTATTTGCGGCGAAATGGTAAGATTAAAGAACGAACTACTCGAGTTGGAAAAATTTGTTTTGAGGAATAGCAGTAAAAATGGGAAGAATTAATAATAGAATTGATAATAAGTCAAATGAAAAAACAAAAATAAGAAAGACGGTTTACAACTGCTCAAACTGTGGTAGCGCGATGGACTTTATGCATTCATCAGGGCTATTTAAGTGCAGATTCTGTGGAGAAGAGCAAAATATAGATAAGGTAAAAATCAACTCGAAGTTTTGCCTTGAGAAAATGTTAGAAAAATATAATACTTCTACGCTTTATAATAGTGACACGAATAAGATAAAGAAATACTGTAGCGACAAGTTTATGGCATATCTAGGCGACCTCGAAGATGAGAATGCGAGGAAATATTATGATATGCAGCAATCGTTTCTTGAGCTAGTACATAAGATGGAAAAATGCGATAAAGAAGTAGAAGAATTAAAGAAAAAAGAGAAATCATTTTACGTACAAAGTGCAGAATTGCAGACTTTGCTTGATGCGTTCGATTACCGTAAGAAGATGCTAATCAAATATGTAATATGCGCAATATTATATGGATTGATTTTTCTAATATGTTCTTATTTCAATAGTACAGGCTTCGGTTTTAACCTTTTCTCGTACCTGTATATTATTATTGTGCTTGCTTCTGATTACAATCAGCCACGTGATGAGTTTATAAGCATATCAACAGCAAGAGACTATAGTGCTCAAATAGAAGCAAACTACAACGAAATAAGAAAACTCAACGACATGAGTGAGAAATTGGCAGCAGAGAAAGAAGGATTTAGAAGAGAAATAATGCATTCCAAGAAGGAAGTAATTGCTCTCGAAAATCTAATCTTAAGCGAACAAACTGAAGATTTAATTAGCGATGTACCGCTTGCGACAGATGACAATGATAACGTTAATGCTAACGTTAATGCTAACGCCAATGTTAATGATACTGTTACTGTTAAAGATAAGGAATTCATAGACAGAAGCAAACTTCTGCACGCGTGTTCGAATTGTGGCGCGGAAACAGAATTTATTGCAGATAAATGGCTATTTAGATGTACTTTTTGTGGTACGACGCAGAGTGTCGAAGTGCAATATGTAGACGCTAAATTTTGTGTTCGTCATTTGAAGGAGAAGTACAAGGCAGAAACGTTTGCAATAAGAAGACTAGATAGACTTAGAAAATATTCTGCAGACAAATTAATGGATTACATGCGTTATTCGGAAGATGCAAAGGCTAATGAGTTCTATAAGGAGTTCATGGAACTTAAGAGGCTGGTGACGCTTTTCGAGAAGAGAAAAAAAGAATTAGGCATGAAAGAAGAGAATTTGGCTTCGCTAAACAGAAATATAAAACAAATAGAAGCTGAAATCGAAGCATATATAGAAAAATATAAGATTGGTGATACGCCAGGAATAGGTTGGATAATTGTGGCAGGTGTTCTTGTGTTGTTTTTGTTAGTAGGCGAAATA
The DNA here is from genome assembly GCA_937876985.1 of uncultured Clostridia bacterium. GTDB lineage: Bacteria > Bacillota > Clostridia > Saccharofermentanales > Saccharofermentanaceae > Saccharofermentans. The sequence continues at coordinate 10,219 of CALEFT010000048.1, read as the reverse complement.
TTCTCGATGTTAGCCGTACTTATTGGTGTATATAGTGGTGGGATTTTTCTTAAGACGTACATATTGAAGCCAAGGCCTACAAAGGCGGAGAGGGCTGACTGTGTTAAAAGCCACGAGCGAAAAGCTAATCTCGAGAAAGAAAGTATTAAGTGTGCACGCGCTTGCAACGAATTGAAGGAGAGCATTACGAAGACCGATGTCCAGATTGGAAGGCAAGTAAAGAAGGTTGCATCTTTGGAAAACGAGATTTTGGGGTTAGGCTGAAGCTTCAAATCGTTAAAGAGAGAGCAAATATTCTGCAATACCATTATTTGCGCGAATAGCGCTTTTCGTTCCAAAGTCGCAGTGGAAAACATGGTAGAGAACGTCGCCTGAACTTGGGAGTGTATCGCCGGGGTCGGCGTTATATGTTTTCTCTTTGGAATAGAGTGCGAATTTGTGTGGAATATTGTGTGCGTTAAGTTTATCGAGAAGGTGTCTTGCGTCCTTGCGCAGGAAGTCACCGTCGCTAGTCATCACGAAGCATCGAGGGAAAGCGTCTGTTATGTAGTCTAGTGGGCAAACTAGGTTCATCTCGGAGCGCGATTTGAGAAGGTCGCGCAAGCATAGGTTGTCCCACGACATTGTGTAGCTGCCACATGTTAGCGCGAGGGCGCGGATGTCGATAGGGGCAAGCGTCGGGATGGCGGAACTAATGAGGGTTTGGTAGGCTGGGCTGCTTTTTGCGCAGGCATACATGGAAGCTAGGTGTGCGCCAGCGGAGTCTCCCATCAAGAAAACGCGCGATAGGTCGCAAGGGTATTTCTCGCCGTTCTCGAAAAGCCACATAAGCACAGAATTAATGTCGACTAGCTGTGCCGGGTACTTGTGCTTCGGTGCGAGTCGGTATGAGAAATTTATGACGAAAAATCCACGAAGTGCCATGTCCATTAAGTAGTATTCGTATACGTATTTGGAGCCGTAAACCCATGCGCCGCCGTGGATGTTCACGAGGACTGGAAAGCCCTTATCTGGAGCATTCGCACGGGAAGGGTCGGGGTAGTAGATGTCGAGCAGCTGGGAGGAAGGGTCGCGGCGCTTGATGGCTTTTTGTAGCTCGCTGTCAGTCATTTGGACGTATGGAATGTTGAATTCACAGGATAGTCCTTCTGGGCGGATGCGGCCCGCGTCTCTTTTCTTGTCGGCAGTGCCAAACCTGTGGTTGATTAACCAGGAATTAAGTGACATTTTTGTGACCTCCTTGATGCTCGTTTACTTAACTTTAACAAAAATATTTACATAAATGAAGTCTATCTGACAGAAACAGGCAAAATTTTTTGATAGAATATGGGCACTTATGAAGAAATAATACTTTTCGGAGGAGAAGAGGATGAAAGAATTTGTTGGCTACAAGAAGGGTATAAATCTCGGAGGCTGGTACTCGCAGTGCGATCATAGTCAAGAAAGATATGACACGTTTATCGTGGAGAGCGATTTGGAGAGAATTAAGAAGATGGGCTTTGACCATGTTCGCTGCCCGATTGACTACAACCTTGTTGAGGAGGCAGACGGAGCTTATATCGAGGCTGGCTTTAAGCGCATTGACACGCTCGTTTCTTGGTGTGAGAAGTATGGCTTGAATTTGATTCTTGATGTCCATAAGACTTTTGGTTATTCGTTTGACGTTGGGGAGAACGAGACTGGATTTTTTGATAACGAGACCTTGCAGGAGAGATTCTATAGGCTTTGGGACGAGCTTTCTAAGCGTTACTACAAAGCAGATGGATCTATCGCGTTTGAGCTTTTGAATGAGGTGACGGACAAGGAGTTCTGCGAGACATGGAATCGCATTATTCGCCGCACTATCGAGATCATTCGTAAGAACGCTCCGGATACAGTAATTCTTGTTGGTGGATATTGGAACAACAGTGCCGAGGCGGTTAAGGATCTAGAGGCACCATATGATGACAGAATCGTTTACAACTTCCACTGCTATGACCCTCTCGACTACACTCACCAGGGTGCTAGCTGGGTTCCACGTCTTTACAATGATAAGCGCATGAAGTATGAGGAGTGCGGTTGGAATGTTGAGAAGTTCGAGGAGTTTTTCGCTGAGGCAATCGAGTATGCGAAGAAGAACGACACTGTTCTTTACTGCGGCGAGTACGGAATAATTGACCTTGCTGACCAGAAGGACGCGCTTGGCTGGTTCCGCGACATTACTAAGGTGTTCGAGAAGCACAATATCGGCCGCGCTTTGTGGACATATAAGCAGATGGATTTTGGTCTAACAGATCCATACATGGACGACGTTCGCGAGGACTTGCTCAAGATTTTGGTGGGCTAATTAGGCGCACATAATTTGTTATTTGATTGCAATTAGAAAATGCCTAGATGAGATAAAACTCGTCTAGGTATTTTGCTTGCTCGAAAAGCATAATTATAAGAAACAAAAATCATTCTTTATGATACAATTTTTTCTAAGAGGTCTTTAAGAGAGACTATTTGAAGTAATGCCTTATAAAGGCGAGGGTTTGCTCGGATTCGAGCAGTAAATTTATAGGAGGTTGTTTCTATGGGTAGGAAATCGGACGGCATCTATGATGCTAGAACGCTCGGAACAGGGCGTATGATCGTGCTTGGCTTACAGCATATGTTCGCGATGTTTGGTGCTACAGTGCTAGTTCCAATGCTAACAGGACTTAGCGTATCAGCTACACTTTTGTTCGCTGGACTTGGAACATTGTTGTTCCACTTCTTGTCGAAGGGTAAGGTACCTGCATTCTTGGGATCTTCATTTGCTTTCATCGGTGGATATGCAGCTATTGCGCCTAATGGCGAGAAAGAGCTTCTTCCATATGCATGTGTTGGTGTTGCAGCTGCAGGCTTGTTGTATTTAATTCTTGCCGCAGCAATTAAGGCATTTGGTCAAAAGGCAGTTCTTAAGTTTTTCCCACCAATTGTAACAGGACCAATTATTATCGCAATCGGACTTACACTTTCTAATTCAGCTATTAACAATTGTTCTGCAGACTGGAAGTCTTGGATTGTAGCAATTGTTGCTATTTTTGTAGTTGTAATCTGTAATGTTTTGGGTAAGGGAATGATTAAGATTATTCCTATTATTCTAGGAATTGTTGCCTCTGTTATTGTGGCTCTCGTCTTCGGTATGGTTGACTTTACATCTGTCATGGACGCTAGCTGGGTTGGACTTCCATTTGAATTCGAAGACACTGTGTTCTCACTATTCAAAGATCCAGATACAGACCTACTCATCAATGCGATTATCACTATCGCTCCAATTGCTCTTGCTACTATTATTGAGCATATTGGTGATATTTCTGCTATTTCTTCTACTACAGGTGAGAATTATATCGAAGAGCCAGGTCTACACAGAACTTTGCTTGGTGACGGACTTGCTACAATTATGGCATCACTATTTGGTGCTCCAGCTAATACAACATATGGAGAGAACACAGGTGTTCTTTCTATCACAAAGGTATATGATCCACGAGTAATCAGAATCGCAGCGTTCTTCGCAGTAGTATTCTCTTTCTCTCCTAAGTTTGCTGCACTTATTGGTTCAATTCCAGCAGCAACTTGTGGTGGTGTATCACTTGTGCTCTATGGAATGATTTCTGCAGTAGGTATTCGTAACCTCGTAGAAAGCAATATTGATTTCTCAAAGAGCCGCAACATCATTATCGCAGCTCTCATCATGGGACTTGCAGTAGGTATTACTTTCTCAAATGTTGGCGCAATCGTTATCGAACTCGGAAGCATTACAATTAGACTTTCTGGTCTTGCAACAGGTGCGCTAGTAGGTATCATTCTAAATGCAGTGCTCCCTTCTGAAGAGAAGCAAGCATAATGGGTTTAACTAGGCTATACTATTAAAGATAAAGAAAAGCATAAATGAGGGTGACAAACATGGGTGACACAAAGAAGGTTCTTATCGTAGAAGACGATGTAGATATTAACAATTTGATATGCGAGACTCTTACGAAGCATGGCCTTGCATGCGTTCAGGCATTCTCTGGAACTGAGGGCTTCTTGAACTTCCAGGCAGCGGAGTTCGACCTTGCAATTCTCGACCTAATGATGCCGGGAATGACAGGCGAGCAGCTCACAGCAAAAATTCGCGAGACATCAAAGATGCCAATCATCGTCGCTTCCGCTAAGGGCGAACTTGATTCACGCGTAAATCTCTTGTCGATAGGAGCTGACGACTATCTCGTAAAGCCTTTTGATGTTAAGGAGCTTATCGCTCGAGTTGACGTACAGTTAAGACACCTAAGCGACAAAGAGAATTCTTCCGGCAAATCCGAAAAGAGCGAGCTTCGCTTCAAGGACTTAGCACTTGATCGCTCGATTTATGAAGTAAAGATCCTAGGTCACGAGTTGTCGCTCACAAGACAAGAGTACAAGATACTTGAGCTCTTCATGCTCTATCCAACAAAGGTGTTCTCGAAGCAGGAGATTTTCGAGTATGCTTGGGACGAGTTCTATATTGGAGAGGACAAGACAATTAACGTACACATCTCGAATATTCGCTCGAAGATTAAGAAATACACGGACGATGAATACATCGACACAGTATGGGGCATCGGCTTCCGCCTAAGCAAGAAGTCGGAATAAGCTCTGGTCTTCGGGATTTGTTAAAGTTAATTCAATATGTAGGGCATGCGCTAATTACGGTGCATGCTCTATTTTTGTTCGGGTTTTTGGGAAAAAGTTCAAATTAACAATTAACCTTTTCTTTAACTTTGATAAGCGAAATATTGAAGGACGGAAGGCATAATGGGCATTGTCAAGGCAAGAGCTTGTGAGGAAGACGAGACTAGAAGGCTTGACGACACATGTTTGGGAAGGCATGTGGCATGAGAAAACTTAACACTAGAAGAAAGGTTAGGAGGCGGAAAAGCGCCGGAAGGAGAATGGAAGATGAGTGACACAATTTTGGTTACAAACAATCTCACAAAGAAATACGGTGATAAGCTTGCAGTAGATTCAGCAAGTATCAGCATTAGAAAGGGTGCAATCTTTGGTCTAATCGGAATGAATGGTGCCGGTAAGACGACAATCATGAAGATGATCTCAGGAATGGTAAAGCCAACATCTGGTGATTACGATTACACTGGATTTGATTGCAAGAAGGAGGATGCATTCTCTAGAATCGGTGCTCTAATCGAAGCGCCAGCAATTTATCCGAACATGAGCGCATATGACAACATGAAGATGAAGTGCTTGGCATACGGAATCAATTCAAAGGAATATATCGAAGAGAAACTTAAACTTGTTGGCCTTGGTTATACGGGAAAAAAGAAGGCAGGCAAGTTCTCACTTGGAATGAAGCAAAGACTAGGTATCGCGCTCGCACTAGTTGGCGATCCGGATTTCCTATTACTCGACGAGCCAATCAATGGACTTGACCCACAGGGTATTGTTGAAGTAAGAGAGATGCTTCTTAAGCTAAGTCAGGAGAAGGGTGTAACAATTCTTATTTCTTCACACATTCTCGAAGAGCTTTCTAAGATCGCAACTGACTACGCTATTATCGGTAATGGACGTATTATTGAGCAGATTTCTCAGCAGGAGCTATTAAGCAAGTGTAAGGATAAGATTGTAATCAAGTCTGATTCTACAAGTGCTATTATTCCAGTGCTCGATAGAATCGGAGTAACAGATTACGAGCTTGTTGACAGCCAGACAATCTATGTTTACAACAAAAATGAAGAAGTTAATAGAATTAACAAGGAAATTGCAATGGCAGATATTCTTGTAGATTCTATTGGAGTTGCGACATCAGATATCGAGGAATACTTCTTGGAGACAACTTCTAAGGGCGCAGGCACCGCTAATAACGAGCCGAAGGAAGAAGCTTCTAAGTAATAAGAGGAAGATTAGAAATTGAGGAATCAGAGGTAAGAATATGTTTAATTATACAAAGATGGAATTGAATAGAATCTTCAGAATGAAATCAATGATTGTTGCTTTGTTCTTGATGGCTCTATGGATTTTGGCAAATGGTATTATTTTGCAGCGTTTTGATGTTTACGGAATCTTAGGTGAAGATGCAGAGATGTATATGGCAATGGCAGAAGAAGGCGAAGATTCTACTATGTCAGAGCAGATGTCGGAGGGGTTCGAGGCTGGCTTTAATGCAGGTTTTGAAATCGGTGCTGCTGAGGCAGAGGCTGAAGAGGAGGTAGAAGAGGAAGAATACGACTTCTCACAAATTCTAAGCGGTGGTATGTATGAAGAAGCAACAGTTGCAGAGATGTATCTACTTAATGTTACATCACTTGGTGCATTATTCTCTCAGGCTCTTGTAGTAAGTTTGTTTATCGGTGCTACATATTCTGTTGGCTTTGGTAGAAACATCACAAAGGCAAACAAGAATCGTGCGAAGCTTATGGGTGGATCACTCATTGCAATTACAATTGCGACAATCGTACTTAGAATAGTTCACTTCCTTGAAGTAATTGGATTTACATACTTGCTTGGAGAGAATACGGAGCTTGGATTTACAAAATCCTTCTGGATTTATTTCTTGTTCATTATGCTCTTCTCCGTAATGTTCTCACTATTCGTAGCAATGGTTGGTGTTCTCTTCAAGAACATGGCTGGTGCACTTGCAGTTGGACTTGCACTTTCACTTGGATTCTCATCCTTCTTCCTTGTAATTGTGAACCAGATAGTTTTGATGGTTTTCAAGCTTGAGAACTTCGATATCATGGAGTACACACCAGATGGATTGTTCATGATCTTCAATCTCGACCTTGAAGGTGAGGTAGTAATTAGAAGTCTTGTTGTAGCAATTGTATATCTTGTAGTTTCTTTACTTGCATCACTCAGTCTTACAAAGAAGCGTGACATTTAATAGAAGTAGCTTAAGACGGTTAGACATCTAATTGAAATATTAAAATAGTTGACTTGAATGCGACTTGATAGTAGGCTTTGCTAAGTAAAGCTTTGGCTATCAGGTCGCTTCTTGGTGATATAAATGAGGCTATGGATAAAGTAGTCAGAATAGTAAAATGAGTGGGTGTATCGATGGGAACGAATTATTTACGTTTGAATTTGATGAGATTATTTGGTGGAAAATATGTCAATTGGTTTTTCGCCGTTTACATGCTAAACATTGCCTTCTGGGCAACGATATTTATTGCCATGAATGATACATTGTATAATGTTTACTCTCAAAAAGAGACTATAGTCCCAGAGGATACTTTACACATAACTCAGCTTGCGATAATGTCAGTCGTGTTATCATATTCACAGTATTTCTGCATAGCATGGACCATGCTCTTTGCGACGCAGTATTATAAGTATCGCTTGTATATCAATATTGAGATGAATATGAGTCATCCGATTTTATTCATCTTGACGGAGATAGGCGCACTCGCGATTGGCGACCTAGTAATAATTGGAATTCCTGTTATACTCTGCCCATTCTTCCAACTTATCTCGAGGGACACAGCGTCGCTGCTTTTGAATGATTTGGAATATACATTTGTAATACTAGGAGCTTTCTTTGCTCTGAATCTATATGTAATGGTATTCACTTTGTTTATATGTAAACTTTGTCGCAGCCTTGTGAAAAGCATTGGCGTGCTTTTCGGGGTGGGCGTACTACGCTTTGTTGCTGCAGTTGTTGCTTCTATTTACGAGGGCACGCTTCTTGAAAAGACAATCGCAGTGGTACTTATGCCAGAACAGGTGCTCTTAAGTTATTCAGAGTTCTCTTCGCACATGATAGGTATGGCAGGAACATCTCTTACGCTGCAGGTAGTGATCCTCATCGCGATTATGCTGGTAATTTTTAAGCGCCGCTACGAAGAGAAGCCTATTACGATGTAAATTTGAATTAAAGAAAAAGGAGGGACCGACGATGCCTTGGTACGGAATAGTGATTATTATCCTAGTTGCTGCCATTGTTGCGATGCTGTTTATTGTGATTACGCTGCTTATTTCAGTTAACGACATTGGCCGCCAGATTAAATATATTGGCGAGAACGACACGAATATGACTGTCCGCGTCGGAACCACCACGAAAAGCGTCACGAAGCTCGTTAAGGCAATCAATGGGCTCATCATCGACCAGCACCGCAAGGAACTAGAGATGAATAAGCGAGACAACGAGATAAAAGAGACTATCACGAATATGTCTCACGACATTAGAACGCCGCTTACATCGCTTCGAGGATATTTTGATTTGCTAAACGAAAGCGAAGTGACAACAGAGCGCGAGCGATACATGGCTATCATTCGTGAGCGACTCGATTCTCTAAGCGAGATGCTCGAAGAAATGTTCATGTTCGCGAAGATTTCCAATAGCACATATCAGCTTGAGAACGACAAGTATAGTATTTCGACAACGTTAGTAGAGACGATGCTCTCATACTACGAAGACTTCGAGTCGCGCAATATGCAGGTAGACATCGATATCGACGAGGATTTAAGCCTAGTCGGTGACAAGGCTGCGATGAAGAGAGTCATCCAAAATCTCATAAAAAACAGCCTCACGCATGGACAAGGAAAATTCGAGGTTACGCTAAAGCCTCTTACGAAGATTTCTGGAATATCGCATAGTCCAGACACGAAAAGAGAAACGAAGAAGGAATTAGCAACGGATGTACCGACTCATGTGAATACAGTTAAACTTACGATTGCAAATGGCTTCGATGAGATGATGAGGCCAGATGTAAACCGAGTTTTTGACCGCTTCTACAAGGAGGATCGAAGCCGCGGAAGAACAAAGACAAACTCAGGTTCAAGTGGTATCGGCCTGTCGGTTGCAAAGAAGCTCGTAGAAAGAATGGGTGGCAGCATCGAGGCGGCTATTCTCGATGGAATGTTTGTTATCACAATCAGGATTTGATAATAGTTGAACAAGCTAATTGAAGCGTTTTGGGATAGGCTTGAGGTTTTATGGGGCTGGCTTTTCGAGAGGGGCAAATTCGAAAAAAATTGAAATACCGCGATAACTGTTGTATTATTGAAGAACAACTATTGGCGTAAACGGTTTGAGGGGTAACGACATGAGCGAGAACATCGACAAGGTAATTTTGAATACGATAATGAAATATTCGTCTGATACGGTGTATTTCAAGGATGTAAATTCGAAGTTTATTTGGAATAGCTTAGGACATGCGAAGCAGGTGGGGCTTGCGGATCCACGTGATATGCTTGGCAAGTCTGATTTTGATTTTTTCCCAGCAAAGTTTGCGCAGGCTGCTCGCGACAGTGAGAAGGAAATTATGCTAACGAAGAAGCCGATTCTTAATATTGAAGAGACATTGGAGACGCCAGATGGAGAGAAGATTTATTTCCTCGCGTCGAAGTATCCTTTGTTTGACGAGAACGACAGGGTTGTTGGCACTTGGGGAATGTCTAAGGAAATCACAGAGTTAAAGCGCATGGAGAAGGAACTAGAGCGTTCCAATTTGAAGCTACAACGACTTGCTCGAGTTGATGATTTGACTGGACTATATAACCGTCGCTATTTCTATGAGATTTTGGAAAAGACTTTTGCCCTATATCAAGAACGAGATGTATCGAAGAAGACTTTTGCCTTGATTACAATAGATGTTGATAATCTAAAGCTAATAAATGATGCTTACGGACACCCACGCGGCGACGATGCGCTTAGAATGGTCGCTTCCGCTCTTGTTACTGCCACTTCGAAGACAGACACATGTTTCCGTGTTGGCGGCGATGAGTTCATGGTAATGACACAGGATTGCACACCAGAAAGTGCAAGTGCACTCGCAACAAAGCTTATGTCCGCAGTTAGTGCTCACGCGATTCCGATGAGCAAGGACAAGTTCGAAAAGATTTCTATTTCTGTTGGTGTTGCTAGCTATAAAGAGGGCCGAACACTTTCCGAATTGATTAGTGAGGCAGATAAGCTCTTGTATAAGTCAAAGAGAAACGGAAAGAATCAGGTATCTTCGTCTCTTGAAGATTAATTAAGGTAATTAGCGAACTTCTTAGTTTGTTAAGTTTGACAAAAATCTTAAAATGAAGGCTGTTGCATAAATTATGTAACGGCCTTTGTTTTATATGAATCGGGGTGCCTTGCAGGGAAGGATGCAAGCTAATAAAATGACGGACTACGATAAAAAATGAAAAAGAACATTTTTATCGTAGTCCTGCCACTAGCTAGAAGTCCCTTTCAATGCTCAAACTACGATAAGAATTGAAAAAACACATTTTTATCGTATAAAAACACGCT
>CALEFT010000047.1 GCA_937876985.1 uncultured Clostridia bacterium | reverse complement strand
GTCACGGATCCAGATTTTGCAAAAGCTGCTGTTGATGCGTATGGTGATAAGATTGCAATTGGTATTGACGCACATAATGGTGAGGTTGCAATTGACGGTTGGACAACTGGCGGCGGCGTAAAGGCTACGGATTTTGCGCTTCAGATGAAGGAAATCGGTGCAAGAACAGTTATTTTTACTGATATTTCCAGAGATGGAATGCTTACTGGCCCAGCCTTCGATGCGACTAAGGAGCTAGTAGAGAAGACTGGTCTTGAGGTAATCGCTTCTGGCGGAATTGGCAGTAATGAAGATATTTTTAACGTGAAGGGCACTGGCTGCGCTGGCGTAATTGTTGGCAAGGCTATCTACGAAGGAAGGGTGGATCTTAAGAAATGCTTACAAAACGTATAATTCCATGCCTTGATGTCAAGGACGGCAGAGTAGTAAAGGGTGTAAACTTCGTATCGCTAAGAGACGCAGGCGACCCAGTCGAGTGTGCAAAGGAATATAATCTCTCTGGCGCAGATGAACTCGTATTTTTGGATATTTCTGCAACACTAGAAGCACGCGGCACAGTGATTGACATGGTAAATCGCGTTGCAAACGAAGTATTCATTCCATTTACAGTAGGTGGCGGAATTAGAACGCTAGATGACATTAGAGACATCCTAAATGCAGGTGCAGACAAGATCTCGCTTAATTCTGCAGCAGTAAAGAACCCACAATTTGTAAAGGACGCTTCCGAGAAGTTTGGCGCACAGTGCATCGTAGTTGCAATTGATGTGAAGGCAAGAGAAGGACAGGAAGATAAGTTCCCATCTGGCTACGAGGTAGTAATTGCTGGCGGTACGAAGCCAACAGGAATCGACGCACTTTGGTGGGCGAAGGAAGTAAACAAGCTTGGATGTGGAGAGATTTTACTTACATGCATGGACAAGGACGGAACGAAGTCCGGCTATGACAATAAGATTACTTCTCTTATCGCAGATAATGTTTCTATTCCAGTAATTGCATCTGGTGGAGCTGGAAGCTTGGAGCATTTCAAAGATGGAATTATCGAAGGCAAGGCAGACGCGGTTTTGGCAGCAAGTCTATTCCACTTCGGCGAGATTAAGATTAGTGACTTGAAGGACTACCTTACTTCTGAAGGAATCAGTGTTCGTAAGATTTCAAAAGAGCTTAAGCTATGGCAAAGCTTTAAGAAGAATTCCGACAAAATGATGCCAGTAATAACAACAGATAGCAAAAGTGGCGAGGTCCTCATGATGGCATACATGAATTACGAGGCATTCGAGTTAACATGTAAGACTGGCTATATGCACTACTATTCGAGAAGCCGCAACTGCCTATGGAAGAAGGGCGAGACCTCTGGACACCTCCAGAAGGTAGTAGAGGGCAAAATCGACTGCGACAAGGACACACTTTTATACGTAGTTGACCAAACTGGAGCAGCCTGCCACACAGGAAACAAGACCTGCTTCTACAGAACAATTGAAGAAATTCTATAAGTTCAAGCTATTTGAACATACAAACAACAAGAATAATAATGAATTTATAAGATTAGAAAGGGGAACAAGATGGATATTATCAAGGAACTATACGAAGTAATCGTTGACCGTAAGAACAACCCAGTGGAGAACTCTTACACAAATTACCTTATGGATAAGGGTGTAGAGAAGATTGCAAAGAAGGTTGGCGAGGAAGCTGTTGAGACAGCAATTGCTGCAGCAAAGAAGGACAAGTCAGAGGTAATCGGCGAGATTGCAGACCTCGAGTACCACTTGCTCGTGCTTATGGTAGAGATGGGCATTAGCCTAGAAGAGCTCGAAGCAGAGCTTAAGAGCAGAAGATAAAATTCGGGTTTTTCTTCGCCCTTCTCGAAAAGAAGCGCTTTTCGAGCGCGCAAGAAAGCAAAACTTAGATAAATACTTTATATATACTATTTTGTTGGTTGACACTTGAGTTTTACCGTGATAAAATTCAATGCGCTAAACCCATAGAGGTCTTTTTTTATTGCAAGAAAATGTGTTACACATTGTTGAAATAAGAGAGATTATTAGATTTTGGAGGTGTTCAATTATGGCAAAGGCTGGTGCACGTGATAAGCTTACACTCGCATGCGAGGAGTGCAAGCAGAGAAATTATCAGACATACAAGAACAAGAAGAATGATTCGGAGAGACTCGAGCTTAAGAAGTACTGCCGTTTCTGTCGTAAGCACACAGTTCACAAGGAAACAAAGTAATCCTTGTGCGATTTGAGTTGAGGTAAATAAAATGGCTGAGAAGAAAAAGAATATCTTCAAGAGAATTGGTCAGTATTTCAAGGAAGTTAGAATTGAACTTAAGAGAGTTATCTGGCCTTCTAAGGAAAAGCTCAAGAAGACATCCGTGGTTGTACTAGTTATGATCGCTTTCTTCGCAATTTTCCTTTATGCAACGGATTTCATTGTGAGAAAGGGACTTGAGGTTACTGGTTTCTACGAGATCGTAGAGGAGACAACAGTAGCAACAGCTGCTCCAACAGCTCCTACAACAGTAGCAACTACTGAAGCAACTGAGGCAACAACTGAGGCAACAGAGACAGAAGCAGAGGCAACAAGCGAAGAAGCTTAATATATTGCTTGTTACTTTATTCTTTACATATAAGGAGAAAGTTCGATGTCCGAGCAATTAGAAGCTAAGTGGTATGTAATTCATACATACTCAGGCTATGAGATGAAGGTAAAGACTACTTTAGATAAGCTCGTGGAAAATCGCGGGCTACAGGATTACATTCAGGAAGTACTTGTTGTTACTGAGGATGTAGTTGAGGTAAAGGAAGACAGAAACGGAAATCCTAAGCGCGAGACAGTAAAGCGTAAGCGTTTCCCAGGTTATGTTTTCGTAAAGATGGTCTACAATGAGGAGATTTGGTTTATCGTTCGTAACACACGTGGTGTTACAGGCTTCGTTGGTGCAAATGCTAACAGACCAGATCCAATGACAGACGACGACCTACTTAAGATGGGCGTTACATCTGGCGAGGAAGAGGTAGAGGTTCTTACAGAGGTTGACTATGAGGTTGGCGATACAGTTAGAATCGTAACAGGAATCTTCGCAGATACAGTTACAAAGGTTGAGAAGATTGACCTTGAGAAGCAGATGGTGACAGTTCGCGTATCCGCACTTGGACGTGAGACACCAGTAGAACTAGGACTAACACAGGTTGTTAGACTATAATAAATAGCTTATCCAAGTCGCCTTATAGGCGAAGATAAATATAGCAGCAAGGGATAAGATTGCTGCAAGATTAAAACCAAAAATTGGGAGGTGGCCATTATGGCAAAGAAAGTAGCAGGTTATGTAAAGCTTCAGATTCCTGCTGGTAAAGCAACACCAGCGCCACCGGTTGGACCAGCTCTTGGACAGCACGGTTTGAACATCGCGCAGTTCGTAAAAGAGTTTAACGAGAGAACAGCAAAGGACGCAGGTCTCGTAATTCCAGTAGTTATTACTGTTTATGCAGATCGTTCTTTCTCTTTCATCACAAAGACTCCACCGGTACCAGTATTGCTCAAGAAGTCATGTAACATCGAGAGTGGTTCTGGTAAGCCAAATACACAGAAGGTAGCAAAGATCTCTTGGGCAGAGTGCCTTAAGATTGCTGAGATCAAGATGCCAGATACAAATGCAGCAAGCGTAGAGGCTTGTGCTGAGATGGTAGCAGGTACTGCTCGCAGCATGGGTATCGTAGTAGAAAGATAATAGCGGAGGAAAAGACAAATGAACAAAGGCAAGAGATATACAGAGCTCACAAAGCTCGTAGAAAAGTCAACAGCCTACGATCCTTCCGAGGCTATTCGTCTTGTACAGGAGACAGGTAAGGCTAAGTTTGATGAGACTGTAGAACTTCACGTTCGCTTGGGTGTAGACTCAAGACACGCTGACCAGCAGGTTAGAGGTGCAGTAGTACTTCCACACGGTACTGGTCGTACAAAGAAGGTTCTCGTATTCGCTAAGGGACCAAAGGCTGACGAGGCTACAGCAGCTGGTGCAGATTATGTTGGTGCTGAGGATATGGTAACAAAGATTCAGTCTGAGAACTGGTTTGATTTCGATGTAGTTGTTGCTACACCTGACATGATGGGTGTTGTAGGACGTATCGGTAAGGTTTTGGGTCCTAAGGGTCTCATGCCAAACCCTAAGTCTGGTACAGTTACAATGGACGTAACAAAGGCTATCAACGACATCAAGGCTGGTAAGATTGAGTATCGTCTTGATAAGACAAACATCATCCACTGCCCAATTGGAAAGGTTTCCTTTGGTCAGGAGAAGCTCGAAGAGAACTTCAAGACAATCATGGATGCTATCATCAAGGCTAAGCCAGCAGCTGCAAAGGGACAGTACCTTAAGTCTGTTACTATTGCATCTACAATGGGTCCAGGTGTGAAGGTTAACACATCAAAGCTTGCATAATTACTCAATATAGAGTATTATGTCTAGGCTTTATAGGTGAATAACACCTACGAAGCCAAACAAAATTCAATAATTATCCATTCAATGCCAGAGACAGTAGGCGGAAACTTAATTACTTCATTTGAAGTGGCCTACCGAGGTAAGGAACTTAAGATAAGATTTCTAAGTACCCCTTATGTCTTCTGGGCATGAGGGGTTTTTATATATTCTAACAAGGAGGAAACCACAAATGCCAAGTGAGAAGATTCTAGCTGCTAAGAAGCAGGTTGTTGCTGATCTTGTTGAAGCTTACAAGGGTGCCGCTACATTCGTATTTGTTTCCGCTCGTGGACTTACAGTAGAGCAGGATACAAACATGCGTAATGAACTACGTAAGAACGAAGTTAAGTACCAGGTAGTTAAGAACACAACATTGCGTCTTGTTTTCAAGGAGCTCGGTATCGAGGGACTAGACGACATTTTCGCAGGACCTACAGCAGTAGCTTATTCTGAAAATCTCATCGCTCCAGCAAAGATTATTGCAAAGTTTGCTGACGAGTACGAGGTTCTTACAATTAAGGGTGGTGCTATCGAAGGCAAGGCTGCATCAGTTGATGAGATCGTTGCTCTTTCCAAGGTACCAGACAAGGAAGTTCTCTACGGTCAGGTTGTTTATGGCTTGCTTTTCCCATTTACAAAGCTCGCTATGCTCATCAAGGCTGTTGCTGAGAAGGCAGAAGAGAACGGTGGCGCAGCACCAGTTGTAGAAGCTGCTGCAGAGGAGGCAACTGCCGAGGCTGCTACAGAAGAAGCACCTGCTGCAGAAGAAGCTCCAGCAGAAGAGACTGTTGAAGCATCAGTAGAAGCGTAATGCTTAAAGAACAAAACAAAAATCTAGACTAAAAAATGGAGGAAATTTTAAAATGGCTAGTGAGATTGTAACAAAGATTCTCGAAGATATTAAGACATTGTCAGTTATGGACCTTTTCGAGCTCGAGAAGGCAATTGAAGAGGAGTTTGGCGTATCTGCTGCAGCTATGGCTGTTGCTGCACCTGCAGCTGGTGCTGGTGCTGCTGCTGAGGCAGAGAAGACAGAGTTCACAGTATTCATGAAGAGCTTTGGTGCTTCCAAGATGAACGTTATCAAGGCTGTTAAGGATGCTTGCGGTCTTGGACTTAAGGAAGCTAAGGAGCTTGTTGAGTCTGCACCTAAGGCTATCAAGGAGGGCGTTTCTAAGGATGAGGCTGAGGCTCTCATGAAGAAGCTCGAAGAGGCTGGTGCTGAGATGGAGCTCAAGTAATTTATTACTTCTCTAATCTAACTATTCACAAAATCGACCTCGCGTCAGGAATTCCTGGGCGTGGTCTTTTTTTGCTATAAAACCTTTCTTTATGAGAAATAGAATGAGTTCAAGCAAGTCTATGGAGGGTTAATCTCTTTGGCCAGACTTGTCTTTGCTAGCACGTTCTGCTTCAACGAATTCGTCATAGGTCATTTGGCTGAAGAGTTCTTTCTTGTTGCCGAACATTGACACCTGTTTATCTCGAGAATTCGTCTTTGCATCAGAATCAAATGTTTCCGGCTCGCGGTCAGTGTTGGTGATGCGGTTTTTGGGCTCTTTTGAGTCGCCAATGTCGTGCGAGTACTCAGTCGAATTAATCCGATAACGCATTATTCTCCACCTCCTCGACAAGCTCGAATTCATCCCATAGTCCGCCGCACATCGGACAGGTGTATTCGCGATACTTGAGGCTTACAAAGTCCGTACCAGGCACGATTCCACTCTCAATCTCGCCTAGCTCATCGTCGTAACTGTAAGTGCATCTTTTACATCTATATTTTGACATAAGTATTCTCCTTTCATTAGTGTCAAGAAAATTCTTGCACCCAGAGTATATTTCCTCCCATTTCGAAAAGCTTAGCATTCCTAGCAGAAAACAAGGGCAATTGTTTGGTTGTTACAATAAAGTGTAACGTCGAATTGTTTTGGTATAATAATTACATATGGGGATGTGAGAAAATGATTTCCATAAGAAGATAAACCAATCAACAAAACGCATATTATTATGAAGTTAATTCTATTTGGTGGGGGTTATTATGAAGAAAATAGTCACATGTGTATTACTAATTATTGCTTCGATTTCCTTATTAGCTTGTAGCAAAACTCCTGCTACGTCGGAAAGTAGCACTACTGTAGAGTTGGAAAGCAGTACTACAATTGAATCTTTTACAACAAGCACAGAAGCACCATTAGATACTAGTAGTCTTACCAGCATATACACTCCGGCTATATATACACCTAGTGAATTTGCCTACATCCTTGAAAAGAATTTCGAATCTGCTAATGGAGAAATTATGTTCTCTGATATCCATTATGGTCAAACAGATCAATTCTTAGATACGGTTGGGTATACAGTGTATGAATATCCGTATTTTGTGAATTGCCTATATCAAGTTTTACCAAGTGAGGAAGCTAGAGAAGAAATTCAAAATGAATTCTTTTCCTTGGTTAATGAGAATCTAGAGGAAAATACATTATCAGATGATTCGTTTGTTAGGGTTATCAATGAAGAGGATTATTTCTATTGTTATTTCTACATAAATGGAGTTGAGGATTTTGCGATTGCTACTCAAGATAGCCTACAAGTAGCCGAGTCATTTGTAACAATGTACGGTTTAGAAAGCAGTAAATTTCAATGGATAGGTTTTTACTATTTTGCAGGCGATTTCATGATTGTTTCTGATATTGCAACCGACAACGAAATATGTAGAGAAGATATGGAAGCATTCATCCGCGATCTTGGATTACCTGAGATATGAATAAGTTAAGAGTCAAAAAGACTGCCTCACGATGTTATGAGACAGTCTTTATTAAAAATATCTATTTGTATCTTCTTGTTGGTATTAGTGAATTAGTCGTTTACATGAATAGCATCGTGTGGAGCAACAAATTCAATACCAAGAGAATCTGCAAGATTCTTGTTTGTGCAGTGACCGTGATATGTGTTAAGGCCGTTTGCAAGACCTTCGTTAGATGCAACAGCATACTCGAGACCCTTGTTAGCGATGATGTTCGCATAACGGAATGTCTCATTAAGAAGTGCGATTGTTGATGTGTATGGAACTGCACCTGGCATATTTCCTACGCAGTAGTGAACGATGCCCTCTTCTACGAATACTGGATCGTCATGAGTTGTAACGTGGCTAGATTCGCAGCAACCACCCTGGTCGATAGCGATGTCTACGATAACTGCACCCTTCTTCATGAGCTTTAGATGGTCGCGACGGATTAGCTTTGGTGTGCTACCACCTGGGATAAGTACAGAGCCGATAACAAGATCTGCTTCACGAAGTGAGTCGCAAATATTTGCTTCTGAGGAATAGAGTGTCTCTACATGTGAGCCGAAGATATCGTCAATGTAGCCAAGTCTAGTAAGATTAATGTCGAGTAAAGTAACGTCAGCACCGATTCCTACAGCGGCCTTAGCTGCGTTGATACCAGCAATACCACCACCTAAGATAACAATCTTACCGTGCTTTACACCTGGTACACCACCAAGGAGAAGTCCGCGTCCACCAAAACGCTTCTCGAGGTACTTGGCACCTTCTTGGATGGAGAGCTTACCAGCAATCTGGCTCATTGGGCGAAGACATGGTAGATTTCCGTCTGCATCAGTGATTGTCTCGTATGCTACAGCCTTAACCTTACGCTCGAGAAGTAGGTTAGTAAGCTTAGGGTTTGGTGCAAGGTGGAGATATGTGTAGAGAATCTGACCTGGACGTAGGAGGTCCCATTCGCATTCTTCTGGTTCCTTTACCTTGATAATCATGTCGCATGTAGCAAAGATTGTTGCAGCATCATCGATAACTTGTGCGCCAGCGGCAATGTATTCGTTATCTTCGAAGCCTGCGCCTTCACCAGCGTGAGATTCGATATATACTTCGTGTCCTTCTTTGACGAGAATCGCTACGTTAGAAGGCATAAGGCCAACACGGTATTCGTGGTTCTTGAGTTCTTTGGTACAACCAATCTTCATAATGGGTAACCTCCTTGATGTGTAAAAGAAAAATTTGCGTATATTTTATCGCAAATCAATACTTCTAAGCAATAAAAAATTAAGAATTATGGTATATGACGAAGTGGCGATCTTTGGTAAAATGTTTTCATGATGTGAAATATCAAACAAAAATATCAAAGTGAGGTGGCTTATATGGGCAGACTAGACGGCAAGGTAGCAATTATCACAGGTAGTAATTCTGGTGTTGGTGCGGCTACAGCGAAGCTTTTCGCGAAGGAGGGCGCTAAGGTAGTAATTACTGCTAGAAGACTTCCACAGCTTGAAGAGGTTGCTAACGAGATTAAGGCAGCAGGCGGTGAGGTTCTTGTTGTGCAGACAGACGTTTCTAAGAAGGAAGACGTTGAGAATTTGGTAAACAAGACAGTTGAGACTTTTGGCCAGGTTGACGTGCTTGTAAACAACGCAGGCGTGCTTGAGCAGGGACTTAAGCCAATCGATGTATATGAGGACGAAGACCTCGAGTATGTATTCAATATCAATACTAAGGGTACACTATATTGCACAAGAGCAGTTTTGCAGGACATGATGAAGCGCAACCAGGGCTCTATTATCAACCTCGATTCTGTTGCTGGACAGTTTGGTACAGGCGGCGCGGCTTATGTTACTTCTAAGTCTGCAGTAATCGGTATTACAAAGCACACAGCTATGAGATTTGCAGGCACAGGAATTCGCTGCAATTCTGTAAACCCAAGCTCTATTATGACTCCAATGGCAAAGACAGATCCAGCTACACTCAATCAGGATATGTTCGGACAGATGAGAAAGCACATGAATCTTTCTGTACAGATTTGTATGCCAGAGGATGTTGCTAACATTTTGTTGTTCCTTGCTAGCGACGAGTCTAGAGCAATTACAGGACAGATTATCGTAAGTGATTTTGGTGCTACACTCTAATTGCACGCAGAATTTTTACGAGGGGAAACCGCAGAAATTTTGGCTTCGTGGGAATAGTTGATTTTGCATTTGACAAGTTAACCAAAAATGCTTATAGGTAGACTTATGTTTTGCATTGAAAAAGTCGAAAAATTTCCTCAAGCCTCAAATTCTGTTGACTTTACTCCATCTCGAAAAGTATACTTCTAGCATAAATAAGATAACCCATTATGCGCTGATGCTTTTCGAAGGTGACATAGAGGGGTGAAGGAGGACAAGATGACTCAACAGACGGTTGTATTTCAGTGTGAAGAAGCGCTTCAGATGAAGGCCGTTGCGATGCTAATTCAGACAGCGTCTCAGTACAAGAGCACAATTTATATGTCAAGAAATGGAAGAAGAGCGAATGCGAAGAGCTTGCTCGGAATGATTTCCTTGAACATTGAGAATGGTGCAGAGATTTTGATTGAGGCAGACGGTGCTGATGAGCAGGTTGCAGTAGAGCAGCTCGTTGAATATCTTAAGAATCCTAAGATTGCATAATTGATGCGCGTTGCTTACACGGCTAGAAATCGCGAGAGTTTTAAGTTCACGATAGTTCGTGGAGCTAGTGCAAGAAGAGGACTATGAGCGAGAATAAGAAATTCGATGCTAGATTAGATTTGGTTCCTACAGATCCCGGAGTATACCTGATGAAGGATGCTTCGGGATGTGTTATTTATGTTGGAAAAGCGAAGAAGCTGCGAAACAGGCTTCGCAGTTATTTTGGTGCGAAGGTAAATGGAAATGAGAAGGTGCGTGCGATGGTGTCGCATGTGGCTGATTTTGAATATATGGTGGTTGGAAGCGAATCGGAGGCACTGCTTCTCGAGGCGAATCTGATTAAGCGTTATCAGCCGCATTACAATATTTTGCTTCGCGACGATAAGGGTTATCCATATATTTGCGTTACGATGAATGAGGCATTTCCGCGTGTCGTGAAGGCTTGGCGTGTGGACGAGAAGGCTCGTAAGGAAGGAGCTTTGTATTTTGGTCCATATATGGGCGCAGATGTCTTCGAGGTGCTTAAGACCATAGACGAGATTTTTCCACTCAAGCGATGCCGTAAGGTTTTGCCGCGTGATATAGGCAAGGAGAGAGCTTGTCTAAATTACCATATTGGTAAGTGTTGTGGTCCTTGTCAGGGTGGAGTAGCGGCAGAAGAATATCAGCAGATGATGAAACAGATTGTAGAATTCTTCAAAGGACATTATGACGGCATCGAACAGGATTTGAAGACGCAGATGTACGAGGCGTCAGAGAAAATGGACTTTGAACGTGCCGCGATTTTGAGAGATAGACTTAAGGCTTTGACAAATATCGCAAGTAAGCAGCGTGTGTTCATGAATGTCGTTAGAGATGTTGATGCTATCGGAATCTTTTCGGAGGCGGCGGAGACTTGTATTCGTAAGATTGAGCTTCGCGGTGGTCGTGTGGTTGGTTCGTCGACGTACTTTGTTGGGCGAGATGCGCGAGATAGTGACCAGGTGGAGGTTGTTGCGAATTTTATTTTGCAGTACTACCAGGATGCGCCATATATTCCAGAGACGATTATTGCGACGAACTTGCCGGAACTTGAGGAACGAGGCGAGCTAGAGGCACTGCTTGAGAAACTAGCTGGGCGCAAGGTGAAACTTCATACGCCAGAGCGAGGCGAGTTGAATGATTTGATGAAGCTTGCGAACTTGAATGCGCAGGAGATGATGACGCGCAGAATTCTTCGTGGAGGTGGAGCTAATAGCAATCCAGAGGAAGCGGTTCGCATGATTGAGCGTAGGCTCGGTGTTGGAGAAGGAACGATTACGAGAATAGAGTCGTTTGATATATCCAATCTTGGAAACGACGACATTTGTGCTGGCATGGTAGTGTTCAAAAATGGAAAGGCGGATAAGCAGGCATACCGCTTGTTCAAACTAAAGACAGTAACAGAGCAAGACGACTTCGCGTCGATGAGAGAGGTTTTGACGCGACGCTTTTCGCATGATGAGAAAGACGGATTTGAATATCCGCAGTTAATTCTTGTCGACGGAGGCAAGGGGCAGATGTCCGCAGTTAGTGAGGTGCTTGAGGACCTTGGATTGTCGGAGAGGATTTTGCTTGCAGGAATGGTCAAGAATAATAAGCACAAGACGGCTGGGCTTTTGCTCATGGATGGTAGTGAGGTAATGCTCGATAAGACCAATTTAAGCGACGACGAGCTAGTGCTACTTCGATTCCTGACAGCTGTACAAAATGAGGTGCACCGCTTCGCAGTTACGTACCAAAGAAAACTAAGCAAGAAGCGTAATCTTAGGTATCGTCTCGAAGAGATTTCTGGAATTGGCCCAGCAAAAAGAAAGAAACTTCTTGCACATTTTGGTACAATTAAGGCTATCTCGGAAGCGAGTGTAGAGCAGCTAACAGAGGTCTCTGGCATAAGCGAAGCAGACGCAGAGAATATAAGAAAGCATTTTGATAGTAATTAAGTGGTCATATAGCAAATGGCTTCTAGATTAAAGATTGATAAGAAGGAGGAAGGGCCGTTGAAGTTATACGCGATATCGGATTTGCATTTGGCGCTAAGCATTGATAAGCCGATGGATGTTTTTGGTTCAAATTGGGAAAACTACATGGACAAAATCGCGGCAAACTGGAGCGCAACAGTGGACGACGACGATGTTGTTCTAGTGCCAGGCGACCTTTCTTGGGCAACATATATGGACGAGGCAGGCAAGGACTTCGATTTCCTTGAAAGCCTTCCGGGCACAAAGCTCCTAGGCCGTGGCAACCACGACTACTATTGGAGCACGCTCACAAAAATGGAGCGCTTCTTCACAGAACGCGGCTACAAAACCTTCAAATTCATTCGCAACACGGCCACGACAATCGACTGCGGCGACGGTCAGTCCTACGTAATCTCAGGCACACGCGGCTGGCGACTTCCAGGCGACAAGGACTTCCTTGCCGAAGACCAGAAAATCTTTGACCGCGAGATGGCGCGCCTAAAAATCTGCTGCGAGAACATCGTAGCAAGCGACCCAGACCACATCTCGAAAAGAATTATCATGCTCCACTACCCACCAATTACTCGTGCAAACGGTAACAGTGAGATGATTCGACTAATGATTGAATACGGAATCGACCTCTGCATATATGGACATTTACATGGTCCACGACATCGTGTCGCACTTGAAGGCAACGATATCTACGCAGACGAAGGCGGCAACACCATTGCCCTAAAGTGCGTAGCGTCAGATTATCTTGGATTTGTTCCTTGGCAGATAGATGCTTGAGGTGGTATACAACATGAAAAAAGTATTCGTAGGTCTAGCGATAGCATTTGCACTAATATTATTAACATGTGTGTTCCCTTTCGGAGGGTTCAAGGCTCCTAATTATCAAGGCATGCAAATGGGTGATAAGGTGTCATACTACAATACAATTGTGTGGCAGTATTCATATAGTTATATATCGGCTCATAATGATCACTCGATTACTATGAGAAGAAGAATTTGCATACTAGATATTTTCATAATTTATGAGAAAGACGAGAAGATGATGCACGACCCTTCAGGTGGAATAACCGAATGGACGTTTCCATCAGTTGTTGATCATATAGAATAAGACATATTCTTGATTAGAAGTACGCTTCTAAGTGGATAGTTGCTTAATTAGAGTGTGATCTTGAGTTTTTTATCGTAGTTGGAGTAGTGGTTTATTACTTGTAAATCCTCTTGGATTACGATAAAAATTCATTTTTTTGATTTTATCGTAGTTTTTCATGCTAGATCGTACTATGTTACCTTGTTAGCTTACACTGATAGTACGATAAAAAAGCGGTTTTAAGTTTTTTATCGTAGTTTGAATGAAATAGAACCTTGAGAAGAGCGTCTGTTTATACGATAAAAATGCTCTTTTTCAATTCTTATCGTAGTTTGAGCAATGAAGGGGGCTTCTAGCAGGTGGTAATGATACAATAAAAATGTGATTTAGAGGACTTCTTAAAAGACATCATTCTCTATAACTTACTATACCCATTATAACAGCGTTTTCCTATGTTTGTTAGTTATTCGCAAAACAAAGAATGATATTCATTATAAGTTAAAATAGTATAAATATTCCCAGTTTGCATTGAATACGAATGCTAAGATAGCTATAATTAGAACACTAATTCTAATAATTGTGAGGATATTGTTATGTATACTTCGATAGTTGTTATTAGTTTTATCTTGTTAAATTTCGCTTTTTTATACGGGTGTTTTCTTTTTTCGTTTCATGAATATAGTAAGGCTATTTTGCTAATGGGAATTGCCATAGTATGTGGTGTTATATTAATTAAGAAACTAATCTCCAACAGTAAGGTAGAGCAACAAAGACTTAAGGAAGAGCGTGAAAAAGAGCAACAAAGACGTAAAGAAGAGCGTGAAAAAGAGCAAAAAAGACGTGAGGAAGAACAAAAAAGACGCGAGGAAGAGCTTCGTGTTAAATTTCGCGAGGAATGTGTATCGCAAGGATGCACGGATATGAAAATAGAAAAGAATAGAATTAGGGCTGAATTAATTGCTGAGAAATACGGAATCAAGTATGATCACGGAATAGAAAAGCTAGTTAAACAAGAACTAGAGATATACGAGAACCAAGAAAGAATTAAAAAGCAAAAAGCACTTGAAGAGGTGTTATCATATTTACGCGAGAAAGAAAGAAAAGAGATAAATAAACTAAATGCTTACTCTCGCTATTATGGAAGAGAAAAGAAAATAGCCATTCTAAATGATTTATTGAAACCATTATTATCTGAATTCGATAAGTATAATTCAGAAGCAAAAAAGTGGCAGGGATTACACGATGATGCCTATAACGCGGCATTGTCACTTGGAAGTGGCGCTTCAACAATTAAGGAAAAAGACTGGGCTGTTTTGGGTGGCATTGCAGATGGTATAGCAGGACCGGGAGCAGGAATTGTAACCGCATTAGAGATCCAAGAAGAGAACAGAAGAATCAGAGAGCATAATGAATACATGAGAACGCAAGGAGTTAAAAATTGTATAAATAATAGTATTTATGCTCTCTCTAAAAAGGCAGATGCAAAGATAGAAGTTGAGCGTTGCGAGAGACAAATTGATGAAATAAAGAAACAAATTGATAATGAAAGAACTAAATTATTATCTGATATGCCCGGCGATGAAGTTATAAAGCTACTATCTATAACACAGAAGAAAACCACTATATCAGAAACGGGAACCATTACAGTAACAGCTAAAGTAAAAGCTAAGAAAGAACTGATTATATTTGATGATGTGCAGGCTATTGTGGACGGAACTCTTCTTGCACATGTTTATGATGAGGATGAAAAAATAGGAAGTGCAAAGTTAGTTTTCCCTATTGATGGAGTTGATAACAACGAAGTAATAAGTGTTAAAGGAATGTTCTTATCTAACGCAAAAGCAGATAAAAAATATACAATTAAACTAGAACCATATAAGCTTTGGTTAATAGAGAAATAGTAAATCGACATGAAGAATACTTGTATTAAGAATAATTGTAAAAAACATACTCCCAAGTCATTACACGATAATATTATTGTTCCGTTTGAAAATGATAATGATGAAGTAAAAAGACTGTTTTCTTATTTTCTATATAGAGCTCCTAACATAGAAAGTAAACATTCGAAAATTATAGACAATAGTTTTCATTCTTTTATAATGGAAGAAATGATGAAAGATCGTGATTTTAAGTATACGAAGTTTTGTTCATCAAATGCCCGTATAGAAGAAGAACTTAGAAAAGGTTTTATGGATGAAAATAGTATTTGCTTAAAATGTAAACGCTTTGTTTGTAAAAGAAAACTATCAAGGAAAAATACGCCTGAGGAAACAGATTTCGAATGTTTCTTACGACATATTCGAAACGCTATAGCTCACGGTAGGGTGTATTACTTCCATGCAAGTAACAGAATCCATATTGTTTTCGAAGATGAAAACTCATCACGGAAAATATCAGCCAGAATTATATGCATTAAGGCTGACTTACAACATTGGAAGTCTGTATTAAGTGATGAACGCTATTATCGTTAGTTGCACGAAATGGTTCTTACTTTATGAATTGCAAGATTATAATAGTAGTTACTAGGAGAGTCGGAAATTATTCCGGCTCTCCTTTGTTTTGCATTGATATAGCATCCCAATAGATAACTAACTTTAAACTCTGCCCAGATCTCGTTGCTAGTGCCCCCTACTAGAGGTAATGTACACCTATCTATTAAACAAAAGGAGGCACTTTAGCCATGACAGACAAGATTAACGAATTACTTAGGCTCGCCGATGAAACGTACCACAATAGTGGTTATTACGATAGCTACTATAACAGGACGATGGCGAGAATTGACGGAATGATTGATGCCTTATCCATGATTACGGGCAAAGAGTACTGGTCAGAGACAACCGACTACAAGAGAAGCAAGAGCACCCGGAATTAAAAGCGAAGAAACTAATAACAATCTGGTTTTGAGATTTTTATCGTAGTCCATCATTTTGTCTGTCTTCAATTAACCCTATTAAACCAGCCACAGAAGACAATTCAGGGGCAAATTAGTGCCCACTAGAAGTAGCCCATGGCAAAATAATGGTGTCTACTGCGTGTGCAAAGCCGTCCTCTTCACAACTTGTTGTGTGGTTTGTGCATATGTCTTTTACTTCTGGGGACGCGTTGCCCATGGCGATGCTAAGACTAGCCATTGATAGCATCGAGATGTCATTCTCGCTGTCTCCAATCGCACAAACGTTGGAGTGTGGGATATTGAGCAGGTTGGCTAGCTCAAGCATGGCGCTTCCTTTGGAAATTCCTGTGCGCATCACGTCGAGGAAGGTTGAGGTCGAGAAGACGCAAGACACGTCGCTTCTTGCACGAATCTTGTTAGTGACAGCTTTATCCTCAGTTACTACAAGGATTTTGTTGAACTTTGGTAGCGCATTTTTATCCAAAGTCTTCGAGTTTGTACCCTCCTCGAAAAGCATCCATTTAGCCTTCTTCTCTTCTGGAAGGTCTTTGTTGTAGTTCTCGATGAACGCGATTCGCGAGCTGTAGTTTGGCATGAAGATGCCCTCTGTGCTGTAGCCAGCGAAGTCGATATGGTTATCAAAAAGATAGCAAAGCAAGTCATATACCGTGCTGTCGTCTAAGTCGTAGGAAACGACATCTGTCTTGGTGTCTGGGTCATATAACGCGCCTCCGTTGGAGGTGATGCATGGCGTGTGAATGTCAAGTGAATCGGTGTAGCGCGTGATTAGGAATGAGGTTCTGCCAGTTGCAATTGCGAATGCGATGCCACTTTCGCGTAGGCGGTTTATGGCGTCAAGGTTTGCTTTGGTGACCTCGGTGCTTGGAAGTAGTAGTGTGTAGTCCATGTCAGATACGACTAGGTGTGTGTATTTTACGCTCATCACGTTTTCTCCTTGGAATTTGTTTTTGTCCGAGAAGATTATACACTAGATTAAGGGGAAGTGTGTTTTCTTGTTTTTCTTGGTATAATGTGAAGGTTATTAGAAAATTGCTGCGCGGCTTTTGTTCCGCGAGCTTTTGTTAAGGAGACGTATTATGATTAAGACAGCAGTAATTATGGCTGGCGGTGGCGGAACAAGATTCTGGCCAGTATCGAGAATGTCTACACCTAAGCAGCTTGCAAAGCTAACTGGTGACGACGTTATGATTAACGAGACAATTAAGCACTACGAGGGCGTCGTAGGCAGAGAGAATACATTCATCGTAACTAATGAGAAGCAGGCAAAGCTAATGAATGAGGTCCTTTATAGCGAGGTAGCTAGAGACCACATCTTGATTGAGCCAGTTCAGCGTAATACGGCGCCATGCATTATCTACGCAGCAATGACTTTGACGAAGCTTTATGGTGATGCGCTCATGGCGGTTTTGCCAGCGGACCACCACATTGCGAACATCAAGGAATATGAGAGAATACTTGAGCTTGCATTCGACACGGCAGAGAAGACGAACAGAATCGTTACTATTGGTATCAAGCCAACTTTCGCGTCGACTGGATATGGGTATATTAACTTTTCGAGGGAGGCTATCGAGGGAGAAAGCGAAGTGCATAAGCTTTTGAAGTTCGTCGAAAAGCCAGCAGAAGACATCGCCAAGGGCTATGTTGAGTCCGGTGAGTATCTGTGGAATTCGGGTATGTTCATTTGGAAGGCGTCCGTGATTATCGATGAGTTTAAGAAGTATTTGCCAAATACGTATAAGCTCATGGAGGGGATTTACGATAAGCTTAGGACAGATGATGAGGCGAAGGCTATCGAGGCGACGTATCCGGAGCTAGACAAGATTTCTATTGACTATGGAATTATGGAGAAGGCGGAGGGCGTTCTTTGTATTCCGGGCGAGTTTGGCTGGAACGATGTGGGTTCTTGGGATGCGCTCGATGATGTTTTTGATAAGGATGATGACGGCAATGTAGTTGTTGGTAAGCACATTGGTGTTGATACGAAGAATACGGTGGTTTTCAATAAGGGTGAGGGCAGTAAGCTCATCACGACGATTGGCGTGGAGGGACTTGTAATTGTGCAGACAGAAGACACGATTATGGTGCTCGACAAGTCGAAGGCGCAGGATGTTAAGCTCATGGTAGATAAGCTCAAGGAGCTTGGTCGCGAGGATTTGCTATGACAAACAAGGCTCCGCTTAGAATTGCGATAGATCTTACGGCTACGCCACGAAGCAAGACGGGTATCGGTAGGTATATGCTCGGTTTGCTTAAGGGTCTGCAGGCGGTGGATAAGGTAAATGAGTATTATCTTTTCACGCAGGACGATGACCTTGATGGCTTTGGTGTTTTTGCGCCAAATTTCCATGTGGTGCCTTGCAATTCTAAGATTTTGAGGAAGCAGTACATTAGGATTTTGTGGGAGCAGGTGGTTTTCCCGTGGAGGCTTAGGAAGCTCAACATTGATGTGCTTCATTGTCCGAATTTCACGATGCCGTACCCTGTAAGACTTGTCCATCCGAAGATGGCAGTAGTTGGAACGTTCCATGACATGACTTACTTTTTCTTGCCAGAATACCATGTCGGCTGGAAAAGAGAATTCTTCAAGGCATATATCAAGCTTACGGCGCCAAGAGCAGACAAGATCATAACGATTTCAAAGAATTCTGCAAACGACATTCCGAAGTATTGCAAGCCGAAGAACAAGGATTTTGCAATTACATATATGGGCGTAAAGGAGACGTTTTTTGAAGGAGAGCCGGCAACTGATGACGTGCTCGCGAAGTACAAGATTGAAGGCGACTACATCATTTATGTAGGTACGCTTGAACCACGCAAAAACATCCCAGGCCTAATCGCCGGATACTCGATGCTCGAGAAGGACCTTCGCGACAAATTTAAGCTCGTCATCGTCGGCAAGAAGGGCTGGTTATATGACGAGATTTACGAGACGATTCAGAAAAACCCTGACATCAAGGACAACATAATTTTTACAGGCTATGTCGACGACGAGGACATGATTCCGCTAATAAAACGCGCACGCGTCTTAGCATACGTCTCGCACTACGAGGGCTTCGGCATTCCAGTAATCGAGGGCATGGCAGCAGGCGTTCGTGTCGTTACATCGTATGGTTCTTCGCTCGAAGAAGTTTCTGGCGGCAACGCGATTTTGTGCGAGCCAAGCAAGGTCGACACAATCAAGTCGGCGCTCAATAAGGCTCTTACTGAGTCACCGGAAGTGGCAAACGAAGCAATCGCGAAGGCCAAAGAACACGCGCGCATCTTTAATTGGGAAGCGTGTGGCGAGGGAAGCGTCAAGGCTTATGAGGACGCGGTTTCTTTTCGAGAAAGCCGCAAGAGCAAGCAGAATTAATCGCACAAGGCGAGTTCGAAGGCAAAACAGGAGGGCAGTATGGGCGACCTAAAGAGAGCAGCATTCATTATTTTAAGCTACAACAGCGCGGCGTACATCGAGGCGTGCCTAGAGTCCGTGTCGGGCCTAACCTGTGTCGAACCGCGCGCCTACCTCTGCGACAACGGCTCTAGCGACGAGTCGGTCTCCGTCATCAAGAATTTTGCTTCGAATTGTAAGCGTGGCGAGGGCTTTCTCACCCTCCTCGAAAAGCCTCAGAACGAGGGCACCACGAAGCCTAGAAACGAGCTAATACAGCTATCATTCACTAGCGAAAAGCGATTTGATTACATAGTCGTGCTCGATTCTGATACAGTCATTTCTGACGACGCCATGTCGAAGCTATTTGGCGCACTCGATTCAGATGCGTCTTTGTCGCTTGTTGCGCCACGAATGTTTAACGGCTCGAATGTTGAACAGATGTCCGTGAAGCGTTTCCCTTCTTTTGCGATTAAATTCTTGAAGGCGCTTCCGATTGACGCTCTAAGCAAGAAGGGAGCAGCGCTTGAGAAATATGACTTTTTCCCTGCGAGCTCTTTTGTCGATGCTGTTGAGGATTCGAAGCTGCCTATTTGTTCTGATGAGAATATTTATGTAGCAGATTATGCAATCTCAGCTTGCTGGGTGATGCGCGCTTGCGACATTGCTAGATTTGGATATCTTGATGAATACTATTTCTATGCTCCAGAGGATGTAGATTATTGTGCGAATATTATGCGAGCTGGTGGCAAGGTCGCACTCGTGTCAAACGCATCGATTTATCATTTGACGCAGCGCATCTCGAAGCGCAAGCTTTTTAGTAAAATGAATTTCCTTCACATTAAGGGCTTGCTCTATTTCGCAAGAAAACACAGGAAAACTATTCAAGCAAGTAGGAAAAGGAAATAAGACCGCTGAACTAG
The DNA here is from genome assembly GCA_937876985.1 of uncultured Clostridia bacterium. GTDB lineage: Bacteria > Bacillota > Clostridia > Saccharofermentanales > Saccharofermentanaceae > Saccharofermentans. Next base: position 12,406 of record CALEFT010000047.1, on the reverse strand, counting down.
GTGTTACTTACCTGATCACCAGAAGGACTGCTACTAGCATCACTATTAGTATCAGCCTCACTTGGATTAGGCTTATTATTAGCAACATATACGCTTTGGTTGTCCTTGAAAGTCTTGTTATATAGGTTTGGAGTCACAACCGCGCGAACTGTCGAGAAAATAATCTTGAAGTCCTGCAAAATCGAATAATTCTTGATGTAAAGCAAGTCGTAGCGAAGCTTGTCCTGTGGCGTTGTATCGTAGTTACCAGCAACCTGAGCAAGGCCAGTGATACCTGCCTTAACTGCGAAGCGCTGTGAATACCCAGGAATCTCCTGCGAAAAGCCTTCGATGAACTCAGGTCGCTCAGAGCGAGGACCAACTACGCTCATGTCGCCAGCGAGCACGTTAAAGAACTGTGGTAGCTCGTCAATCTTCGAGCGGCGCAAAAACTTTCCAAAAGGTGTAACGCGTGGGTCGTTCTTGCCAGAAATTACGGCACCCGTCTCGGACTCCGCATTCTCGATCATGGTGCGGAACTTAAGAATCTCGAATTCTCGGTTGTCTATCGTCGTTCGTGTCTGCTTGAAGAACACGCTGCCCTTGCTAGTGCACTTAATGATTAGCGCAGTTACAAGCATAATAGGTGAAGTTAATACTATCGCGAAAAGCGAGAAAACAATATCAAACAAACGCTTGATGAGTCTTTGTTCAAAAGATAATCCCATTCTGTCTAGCATGCATACCATAAGGTCGTTAAGGTAGATGATTCGTGACTGATATAGGCTAATCTCGTAAAGTTGTGGAACGATATATGCAACAGTACGATTCTTCGCGCACTGTAGGATAATCTCAGACTTCACATCGTCTGGCACGTCGGAGCAGATAAAAATCTCTGCCTTACGACGAATCGCAGCACGAACAGAAATCTTGTCCGTGTATTTGATTGGCTCTGCAAGATTAAGGTCGAGGCCACGCATAGATGGGTTTATCTTCTCGTATACCTGCTTGATTGTGTGGTCACTTGCGCCGATGATGACGAGCTCGCCGTTCTCGTAGAGCTTGTGGCTAATGAAGGCGCAGATGAGCTCCCAAACGAATACGTAGCAGAGCATGATGACGTAGCTAATCACGATAACGCTTCGTGGGAAGGCACGTGCAAGCAAGAGGTCCTTCGCAGATATAGTGATAAGAGTAATGAGTGTTGTGAACTTGAGTGATTGTGACACGACCTCGATGTTCTTCTTACGGAAGAAACGTGGCATTTGTAGGTAGTCGGCAACTACGAAAGATGCAAGCATGATGATTGGAATGAGGCGCACATATGCGTCGTAGTTGTTGAAGGTAGTGTCCTGATAATTGGAACCGAATACAATGTAGAAGCTTGTTACATAGGCAAGATGTACTACGACAGCAGTGCCTAGCATAAACAAAATCTTGAACAAATGTGGCAATGTAAATAGTTTAGAATTCATACTTCCGCCTACCATATAAAAATCAAAAGTCACCAAACATTATAACTAATTCGAAAAAAACTCTCAACAGAAAAGATATATAATAAAAAAATTAAAAAAAATGATGCTTTTCGAGCAGGTTTGCGCTTGAAAGTTTTGCGAATATTGTATTTAATTCTATAAGGCATAATTTTGTGCAAAAACGAGAGACAATCTTGAGGGATATAAACGATGAAGAAGAACGAACCAAATACAAACAATTCACTACGCAATGCGCCGGCTGTGCGTAATGCGAATAATAGACCAGGAACTAGCAGTGCTTCGAATGCGGGCAAGAACATCTCGGAGGAGCCAGTTTCAAGATATATGACAAGCACTAGCGCGAGAACAAGCACTTCGGCTAGTTCAGCAGCTAACGCCAACTCTTCAGGTAAGTCCGCTAGCAAGAAGACTAGTAGCGGCAAGAGCAAGAAGCCAAAGAAGAGTAACAAGGGTGCGATTATTGCGGTAAGCATTATTGCTGCGATTGCGCTTATAGGTGTAGGCATTTGGTTTATGATTTCTCGTGGTGTGTTCATCAAGTCAGTTGAAGTTACAAACGCTGACGGCACTGTTGTAGAGATGAAGGTGCCAGAGCTTCGTGAATACTTGAAGGGTAGCGATAATATTTTCCATAATGGAATTATCATTGATGGCGTCGATGTTGGTGGAATGACAAAGGAGCAGGCACTTGAGGCTCTTGCTTTGAATTTGCCAACAAACCCAATCGAGCTTGACATCGACTTGAATCTCGATGATGAGATTATTGATTTGGATCTTTCTTCCTTGCAGATTGAGAACAATTTGACAGAGGTAGTTAACGAGGCTTTCGAATATGCGAGAGTAAATTCATCTCTTGCTTCCGTAGACCAGCTTATTGCTGCATATAATTCCATCGAGAATCTCAAGAATGCTCCAGCGACATATCAGACATCCTTCTCAGTTAATTCTGAAGGTGCAGCTGATATCGTAATGCAGACTCTAGCTCCACTTAATGCAGAGGTGCAAGAGCCAGAGATGACTGGTTTTGATATTGAGACAAATACTTTCCAATTCTCTGAGTCGCAGACAGGATATGTTATCGATTCTGAGAATGCTGCTAATCAGGTAGTATCAATGATTGACGCTGCTACTTATGTTGGTGTAGTTGATGTTCAGGCACAGGTTACTGAGCCAACAATTACTACTGAGGACCTACAGACACAGTATGGAATGATTACAGAGTCTTATTCCGAGACAACTTGGAACGATTCTCGTAATCATAACATTAACATTACTTGCCAGAAGATTGATGGCTTGATTCTTGAACCAGGCGAGACATTCTCCTTTAATGAAGAGGTTGGAGAGAGAACTGCTGCAAATGGCTACCAGATGGCTGGCGTTATCAACGCAGGTGTCCTCGAGCAGGGCTACGGCGGAGGAATCTGTCAGGTTTCCTCCATGATTTATCAGTGCGCAGTAAAGTCTCTTCTCGAGATTACTCAGAGATGGCCTCACCAGTGGCCTTCCTCTTATGCTGAGGCTGGAACAGACGCTGCTGTAGACTGGGGCGTACAGGATTTGCAAATCACAAATAATACAGAATACCCTGTTGTAATCAGAGCATTCTTCGATAACGACAACAGAATCGTTACAGTTCAGTTCTATGGACACCTTTTCGAAAATGGCGAGTACTACGAATTCGACGGCGAAGTAACATCTTATGGTTCTTCAGGTCCAGTTGAGTACATTCCAGATCCAGATAGGCCAGTTGGAGAGACAGAGCAGATTAGAGCTCCACACAGCCAGCAGACAGCACGTGGATATAGAATCCACTATAGTGCAGATGGCGTAGAGCTTGATAGAGAGGACCTTGGTCCGACATACTATGGTGCTATTTCAGAGCAGATTGAGGTTGGTATTATGAATCCGGATGGAACAACATGCGAGATGGATACAACTACAGGTATCGTTGTTACTCCTTCCCCAACACCAACACCAACTCCAGAGGTTACACCTCCACCAACAGATCCATCGACACAGCCTTCGGATACAACTGTGCCACCAGCAGAGACGACTCCGGCACCACCGCCAGAGACAACTCCGGCTCCACCTCCGCCAGAGACACAGGCTCCACAGGCTGAGACAGCAGCTTCGGCTTAAGTTAAGTAGGCCATTCAGTGTAATAACAGGCAACAATATTAAAGGAGAGAAATATTATGGCAACAAAGTACAATGGTCCAGTAGTACTCATCATCATGGATGGTGTAGGAATTAAGGACATCGAATCAGGAAACGCAGTTACACAGGCAAAAACACCTGTACTCGATAACTGCCTAGCAAATTATCCATGGCAGAAGCTTAAGGCACACGGTACAGCTGTTGGTCTTCCAACTGACGACGACATGGGTAACTCAGAGGTAGGACACAATGCAATTGGTGCTGGTCAGGTATATAGCCAGGGTGCAAAGCTTGTTTCCGAGTCTCTCGAGAGTAAGTCAATGTACAATAGCGAAGTATGGAAGTCTCTTGCTTCCGATGCGAAAAATGGCGGAACAATGCACTTCATCGGGCTTCTTTCCGATGGTAATGTACACTCCCATATCGACCACCTCATGATGATGCTTGATCAGGCTAAGGCAGAGGGTATCAAGAAGGTTCGCGTACACGCACTTCTCGATGGTCGTGACGTTGGAGAGACAAGTGCTCTTACATATGTAGATCAGATTGAGGCTAAGCTTTCTGAGCTTTCCGAGGGTGATTTTGATTATAGAATCGCTAGCGGCGGCGGTCGTATGAAGGTAACAATGGACCGTTATGGTGCAAACTGGGCGATGGTTGAGCTTGGTTGGAAGACACACGTTCTTGGTGAGGGAAGACAGTTCGCTTCATGTAAGGAAGCAATCGAGACATATAGAGCAGAAATTCCAGGCATTATCGATCAAGATCTTCCAGAGTTCGTTATTGCTGAGAATGGTAAGCCAGTTGGAACAATTGAGGATGGCGACAGCGTAATTCTCTATAACTTCCGTGGCGACAGAGCTCAGGAGCTTACAGTTGCATTCGAGTCTGGCGCAGATTTTGATAAGTTTGACAGAGTTCGTGTTCCAAATGTTAATTATGCAGGTATGCTTGAGTATGATGGAGACCTACATATTCCAAAGAAGTTCCTCGTTGCTCCACCAGTAATCACAAATACTCTTGGTGAGATGCTCGCAGATAAGGGCATTAAGCAGCTTGCTATTTCTGAGACACAGAAGTATGGACACGTTACATATTTCTTCAACGGAAACCGTTCATCTAAGTTTGATGAACTAACAGAGGAATATATCGAGATTCCTTCTGACGTAGTTCCTTTCGAGCAGAGACCTTGGATGAAGTCTGCTGAGATTACAGATGTTCTTTGCGAGAAGATCTTAGAGAACGAGTTCCCATTCATGAGAGTAAACTTCCCTAACGGCGACATGGTTGGACATACAGGCGTTCTTGAGTCCACAATCATCGGTGTAGAGTCCGTAGATATCGCACTCAAGAGACTACTTGCTGCAATCGACCAGGTAGGCGGTATGGCAATCATCACAGCTGACCACGGTAACGCAGAAGAGATGTATGAGCTTAACAAGGACGGCACACCTAAGACAGATAAGGCTGGTAAGGTGAAGTCTAAGACAAGCCACACACTTAACAAGGTTCCATGTGTATTCTATGACAACACAGAGAACAAGGATAAGTACTCAGTAATCGATTCTGACGACTACGGTCTAGCAAATATCGCTTCTACTGTTGCAATGCTTCTTGGTGAGGAGCCAAAGGCTTGCTGGGAGAAGTCAATGATTAAGTTCAACTGATTTTTGCAAGGCTTAAGAAGTAAGCTTGATTCGAATTTGATAACATAACAAATATAACAAAATATAACAAAACGAGATGCAACCTGATTTAATTACGGGTTGCATCTTTTTTGTGTCTCGCAACTTGAGTTTTGGGTTTTGGTTGCTTTTCGCAAGGGGGTGTGATAAGAAAGGATTATTAGGGGCAATATATTTCGAGGAGAAAGTGTATGAAGAAGCTTTTATGTGTTTTGATGTGCATTTTGCTTATGGCTTCGGCTTGTTTATTTGTTACTTCTTGCGATAAGGGTGAGGAGAGTGAAGAGAGTAAGGAGACTTCTACGGTAGAATCCGAGACTAATGAGACACGCGAGACAAATGAGACAAGTGAGTCAAGCGAAAGTGAAGTTGAAGATGTGTTAGATAATACTAGTCCGCTTTATGGTTATGAAATGATGCAGGCGCAGTATCGTGCTGCGATTTTGGATCGTGATAGTGGCGAGGTTGTGGACTATGTTGAAGCAGGCGATGATTGTTATGTGTGCGCGAGTGAAGAAAGCGGGTATTATACGCTTTGGGAAGGCGGTGCTACAAATAGAGAGCTAATAGTGATGGAATATGCTTTCTATGATGATATTGATTTTATTGAGACTGACCTAGATTGTCCGATTTTGCTATATGCTTCTTTGGGCATGGATATAAGTTCTTCTCGTTCTTATGATGGCGAATTCCAAAGTGTGTTTATATCAATTAATGATGAATATTATTTGTGGCTTGTGAAAATAGAAGATAGTCTTTATGTTGGCTATTATGGCAGCGAAGACGATGCGTATTACTTCAGGACAGGCACGGTCTATACGGATGTAGAGCTTGAGAATAGTATTGATTTGGTTGGGTTAATAAATGAGAAGCAACCGGTATTTTTGATAAATTCTATAACTAGTGAAGCTTCTTTGATTTTGATGGAAACGGAGTTTTACTTTGTAAATGAGAATGAATTGGCACGTAGACCAAACGATCTTAATGGAGATGGCTCAATTGGTGGGTCAGAAGATTCGGGCGAGGATGAGGAAGACGAGGGAAATGAATTATCTAACGGCTTCCACGCGATTATTCTTCGCGAACTAGATGTATATGAGGGGCGAAGGTGCGAAGGCGATGTAATTGGGACACTCGCAGATAATAGTGAATGCACATTTACGATAGTTCTTAACAACTATGGAAGTCGTTTTGTTACAGTAGACAAAACAAATTATCGAAGTTATTTTTTTGATGATTATTTGACAAATATCGTATCTTTCTATGTGAATGGAGTTAATGCTTCAGGCGAACAGGTGCGTGGCTATGTTCCTGCGTCGGAAATGGCTGCGCTTTATAGAGATGTGCTCTATGAAGAATTCGGAGAGTATTACTATAATGAAGTAGTTGACGGTATCGTTTGCTATGGTGATGTGAGTATTTATAGTGATGACACTTGCACAACTGTAATAGATACGATTACAGAGGCGGATGCATCAAATGTGCTGTCAGCTAGTGGATTAAGTGGTGGCGCTAACAGCAGCTCGGCATATTATGTTGATGTAGAATTCGGCGTCGAGTGTGGTGGATATTTGCTTTTCGAGTTAGAGGATGGAAGCTACGGAGTTGTTCTTAACGACGAAAGTGTTGATTTTGTCTATCTAGCTAGAGATTACCACTATCAAGAGGTTCCAGCAGATACAGTAATGTCAATTAATCTAATTACTTCCTATGATGATGTGCAGGTAAGAAGCTGTCCAAGCTTTGATAGCGAAGTGGTTTATGAACTTGGGCTTGGTGAGCATTTTGTTAGCCAGAGATATGTTCGTGCGAATCATGATAATGCGCTTGGAATTACTTGGTACGAGTATAGTGCAAATGGCATTACAGGATATGTATCAGAATTTGATGTAGTAAAAATAAGAACAAACGCCGACTCATCAATCAGGACAAATACATATGTAATTAATTCTACGAATGTGTATGCTGAGCCGAATACGAGCTCGAATGTAATAGCGACCTTGCCAGCACAAGAACCTGTTACAATAATCGGCATCAAAGATGGCTTCTATGTGATACTTGGCGACACTCAAATTCAAAACGAGGTAGGAACGTCAAACTACATCCTGACTTCATACACACTCGGCTACATCGATATAACTAGCTGCTGTAATTATTATGGCGCAGTAATTGATACAAGTGGAACGCATGAACTTACTTGCGACACCTTTATTCGTGTTGCGCCAGATATGAATAGCGAGATTATCACTGAGCTTTCTTCCGGCGAAGAAATAATGGTGCTAGGTGATGTCGGCAGTGCTAGTTCGCATCAGCCAATCCCGTCTTATTATCTTGTCGAGTATAATGGCGAGCGTGGCTTCATTTCGTGCTTGAGTATTTATTCATCCGAATGGGATAACGCGACCTCGACTAGTACTCTGGTAGACGGCCAGTACGCGTCTCCAATCGTGGGCTTCTCGATGGCTTCTAGTGAGATTTTGTTTGATTCTACTACACTAATAGATCCAGGCTTGAACTATAACGAGTATGTGGAAGGCGTGGGCTTCGTGTGCTGCCAGGAGATATATGAGGACGTCGATATACTTGGCTCTGCTCCAAACTACAATCCAGGCAGCTACTTGAGAGTGTCCGTCGATTTGACTCCAGCGCAGTGGGCGTTTGTAGAATATGCGGCAAATGAGCATAGCGCGATAATCACTGTCGCAAATGGTCAGCTCGTGATTCCGGAGTATGTGCGTGAGGACTACACCTCTTCTTATAGATAGCCCCTCGCGAAAAGCTCCCGCCATCCCACAAAAATCAGCAAAACAAACCCCGGCAACATATCTAGTAGATGTGCTGTCGGGATTGCTTTTTAATGGAGTAGATTTACAAATTTATGCTTTTCGAGCGCGAAAAGCCTGCGCCCTCAACAAAAGCTAATTAGCGCCAAGCCTCGTGGTTGACTGGGTTTACATAAATCTCATAGATTTCTTCGTCGTCAACGATGATGTGCTCATGTGGGAAGCCAAGAGGACTCATTACAACTTCCTCGATGCGCAAAGTGGTTGGATCCTCGTTGTCGTAAGTGCCATAAGGAGTAGCATTCTCGTAGATTCTTACGTCGTCGTCAAGGTCGATCCAGTAGTATTCCATTGAAGAGGAAAGGCTAATTGGAGCGTCATCCTTGATTGCGATGTAGCCAAGGTCGCTAATCCATACGATTCTGTCAAGAGGAATAGCGTCAGTGCCGTTTGCCGCAGTAACAGAATAGTTGCGGTTTCCAAGATCGCGAGTTACGCGGAGGTCATACTTTACGCCGTTTATAGTAACCTCGCCAGTTCCCTCGTCAATAAGAGTGTCTACTTCGCTTGTGCTAAGTGGGAGGTAGCGCCAAAGCTGCATATAAACGCGGTCATGCTCTGCATCATAGGAGTCGATGACTACATAATATGCGGAATCTTCGAGGTTGAACTCAACTGCCTGTCTTGCCTGTCCTGTAGTTGCAGCAGTTGACTCGTTTGTTCTACTAGTCTCGCTAGTCTCTGGGCGAGGTGTCGGAGTATGAGTAGCCTCAGAAGTCGCCTCTGTTGTTGCACGTGTTGTCGTAGTTGCTTCTGTTGTCGCACGTGTAGTTGTAGTTGCGACAGTTGTTGTGGTTGTTGTTTCATCCTTGTCCTTGTCTCTTGAGCATGCTCCAAAAGCACCCACCAGGCAAAGACAAGTTAGAATAGCAAAAATTTTAGTTTTCATTTCGATATCTCCTTTCCTAAAGAAATCGTCACGATTGTAGCATCGTGGCATTTCAAGAAATGCGCAAAAATGGGGTAACGATTATCATTTCACAAGATTTGCCACAGAAAATTCGGATAAATTGTAAACTGTCGAATAATTTGGTGAACTATTGATATTTTGAGAGTGCAAATAAGTTCAATCGTGCTATAATAAATTGGTTATTTCATAGGGAACTATATTCTATGAAGACAACTATTATCAAACAACATAAAGGAGATAAATCATGGCACGTGAACTTAAGAAAATGACCATGGACGGTAATACAGCTGCTGCATACTCATCATATGCTTTTACTGAGAATGCTGCAATCTTCCCTATTACTCCATCGTCACCAATGGCTGACTACACAGATCAGTGGGCTCAAGAGGGCAGAAAGAACATTTTTGGACAGACAGTTAGTGTCACAGAAATGCAGTCAGAGGGAGGTGCTGCTGGTGCAGTTCACGGTTCCCTTGCAACTGGTGCTTTAACAACAACTTATACAGCTTCTCAGGGACTTCTTCTTATGATCCCTAACATGTATAAGATTTCTGGTGAGCTTTTGCCATGCGTATTCCACGTATCTGCTAGAGCACTTGCTGCTCACGCTCTTAACATCTTCGGTGATCACGCAGACGTTATGGCTTGCCGTCAGACAGGTTTTGCAATGCTCTGCTCCAACTCCGTACAGGAAGTTGCAGACCTTGCAGCAGTAGCACACCTTGCTACAATTAAGAGTAAGGTTCCATTCCTCCACTTCTTCGATGGATTCAGAACATCCCACGAGATTCAGAAGATTGAGGTTATGGATTACGCAGATCTCGGAGAACTCGTAGATTACGAGGCACTCGCAGATTTCCGTAAGAAGTCTCTTTCACCAAACCACCCAACACTTCGTGGTACAGCTCAGAACCCAGATATTTACTTCCAGGCTCGTGAGGCTGCTAACCCATTCTATCTCTCAGTTCCTGAGACAGTTCAGTACTACATGGATAAGATCAACGAGATCCGTGGTACAGACTATAAGCTTTACAACTACTACGGTGCACCAGATGCAGAGCGCGTAATTATTTCTATGGGTTCTGTTGATGAGACAATCGAGGAGACAGTAGACTTCCTCGTAGCACGTGGTGAGAAGGTTGGTCTTGTTAAGGTTCACCTCTACCGTCCATTCGCAGTAGACAAGTTCCTCGAGGCTATCCCATCTACAACAAAGGCAATCGCTGTTCTTGACAGAACAAAGGAGCCAGGTTCTCACGGTGAGCCACTTTACCTCGATGTTTGCGCTGCATACATTGGCAAGAACGCTCCAAAGATCATCGGCGGACGTTACGGTCTTGGTTCTAAGGACACAACACCAGATCACATCTTGGCTGTATACAAGGAGCTTGCTAAGGAGAATCCAAAGGCACAGTTCACACTCGCTATCGAAGACGACGTTACAAACCTCTCACTTTCAGTTGAAGAGTCTATCAACGTTGCTTCCGACGATACAGTACAGGCTCGTTTCTGGGGTCTTGGTGCTGACGGTACAGTTGGTGCTAACAAGAACTCCATCAAGATCATTGGTGACCATACAGACATGTACGCTCAGGCATACTTCTCTTATGACTCCAAGAAGTCCGGTGGTGTTACAATTTCTGACCTAAGATTTGGTAAGACACCAATCCGTTCTACATATCTTGTAAACAAGGCTGACTTCGTAGCTTGTCACAACCAGTCCTATGTAACTAAGTATGACATGCTTTCAGCACTTAAGCCAAACGGCACATTCCTATTGAATACACAGTGGACAGCAGAAGAGCTCGACGCTAACCTCCCAGCTTCTATGAAACGTTACATTGCTAACAACAACATCAAGTTCTACACAATCGATGCTGTTGCAAAGGCTAAGGAGATTGGTCTTGGCGGACGTATCAACACAATTTGTCAGTCTGCATTCTTTAAGCTCTCCAACATCATTCCTGTAGATCAGGCAGTTGAGTACATGAAGGCTGCTGCTAAGAAGTCCTACGGTAAGAAGGGTGACGATATCGTTAACATGAACTACGCAGCTATCGATGCTGGTGTAGATGCAGTTGTTGCTATCGACGTTCCAGCTTCATGGGCTACAGCAGAGGATGCTCCTGTTGCTAAGAAGGAAGTTCCAGAGTTCATCGCTAACGTTGTTGAAGTAATGAACGCTCAGAAGGGTGACGTTCTCCCAGTATCTGCATTCGCAGGTCGTGAGGATGGTACATTCCCACAGGGTACATCTCAGTACGAGAAGCGTGGTACAGCAGTAGAGATCCCAGTATGGGATGCTACAAAGTGTATCCAGTGTAACCAGTGTTCACTCGTATGTCCACACGCTGCTATCCGTCCATTCCTCCTCACAGAGGAAGAGAAGGCTGGCGCAAACTTCGATACAAAGCCAGGCATGAAGCCATACGATGCATTCGCATACAGAATGCAGGTTTCTGCTCTCGACTGTACAGGTTGTGGAACTTGCGTAACAGTATGTCCAGTTAAGGATGGCCCAGCTATCACAATGCAGCCACTCAAGGACAACATGGCAGAAGCAGACAACTGGGAGTACTGCATGAGCCTTTCACACAAGGACAACCTTGTTAATAAGGCTACAGTTAAGGGCAGCCAGTTCGAGCAGCCACTCCTCGAGTTCTCCGGCGCATGTGCTGGTTGTGGTGAGACAGCTTACGCTAAGCTCCTTACACAGCTCTTCGGTGATAGAATGATGATTTCCAATGCTACAGGTTGTTCTTCAATCTGGGGTGGATCTGCTCCTTCTATGCCATATACAACAAACTACAAGGGCTATGGTCCAGCATGGGCTAACTCCTTGTTCGAGGATAACGCTGAGCATGGTCTTGGTATGTACCTTGGTTACAAGCAGATCAGAAATAGAGTTAAGGGCTTCCTCACAGAGCTTCTCGCAGTTGCTACATGTGATGACCTCAAGGCTAAGATCGAGGCTTGGATTGATGGTATGAACGATGGTTCTAAGACACGTGAGATTTCTGATGCACTCGCTGAGAGCCTCAAGGCTTACACAGGTGAGGGTAAGGATCTTGCAGCTAAGGCACTTGAGTACGAAGACTTCTTCATTAAGAGATCTCAGTGGATCATCGGTGGTGACGGATGGGCTTATGATATCGGTTACGGCGGACTTGACCATGTTCTCGCTTCCGGCCGCAATGTCAAGGTCCTCGTCATGGATACCGAAGTTTACTCCAACACTGGAGGCCAGGCATCCAAGTCCACACCTACCGGTGCAATTGCTAAGTTCGCAGCAGCTGGTAAGGTTCAGGCCAAGAAGAACCTCGGTCTCATGCAGAT
>CALEFT010000046.1 GCA_937876985.1 uncultured Clostridia bacterium | reverse complement strand
GTTATCAGCAGAAAGTTCACCCAGGAAGCCCTGTTTTGATGAACTTCTTGCTGAACTAGGCGTTATCAGTTATTCATCATATCCTGGAATAACCTGTTCTACGCCATAGTAAGCTTCTAGCGACATATTGTTCTCGGTTAGATAGGTTGCAAGTTCAATTCCGACATAGCGGAAGTGCCAAGATTCGTCGCCATATCCAGTCTCGTCTGAGAATTCACCTGGATATCGTAAAATGAAACCGTACTCATAACAGTGCTCAACAATCCAAGCCCCAACGGTAGTCTCGTCAAAAGGGTCTACGATTGAAGAATATCCTGCTGGAACTAAGTCGAGTGCTAGTCCTAGCTGATGTTCGGAGCGTCCCTCCCAAGCGTTTTTCTGGCATGCGAATTCGACTCCGCGTCTGCTTACTGAATTTAAGAAAAGTGTTTGCTGTGTGCTTGCACTTCTATATCCTGATAAGAGGATAACTTCACTGCCAGTAGCTTCGAGACAAGCGTCGTGCATTAAAATCCAAGCATCACAAGCCTCCTCACGAAGCATTTGATTAAAAGAATAAGGTGCTTCTACAAGGTCTTCCGGCTCATAATCAAGTGGCAATGAAAAGTATTTATTTACAAGTGCAGTGATATCGTCTGGGTTCTCGATGATTTGTGCACGAACTGATCTTGGGTCAACAAAATTTCCATACCAAATCTCGTTTTCCATTATAGGCTCGACATAAATTGGAGTTGGAGTCGGTGTAGGAGTTGGTGTAGATGTATTTGTAGGCACAGGGGTTGATGTGCTTGTTGGCGCTAGTGTCGTCTCGGTAGCAGAACTATTGCTTGATAAGTTTTCTGGATTGGTGGTTATATTATCATCCTTCTTGTCACACGAACAAATGCCCACCATAACTAAGGTGAGCATTGTGATTGTCGTCAAAAAATGCAGAAGTCGAGATTTACGCATCCTTGTTCTCAAAATCCTTGCAGATAGCTTCATAATTATCTAGTGTTCCAATGTCGATACAGCTGCCGTTTGCCTTGAAAGCATACACTGGTTGCCTCTTGTAGAGCCAAGCAGGGAATCTTCCCGGAGCATCAGGTGAGTTTCCTTCATTAATGTATTCAGTAAATAGTGGCAAGGTTTCCTTCTTGTAGAAGTATGTGGCGTAGATGCCCCAGTTGGACTTCGGTTCTTCTGGCTTTTCTTCCATGTCGAGAACCAATCCCTCCTTGCCTTCTTCTTCGGAAAGTACCGCAACCGCAAGTCTTTGGAGCTGGTGCTTCTCAGGTACATGAATCGCTACGAGTGTGTCTGCGCCGCACTTCTTGTAGAAGTCGTACATGTCTGAAAGCTTGTATGTGAAGATGTTGTCACCAGCCATTATGCAAATATCTTCGTTAATTTCTTTCTCGCCCATCGCGAAAAGAATATCTCCAATAGCACCTCTCATGTTGTCAGGTGAGTTTGTTCCGTCGTCTAAGATGGAGATTGGTGCCTTCGAGGAAGATTCTCTCTCTTCCTTGTGGCTATTAGCCCAGTCCGTGAATTGATTAGCGAATTTGGAATTTGAAATTAGAATAATCTCTGTTACTTCGTCTAGTTCGTCAATGGATTCGATTATGTAATCGATGATCAACTTCTTGCCAAGTGGCAAGAGTGACTTAGGCATATTCTCTGTGAGAGGATATAGCCTTGTAGCGTATCCTGCTGCGAGTAGTAAAACTTTCATATTTGTACCTTCCCAATAAATATTAAATTCCTTTAAGCATTATAACTGAGTTAAAGTAATAATGCTATAGAGTAATCTTTCAAGAATGTGTCAAAAGACCCTTTTCGGGAGGGTTAGGGGAGAAATTTTGCAAAAACTTTGAGCAAAACGCTTATAAGGCACTTAAATAAAAGCGATTCAGGGTGTATAATATAAAAACTAAAAAAACATTTAGGGGAGAAATCACATGAAGAAATGTCCAGTTTGCGGAGTTATGATGGGCGACAATGTTGCAAAGTGCTCCATGTGTAAATACGATTTCCAAAAGGCATCGATGGGAGATACGGATAAGGCGATTGAGGAAGCTGCCAATATGTTGGCTGCGAAGGATGCTGAGAATAAGAGTAAGACAGCAGAGAGACGCTCTGAGGAAGAGAAGCAACTCATGGCTCTCAAGGAGAGAATGCAGAAGGAGATAGATAGCCTAGAAGCTCAGTATGCTGAGAAGAAGGGCAAACTTGATGCAGAATACGAAGAGATGCATAGAATCGCACTTGCTGAGAAGGATGCACTCGAGAAGGATTTGGCTGATGCGAAGGCACAAATTGATAAGACTAGAGAAGTAGCAAATAAGCTACGTGCAGATACTGAAGCAGAGACAACTGCTAAGCGTGAGCAGGCTCAGAAGGAATACGATGAGATGATTAATCACGCGAAGCAAGAGCAGCAGCGCATTATTACTGAGGCTCAAGAGAATACTGACGCACTTGCAGTTCAGGTTCAGCAGGAATTCGAAGAGGCAATGAAGAAGCGTGACGAGATTCTTGCAGAAGCTAAGCAGGCTCAGGATTTGGTAGACAATGCAGACAAGATTATTGCTGAGAAGGAAGCACTTATTAAGGATTCCGAAGCAAAGAAGGCAGAACTTGAGGGCGCTATTAGAAAGCTCAACGATGATTTTGAGGCTGAGAAAGTTAGAATCGATGAGGAATCTAAGAAGATTAGCATGGAGCAGGCAAATGAGGCACTTCGTCTTAAGGAAGAGGCTGATGCTGAGCGTCGTGCAATTAATGAAGAGAAGGATGCAATCATTGCAGACATTGAGCAAAGACGTGCAGATGCACAGACAGAGCTTGATCAGCTAGTTGAGCAAGCAAAGCAGGTAATCGCTGATGCAGAGGAAGCTCAGAAGGCTAAGGACGAGATGGATTCCATCATCGCTGAGGCTAAGGCTTGTGAGGGTCAGATGAATGAGATGAAGGCTCAGATTGCTGACTACGAGAAGCAGGCTTCTGACTGGGATAGCAAGATTAAGGGTATCCAGGGTGAATACGATGAGGCAGTAAGAATCATCGCAGATTCCAAGAATGCTACAATTCAGGCTGAGGCAATTGGTCAGGAAATTATTCTTGCAGCAGAGAAGCAGGCAGTATTCTTGAAGGAAGCTTCCCTAAGCGAGAGCGAGAAGGGCAAGATGTTGAAGTTGATCGAAGAGAAGGAGCAGCAGATTAAGGATATGGAACAGCAGAGAGATGAACTAATCGGCAAGATTGAGAAGATGCAGCAGGCAATTAGTGACCTAGAGCAGAAAATGCAGAATGCTCCAGTTGGCGGCAAGGCAATTCTTTCTGATGGTCCAAAGGAGTACAAGGTTGAGATTGTTACTCATAACGCATCTTCAGAAGTAGACTATGAGGAGATCCAGGAAGTTCTTACAAGAATGGCTAAGGACGGTTGGAAGCTCGTTTCTGCAATTAATGACGAGGGTGGTAAGCTCCAGTCAGCTCTTACAGGTTCTGAATCAGCTTCCTTGTCCGCTGGTGCATTTACTTCTAAGGAAGACCGTGTAGTGCTCATCTTCGAGAGAGCTGTAGAAGAATAATTTTCGCGGCAATAGAATATAGAGTTTAATATTAGCTGTCTTGTTAGTGGCGTGCTGCTAGCAAGGCAGTTTTTTATGGTTTTGTATTTTTTGCCTATCTCGAAAAATAATATTTATATTTTACGCAAGAAACGTGCACAAATAAGCGATATAATATATACATATAATTGAAAGGAGGACAGTCCCATGGGATTTGATATTAAGAAGCTCGATAAGGATAAGATCGAGGATCTAGTAGATGATGCTAAGGATCTAGCTAAGAAGGCTGGTATCGACGACATCAACGATGTTAAGGAGATTGCTAAGGACTTGAAGGATAAGGCTAGTTCATTTGCACAATCTAAAGAGAAGTAATTTTAAAATTTTTGTGGAAATTGCCCATTAAAACCATTATAATAGAGACATACTTGTTTCTAGGAGGAATGGACTAATGGGCAATTTTCCTGCGGATAAAATCCGCAACATCACAATTTTGGGCCATCAGGGCTCTGGTAAGACAGCTTTAGCTGAGGCAATTTTGTACTGCACAAAGTCAATTGACCGACTTGGTCGCACAGCAGACGGCAATACTACGATGGACTTCGATCCAGAAGAGATTAAGAGACAGATTTCCATTAATGCTACTGTTGCATGTTGTGAATACAAGGACAGCAAGATTAACATTATTGACACTCCAGGTGATTTTGACTTCCTAGGAGAAGAAATGTCAGGTATTAGAGTTGCAGATAGTGGTATCGTAATGATTTCTGCTAAGGGTGGAACATCTGTTGGTTCCGAGAAGGCTATCAGACTTCTTAATAAGAAGAATGTACCATTCTTGTTCTTTGTAAATAGAATGGACGAGCCTAACGCTGATTTCGAAGGCGTAATTGAGCGTATGATGAATCGTTATGGACCAAGTGTAATTCCACTTTCACTTCCAATTATGGAAGATGGAAATATGGTAGGAATCGTTGATGTTATGAATAGAAAGGCATTCTCCGTAGATAAGAAGACTGGCCTTACAGCTGAGATTCCACTTCCAGAAGAGTTTAATGATAGAATTGATGAACTCCAGGATAGAGTAAATGAAGTTGTTGCAGAAAGTGACGACGCTCTTATGGAGAAGTATTTCTCTGGTGAGCCATTCACAGAGGATGAGTTCCGTCATGGTGTACATGCTGGATTCAGAACACAGAGATTGCATCCAATCTATTGTGGTTCTGCATATATGAACTGGGGCGTAGACTTCTTGCTCAACTGTATTTCGAAGGATACACCTCCAGCAGGTAAGAAGCCACCTCTCATGGGTACACTTCCAGATGGTTCAGAGATTGAAGTAGATTGCAAGCTAGAAGATCCACTCGCAGCATTTGTATTTAAGACAATTGTTGACCCATTTGTTGGTAGAATTAGTATCTTCAAGGTAAATGCTGGTGAGATTAAGGCAAACTCTACTGTATATAATGCAACAAAGGGTAAGGAAGAAAGAATCGGTAACCTATTCTATATGGTAGGTAAGAAGCAGATTCCTACAGACAAGGTTTGCGCAGGTGATATCGGATGTGCAGCTAAGCTTTCTATCACACAGACAAATGATACTTTGTGTGATAAGACAAGAATTATCGAGATGCCAAAGATTAGTTTCCCAACACCATGCTTGCTTAAGAAGATTAGCCCAGTTAAGCAGGGTGAAGAAGCAAAGATTATGGCTGGCCTAACAAAGCTTTCTGACGAGGATCCAGTATTCAAGGTAGAAGTAAACCCAGAGACAGAAGAAATGGTTATTTCTGGTCTTGGAGAGTCTGAGCTTAAGGTATTGATTAGTAAGCTTAAGACAAAGTTCAACGTAGATGCAGTTCTTGAGGATCCACGTGTTCCATATAGAGAGGCAATCAGAAAGAAGGTTAAGGTACAAGGTAAGCACAAGAAGCAGTCTGGTGGACACGGTCAGTATGGTGATGTATGGATTGAGTTCGAGCCAATTGATTCCGAGACTCTTGTATTTGAAGAGAAGGTATTCGGTGGAGCAGTTCCAAAGAGCTTCTTCCCAGCAGTAGAGAAGGGACTTGAGGAAGCAATTAAGGTTGGTACACTTGCTGGATATCCAGTAGTTAACCTTAAGGCTACACTCGTAGATGGTTCTTATCACGACGTAGACTCTTCTGAGCAGGCATTTAAGATTGCTGCAAGCCTAGCGTTTAAGGCTGGTATGGAACAGGGTAACCCAATTCTTCTTGAGCCAGTAAGTACAGTCGGAGTACATATCCCAGAAGATAAGCAGGGAGATATCATGGGCGACATGACAAAGCGTCGTGGACGTATCATGGGTTATGGTACTGATGAAGATGGTGCAACAGTTGTTGCTTGTGAGGTTCCAACAGCAGAGATGATGAATTATGCTACAGACCTTAAGTCCATGACACAGGGCCGTGGTTGGTTTACAATCGAGCATGCTAGATATGAGAATGCACCACCAGAGGTTGTAACAAAGGTGATTGCTGAATCGAAGAAATAATATTGATAAGTGGGTACTTATAAATAAATAATTACTACCCTGCGAAGGTTACATAGAATGGACTTCGTAGGGTAGTTTTTTGTTATCCTTTATTTGTAGAAAAGTATATGTTCTAATCTAAAGTATTAGTAAATCTGGTAAACGATAGTGTTGTTATCGTTAGGGAAATATGCGACCTGTGTTAGGTTAGATGCAAAGAATTCACTGTTAAAGATATATTCACCGAATGCGTTCTGGTAGAAATTGAACTCGTTGTCATAGATGAGATAACGGATGTTGCGTTCCTGACAATAACGACGGAATTCGTTAATGTCGTTATGACAGCCAGTAAGGAGCCATTCGTAGATGACAAGACGAGTATCAGTATCGTGACCAGCGGACCATGCGTAGTATGGCCATGCGTAGTAGGATGGGCGGCCAGCTAAGAAGAAACGATTGAAGCTCCATGGTGGAGTTAGGAATACGTCGCCCTCGTCAGTGTTCTCGACCATCCAGGAAACGAGTTCAGAATTTGTATCAGCAACGAGGTAGCGAGGTTCTTCGTTAATGTTGTAGTAGACGCACCACTCGAAGATTCCTGTCAAAGTGAGTGATAGGAGAAGTGTGCATGCAATAATCACGGATATTATCTGCAAAATGACAAAGCATGGGAGTGGAACGGATGGGTTCTTGCTGCTTTTCGCTGGGGCGGATGGAGTTGGTGTGGAAGAATCTACATTAGCTGATTTTTCCTCCATCTCTTCTGGGAGAGGGAGAAGCGTTGGCAAAATGACTTCGCGCTTGCGTGGAGTAAGAGGGAGGATAAAGAGATTCGCGAGTACAATTGAGACGAGAATATCTAGGAAAATGAGCGAGATTTGGATATATTTGTGGTTCGCAAGCATCTCGAGGGACACCTGGAAGTTAAACGCGAAGATTAGTGGTAGAAGGAAGCATACGAATAGGAGGCTTCTGTAGATTGGCTTTCTGTAGCAGAGGTCCTTGATTAGCCAGCCGACAGAAAAAAGTGTCGCAACTAGAAGTGTCGGGCCGCAGACGGTCATGAGGTAGTTAAAGCAACCTTCTGCTGTTGTATCTGGGCTAACGAAGCCTTGAACAAATTTGAATGAAACGACATTCGTATAAGAGCCAGAGAAAAGCCTCGTCTGCACGAATGAGGATATAATTGCGCCTACTGCGACTACGAGGTAGGAGAGGCGGTTTTCGCTGATTATGGCCATTCCTGCAAGAATTAGTAGGCCTGCGATTAGCGCGGAGCCGTGGAAATATGGCATCAGCACGATTACGATTAGCGCAAGCAAGGTTACAGAGTATGGTGAGAGTGGGTCCTCGCGACGTGGGAGCCAGCTGTTTCTAGTAAAGAGGAAGGTCTTGATGGAAGCCTTCTGGTGAAGAGCCTGGAACATTCTGCGAACGTTTGGCAAGAATAGGATTACTAGGAGTGCTACTAGTGCTACTCCGAAAAGCAAATGCCTCTGATTTGGATAGACGTTGATTGCCCAGATGCCCCAGTCGTCGTATGGAGTTTGGTTGAACCAAACGATAGATTTACTCAAAGTAGAGATTGCTTCTTTAACCCCAAGTCCAGTTGAAACGAGAGACTTAATAGCCATGAAGGCATTAAGTCCACTTCTAAAGAGCACGAGTATGCCAGGGAGCACGAAGGTCAGTCGTCTTCCAGAAAGTAATAGACCGATTAAGCCAATTAGTGTGAAGCACGATACCATTCCGATGATGGAAGTGATATTGAGTGCGAAGTCGATTGATAGGCCGAGATATTGTAGTAGGCCGCAGAAGAAATAGAAGAAGAAATGGTACTGGATTCCGTCTGAAGCATAGTGCATGTATTGTGTTGGGAAATTCTCGCCAACTCCGAAGGAGGAAATCATTGCTGTATGAGGTGAAAGGTCTGAAAACACAGAGTGTCCTGCATATAATAGACCATCGGAGGTGCGATATGTGTAGAAGAATAAAAATGATGCAATTACAGTAAAAAATACGATGCATAGACCATAGAAGATAGTGTTCTTGATAGACGCGTCAAACTTTGTTAGCTTGGACTTCGCTTTCACGCTATCGCCATTTGAAGATTCGAGGTTAGTTTTCTCTAGCTTATACTTACGCGTCATAAGAGAAATAATTCCGATTAGCGCAATAGAGGACGACAAGAGAAGTCCAGCGGATTGCACATGATGTGTGCCGCCCATTACAAAGCTTGATAGGTGGCAGAAGATATATGTCATGACAGTCATTGTAGTAATTCCAACAAGAAGTCCAGCAGGAATTGTAAATAGCGTGTCAGGGATAATCGATAGGAAACGCGACGAGGTGGCGCTTGCGACAAACAGGCGTCTCGTATCAGGAACGAGAGTAGTCACAAGTTCGTAGCCCCACACAGCGCATAGGATCAAAAACAGAATTGCTAGCATAGTATTCTCCTTGTTTCGCATAGAAAGCGATGTAAGCATATTTTTATATATTAATAATATCAATTTTGCGCGTGAAATTACGCATCAAAGAATACAAGAATGTTACAACAAGTTTGTTTTCTTCCTACACCTCCGTCGAAAATGATTTAGCAAGCAAAAAGATTGATATTATCACGATATCAAATTGTCGAAATACCAGGGTTTCTCTCTGGTTTGAATGCTTTTCGATGGGGGTAAAAAAATGAAAATTTTAATTCTTGCTGGTGGTTTGTCACCTGAAAGAGACGTATCACATAAATCTTCCTGCTTGGTCGCAAATGCTTTGCTCAGCAAGGGCTACGAGGTCGCAATTGTGGACCTGTATGAAGGCGTTTGCTCGCTAGAAGGTATATATAGAAGCGGTCTAGAGCAGCCATATTCCTACGATATTCCGGAAACGGAGCCAGACCTCGAGGCACTCATCGCCAAAAACGGCGGAAGACGCGCTTGGGTTGGCCCAAATGTGATTGAAGCTGCGACAGATGCAGACTATGTATTCCTTGGACTTCACGGCGGTAGTGGCGAGAATGGACAGGTGCAGTCACTTCTTGATGCATATGGAATTAAGTATACAGGCTCAGGTTACCTTGGATGCGCGATTACTATGGATAAGGATATCTCGAAGGCGATTGTTGCGAGTATTGGCATCAAGACAGCAAAGTGGATCAAGAAGGATTATAGCGAGCTTAAGACAGCGGACAAGGTGGATGCTTTTATTGAAGAGATTTGCGAGCAAATTGGAATTCCTTGTGTAGTTAAGCCAATTGGCTGCGGAAGTAGCTGCGGCGTGTCGATTCCTAATACGAAGGCGGAGTTAATTGACGCGATAAAATATGCGATATCGTATGAGCAGGCTGTGCTAGTTGAGGCTTTTATTAAGGGTCGCGAGATTACAGTTGGAGTTCTTAACGGCAAGGCTCTTCCAATCACGGAAATCATTCCGCACGAGGGCTTCTACGACTACAAAAACAAGTACCAGGCAGGTCTAACTGAGCACATTTGCCCTGCAAATTTTACAGATGAGCAGACAAGTCGTGCGAAAGAGACGGCGCAGAAGATTTTTACGGCACTACGCATGGAGCAGTACGGCCGAATCGATATGATTTATACACCAGATACTGATGAATTCTGGTTTATTGAGGGTAATAACTTACCAGGTATGACAAATACTAGCTTGCTTCCAGAAGCTGCTGGCGTGATGGGAATCAAATATGAGGACCTCTGTGAGATGCTAGCGCTTCGCCGCGAACAATAATCAAGGCGAGATTGGAGCAGCAATCAAAATGCGTGAAGTAGCAATCATCGGAATGGGACCAGCCGGCCTTATGGCCGCGTCATTGTTGTCGAAGAGAAAGGACATCCAAATAACTCTCTACGACAAGCATGAGGGTGCGCGTAAACTCCTGCTTACAGGGCACGGACGCTGCAATTTCACGAACAACAAGGCACCAAGTGAGCTAAAGAGTGCATATCATGAGGCATCTAACTTCATTTACCCTGCTCTAAAAGCATTTAGTCCAGAACAAGTAATTAGGTTCGCACATGACGAGCTTGGACTTATTCTGGTCGAGGAAGACAATAACCGAATGTTCCCACAAGATGGCGATGCAAAGCTAGTAAGAGATAAGTTTCTTTCCTATATTGAGAAAAACGCGGGTGGTCGTGTAACTTTCAAACGCAATACATCAGTAATTGGTATAAAGAAAGCTTCTGTTCTTATGGGTGATGCTTCAGGGGACGAAGCTAATGATGGCAAGCTTTGCCTTGCAAGCGTAAGAAGCGATAGTCAAATCGTAGAAATTAGTGATTCGGATTCATGGGATAAGCTTCCTTCGGAAATTGAGATTAACTGCTATGATTATGTAATTATGGCAACTGGTGGAAAATCCTTTGCAAGTACGGGAAGTGATGGTACAGGCTATTCCTTGATGCGTATGCTTGGTCATGAAGTAACTCCGCTACGAGCTGGATTATCACAAATTCCAGTCAGCAAAAAGGATCAGGAAATCACAGATAAATTGTCTGGTGTTTCTGTAAATGCGAATGCGTCACTTTTCGTAGACGAGAAGAAAAGTGCTTCTGTTAAAGGAGATGTGCTTTTCGCGAAGGGTGCGCTTACGGGACCTGCGATTATGGAGCTCTCGCGCGAGGTGGTGCCTCAGGTAGAAAATGAGCCAAAGGAGTGGATTGAGCTTGACTTCGTAAGCGATATGTCGGACGAAGCACTCGATAAGAAGTTAGTTGAAGCAATTGATGGCAAAACTGACACGAAGCTATCCACGCTTGCTAGTGCATATGTGCCAGGCTCTGTGTCACGAGTAATCCTTGAAAGAACAGCGGACGAGCTTGAGCTAAATAGGCCTGTGGTGACAGAAATTTATGCGCGTGAGGTTACAAGACAGATTCGCAGGAAGTGCGCGCAGAACCTAAAGCATATGCGTTTTGATGTGGACATGGCGCCAGATGTTGAGAAGGCGTATGTGACACGTGGAGGCGTGAGTTTAGCACAGATAAATCGCAAGACGATGCAGTCAAAATTAGTGCCTTCGCTATATGTGATAGGTGAGTTGCTTGATATTGATGGAGCAAGTGGAGGCTATAATTTGCAGGCATGCTTTAGTACGGCTTTTTTGGCGACAAAATCTATTTTGGAAATGTAATGTTACATATTTCTTGCCCTTGTGGAAAAGCATATTTCTCAATAGTATAATACTCTTGTGAACATTTGTATTTGTACAGAATGCTTGCTTATGGCAGTTTGTAGGATTTGAAGTATTGGAGGGATAATCCACATGAAGAGAAGTGATTACATTAGCTGGGAAGAGTATTTTATGGGTGTTGCAGGATTGTCTGCAATGAGAAGCAAGGACCCAAACACACAGGTTGGTGCATGTATCGTTAACGATGAGAACAGAATCATGACAGTTGGATATAACGGAATGCCAGTAGGCTGCTCTGACGATGAGTTCCCATGGGAGCGCGAGGGCGGAATGATGGAGACGAAGTATGCTTTTGTTTGTCATGCCGAGATGAATGCAATCTTGAATTGTGGTACAGCAGACCTACGTGGAACACGAGTATATGTTACACTTTTCCCATGTCAGGAATGTACTAAGGCTTTGATTCAGAAGGGTGTACGAGAGGTTATTTATTATAGCGATAAGTATCACGATACTGATGGCGCGAGAGCAGCTCGTAAGATGCTCGATGCAGCAGGTGTGAAATATCGTCAATATCAAGAGACAGGTAGAGATTTGTATATTAACGTGTAATACAGCTTGTCGCTTTTGTCGACGGGGGTAGTCATATGGGAATTTATACTTGGAACGAATATTATGCGAAGTTTTGCGGTTGGTCTTTTAACACGCAGAAGTATAATTCGAATGCTCTAGTGTCATTTGGGCCTTCTAAGGAAGTATGTGAAATTATAAGAGAATTTGCTTTCCACGATAAGAAGTTTGCTAATAGCTTTGCGAAGAAGGCGTTGAAGGCAGGAGTGCATTTTGCGCCTAATGAGATCTTACAGATGACGATGCTTCTAGACGAATCAGTAATAAGTAAGATGGCAGAGTCAGCTTCTCGAGCTTTTAGTCAAGCTGAGCTTGAACAAATCTATATGTATATTAATGATACCTCCTTCGATAAGATTAGAGAGAAGCAACAAAGAAACTCCTTCGGAGAAAATGACAGATATAGAAGGCATAAATATGAGAATGTGTCTAGGAGACCACCAAAGCAAAAACTTGGATTCTTCGATACTCTCTTAGCTATTTTTATTGGATGGGAAATAAGCTCGTTATTTGATGGGCACAAGTCTTCGAATTGTGATTGTGATCATGATCATAGAGATTGGTAGACTATCTTTCTTCGAAGCTAATCTTAGAATTTGTCATCATGAATCTCGCGGTTAAGGCCGCGAGATTTTAGTTTACGCATAACAGCAAAATAGTAAGCTAGTAGCACTACGAAGGTAATCAGCCAAGAAAGCGGATATGAGAATAGTAAAACCTTGTAGGAGTAGATGTTGTCGCTTTTCGCGAAGACTTCGTTAAAGACTGAATATACCCAAAGGATTCGAAGTCCGCAGCTTCCAAGGATAGTAGCAAGCATAGGGAAGACAGACCGTCCAATTCCGCGCAGCATTCCGGAGCCGCAGTCCATTAGACCGCAAAGGAAGTTTGGAAGCACCAGGAACATCATTCGAATCATGCCGTAGCTGATTGCTTCTGGTGAGTTTGGCAAGTAGAGCGATAGGAGTAATGGTCCGTTAAAGTAGACGAGCAAGGAAAGTCCAGCGCCAATTGAAGTGATGCAAAATAGGCTTGCACCGTAGACCTTGTTGAGTCGCTCGTATTTGCCTGCACCGTAGTTTTGTCCAGCGAATGTCATGCAGCCCTGTGTAAATGAGTTCATCGCCGTGTAGATGAAGGCGTCGATATTTCCGCATGCGGAGTTACCGGCAACACATAGCGTTCCAAGTGCGTTAACAGATGACTGGATTATTACATTTGATAGCGAGAATAGCGTATTTTGTACGCCTACAGGAAGTCCGAGAGATACGATTCTAACTAGGCTTCGCGCATCGATGTAGAGTTTCTTAAGATTAATGTGTGCTGGGCCAGTTGTTCGCATCAGGGCGCGTGTCATGAGAACTGCGGAGAGAACCTGCGAGCACACTGTTGCAATTGCTACACCTTCTACTCCCATTCCTACTACTGTTACGAAAAGAACATTCAACACAACATTAAGCACGCCAGCAGTTGATAGATAAATTAGTGGAGTTTTTGTGTCGCCATCAGCAACGATGAGGGCACGTCCAAAGGTGAATATCATAAATGCAGGATTTCCTAAGAAATAAATTCGTAGGTATAGCGTTGCTTCGTTGATAAAGTCGCTCGGAGTGGACATCCATTCAAGGAAGGTTCGAGCAAAAACGACACCAATCATCGCAGTAATGATTCCAAATATTGCGCCGAGAGTAAATGTAGTCTGCGCGATTTTCTCATATTGTTCGGTGCGCTTTCCTCCAATCGCAGAAGCAAGAACCACGGTTGCTCCAAGAGAAACGCCAACAAAGAGATTGATTATGAGGTTAATTAGTGGTGCACACGCGCCAACAGCAGC
The DNA here is from genome assembly GCA_937876985.1 of uncultured Clostridia bacterium. Taxonomy (GTDB): domain Bacteria; phylum Bacillota; class Clostridia; order Saccharofermentanales; family Saccharofermentanaceae; genus Saccharofermentans. Next base: position 65,344 of record CALEFT010000046.1, on the reverse strand, counting down.
AACGGCACTCTCATTAACGAATTGTCCAACTACAATGATATCCGCCGCATTGAAAAGCAGCTGAAGCATACCCGTCACCATTATTGGTAGGCAGTACATAACAATCGGCCCAAGAAGCGGGCCGTTCGTCATATCAATTGTAGATTTTGGATTATTCGTTTTGCTAATACTCATTAGATGTCAAAAATCTCCTTGATCGCATCCTTGTTCACACCAGAACCAATAATGCAGAGCTTACCGATTACGTCACTTGTTCCTTCGCGAACATTCTTCTCGCCTGGAACATAGTCGAAGTGAATCCACTTGCCGTCTTCGCCCATTACGATACCCTTGGCACGAAGAATCATACCAATATTTTCTTCCTCGTCGATTCTATTAAGTGCACTATTAATTTTATCAATCGTATATTTGTTTGTGGTCTCGAAGCCGATAGAATCAAACACTTCGTCAGCGTGATGGTGATGATGTTCATGGTTATGATCGTGGTCATGGTCATGGTGGTCATGATCGTGGTCATGTCCACAGCAATCGCAAGTGCATCCCTCACCATGCTCATGATGATGCTCGTGTCCACAATCGCACTCGTGGTCGTGATGGTGGTCGTGATGGTGCTCATGGCTTACGCTTGCCTTCAATTCCTCAGCCATTGCCTTAGCTGTTGAACGACTTACCATAGCAGCAAAAAGCTGCTCGCCAGAAAGCTCGTCCCATGGTGTTGTGATAATAGTTGCATCACTATTAATCTCGCGGATTAATTCTACTGCCTTGTCGAGCTTTTCCTTCTTCGTTGTCTGTGTACGAGACAAAATAATTGTAGATGCATTCTGCAATTGGTTCTCGTAGAACTCCTTGAAATTCTTTAGATAAATCTTGAGCTTAGATGCATCTGCTACTGTTGTGGTGCTGCAAATCTCAGTTCCCTCGACAGAGGAAACAGCCTTGATTACATCGGATAGCTTTCCAACTCCAGATGGTTCAATGATAATTCTATCTGGAGTATATGTTTCCATCACTTCTGAAAGCGCCTTGCCAAAGTCTCCAACTAAGCTACAGCAGATGCAGCCAGAATTCATCTCGGTAATCTGAATTCCAGACTCCTTCAAAAAGCCTGAGTCAATTCCAATCTGTCCGAACTCATTCTCGATAATAACAATCTTTTGTCCGCTATAAACCTCTCCAAGTAACTTCTTGATAAGTGTCGTCTTGCCGGCTCCAAGAAAGCCTGAGAAAATATCTACCTTTGTCATAAATAATCACTCCTAATCGTATAATTGTAAATTTGCATTCATATTAACTATGGTGGTTAGCTAAAGTAAATGATGTCGTCCTCTGGCGCAGAAGTAATCGCGTAGTCGTCGATAGTAAGGCAAGGAATCGCCATCTTCTGTCCCTGCGAATCGTCCTCGTAGTAGCGAACCTGACCAGTAACCTTCAGCCATTGTCCAGCAGGGAAATTGTTCGAGTACTCAAGGAAGCACAAGAGATTAATCTGCCCAATGTCATCAGCGCAACAAGTATAAGCTCGTCTAGAGAGCGCGAAGGCTCTGCCTCGCATCTCTCGAAAAACAAGTGCTTGCCCAACTAAAGTCACACGCTTGCCGTTATAACGATTCACATTGTCGAGCGCATCTGTATAGAAGAGACCGAAGTCCTCCGGCTTGATCTCGCAAACTGGCGCCGACAAGTCGTAAGGAAGATGGTCAGTAATGCGCATGATGGAATTGTTCATATCGAGGAAATTGAGACTGATTCCTGGGTTTACGCTTTTCACTGAGGCCCTTAGGCGAGGAATATTGTCATCCTCAGACACTCGGTTGAAAATAACCGTATCCGCGAATCTGTAGTAGTCCGCGAAGATAGCCTGCATATTCTTGAAATACGCCTGATATGTCGACGCATCGATAACGACAATGCTTGCCGCGAGAGCCCAACGTGCTGGCACATCAACCTTCTCAAAAAACTCGGCAGGGCTCACAGAACCGTTCCACTCAATGAACACGATATCAGGTGCATCGTCCTTCTCAATCTTGTTGCACAGCTCAAAAGTAACCTCATCTGGCTCCACCTGATAAATAGTAGGGCGTGGGTCAGCATCAGGGTAATTCTCGTCGAGATATTCCTCCTCGCCCTCTTCAGTCGCAATCACCGCAATCTTCTTGCCACGATATCGCTCGCCGTCGAGCCAAGAACATATCAAATTAGTCTTTCCACTATCGAGAAAGCCCGTAAAGAAAAACACCAAACAATCTTCTGCAACCTGCATCACTCTAGCCTCCATAGAATTCTTTTCACATCTATAATTTTACTCCATTTTCTGCAATATGCCCTTGGCATTTTCAACAAAGTTAAACAAACTTCCGCCACGTATCTTAAGTGCTTTTCGCCCCCTCGAAAAGGCTCTTCACGATTTCTATTGGGATTAGCAAGCTTTGAAAGCCTCATCAAGCAACAAAAAGACTTAGATAAAAGTTTATTTGAGTAGGAAAGAGGGCTGGCGTTACGATAAGAATTGATTTTGTCGAATGTCCGAATATGGTACCCACTTCTCCAGTTTAACCATACCTATTACGACAGCGTTCTTCTATGTTTGTTAATTATTCGCGGAAATATAGAAAATATGCATTTTATGTCTAATATGCTACATAAAAACAATGAATCTGTTAACGGACTTGTTGAAAATACATATAAATGATGTAAAATAAAAATAGATTTATAAATAAATTTGATAAATATAGGAGGTGTTTATGTCTAGGATTTATTACAGATTCAAAATAATACTTGCAAGTATTCTTATCGCTTGCATTGTATTAAATTTATTCCCACTAACGCTATTCGCGTTAGACGAACCGTATTATTCTGTATCAGACGAATACGACTTCTCTGTTACTAGAGTAATATCTTCTAGATGGGAAGATCATGCGAATATTGATTTCATAGTTACTAATAATGGTGATACTACTATTGATAATTGGTATATTACAACTAGCCTTCCTTATGATGTAGAAAATATCTGGAATGCTTCAATCGCAGAAACCTCTGATAGATATATTACTATTAGCTCTGCTCCTCAGAATCAGCCTATTGAACCGGGTTGCTCTGTTACATTCGGAATCACTGGATATAGCGAAGACGATTCTTTGTTCGATATGGAATCTTCTTTCTATCTTCTTAATGTTGAAGATGTAGTAATTTCAGTAGAGAAGTATCAAGCTACTACTAATGTATATTCAACAACTGAGACAGAATTTAGCGGTGCTATTGCTATTACAAATATCTCTTCTGAATTACTTACTATTGAGAATGTAATTCTTAATTCTACAAACGGATTAACTATTAATGGTAATGCAGCTATCGAAGATGAGACTACATTAGTAGTTGATTCAAGTTCAAGAAACATCTATCCTAGTGCTTCTATCTATATCAACTTCGAAGGAACAGGAGAGATTCCAGAAGTGTTAGACCTAAGATACACTGGATTAGCATTCACACTAACAGAGGATGAAGATAACGATGGAATTCTAGATATTGATGAGTTCTTATATCCAGAACAAGAACCAGAAGTTACTCCTATTCCTACAATTGCTCCAACTAATACTCCAGAGGCAGAGTCTACTGAGACTCCTACGGTTACTCCAGAAGAAACTCCTACGGCTACAGTTACTCCTTCCACAACTCCAGAAGTAGAGGAGCCTACTCCTACACCAGAAGAGGTTACTCCAACTCCTACAATTGATCCTGTTGAAGCGTTAAGTGATAACGATGGAGATAGATTGCCTCTTAATCAAGAATTTTACTTTGGAACAGACTCTGAAAACTACGATACTGATTCAGACGGCATTGGCGACGGCAACGAGATTGATATTGGCTATGACCCACTAAGTCAAGATTCTGATTCAGACGGAATTTCAGATTCAAACGAGGACCTTGACGGAGACGGAATAATCAATATTGATGAGACTTATATGGGAACTTGTTTGTTTGCACCAGATTCGGATTATGACGGAATTACTGATTATGACGAAATCTATGTTTACAATTCCGACCCTAGAAGCGAAGATTCAGATGGAGACGGAATTCACGACGGAGATGAGTTAATTCTTGGAAAAAACCCAACGGATAGCTCTGATTTTGGAATTACAGTAAATCAAACAATCTTACAAGAAATTAATAATGTAGAGGATCTAGCTATTACTAGTGTAGACATTACTATGGACTATGTTGGAAATATGGAGTCTTCTGTTAGTGTAGATGATTTATATAATATCGATATGTACTCTACCGCTATTTATAGTCGCATTGGAAGTCCTCTAGGATTTAATTCTGAGTTTGAATTTGATTCCGCCACAGTAGTAATTCATTACGATGACACTATGTTAGGAGATACAAGCGAAGACAGACTTGGAGTGCTATGGTTCGATGAGGAGCATGGAGTATATATTGTTCAGGACCAAGCGGTTGTAGATTCCGAGCAAAATACAGTAACACTAGAACTGGAACATTTCAGTACATATGTATTAGTAGATATAGATGAATGGTGGAGTGCATTCGATGTGCCAGAGGCATCAAGTGGTTATTTCGTTCAAGAACATACCGATTACTATTATGTGTACGGTTCTTTTTTTGAACCAGCAGAGAATCATGCATTAACTTTGGATGAATATGAGCCTGAAGTTTGGTGGTGGTGGTCAATACTTGACTCTAGAGAACTTGAGTTAGTAGATAGACTAAGTGGAAATCGCTATCAAGTTGATTCTGTCAAGTTTGGTTATGATTATACATGGCTTGTCCAAGATGTTACTGATAGAGACAATGATGGTCTCTACGATTGTTTTGAAAGAGATGGAATGTTATTAAGTAATGGAACGATATCTTTCGCTTCAACAAATACAGATGATTCAGACGGAGATGGAATTAGTGATCTTGAGGAAACTGGAAATAGATACGGAATATATAGGGCAGAAGATGGAAAAATCACAATTTATGTAAATGGTGAAGTTGTATTAAGCGAAATGTACTATATTAATGCTTCTTCTGCTTACTTTTTCTTGGCAGATTATATCCCTGCTGCAGGTAGATTTAGATCTCTTTGGATACCAATATCTGATCCTAATAATCCTGATTCGGATAGTGATGGATATAAGGACTATGAGGATGCTAGATTATGGAATGTGAATGAGGATATTATATACATATTATATTGGTCTAACAATCAAGATATTGCAGATCGCTTAGAGGATTTATACGAAACAGAATATGGAATAGAAGTAAGCGACAACGATTTCAATTCGGGTTCAGAGTTTGAAAGAGAATGGGGGCGAATAGGATTAAACATTTACTCTAGAGAATGGTATGAAAACCCTGATCCTGACAGATATTATTATAATCCATTAGCGGTTATCGTTAATACGCATGGTCAAACTGGAGGAGGAGGTTTTTTAGCTGGAAATGGCGAATGGTTTTTCTCCGCATCGCCAAGTGGTTTCTCTAATATATCCCCTATGAGCGAGTTAACAGATAGAAGAATGGAATATTTGTGGTTGTTAGTGTGCGATTCGGCATCGGGCAATACCTTGAATGAAACATATTGTACTTCTATTGCTGAAGTATTTGCGGACAATAATTCAATTGAAAGATGTGTTTATGCTTACGATGGAGTAAGTGTGTCATATTGGACAAATGAATTCGGTGATGACTTATTTGTATATTACGTGAACCCTAACATCACAGATGATGACGAGGAAAGAGGTTTAGTAAGTATCAGTTCTAATTCGTCTTCTTTTTCTGATGTGTACATTGGTGATGTTATGAATGATAATCGACTACAAGTCCTTTATAATGATCATCAAAGAACTGGTGTATTCTTCGATCCAATAGTAGACTTCGTTCTTGGTTGATGTGTTATAGGAGGTTTGATATGAAAAAGATTGATCAATTGATTATTCTATTATTAATGATTGCAATGACTATTGTAATCTCTGGGTGCAGTGCCGAAAATGTCAATTTGAGTGGATTTGAGGAGATAGATTATGAGTTTGCACAGGATACATTAGAAGAATTTGCTGACCGATTTAATACAAATGGTCTTGGATATCTTGAAGGTGGTTGGCTCAGTGAAATTTATTTGGGTGGAAATTCAAATGTTCGTATTAGATACAGCTATTATGATGATCAATCTATTGATTTTTCACCAGTTCGTCTAGATGAAACAAACGAAACAACCGAAAATTACATACGCGAGGATGGTGTCGATATAAGAGATGTCGAGAGGATGCATAATGAGTTCGAAGAACAATATAATCTTTTCGAAGAATTCTGTTCTGATAATCCAGATTGCATACAAATGGAGATGCAAGATGACAGAGGCTACATCATTTTTGATATAGAGGACCCAGAGATAATTGCTGCGCTGAGTGGAGAAAGTGAAGTTAGTGAAGGAACTAGATATTATGGAGTTAGATATCATTGTGATAGATGTTATATAACAGCGACTTATATGTCGGATTCTAACGATGATTTTAGAGATTTCGTTAGCCTTCTAGACGAACTCGGTCTACCGCACATGTAATAACAATAAAAATGCAGTTTTGAGAATTTTATCGTAGTTTATCATTCAATAGGTAATGGAACTCTTTTCGAGGGAGTAGGAAAGAGAGCTGGAGTAAGGGGTTCTTAAAATAGAGGATATGGTTTTGACAAGAATAAAACGGATTTTGTATATTGTTACAATTAATTAGAGTAGAATGCTCCTAACGTGAAAATGTAGGAGGTCTAGTATGGCTTTTAAGGATGGATTTATTTGGGGAGCAGGCACTTCTTCTTATCAGATTGAGGGTGCGGCTTTTGAAGATGGCAAGGGCATGAATTTGTGGGATGCTTTTGCTGGTTATGGCGATACGATTTTGAATGGAGAGACGGGTGCGGTTGCATGTGACCACTATCACAGATTCCGTGAGGATGTGGCACTCATGAAGAAGCTTGGAATTAAGGCATATCGTTTTTCTATTAATTGGCCTCGCGTGCTTCCGAAGGGTGTCGGAGAGGTTAGCGAGAAGGGACTTAAGTTTTATTCTGATCTTGTTGACGAATTGATTGAAGCAGGAATTGAGCCAATGATTACTCTTTTCCATTGGGAGTATCCATATGAATTATATAGACAGGGCGGTTGGCTTAATGATAACAGTTCTGACTGGTTCTTGGAGTATACGAAGGTTGTAGTTGATGCGCTTTCTGATAGAGTTACACATTGGATGACACTTAATGAGCCACAGTGTGAGCTTGGAAATGGATATGGAAATGGAAAGCATGCTCCGTTCCAGCAGCGTCAGCCAAGAGATTTGCTCATCATGGGACATAATATGATTCTATCTCACGGCAAGGCGGCAGATTATATTCGTCATAATGCGAAGAAGCCAGCAAAGATTGGATGGTGCCCAACAGGTCCAGTTACTTGTCCGAAGGTCGAGCCAGCAGACTGCGTTGCTGGAGTAAACGGCAAGCATGATTCTCGTGGAGTAAGCTTTAATGAGGGTAATAATGACCCAGTTACTGGTGCAAAAATGACTCAGAACTATCCAAAGCCAACACCAGAAGCAATAGAAGCAGCTCGTAAGGCAAGTTATGCAACAAATGGAGCGTTCTTTACACATAGCACTTCTTATTGGTGCGACCCAGTGTTCCTTGGAAAGTATCCTGACACATTGATTGAAGACTTCGGAGATCTCGTTCCAAAGTTCACAGAGGAAGAGTGGAAGCTCGTTACGACTAAGCTTGATTTCTTTGGGTATAACGTTTATTTCGAGAGCGGCTGGGCAAAGCAAGGCGAGAGCCAGTATCCTGCAAATCGCTGGATGAGTGCTCCACTAACAAATATTGGTTGGCCAGTAAACCCCGAAGTAATGTATTGGTCTGCAAAATTCCACTATGAAAGATACGGCTTGCCACTATTCATTACAGAGAATGGAATGGCATCTCACGACTGGATTAGCGAGGATGGCAAGGTTCACGACTCTTATCGAATCGACTATACAGCTCGCTTCCTTCGTCAGCTAGACAGAGCCGGCAGCGAGGGAGTAGAGCTCTACGGATATATGCATTGGTCGGTAATGGACAATTTCGAGTGGGCGTGGGGCTATACAATGCGTTTCGGCCTTATCTATGTAGACTTCAACACACAGCAGCGTGTGCTTAAGGATTCCGCGAACTGGTACCGCGAAGTTTGTGAGAGTAATGGAGATATTCTTTTCAAATAAGGCGAGAGCAAAAGCGAGAATTATTTCTCTAGCTCGAAAACTATCATATCAACATCAGACGCTTGCGCACGAATCTGCGTGAGCGTTTCTTTTGTTGTGTCTTTGAGCTTGAAGGTCCAACCAGACTTGCCAAGTTCCTTGTTTGTGCTGAAGATTTTGCGCACATTTTTCTGGTCGAATTGTGAGCAATTGTAAGACACAAAATTCGGCTTGCAATAGGAATTAAATAGCAGATTTGTCTGGAAATAGCAGAAGATTCTCTCGTAAAGCTTCTTGTGACGCTTCTTGCTTCTCTTGTAATCGGAGGCAAGAATACCGCGAAGCGTATCAGGAGAATTCTTATAAAACCAACGAACTACCTTAGGGCTGAAGGACTTGATGCAAACAGGAAAATCCACATTGGAATCGGAAATTAGCTCATCAACTAGCTTACATGTAAGAATCTCGTTAGGTGCAGATTTAATCTCGATAACGAGCGGAGTATTCTCGCCCCTACGCATAATCAAGTCAAATACATCCGACAAAAGCGGAATCTTCTCATCACCGCCAAGAAGCCTATACTTCGAAAGCTCCGCGAATGTGCATTCGTTAATTACAGCGCCCTTTGCCTCATCGCCGCAAATCCTATTAAGCTTGTCGTCATGGAAAACGACTACCTTGTTATCCTTTGTTGTCTGAACATCAAGCTCGATACCATAGCCGTTATCAATTGCATTTCTAAAAGCTGCCATAGAATTCTCAGGGAAACGCGCCGTCCTATCGTGAAGGCCTCTGTGCGCAATGAAGCCTTTCTCTCTGAACTTCGAGAGCATTTTGTCGTTACGAGGCCCTGGAATAGTTAGTATTCCAACAATAATCCACCAAAAAAGCTTGCATACCGCTACCACAATAGCGGCAACAACGATAACTTTAACTACACCGAATAATATTTCCATAAGAAACCTCTTTCTAACCAAAAACCTTCTGTATCAGCGCTTAGCCGCACTATGCTTACTTGCGGATTTAACTGCAAACTCTAAGCTGTCCTTGCTACTTAAGCCTCGCTTCTTAGCGTCGATGAACGAAGCTACTAGACAATCACCACAGCCAACCGAGCTTACGAAGGTTTCTTGCTTCGGGCTTGTCACGAAGTACACTTCATTAAGCTCATCTATCATTAGCGCTCCAACTGCGCCCAGCGACACAATTACATTTGCTGCTCCGCGCCTCTTAAGAATTGCCGCCTTTTCATAAATCGCATCTAGGTCCTCTGCTGCAATCACTTCTCCTCCGAAAAGCATCCGAAGCTCATCAAGATTTGGCTTTATGAGCCACGGCTTCTCGTCAATTGCTCTTGTTAATAGTTCTCCAGATGCATCGACTACGAAGCGAACATCTTTACGCAAAACCTCTCGCGTATGCTTCATTATTTGTGCATAAATGTCTCGGTTAACACTACTTGGTACACTTCCTGATAGTACAACGATATCGCCGTCATTAAGTAATGATAGAGATGCAAAAAGTTTATCTATATCCTTGCCAGAAATAATAGGGCCAGTGGCATTTATTTCCATTTCTTCATTATCTATGAAGTTTAGCTTCATATTAATTCTCGTGCATATGGATTGGTCATCGAGACTAATAAAGCTAGTCTTAATTCCTTCTTCTGCTAGAAGACTAGCTAAGCTATTTCCAGTAAAGCCACTGATGAAGCCTAGTGCTGTAGAGTCTTGTCCAAGCATATTAAGTATTCGCGTTACATTAATACCCTTGCCACCAGCTACAAAGGACTGCTTCTTAGCATAGTTTGTTCCTACAAGGCTTTCTTTTCCTTGTGGAAGACTCATATAACAATCGATAGAAGGGTTAAATGTAATCGTGTATATCATGGACAAATTCCTTACAGCCTTTGCGACATATCTAAATAGTGAAATCATTTTACATTGGGTGTTAAGAAAACTCAATGCTTTTCGAGAAGGATAAGGAGGAGGAGGCGTTAGCAAAAAGACTTGGCAAAAAGAAAACCGCCCCACTTGCGCAGGGCGGAAAAGAAAGGAAAAATATGAAAAAAACTAAATTTCTATTCTGTTTCTTCTCGCTTCACTTATGAATTACTTGTTAGCTGGAATTGTTGTGAAGCTGTATGCATCGAGTGTGTCTGCATTCTCATAAATTGTCTTCTGCATCTGAACTGCTGTAGAAAGAACGAGTGTGTTAGGAGAAATTGTACCCTTGATGCTTCCGATATCTGTAGCATAGCTGATAGCCTGAGCCTCGTCCTCGGAGATGAGCATGTACTGTCCAACTAGGAACAAACCTCTAACGCCAGCGTCCATAGCAGCAATCTTAGGGTTAATTGTGTAAGAAACAACAGAAGGAGTTGAACTTACACGGCTAGATAGTGACAAACCGAGAGCAGAGGAAGCAGCCTTCTCTTCTACTAGGAAGTATGGCTTGCCTTCTACGCCAACCTTGCCAACATCGTGGAAAAGACCCATGATGATTGCAGACTCTTCGTCTAGCTGTGGCATGAGAGTATCCTTGATTCTTAGGAGCTGCTTTGTAACAGCAACGCTTCTGATGAGAAGACCCTTCTCAATTGCGAGAGGACCTGTTGTATCAGCTGGAGCTGTGAGCCATGCAGTTCTATTCTCGAGGAAATCGATAAAGTGATCGAACTCCTGCTTTCTCTTAATAATAGCGTCCTTGAGCTCGGAATATAGAGCGTCAACGTTATCCTTAGTAACCTCGATCATTGGCATAATTCCAACGCTTCCCTTGGAAGTGCTAGATGGAGCTGAAGCAGAACTTGTTGCTGCTGCAACTGGAGTACCGGAATCTTCACCGAAATCGAACTTACACTTAGGACATCTAATAGCTTGGTTAGCAATTACCATACCGCAATCTGGACATTTTTTCATATTAATTACCTCCTGCTAGCGAAAAGCACTTCTTGTACAAAAGTAACTTTCGCTTTGTTGATTGAATACATATATTTTATGCTCAAACGGATGCTTTTTCAACAGATTGAACAAAATCTTTGATACAATTCACAATCATTTAATCTTTTCAAAAAGAGGAATACGTTTATCTAATCAAACCGCGCTTGATTGCTGTAAGTAATGAACGAATTGAAACTTTTGATGGAAAAAACTGCATTCTTTCCGTGAGATGGGCTGTCAAAACCATCTCAATTTCCTCGTCACTTACTTCTCTGTTATAGCACATCATGTAATTTGATGTATTAGGAGCCTGATAATATCCGCGGTACCAAGCAGCATACGCGTCACCGATTCCGAGAAGATGTCCAAACTCATGAGCAGCCACCTGCTCATAATTAGTTAGGCTCGAATAGCGCTTTAGATGCATAGTTCCAGGGAAGTATGGAGACCAGTTAAGAGAGAAGGATTCAAGAGATTTATTGTAACTAATTAGTCCCCAGACCCATCTCCACCACGGACTAATTACAAAAGAAGAACGAGCCTTGTCTCGGCCTGGCTTAATCTTTACATACCTATGGTCATAGCTCTTGCTTAATACAAAGCTCTTGTGTACTATCTCTGGTTTACGAACGAATCGAACATTGATAGGTACTTCGTTTGATTTCTCATGTGCATACCAAGAAGGCTTATAAATCTTGCCCCAGTTCTTAGTAATTCCTTCCTCGATTGCATCAGCATAAGTAAAGTTCTTGTCTTTTGTTTCTAGGAACTTATCTACATATGGCTTTGGCTCGTCGGAAGCGTCCTTATAGTTAGAATTAGAATCTTTCTTATTTGCGCGTCTTCTTCTGTTATTGGATTTATTTGTGCGAGGACGGTTAGCATATGGCTTAAGCAAGCGCTGATCGTAATCTACATAAACTACAATTTCAATATCGTGATCACTGACAATTATTTGGATAGGAACATCCCGATGGCATTTATATACAATCGGGAAATGTGTGTATATGGAATCAGTTAATGTGTAGTTTTCTTTCTTGTAAATCATATATAGATTATATCCTATTATAAAAGAAAAATAGAGAGGGAAGATGTATATTCATGTTTTTTTGTGGGATGTGATTTGTTGAACTTTTTTTGGACCTGGCGTCATCAACGTAAAGAAACTAAAAAAGAACAATAGAAAAGACACTGACGAGGGGGCGCCAGTGTCTGTAAGGAGGGTGTTATGAAGTAAGGAGTGTTCCTATCGGAACAACCATAATATAACAGATGGAAGACTATACTTTAACATCAAAAAATGGCAAAATAGTGGCATCATAAAAAAGTTGTGAGATGTTTTGGCGGATGCTTTTCGAGAGGGAAGATAAGTGCAAGACTAGAGGTGAATATGGTAATTGAAGGTAAGCTACATAAGGCGAACTTGGTGGTTGGCTATGCGAAGGTGGAGTACACGAATGAGAGTGTAAGGTTTAGCAGGGAGCTCGAGGAGGCGCTCATTTTGCTTTGTAAGGAGCTCAATATTCCGATTCCGATGTGGGTGGATAAGAATACGAAGGAGTTCTCAGGGTTCCATTTTACGGAGTTTTTTGATTCGCAGTTTCTAGAGCCGGTGCACTTTGATAGATTCAGCTTGCGCATGATTGATTAATATTACATGCTTGTTTCAAAAGCTTTAAGATTGCCAAATGCGATTGAAAGAGCGCGAGGGCTTAGTATAAAATATTCATGCTAGCGAGAATTCATGGATTCTTACTAAGCTTTCTCGGAGGTAGGACGCGTGGCTAAGTTTAAGCGAATTAAGAAATTCAAGCGCAAGAACGGCATTTCTTTTGTTACTGCACTTCTTCTAGTGTTCGTATTGTTCCTTGCGGTGCTTGGATATACGCAGTTTCTTGACCTCAACGAGCAGAGAACTAGACTTCAGAAGGAACACGAGGCTCTTCTTGATGAGAAGGCGGCTCTCGAGGAGGACTTGAAGAGAATCCGCAGAGAAGCAAATAATATTAACGATGAAGTTTACGTTCAGTCTGTTGCAAGGCAACAGTTAGATATGGTCTATCCAGGCGAGATTGTCTTTAGAACTTCTGGTGAATAAATCTTGCCGAAGTAAACGCAGATGCTTGTAGTGGCTAGTTTGTTTTATTCGTAGCAGCTAGCGATATATCTACTAACATAAGTTGCAATGTCTGCCATGATAACAGATGCAGTATTTCTCGAATCACATTCACAATAGATACAAACAACAATAGGTTCTTCGGCGTCGACTATAGAAAGCTCGGTATATGCGCCGAAGTTATCATTTTGTCCAGAAATAGATAGAGTAGGGCGACTTTCTCCAAAAGCATTCGCTACTGCAGAAGGAGCCTCGGAATAGGCTAAGTCGTTGATTATATCCTGATAAATTTCAGGGTCATTAAGATATGCATAATAAAGATATTCCGCATATAGAGCCATATCATAAACAGAACTTCTATTTGAACCGAGCATATCTTGTCCAAGATAGTTTGTGTATGAAGTTGTCGAGTCGAAGGCGATATAAGAAGAAATCTCGTTGATTCTTGGCAAGACCATGTCGATTCCTCCGATTCTATCAAGCAGCATGTTGAAGGCGGCAGTATCTGTGTGCGCAAGCATATAGTAGCTTAGTGTTCTTAAGTAAAATTGCTTGCCTGGATTATATTCAGCTTCAATGACGCTTGAATTGTAGCCATTTGTTCCGTCGTATGTTACTACGTCATAAAGATATGCAGTAGTGTCTTCGCACATTTGGTAGAAGGCGATAGATACCGGAAGCGCAAATGCGCCAGCAGGTACGATTGGTTCAAGCTCGTTGATGCCTATAAATTCATTATTTTCGAGATTGATGTAATAGAAAGATAGGCGTGTTCCCTCTAATTCATTAGCATAATTGAAGACATTGTATCTTAGGTCATCACGTAGCTGATCTCGTCTAGTGTGAGATACAGTCTGAAGCGCAGTAGAATTACTGAAATGGAAGTCTTCTGCGTATGGCGTAAACTGCTCTGGCTCGTTAGAAACTACTTCTTCAGTAGTTGTCGCATTCGGGTCTTCTGTTGTCGTTTCGACTACGGAAGCCATAAGCTCTGTTGTCGTAGTAGTTTCTTCTGTCGTGGTAGTAGTCTCTTCGGTAGTAGTTGTCTGTTCAAAGTAATCCGGGCGAAGGGCGGCTAGAGAAGAGCGCTCTGTTCGCTCAGCTGTTGCTGCTCCGACTAGTTCTGGATAGAGCTTAGCATATTCACGGCCCTTCTTCGCTATGGTGAGAACGAAGGTCATGAACAAAATTATGACAGAAACAACGACGCACAAGATAAGAATTCGTGTGCGCCTTTTGTTTTTGACATCTCTAGCAGTTTTCAAAAAAGTCGGATTCGGGTATTTCAACGTTTTCTTCCTTTATGTGGGAATTTGTGGAATATCCACGGATTAGAATAGTCCGTGGATTGTTCCGTCTTCGTCAATGTCAATGTCGAGTGCAGCTGGATGTGGTGGTAGTCCAGGCATTGTAACAATGGAGCCTGTTAGCACAACTAGGTATCCAGCACCTGCGCTTAGGTAAACGTCTCTTACTGTGAGAGTGAAGTCCTCTGGGCGTCCGAGTGCCTTAGCGTTATCGGAAAGCGAGTACTGAGTCTTCGCACAGCAAATAGGAAGCTTGCCGTAGCCTGAGTTTGTGAACTCGTTGATTTTCGCCATAGCTTCTGGGAGGATTTCTACGTCCTTAGCACCATAAATCTTAGTAGCAAGCTTAGTAATTTTGTCTACTACGGAGTCCTCTAGGTCATACATAAATGTTGGCGCAGCACCCTTAGCCTCGGATACGCTAATCTGCTCGAGTACAGCGTTTGCAAGCTCAATGCCGCCGTCGCCACCCTTCGCGAAAATCTCGCAAGCCTCATACTTAGCACCATGCTCCTCGCAAAGAGTCTTCATCATGGCGATTTCTTCATCTGTGTCTGTCAAGAAGCGGTTGCCAGCAACTACGCAAGGAATGCCGAACTTAGCCATATTCTCGATGTGCTTACTTAGGTTAGCAAATCCAGTCTTAACAGCTTCTACATTAGGATTATTAAGCTGATTCTTCGGAATGCCAGCGTTGTACTTAAGTGAGCGGCATGTAGCAACGATTACTACTGCGCTTGGCCAAATGCCAGCAGCACGGCACTTGATGTCGAGGAACTTCTCTGCACCAAGGTCTGCGCCAAAACCAGCCTCAGTAATAACGATGTCAGCGAGCTTGAGAGCCGCCTTAGTAGCAATTACTGTGTTACAGCCGTGAGAAATATTAGCAAAAGGACCACCGTGAACAAAAGCAGGAACATGCTCGAGAGACTGAACAATGTTTGGACAAATTGCGTCCTTAAGAAGTGTAGTCATTGCGCCTTGTGCACCGAGGTCGCCACAAGTTACGATTTCTCCATCCATGTTATATGCAACAGCGATATTTGCTAGTCTTCTCTTCAAGTCGTCTACGTCAGTAGATAGGCACAAAATAGCCATAATCTCAGAAGCGGCAGTAATCTGGAAAATCTCGTCTCTTTCTACGCCGCAAAGTCCGCCACCAACGCCAACGTTAATCTTACGAAGGCATCTGTCGTTCATATCTAGACATCTCTTCCAGAGAATTCTTGTCTTATCAATATTGAGGCTATTACCCTGGAATAAGTGGTTGTCGAGCATTGCAGCAAGCAAATTGTTCGCAGAAGTAATAGCGTGTAGGTCACCTGTGAAATGAAGGTTGATGTCCTCCATTGGAACGAGCTGGGAATATCCACCACCAGCAGCTCCACCCTTCACACCAAAAACAGGTCCAAGTGATGGCTCACGAAGAGCGAGCATTACATTCTTGTCAAGCTTAGCTAAGCTTTGCGCAAGACCAATAGAAACCGTAGTCTTACCTTCGCCAGCAGGAGTAGGATTCATAGCAGTAACGAGAACTAACTTACCGTCCTTCTTGTCACTTCTAGCCTTGATACGATCAAGTGGCAGCTTCGCCTTGTATTTACCATAGAGCTCTAGCTCGTCTCTCTCGATACCAATCTTACCTGCGATTTCCTCAATAGGAAGCATCTTCGCACTTCTAGCAATTTCAATGTCACTAAGCATTTTTTTGCCCACCCTTCTAGATAATATAGTCCCTATTATAGAATTATTTTATAGTTCGTTCAACCGATAAAATTTCTTTGCTTTATAAGTCTCTCGCGGCAGCATTTTGGCTAGTCTTTGTCTCACGTTTTGTAAGAAGAACGCATGCTTTTCGCATAAGCTTGCTAAGACCCTCTCGAAAAGCCTACAAACACTACATATTTGGGAAAGATGAACAAAAAACCACTACATATAGTGTTTACTTGTTGACCAAATGTAACATATTTGTTATAATGCTGATGGTATTTTACACGCTTGTATTAGGGCAAGCAGAAAGAGGCTTACAGTGATTATTAGATCTGACATTGATATGTGTAAGAACAAGATTGAATCGTTGATTGGCAAGCGAGTTAGACTAACATCTAATGGTGGACGTAAGAGACTAATCATCTATGAGGGAATTGTAGAGCACTGCTATCCGAACGTTTTCACAGTTCGCTGTGAGCGCGACAATGCTAAGGAAGATGTTGTGTCATACAGCTACATCGACGTACTAACAAGAGCAGTTAGAGTTTCAGTAGAGATGACAAATGCATCCGAGGCGGCAAGCTGATAGGCGTACTAATGCGATTTGAATTATGAAGTAACTAAGGGCCATTTCTTTTTTGGAAGTGGCTTTTTGTTTGCTCATATTATTAGAGCTACTGTGTTACAATATTCTTTGTAAGAAATAGGCAAGACTTGCCTGATAACGGAACAGTACACTAAGATAGCTTAGGCACCAAGGAAATATGAACACAATGAATACTATGTATACCATGAATAAGACATCAAACAAAATTGGACATAAATTCACCAAAACAAATTTAGGCACAAGAAATAGCGTGCTGTACGAGATTTTAGCGCCTGCTAAGATAAATTTGTTCTTGAGAATATTAGGGACGAGAGAAGATGGGTATCATGAGTTATATAGTCTTTTTCAAGAAATTGACTTAGCTGATGAGCTTAAAGTTGAGCTTATTTGCTGTGAGACCACGGACAAGGAAGTGTTTCAGATTGAGACTAAGTCTGGGCTTTGCGAGGTAGGCGAAGACCTTAAGAATCTTCCTTCAGAAAAGCACCTTTGCTATAAGGCTTTTGCAAGATATATGGATGAATATAGGGCAAAGTGTAATAGTTTTGGCGTTATGGCGCGTAAGATTTCTGTTAAGGCTACGCTAGTGAAGAATATCCCGTCAGAAGCTGGCCTTGGCGGTGGTAGCTCGGATGCTGCAGCTATCTTGATTATTCTTCAGGATATGCTCGGAAATCCCCTTACCGAAGAAGAACTAGAATTTGTTGGAAGTAAAATTGGTGCAGATGTGCCTTTCTTTCTAGTTGGCGGAACCAGCCTATGTAGTGGAATTGGCGATAGGGTAGAGGAACTATCTAGTCTAGAAGGCATTTCCTTGAAGATTTTGAAAAACGCCAGAGGAGTGTCTACACCAGAGTGTTTTAAGCTCTACGATAGCTTCAAAGTAAGTAAGACAATAAGTGAGCTAGAGTCCAATGGATATGGAGCTTTCCTTGAAGAATTAAGAAAGCCACTAACTAGAAGTGCTCTTGACGTAGTATTGGCGCACAAGGATTTATTAGTAAACGACCTTAGTAAGCCAGCGATTATTCTAGTACCAGAAATTGAGCAGGAAATTACAGATTTATTTAGCCAGGGTGCGAAGGTTGCTTTGATGTCTGGTTCTGGTTCTAGTGCATTTGGGTTGTTTTGAGGACCTAATCGCACTAAGAAACAGCTGCTTCGAATAAGCCTCTCTCGTATCCGCGAGAATTGTCAGAAGAGACGAGCTCGAAGCCGCGTTTAATATAGAAATCCACCATCCCCTTATTAGCAATAGCAGTGTGTAAAACGAGCTTAGATAGGCCAAGAGATTTGGCAGTATTATAAGCTTCATCAATTAGCATTACGCCAAGACCTGTACCACGCAGGGAATTGCAAACAGCAAAGCGAGAGATGTATAAGACATTTTCTACATAGCCGTCCTTGATAGTGGCGCGTGGTGAAGGTGATGGAATTTGATGTAATGTGATAGTGCCAAGAAGTTCTCCAGTTGCCTCGGCAGACAGAACTAAGACATCACGTTTTGTCGTCTTGATAGCGATGTCTTCTTCGCTTTCATGCATGGATTCAAGGATATCTGGTGAGATGTTCGAATCGACGCAATATGAAGACATTGCTTCACGAATAAGCGCCCGCAGTGCTTTGGCGTCTGCAGGCGTTGCTTTTCGCAAAATATAATCAAAAGTAAAGCTATTCTTGGAAGTCATAGTCAAGCTTAGAGTCGATTAAGAAATGCGCTCGTTAAGAAGACAGTTTACAAGAATTGCCTTATGTGCATGGAGGCGGTTCTCTGCCTCGTCGAATACTACGCTGTTTGGTCCGTCAATTACGTCAGCAGTTACTTCGTAGCCGCGGTATGCAGGGAGGCAGTGCATGAAGAGGCAGTCCTTGTTTGCTATACCCATGAGCTTGGAGTTTACCTGGTAGCCCTTGAAAATCTCGACGCGCTTTGCCTTCTCTTCTTCCTGTCCCATGCTTGTCCATGTGTCTGTATAAATTACATCAGCCTTGTCGCAAGCCTCGAAAGGATCCTCTGTCATAAGAATCTTAGAGCCAGTTACTGCTGCGTCCTTGAGTGCCTGGTCTACATACTTTTGCTGGCATGTATAGCCACTTGGGGATGCGCAAGAAATGTCCATTCCTGCCTTTGCGCAAGCCTGAAGTAGGGAAGCAGTAACGTTATTTCCGTCACCAACATATGCAAGTTTAAGACCTTTGAGGCCGCCCTTGTGCTCCTTGATTGTAAGGAGGTCTGCAAGTGCCTGTGTTGGATGCTGGTCGTCAGTTAGTCCATTGATTACTGGGATGGAACCGTATTTTGCGAGGTCTACTACATCCTGATGGTCAAAAGTACGAATCATGATCGCGTCTACCATGCCGGACAATACCTTTGCTGTGTCGTGAATTGTCTCGCCGCGGCCAATCTGGATGTCGTTATTCGAGAGGAAGAGCGCCTGTCCGCCGAGCTGGTACATTCCAACCTCGAAGGATACGCGAGTACGTGTAGAAGACTTTGTAAAAATCATCGCCAAAGACTTTCCGTCTAGGTAGTGGTGCTTGATACCAGCCTTCGTCTTCGCCTTCATGTCGCTTGCAATCTCAAGCATATAGTCCAAATCTTCAAAGCTCACGTCCTCGTGAAAATCAATATAATGCTTCATAGTTTTTCTCCTTTTATCCTAATTCGTTTTCTAAGTAGTAATGTAATATATTATTCTTATTTGTCTCAAGGCCTTCGCTTGCTTTATGCCTTGCTCGAAAAGCAAGCCCAAGCGAATCTTCTCCTATTATAGGCCCTTGCTGTTCTTAAGTATCTTGCTAAGTGCAGAAATAAACTTACCAGCCTCTGCCTTCGTGATGATTAGTGGTGGTGCAAGTCGAATTACTGATGTTCCGATTGAACCAACAAGGAAACCGTCGTTCATTAGTCGCTGCTTAAGACCAGAAGCCTGGATGCTCTGACTAAACTCGATTCCGATAAGAAGTCCCTTACCACGAATGTCTACGATTACTGGATACTTCTCTTTAAGCTTATAGAGTTCTTCCATTATGTATGCGCTAACATCGTTTACATTAGCAAGGATTGCGTTCTGGTTAATCTCGTCTAGCACAGTGTTTGCACAAGCGCAGCAAAGTGGGTTTCCACCAAATGTTGAACCATGATCGCCTACGTCAAAACCCTTAGAAACCTTCTCTGTAGCTAGTACGCAGCCAATTGGAACGCCGCCGCCAAGACCTTTGGCAAGAGTAACGATGTCTGGCTTAATGTTGTAGTGCTCGTAGCAGAACATGCGTCCTGTTCGTCCAACACCTGTCTGTACCTCGTCGACGATGAGTAGTAGTCCAAGCTTGTCGCAAAGCTCGCGAACACTCTTAACATATTCCATTGTCGCTTCGTGTACTCCACTTTCACCCTGAATGAGTTCGAGCATAACCGCTGCAGTAGTTCCATCTACGCGAGCCTTCAATGTCTCAAAGTCGTTGAATGGAACATACTCGAAGCCTGGCATATCCGGACCAAAAGGCTTTCTGAACTTCTCTTGTCCTGTAGCTGCGATTGTTCCAAGTGTACGACCATGGAAGCTTTGTAGTGCAGTAATGATCTTGTAGCGATTCATTCCATTATGATAGAAGTAACCACGTGCAAGCTTGATTGCACCCTCGTTTGCTTCTGCACCAGAGTTCGCGAAGAAAGCTCTGTCGAAGCAGCTTTGTGAAGTTAGTCGCCAAGCAAGCTCACTACGCTCAGCGATGTAGTAGTAGTTTGAGCAGTGGATTAGCTTAGCTGCCTGCTCCTTGATTGTCTTTGTTAGTGCCTTGTTTGCATGGCCTAGTGAATTTACTGCGATTCCGCCGATTAGGTCCATGTATTTCTTCTTGTTTGTATCGTATAGGTAAACACCCTTTCCATGTGTAAATGCCACATCAAGTGGAGCGAAAACCTGCATACAGTAGTTCTTGTCATATTGCTTAATTAGTTCAAAATCATTGCTAATATTGTTTGCCATTATTTCTTCATCTCCTTTACAATCATTGTACCGATTCCCTTTGCTGTGAAAATCTCAAGTAGCAAGCTGTGTGGAATTCTTCCGTCGATAATATGTGCCTTGTATACGCCACGTCTGATTGTATCGAGACAACCGTTTAGCTTTGGAATCATGCCACCAGTGATGATGCCTGATTCAATCTTCTCCTGGATTGTCTGCTCTGTGAGAACTGGAATGATTACGTCGTTTCCGTCGATATCCTTTTCGAGAACGCCGCCGACATCTGTGAGAGTGATGAGCTTGTTTGCCTTAAGTGCGATTGCCACCTCGGAGGCAACTGTGTCTGCGTTGATATTGTAGCTTTGTCCGTCCTCGCCAACACCGATAGGAGCGATTACTGGGATATACTCGTCGCTAGCAAGCATTTCGATGACCTTCGTGTTGATTTTCTTAATTCTACCAACATAGCCAACATCGATGTCGTTGCCGTTTGCGTCCTTCGTGAGCTTCTCTGCTTCGATGAGGTTGCCGTCGATTCCGCAGATTCCGATAGCCTTCGCGCCCTTGGAGTTGAGGTCGGAAACAATCTCCTTGTTCGTCTTTCCGATGAGCACCATCTGCGCAACCTGCATTGTGTCCTTGTCTGTATATCTTAGACCGTTCACAAAATGCGACTCGATTTCCATCTTGCCAAGCATATTGTTGATGTCAGGTCCGCCACCATGTACGACAACCGGATTAATGCCGATGTACTTAAGAAGCGTGATGTCATCCATAACGGAATGCTTCAAATCTTCGTTCACCATTGCATTTCCACCGTACTTGATTACGATTGTCTGCCCAGCCATCTTCTTGATGTATGGAAGTGCCTCAATCAGGATGGACGCACGGTCGATCTTTCCCTGAATTCTATTATCGATATAAGGCATTTGCTTGTTGTCTGCCATGATACTTACCTCGTTTCCTTTATGTTTATGCATCTACATGTGCTTTTGTTATCGCGTGCCGCACGTCTATGAGTTTTGCCTCCCTCGAAAAGCTTTTCGCGAGGGACAAAAGGAAGGCTTATACGCCGCGAACTAGATTTCCTAGACCCATTGCCTCGTCGAGTCCGTAAATTGCATTGAATGCCTGAATTGCCTGAAGAGCCGCGCCCTTACCAAGATTATCCTGCGCACTAAATAGCTTAATCACATTAGTTTCTTCGTCATATCTAGCAGTAATCTCGATGTAGTTCGAGCCATTAACTGCCTTGACATCAGGTAAAGTCTTCTCGTCTAGAACTCTTACAAATCTCTCGCCCTTGTAGAATTCGCGCATGATGTCAATCAAAGTCTTGTTGTCAATTTCCATCTCGCAAGCTGGCTTAATATAAATAGTGGAGAGCATTCCTCTCTTAAAAGGCGCAAGATGCGGAGTAAATGTAACCTTGATATCCTCGCCGCTAAGAAGTGAGCACTGCTCGCTAATCTCTGAGGTATGTCTATGTCCAACAACACCGTATGGCTTGAATGCCTCATCAGTCTCGCAGAAAGCGTACGCTAGGTCTGCCTTACGTCCTGCTCCAGAAACTCCAGAAGTAGCATCAATGATGATGGAGTTAACGTCGATAGCAACTGTCTTGCCGTCGGAGGAAGCCTGCTTTTTGAGGAATGGTGCAAGCGCAATCAAGGAGCATGTAGGGTAGCAGCCTGGATTTGCAACTAGGTTTGCGCCAAGAAGCTTGTCTCTATAAAACTCTGGAATACCATAAACCGCAGTCTCAAGAAGCTCTGGGTGTGGGTGGTCTAGCTTATAGGACTTCTCATATGTTGCAAGATTTTTGTATCTGAAATCTCCGCTATGGTCGATAACCTTCGCGCCGTTCTCAAGAAGAACTGGCACAGTCTTCGAAGAAACTCCATGTGGGAGCGCCGTAATTACTAGGTCTGAATCCTTAGCAACCTGCGCGTAATCTAGATCGCTTAGCACAATGTCGCACACCCCGCGAAAAACAGGATAAACATCAGAAAACTTCTGTCCTGCAAAACTTCTCGAAGTCAAATGTGTAAGCTCAACCATCTCATGATTCACAAAACCATGCACGAGCTCTGCACCTACATAACCTGTCGCTCCAATAATACTAACCTTAATCTTGTCCATATTTACTCTCCTTAGCGCCAATTATTAGCGCCTATATTATATATAAAATTTTTATCATTTAAAGAGGTTCGTCAAACTTTGTCCTCGAATAGAAACAAATAAACACTGCTCCAGAATGAATATTGCATAATTATGCATCTTTTTGAATAAATATGCAATAGTAAATTTTTATCCGCCTTCCTAAAACTCCATTTTCACTTCTGAAATTTGGTTTTCGCGCAAGCCTAACAAGACTTCTTCGCCCCTCTCGAAAAGCCGCCTTTGTCACTTTTCACTAACACTCAGTCCCGTTGTTGTCAAATTACACAACGAACCTGCTGTTTGGTGGTGCACTATGCACAACATCAGCATTTTGCAGTGTACAAAACGACGAAAAAACCAATCGACTTATAGAAAAAAGCCTCGTATTTTTGGTTAGAATGACATATGGTCGTTCTCAAATGGCTTTGATATTATAGTGGCATGAAAAAAACCGCACTAAGCGGAATTTTGGAGGTATTTCAAATGGCAAGTTTATCTTTCCAGCACGTTTACAAGAAGTATGAAGGCGGTGTTGTAGCCGTTTCTGACTTTAACCTAGAAGTAGCAGATAAGGAGTTCGTTATTCTCGTAGGACCTTCCGGTTGTGGTAAGTCTACTACACTAAGAATGCTCGCAGGTCTCGAGGAGATTTCTGAGGGTGAGATTTACATCGAGGATCGTTTGATCAACGACGTACTCCCTAAGGACAGAGATATCGCAATGGTATTCCAGAACTACGCTTTGTACCCACACATGACAGTAAGAGAGAACATGGCTTTCTCCCTTAAGATTCGTAAGACACCTAAGGATGAGATTAAGCGTCGTGTAGACGAGGCTGCTAGAATCCTTGAGATTGAGCACCTTCTCGAGCGTAAGCCAAAGGCTCTTTCCGGTGGTCAGCGTCAGCGTGTTGCTCTCGGACGTGCTATCGTACGTGATCCAAAGGTATTCCTCATGGACGAACCTCTTTCCAACTTGGACGCTAAGCTCCGTGTACAGATGCGTGTAGAGATTACAAAGCTCCACCACAGACTTAAGACAACATTTATTTACGTTACACACGATCAGACAGAGGCTATGACAATGGGTACTCGTATCGTTGTTATGAAGGATGGATTTATCCAGCAGGTTGACTCCCCAACAGCTCTCTATGATAACCCTGTTAACACATTCGTTGCTGGATTTATCGGTATGCCACCAATGAACTTCATCAATGCAACAATCAACGTTGAAGGTTCTGACGTTTATGTTTCCTTCGAGAACATTTCCGTTAAGCTCCCAGAGCGTTATGCAGTTGAGGAAGTTATGGAGAGAGATGGACAGGAAGTTATCTTCGGTGTTCGTCCAGAGGCTATCACAGACGAAGCAACATTCGTTTCTGATCACCCAGACACAGCATTTGCTGCTGACGTAGACGTTGTTGAGATGCTCGGTGCTGAGACATATTTGTATGTAACAGTAAACGGCGCACTCCCACTCACATGTAGAGTTGACCCAACAACATCTCAGTCAAGAGTAGGTGAGGTTGTAGACCTTGCTATCGATACAAACCGTATCCACCTCTTCGACAAGGACACAGAGACAAGCATTATTTCATAAATAATATACTCTCCAAAGTTGCATTGACCGTTTCCCCCTTGTGGGGAGGCGGTCTTTTTGTTGTATAAGGGTTTTTGACGCAAAACCCATATAAGGATGCAAGCTAATAAAGTGATGGACTACGATAAAAATCAAGAAAATCTATTTTTATCGTAGTCCTACCGCTCTCTAAAAGCGTTCATCCAAGCTCAAACTACGATAAGAATTGAAAAATCACATTTTTATCGTAGAAAGCCACGCTCTTTACAAGGCTCTATTTCATTCAAACTACGATAAAAAACTTAAAATCGCTTTTTTATCGTACTATTCGTGTAAGTTAGCAAGGTAACACTGCACCATCCAGCATGAAAAACTACGATAAAAACCAAAAAAATCAATTCTTATCGTAGTCAGCTTCTATGAAAAGGCTCATTCATAATAAAATACTACGATAAAAATCAGAAAAATGAATTTTTATCGTAACCCAGGCTAAATTACAAGCAATAAAGCACTGCTCAAACTACGATAAGAATTGAGAAATAGATTTTTTATCGGTAAATAGTTAATTCACGACCACACGCCTTTTATCGATGTCTTGTGCAATAAAGGAGCAATAGAGGTAATATTAGTAAGATGTGGCATTTTGGTTAAAATAATTACATTTGCATATGAAAGATTTGATTTTGATGCAAGAAAAGTTTATCATTAGTAGGTAAAATTATGCGAAATTGCAAAATAATGCAGAAAGTGTGGTTCTATGGAAGAAATCAAGAAGGTTATGAGACAAGCAAAATTGATATTTGCTGATAATGTTGTTGGTGTTATGGATCAGTCTGGTGTAATTATTGCATCAACAGATCAGAATCTCGAGGGAACAGTTGATTCAACAATTCGCGCAGTTATGAAGTCTAACGATTTGTTCTCTGCTACAGCTGATAGAACTTACATGAAGGTTAAGGCTGGTGAGCAGATTAAGAATGTAATTTTCATCGATTCAGTAGATTCTGACATTCGAATGAACTTGATGCTTCTTGGTGAATGGATTAAGGCTGCAGTGAAGGACCGTGGTTCTGATGCTGAGCGTGAGCTTTTCGCGAAGAATGTATTGCTTGAGAATGAGCTTCCTGGTGATATTCCGCTTAAGGCAAAGAATTATGGAATCGACTATGCTTTGCCTAGACTCGTTATGGTAGTTAGAACCGCTGTTGAGGATACAGAGGAGGCTTTGGTGATTTTGAGAAGCCTATATAGCGATCCTGATGTTGGAAGCGCGATGGCAATGGATGAGAAGACAATTATTCTTATTCTAAATGCAGACTGCGATGATAAGGATGAGTTTGTTTCTAATGCTGCAAATGGTGCGCTTGATTGTCTTACAAATGAAGGCGTGTCAGCGCGTATAGGTGTTGGTTCTGTTGTTTCGCATTATCATAATATTTCTAAGAGTTACCGTGATGCTATGCAGTCTCTTAAGATTGGTAATATTTTTGAGAAGAAGCAGCAGGTTACTAGATATGACAAGCTTGGACTAGGCAGAATTATTTATCAGCTTCCACCAACGCTTTGTCAAATGTTTATCGATGAGGTTTTCCCTGATGGCGCATATGATTCGCTTGATGAGGATACACTTGCGACAATTCAGTGTTTCTTTGATAACAACTTGAATGGTTCTGAGACAAGCCGTGAATTGTTTGTTCATAGAAATACTCTTGTATATAGACTTGATAAGGTTCAGAAGAACACAGGTCTAAATTTGCGTTCATTCGACGATGCGGTTTTGTTTAAGATTGCATCTATGGTTCGTCAGTATTTGAATTATACAGATGATGGAAAGAACGACAATCAAATAAGATAAGATTGATAAAGGTAAGTAAGAGGAAAATATGATTAAATTCGAGGACGTTAAAAAGACATACAAGTCCGGCGTTGATGCGCTTAAGGGAGTAAGTTTTTTTATCGAGGATGGTGAGTTTGTATTCATCATTGG
The DNA here is from genome assembly GCA_937876985.1 of uncultured Clostridia bacterium. Lineage (GTDB taxonomy): Bacteria > Bacillota > Clostridia > Saccharofermentanales > Saccharofermentanaceae > Saccharofermentans. The sequence continues at coordinate 38,738 of CALEFT010000046.1, read as the reverse complement.
TAGAAGTGGTTCAGGAAAGTCCACTTTGATGAAGTGTATTACTAGAGAAGAGAGACCGACATCAGGCAAGGTAAGGATCGACAATTTTGATATTTCGAATATGTCGAGAGCTCTTGTGCCTGTTCTTCGTCGTCAGATTGGAATGATTTATCAGGATTTCCGCCTAATTGAGTCGAAGACTGTGTCGGAGAATATCGCTTTTGCTGGAGAGATTATTGGTGTTCCAAAAAAGTCTCTCGACCAAAGCGTAAATCTTGTGCTTAATATCGTAGGCCTTGGTTCTAAGGCAGATTGTTATCCAAATGAATTGTCAGGTGGTGAGCAGCAAAGAGTTGCTATTGCAAGAGCGATGCTCAATAACCCGAAGCTTATTGTTGCTGACGAGCCAACAGGTAATCTTGACCCAGAGACTTCTGAAGCAATTATGGCTTTGCTTCTTGAGATTAACAAGAACGGAACCACTGTGCTTATTTGCACACACGATGCTAATCTCGTTGACCGTATGAAGAAAAGGGTTATTGAGATAGATGGCGGATACATTATTCGTGACGAGAAGGCAAGTAAGTACCATGGCATCGCGGAGAAAGATAAGCCAATCGAATTTGGTGGCATGACTCTTGATAATGAGGCAAAGTACCTATCTAAGAACGAGAATTTCCAAGATGCAATCTATGCGTCCGACGACGAGGATACGATTTATGGCGGTGCTGTTTTTGGTGATGAGAGTGTAGAGCAACCAGTCGAGACAATAAAGCAAATCGTGACAATTGAAGCGATAGATGAAACTGAACTAGCAACTGAACCAGCAAATATAAGCGAAGAAGAGGAAGAACCTATCGAGGGAATGAAGGCAGAGGAATTACTTGATTTTTCTACTGCAAGTCAGACTGCAGACGAAGAGCCTACAAAGCTTGATGAAGATAAGGCAAAAGCTAGCGAAGATGAAATTATTAAAGACGACGAGACTTGGATTAAGGAAATCGGCGTCGATGAAATTGATATTGATCTACTAGGATCGGAGGATGACTAAGGTGACAGTGAGAGCGTTTTTTAATTCTGTTAAGGAAGGAATCCTAGGTATCATTCGCCATCCGCTGGTGACGATTGCTTCAGTTACGACAATTTTGTTGATGCTTATTATTATGAGTGCGTTTTTTATTTTCTCTGTAAATGCACGTAATATTATGAACAAGCTCGCGCAGCAGCCTCCAATCGAGGTATATATGGAGCTTCAGTGCTCTCAGGCTGAGTTAGACCAGATGAAAATGGTGCTAGATGTGGACTCACGTGTAATCAATTATGTGTATAGAGATCCATACCAGAATTACGAATATTTCAAGTCGAATCTTGGTTCAGGATCGTCGATTTTGGATGATTTTGATTACAATATGTATTTGCCACACACGTTCAATGTACAAATTAGTGATCCAGCGCTTGCAGATGAGATTACTCAATATTTGTCGGGTGTTCCGGGTGTAAACAAGGTAGCACAGGAAAGCAATGTAATGAGCTTCCTTACGGAGGCTAGACGCATCGTGAATATCGCGACAGTTGCATGTTTCCTAGTATTGTTCATTATCTCGCTATTTATCATTTCAAACATGGTGCGAATTTCTGTTTATTCTCGAGCAAATGAGATAGAGATTATGAAGTTCGTTGGCGCGACGAACAGCTACATCAGGCTCCCATATATCGTAGAGGGCGGAATTGTTGGCCTTATAAGCGCAGGCTTTGCGTGGGTGATTACCTGCCTTGTCTATCGAGCAATTTTCTACGAAGCGATGGAGGGCGTAGACCTACGAAGCTTCTATGCGCTCTTGCCATGCGGCTCTATCATGTGGATGATTCTTGCAATCTGCGTTGTGATGGGCGTCTTCATTGGCGGCATCGGCAGCGGCATTTCTGTTAGAAAGTACATCAAAGTATAAATTATATTCCTAATCGCTCCTCCCCCTCGAAAAGGTGCAGGAAGCAAAACAAAATGAGGAAAACAAAATGAGAGAAGATTTGAGAAGAAACAACATTGTTAACGAAGAAAAGACAAAGCGATCACGTGCTTTGCCATCCCTTATCGTGGCTTTTGCAATCGTAGCAACTCTTAGTATTACGATTCTTGCATCTGCTCCGGTAAGAGCGAAGGCTACACTTGCTGAGCTTTTGATTACTATCAATCCAGTATCACAAGATGAGATTGATGCGCGTCGTGCAGAAAGAGACGCTGCACTCGCAGCAGCTGAAGAAGCATCAGCAATGGTAGACCAACTATCAGCAGAGGCTGGCCAGCTATCTGGTGAACTAGCTGAGCTTAATGAGTTATCCGCAGAGCAGATGGCTCAATATGAAATAATCGCAGAGCAGTATGCGAATGCACTTCTTGCAAAGGCAGAGGCGCTCGATAGATTTGTTGCAGCACAGGATAATTTAATTGCAACTAGAGAATTGTTTTCTGAGCGTGTGTCCATCATGTTCGAGTATCAGAACAAGTCCTTGCTAGAGATTTTGCTCTCATCTGACACGCTTGCTGGCTTCTTTACTAATATGGAGATTATTACTCTCATTGCAGACTCTGATGCCCAAGCAATTGACCAGATGCAAATCGCATTAGATGATGCAGAAGCACAAGCAAACTATGCTCTTCAGGAAGCAGCAGATATGGAAGCCATCGCTCAAGAAAAGCAAGCACAGCTCGCAGAACTTGAGGCTAGAATCGGTGAGACATCAGCTGCACTAGACGATGTAAACACAAGACTATCTTACCAAGAGCAACTAGAAATAGAGAACAATGCTCTAGCAGAGCAGCTTAACGACGAGATTTGGCAGCTACAGCAGGAGCTATACGCGCAGCAAAGTGCTAGCAGTGGCGGCGGCGGCGGCTTCTCTGGTGGCGGCGGAAACGGACAGCTTTCATGGCCTACATGGACAAACTGGATAACTTCTTCATACGGATGGCGTACACATCCAATTTATGGAGATCAGCGCTTCCACGCAGGCATTGATATAGGAGCTGGCTTTGGTGACACAATCATGGCATCTGCATCTGGTACAGTAATCACTTGCTATGAGCCATACCCTGGCTGTAACTATGGCGGTACTGGTTACGGAAACTATCTTGTAATCGACCACGGTAACGGCCTATCTACTTTATATGCACACTGCCGTGATATCTATGTAAGTAACGGTTCTTATGTATCTGCTGGACAAGCAATCGGCGAGGTTGGTTCTACTGGCGGCTCTACTGGAGCACACCTCCACTACGAGGTAAGAGTAAACGGCTCGACAGTTGATCCACTTTCTTATTTGCCATAAGCGACAAGGTATGACGCTAAGAGGAGACGCACTATCCAATGGATGAGAATTTCTATGAGCATTTATCCGATTACTATGATTTGATGCAAGTCGACATTGATACTACCATGTGGGCAAGCTTTATTGATGACATAGTAAAGAAGCACTGCACATGCAAGGGCGACGGACAAGACGGCAAGCTCCTCTTATGCGACTTAGGCTGCGGACAAGGCCGCGTCACAATCGAATTTGCAAAGCTCGGCTATGACGTAATTGGAATTGACAGCGCAACAACAATGCTCGAGGTCGCAAGGGAAAAATCAATGGAGGCTAACCTTGAGCAAAGCATACTCTGGCTCAACCAAGACATCACCGACTACGAGCTGTTTGGCACCTGCGACGTGTTCTGCTGCCTTCTAGACACAATCAATCACATCACAGAAGAATCGGATATCGCCAAAATCTTCCACTCGTTCAAAAATTACATGAACCACGGTGGCGTATTCATTTTTGATATCGCAAGCAAGGCCCATTTCGAAAAGACTCTCGCCAACAATGTTTTCTTCGAGGATTATGATGAATTCACTTTGCTGTGGGACAATAAATATGATAGCGAAGAACGAATGAACTATGCGAATATCACGCTTTTCGAGAGGGACAAAGCAGAAGAAGAGGACGAAGAAGACGTCTACTTCCGAACAGACGGAGTGATCCGAGAGCGCTTCTACGAGCTTGACGCGATAAGGCAACTAGCCGAGGAAGCAGGCCTGGAAATAGCCGACGTGCTCGAAATGCCTGGCGATACAGAGCGCATATTTATAGTATTAAAAAAGAGGTAATTTATGATAGACATGTCCTTTTATCACGCACCGGGAGCGCCAACAGAAGGCGACCAGGACTATATAATTCGCGCAACTGCCCTAAATGGACACGTTCGCGCATTCGCAATTCGAACAACAAACGCAGTCGAGGAGGCTAGAAGAATCCACGCGACTTCGAACGTAGTCACGGCAGCGCTCGGAAGATTTATTACGGGCTCTCTTTTGCTTGCAGAAAACATGAAGGGCGATAACGACACGCAGACCACGACAATCAAGGCCGACGGTCCAATTCGCGGAATGACCTGCGTCTGTGACTCAAAGGGGCATGCCAGAGCATACGCAATCAACAATGATGTCGAGGCAACCTACCATAAGCCGGGCAAGCTCAATGTCGGCGAGGCAGTCGGAAACGGCATGCTCACAATAATTCGTGACATTGGACTTCGCGAGCCATATGTGGGCTCCGTTGAACTTCTTACAGGCGAAATCGCAGAGGATTTCACATACTACCTCGCTAAATCAGAGCAGACTCCATCTATCGTTGCACTAGGCGTCCAAATGAAGGACGGCCGCGTCGCGAATGCAGGCGGTATGATGATTCAGCTTATGCCAGGCGCAAGCGAAGAAGACATCTCCTACCTCGAAAAGCGCGCCTCCGGCGGCTTTCCAGATATTACTTTTCTCATGGAAGAAGGCTTTACGCCTGAGCAGATAGTCGATTTGTTCCTTGGTGACCCAGAAATTGCATATTTGTCAGGTGCTCCGGTATCATATAAGTGCAATTGCTCCGAAGAAAGAATGTCACGTGGAATTGCTGCACTACCGAAATCCGAAATAGAAGAATTGGCAAGTGATCCAAATGGTATAGATATCGAGTGCCATTTCTGTGATAAGAAGTATCATTTTACACCTGAAGATGTGCGTAGAATCCTTGAAGAATAAGGCTTTCTCGGATATTTACTATATTTTTATAATTTTTGAAAAAAACATATTGCAATTCTAGATAATCCGTTATAAAATGGCAAAGCGCGTTTATGGACGCGTAGCTTTGAAGCTGAAGATTGCCGCAGGAAGCGAGCTGCGCTATCTATGCGGGTAACTTTGGCAGAGCTAGTCAGGACAAAGATTCCTGACGCCAACCTAGATACAGCGTGTGTTTTGGACACATGCCCAGGCCCAAAGTGCTACTAAGTTGAGTAGTAACTGGTTGCTGGGTTTTTTATATGGGGACAAAAGAAACGCCCGGACAGGTTGATAAAAATACAGCATTATTTGGAGGCAAAAACAATGGCTACACAGAAGATGAGAATCAAGTTCAAGGCTTACGATCACGAGTTGCTAGATCAGAGCGTTGCAAGAGTAATCGAGACAATCGAGCGTTCAGGAGCACAGTACTCTGGTCCAATCCCACTTCCAACAGAGAAGGAAATTATCACAATTCTCCGTTCTCCACACAAGTATAAGGATTCCCGTGAGCAGTTCGAGCAGAGAACACACAAGCGCCTTATCGATGTTGTTCCAACAGCAAAGACAATGGAAGCGCTAACAAATCTTGACATGCCAGCTGGTATCGAGTTTAAGATTGAGCTTGCTTAATTAAGAATTCGACCACTGCAATAATCGGCTAGCAATGCCAAAGCTACGCCGAGGTCACGTTCGCAAAAGCGAACCAATAACCATATAGGAGGAAAGAAGAAGATGACGAAATTCATTCTTGGCAAGAAGTCCGGTATGACACAGCTTTTTGATGAGTCTGGTAATGTTATTCCGGCAACCGTTATCCAGTGTGATCCAATGTATGTGATCCAGAACAAGACGGTTGAAACAGACGGCTACAATGCTGTCAAGGTTGCTTCAGGTGCTATTCGCGAGAAGCTCGTAAATAAGCCTGATGCAGGTCAGTTTAAGAAGGCTGACGTAGAGGTAAAGAGATATATCCGTGAGTTCGAGGCTGATGAGGAGTATGCTCTCGGTCAGGAAATCAAGGTATCCGATATGTTCAATGTCGGCGACCATGTAGATGTAAGCGGAGTATCCAAGGGTAAAGGATACGCTGGTAACATCAAGCGTCACGGTCAGAAGGGTGGTCCTTCAGGTCACGGTTCTATGTACCACAGAAGAGTTGGTTCTATGGGTGCAAACTCTACTCCAGCTCGTGTACTTCCAGGCAAGAAGATGCCAGGACACATGGGAGCAGTTAACTGCACAGTACAGAACCTCGACGTTGTTATGGTTGATGGCGACAGAGGAATTTTGGTTCTTAGAGGAGCAATCCCAGGACCTAAGGGTGGCTTAGTAACAGTTAAGACATCCGTAAAGGCAAAGTAAGCTTGAGGGAGGACAAGAATAATGGCTAAATTAGATATTTACAATCTTAGCGGTGCTGTTACTGGTTCAATCGAGCTTTCTGATGAAATTTTCGGTATTGAGCCTAACAAGTTCGCAATCGCAACAGTAATTCGCAACCAGCTTGCTAATCGTCGTCAGGGCACACACTGCACAAAGACAAGAAGCGAGGTTTCTGGTGGTGGTAAGCGCCCATGGCGCCAGAAGGGAACAGGTCGTGCTCGTCACGGTTCTACACGTTCCGCACAGTACGTTGGTGGAGGCGTAATCTTTGGACCTAAGCCAAGAGATTATGGTTACACAGTTCCTAAGAAGATTAGAAGACTTGCTCTTAAGTCTGCTCTTTCTTCTAAGATGATGGATAAGAAGATTATCGTAGTTGATTCTTTCGAGATGGAAGCAATCAAGACAGCAGAGGTAGCTAAGGCAATTAAGGCTCTTAACGTTAATTCTACAGCTCTTCTCGTTCTTGATGACAACTGTGCAAATGCAGTTCTTTCTGCTCGTAATATCCCAACTGTTAAGACAGCTGGTGTTAATACAATCAATGTGTTCGATATTCTTAAGTACGATAGCTTCCTTGTAACAAAGGCTGCTGTTGAGAAGATTCAGGAGGTGTACGTATGACAAAGTTACCACAAGACATCATCCTCACACCTGTAATCACAGAGAAGTCTGCTGGTGAAATTGCAGAGGGTAAGTACACATTTAAGGTTGCTGGTAATGCAACAAAGACAGATGTTAAGTACGCTGTAGAGGCACTTTTCGGTGTTAAGGTTCTCGCTGTTAACACAGCAAACTTTGACGGTAAGCTCAAGAGACAGCGTTATGCAATCGGTAGAACTCCTTCCTTCAAGAAGGCAGTTGTTACAATCGCAACAGAGAACGTAGATAGCTCTTACTTGGCTAAGGGTGGCAAGTCCACAAAGGTAGCTGCTAAGTATAAGACTTCTATTGAAGAGTTTGGCTTCGGTCAGTAAGCTAGTAAAGGAGTGAAGAAAAATGGCAGTTAAAACATTTAACCCAACTTCCCCAGCGGTTCGTCAGATGACTGTAGCAGACTATTCTGTTCTTACAAAGAAGAACCCTGAGAAGAGCCTTCTTGCTTCCGGTAACAAGACTGGTGGACGTAACTCCTACGGCCGCATTACAGTTCGTCACATTGGTGGCGGTAACCGTCGCAAGATTCGTGTAATCGATTGGAAGAGAAATAAGGATGGTGTAGAGGCAAAGGTTGTTGCTCTCGAGTACGATCCAAACAGAACAGCATTTATTGCTTTGATTCAGTATGTTGATGGTAGCAAGGCATACATTCTTGCTCCAGCAGGACTTAAGGTAGGAGATAAGGTAGTTACAGGCCCAGACGCTGATATCGTTGCTGGTAACGCACTACCAATCGCTAACATTCCAGTAGGTACAATGATTTGTTGTATCGAGCTTAAGCCAGGTAAGGGCGCTCAGATGGTTAGATCCGCTGGTGCTGGTGCTCAGCTTATGGCTAAGGAAGGCGATTACGCTCAGATTCGTCTCCCATCTGGTGAAGTACGTATGGTATCCGTTAAGTGCCGTGCAACAATCGGTGAGATTGGTAACGCAGAGCACGAGAACGTAAACATCGGTAAGGCTGGTCGTAAGCGTCACATGGGCGTACGTCCAACAGTTCGTGGTGTTGTTATGAACCCATGCGATCACCCACACGGTGGTGGTGAAGGTAAGTCACCTATCGGTCTTCCAGGTCCTGTTACACCATGGGGTGTTCCAACACTTGGTAAGAAGACACGTAATAAGAAGAAGCAGTCCAACAAGTACATTGTTAAGGGCAGAAAGTAATTAAGGAGGCACGTTAGTTATGAGTAGATCTACTAAGAAGGGCTATTTTGTAGAAGAAGCTCTTATGAAGAGAATTGTCGCAATGAACGATGCCAACGAGAAGAAGGTAATCAAGACTTGGTCTCGTGCATCCACTATCTTCCCTGAGTTTGTTGGTCATACTATTGCAGTATACGATGGTCGTAAGCATGTCCCTGTATATGTTACAGAGGAAATGGTAGGACATAAGCTCGGTGAGTTCGCTCCAACACGTAAGTTTGGTGGTCACGCTGGCGAGAAGTCCGCTAATGGCCGCTAATAAAGGGAGGAACGACTGTGGAAAAGATTATTTTGACAAAAGAAAACATTGAGCAGAATCGTGAGACTATCCTCGAGGCATATTCCAAAGAGGCTAAGAAGAACGCTAAGCTCCCAACACCTACTAAGAAGCAGAGAAAGCTTCTCGGTCTAGGTAAGGATCAGGGTAAGGCTATCGCAAAGTACATTCGCATTACTCCTAGAAAGGTAAGAATTGTTATCGATCTAATCAAGGGCAAGGATCTTGATGAGGCTTATGCAATTCTTATGTATACACCAAAGGCTGCATCCCCAGTACTCACAAAGGCTCTTAAGTCTGCTGAGGCAAATGCTGTTAACAACAATGGTCTTAACAGAGACAAGTTGTATGTAGCTGAGGCTTATGCAAATCCAGGTCCAATCCTTAAGCGCTTTATTCCAAGAGCAAGAGGATCTGCTAACAGAATCAACAAGAGAACAAGTCACGTTACTGTAGTTCTCAAGGAAAGAGTATAAGGAGGAGTTTCACATGGGTCAGAAAGTAAATCCCCATGGTTTGCGAGTTGGTGTAATCAAAGAGTGGGATTCTCAGTGGTATGCTGATAAGAAGAGCTTTAGTGATTACCTCGTTGAGGACAAGCAAATCCGTGATTTCGTTAAGGGCGCTGTTGACAAGATCGTAAGAGAGTCAAGCAAGAAGCCTATTGATGAGAGCCGCAAGAACATTGCAGGTATTGCAAAGATTGATATCGCTCGTAAGAGCACAAAGGACGAGAAGAAGGGCGCTACAACAATTAGCATTTCTTGTAACCGTCCAGGTAGCATCATTGGTACAAAGGGCGCAGGTATCGAGGCTCTTAAGAATGAGCTCAAGAAGAAGTTCAAGAAGGATTTCCAGATTGAGATCATCGAGGTTAAGAACCAGGATTCCAATGCAACACTCGTTGCTGAGTCCATCGCTTCTCAGCTTGAGAACCGTATCAGCTTCCGTCGTGCAATGAAGAAGGCTATGACTTCTGCTATGAAGCAGGATATTAAGGGTATTAAGACAATGTGTTCTGGTCGTCTTGGCGGTGCAGAAATTGCTCGTTCCGAGACATATCACGAGGGTACAATTCCTCTTCAGACACTTCGTGCAGATATCGATTATGGCTTTGCTGAGGCAGATACAACATATGGTCGTATCGGCGTAAAGGTATGGATCTACAAGGGTGAGGTTCTTCCAGCAAAGAAGACTGACAAGGAAGGAGGCAATAAGTAATGTTACTTCCAAAGAGAGTTAAGCACAGAAAGCAGCACCGTGGTCGTATGCACGGAAAGGCTTCTCGTGGTAATTTCGTTGCTTATGGTGAATATGGTCTAATGGCTACAGAGCCATGCTGGATCAAGTCCAACCAGATTGAGGCAGCACGTATTGCAATCAACAGATATGTTAAGAGAGGCGGTAAGGTTTGGATTAAGATCTTCCCTGATAAGCCTGTAACAGCTAAGCCAGCTGAGACTCGAATGGGTTCCGGTAAGGGTTCTGTTGATTACTGGGTAGCAGTAGTTAAGCCAGGCAGAGTTCTTTTCGAGATCGCTGGCGTAACAGAGGAGCAGGCTAGAGAGGCTTTGCGTCTTGCTTCCCACAAGCTTCCATGTAAGACTAAGTTTGTATATAAGGCAAAGGAGGATGAGTCAAATGAAGGCTAATGATATTCGTAAGATGACAAACGAAGAGCTTCAGAAGGAACTCGTTGCTCTTAAGGAAGAGTTGTTCAAGCTTCGCTTCCAGCACGCTACAAACCAGCTTGAGAATCCTCAGCAGATCGCTTCTGTAAAGAGAGATATCGCAAGAATTAAGACAATCATCCGTGAGCAAGAGCTCAAGGCTAACTAAGGGGGTTAACGAAAATGGCAGAACGTAATCTCAGAAAGAGTAGAGTAGGTCTTGTTACATCCGATAAGATGGAGAAGACAGTAGTTGTTTCTGTTGTAGACAACGTTAAGCACCCACTTTACGGTAAGATCATGAAGAAGACTTATAAGCTTAAGGCACACGATGAAGAGAACAAGTGTGGCGTAGGCGATAAGGTTTTGGTAATGGAGACTCGTCCACTTTCCAAGGATAAGCGTTGGAGAGTAGTTGAGATCATCGAGAAGGCTAAGTAATGCAAGGCTAAAGGAGGAAAAATCAGATGATTCAGGTTGAATCCAGACTAAGAGCTGCCGATAACACTGGTGCTAAGGAGCTTGCCTGCATTAAGGTACTCGGTGGTTCATGGCGTAAGTACGCTAACATTGGTGACGTCATCGTTTGTTCCGTTAAGACAGCTGCTCCAGGCGGCATGGTTAAGAAGGGCGACGTAGTTCGTGCAGTAGTTGTAAGAACTAAGAAGGGCGTTAGAAGAGCAGATGGTTCATACATCAAGTTTGATGAGAACGCAGCTGTAATCATTAAGGAAGATAAGAACCCACGTGGAACTCGTATCTTTGGACCTATCGCTAGAGAGCTAAGAGAGAAGGATTATATGAAGATTCTTTCCCTTGCTCCAGAAGTATTGTAAGGAGGTCGTTTATATATGGCTAATAAGATTCATGTAAAGAAGGACGACCAGGTTGTTGTAATTTCCGGTAAGGACGCTGGTACAATCGGTAAGGTTATTAAGACTGAGCCTAGCAAGGGTCGTGTTTACGTAGAGGGTGCAAACATTGTTAAGAAGCATCAGAAGGCTAGAAGCCAGAATGCTGCAAGCGGAATTATTGAGCGTGAAGGTTCAATCGATGCTTCCAACGTAATGCTTGTTTGCCCTAAGTGTGGTAAGGCTACACGTGTTGCACACAAGGTAAACGAGGATGGTTCTAAGGACCGCGTTTGCAAGAAGTGCGGCGCTGTAATCAGCACAATCAAGAAGGTTAGCAAGGGGGGTTAATAGATGTCTAGATTAAAGGATAAGTATACATCTGAAGTAGCACCAGCTATGAAAGAGACTTTCAAGTATAAGTCTGTAATGCAGATCCCTAAGATTGAGAAGATTGTTCTCAACATGGGTGTTGGTGAGGTTAAGGATAACCCTAAGGCTCTTGACAACGCTATGCGTGATATGGGTATCATCGCTGGTCAGAAGCCAGTTGCTACAGTAGCAAGCAAGTCAGTTGCTGCATTTAAGCTAAGACAGGGCATGAAGATTGGTTGTAAGGTTACACTTCGTGGTGAGAACATGTACAACTTCTTAGACAAGCTCATCAGCATTTCACTCCCACGAGTTCGTGACTTCCGTGGCGTAAGCAACTCTTCATTCGATGGTCATGGTAACTATGCTATGGGTATCAAGGAGCAGCTTATGTTCCCAGAAATCGACTACGATAAGATCGATAAGATCCGTGGTATGGACATTATTATCGTTACAACGGCTAACACAGACGAGGAAGCTTACAAGCTTCTCGAGCTCATGGGTATGCCGTTCCGCAAGTAATTAGGAGGAAATAATAATGGCAAAGAAGTCAATGATTCTCAAGTCACAGAAAACTCCAAAGCATTCTACGCAGCAGCACAATCGTTGTAAGCTCTGTGGACGTCCACACTCTTACATGCGTAAGTACGGAATTTGCCGTCTCTGCTTCCGTGATTTGGCTTACAAGGGTCAGATTCCGGGCGTTAAGAAGGCTAGCTGGTAATTCGTAGAGAAGAGGAGGAAATTCATATGCAGATTACAGATGCAATTGCAGATATGCTTACAAGAATCCGTAATGCAGGTACAGCTGGTCACCCAACAGTTATGGTTCCAGCTTCTAACTTGAAGAAGGCTATCGCTCAGATCCTTAAGGATGAGGGATATATCGCAAGCTTCGAGTGCACTGAGGATAACAAGCAGGGCATGATTAAGATTACACTTAAGTATGCTGGTCGTAAGCCTGTCATCACTGGTATTAAGAGAATTTCTAAGCCAGGTCTTCGTACATACGCAGACAAGGATAATCTCCCAAGAGTATTGAACGGTATGGGTATTGCTATCGTTTCTACATCTAAGGGTGTTATGACAGACAAGAAGGCTAGAGAGCTTGGTGTAGGTGGCGAGATTCTCGCTTATGTTTGGTAATCAATTATTGATTATATAAACTCTGAAAAGTGCTTCATGCATGACATAAACTTGAAGCACATAATCTTAAGAGCAGGAGGAAATATTTTATGTCTAGAATTGGTAGAATGCCGATTACGATTCCTGCAGGTGTTGAGGTTAAGCTAGATGGTAGCCACCTCACAGTTAAGGGAGCAAAGGCAACATTGGAGCTTGATGTTCACCCTAACATGACTGTAAAGATCGACGGCGCAGTAATCACTGTAGAAAGACCAAATGACGAGAAGCAGAACAGAGCTCTCCACGGTCTTACACGTTCTTTGATTAACAACATGGTTGTTGGTGTATCCGAAGGCTTCACAAAGGAGCTTGAAATCAACGGTATCGGTTACAAGGCAACAAAGCAGGGTAACAAGGTTGTATTCAACCTCGGTTATTCCCACCCAATCGAGATGGAAGAGCCAGCAGGCATCGAGCTCGATGTTCAGGGTAACAAGGTTTTCGTTAAGGGCGCAGATAAGCAGCTCGTAGGCGAGACAGCAGCAAAGATTCGTTCGTTCAGACTTCCTGATGCATATAAGGGCAAGGGTATCAAGTATGCTAATGAGCACCTTATCATTAAGGAAGGTAAGACTGGCGCTAAGAAGTAAGCAGGGGGTGACTAAGCAATGATTAATAAAGTTAATAAGAACGAAATCCGCAAGAGAAAGCACCTTCGCGTACGTAAGAAGATTAGCGGTACAGCTGAATGCCCACGTTTGTGCGTATTCAGATCTAACACAAACATCTATGCACAGATTATTGATGACTCTAACGGAACAACTCTCGTTAGCGCATCTTCCCTTGATAAGGATGTTAAAGCTTCTGTAGCTAACGGTGGAAACATCGAGGCAGCAGCAGCAGTAGGTAAGCTTGTTGCAGAGCGTGCACAGGCTAAGGAAATCACAGAGGTTGTATTCGACCGTGGCGGTTATATCTATCACGGAAGAGTTGCAGCTCTAGCTGAGGCAGCTCGTGAAGCTGGTCTCTCATTCTAATCAGGAGGAAATACACATGGCATTTGATTCAAATGAGAAGGAATTGCAGGAGAAGGTTATCCACATCGGTCGTGTTTCCAAGACTGTTAAGGGTGGTAGAAACTTCCGCTTCGCTGCACTCGTAATCGTAGGTGATGGTAATGGCCGCGTTGGTAAGGGTATCGGTAAGGCTGCTGAGGTTCCAGATGCAATCCGTAAGGGTGTTGAGGAAGCTAAGAAGAACATGATTGAGGTTCCAGTAGTTAACGGTACAATTCCACACGAGACACTTGGTCTCTTCGGCGCTGGTAAGATCGTTATGAAGCCAGCTGCAAGTGGTACAGGTATCATCGCTGGTGGTCCAGTTCGTTCCGTATGTGAGCTTGCTGGTATCACAGATATTCGTACTAAGTCTCTTGGTACAAATAACCCTAACAACATGGTTAACGCAACAATGGAAGGTCTTAAGAGTTTGAAGTCAATCGAAGAGGTTGCTCGTCTCCGTGGCAAGTCCATTGAAGAAATTCTATAAGGAGGGCTCTTTTCATGGGAAATTTGAAGATTACTTTGGTAAAGAGTACCAACAGCTGTAATAAGACACAGATTGCAACAGTTGCTGCACTTGGTCTTCGTAAGATTGGCCAGTCTGTAGTCAAGAACGACGATGCTGCTATTCGCGGTATGGTTAAGAGAGTTGCGCATCTCGTAACTTGTGAAGAAGTTTAATGGAGGTACTTGAACATGAAGCTCAATGAAATGACTTCAAGCGGAAATGCATCTGCTTACCGTAAGGGACGTGGTGCAGGATCCGGAAACGGAAAGACAGCAGGTCGTGGTCACAAGGGCCAGAATGCTCGTTCCGGTGGTGGAGTTCGCCCAGGTTTCGAGGGTGGACAGATGCCTCTTTACAGACGTATGCCAAAGAGAGGATTTAACAACAAGCGTTTTGCTCCTCAGTACATTGAGGTTAATGTTGCTGATCTAGAGAAGTTTGACAATGGTGCAGAGGTTTCTGCTGAGATCCTAAGAGATAGCGGCATCATCTCTCTTCCAAAGGTAAACGATGGCATTAAGATTCTTGGTAACGGTGAACTTACAAAGAAGCTTACTGTTAAGGCTACTAAGTTTACAGCTTCTGCTAAGGAGAAGATTGAAAAGGCTGGTGGCACAGTAGAGGAGGTTTGATCATGCAGGGCGTTTTGGATACCTTGATCAAAGCATTTCGTCTTCCAGAATTACGTAAGAAGATGCTTTTCACAATCCTAATTCTTGGATTGTATGTAGTTGGTAACTGTATTCCAGTTCCTGCTCTTGATAGAGAAGCCTTCCAGACATTGATTCTAAGTTGGGGACAGATGGCTGCGATGCTTGATATTATGTCAGCTGGTGGTTTATACGCAGCAACAATTTTTGCTATGGGTATAACACCATACATCAACTCTTCTATCATTATGCAGCTTGCAACAGTTATCTTCCCACCACTTGAGCAGATGGCTCGTGATGGTGAGGCTGGTAGAAAGAAGATGCAGAAGATTACAAGATACTTCGCAGTAATTCTTGCAGTTGTTCAGTCAACAATTTTCTGCTTCTCTGCAAAGTCAGCGTGGATTCAGACAATCCCAGGATGGCTTGCAGCATTGCTAATCATTATGTCTTTCACAGCTGGTACAGTATTACTCGTATGGCTCGGTGAGAGAATTAATGAGTTTGGTATTGGTAATGGTGTTTCACTAATTATCTTTGCTGGTATCGTTAAGAGAGTTCCAGATATGGCTTCCTCCCTTTACGCTTCAGCAACAAAGATTAACGATATGTTGGTTACAAAGAGCGCTATTCTTGGTGTATTTGCTGCAATTGGCGCAACACTTCTAGTACTAGCATTTGCTATTGCAATCATCATCTTCGTAATTTATGTACAGGGTGCTGAGAGAAGAATTCCAGTTCAGTATTCGAAGAAGACAGTTGGTAGAAAGCTATATGGCGGACAAAGTTCTTATTTGCCACTTAAGGTTAATCAGTCCGGTGTTATGCCAGTTATCTTTGCTACATCAATGCTTTCATTCTTCAACTTGATTGGAACAGCATTGTTTAAGCCAGATACATTATTAGGAAAGTGGAGTGCTAACTTTGGCACAAGCCCATTCTACTACGTAGTATTCTTCCTCTTGATAATTGGCTTTACATTCTTCTACTCAATTATCCAGTTCCACCCAATTGAGATTTCTAATAACCTCAAGGCAAACGGTGGATTTATCCCAGGTATTCGTCCTGGTAGACCAACATCTGAGTATATCTACAACACAGTTAAGCGCCTAAATCTTGCAGATGCTCTTTTCTTGTCAATTGTAGTTCTCGTTCCAACAATTATCGGAACACTTACTGGTATGCAGAATGTTTGGTTCGCAGGTACATCAGTATTGATCCTTACAGGTGTATGCTCTGATTTGATTACTCAGATTGAGACACAGCTTGTAGCAAGAAATCAGTCTGGTTTCCTTGATTAAGTTCAAAAATTGATTTTCACGATAGTCCTCTAGGCTAGTTTTGCCTAGGGGATTTCGTTTTTTTTGGACAAAAATCAAATTACCTTCTCGAAAAGCATCAATTCATGATATATAATGCGAGAAGGCCAATTATCGGTCATAACAATAAAGACAGGAAGTGAACAACATGAAGTTGATTATTCTAGGTGCTCCAGGTTCAGGTAAGGGCACAACAGCAGGAGTTCTTCGTGAGAAGTATTCCTTGGCACATATTTCTACTGGTGATATTTTCCGTGCAAACATTAAGGGTGGAACACCTCTTGGAATTGAA
Source organism: uncultured Clostridia bacterium (assembly GCA_937876985.1). Classification (GTDB taxonomy): domain Bacteria; phylum Bacillota; class Clostridia; order Saccharofermentanales; family Saccharofermentanaceae; genus Saccharofermentans. The sequence continues at coordinate 22,292 of CALEFT010000046.1, read as the reverse complement.
GCAAAGTCTTATATTGATAAGGGAGAGCTTGTTCCAGATTCACTTACAATTTCCATGGTGAAGGATCGCCTTAATGAGGATGACTGCAAGAATGGATACATTCTTGATGGTTTCCCAAGAACACTTGCACAGGCAAGAGCACTTGATGACATGCTCAAGGAAAGCGGAGAGAGCATCGATGCAGTTCTTTCTATTGAGATTGATGACGAGGTTATCAAGCAGAGAGTTTCTGGTCGTCGCGTTTGCGCAAAGTGTGGACTTAGCTACAATGTTGACTATAAGCCAACGAAGGTTCCTGGTGTTTGCGATGATTGCGGTGGAGAAGTTTACCAGCGTGATGACGATAAGCCAGAGACAGTAGATGCTAGACTTAAGACATATTATGCAAATACAAGTCCACTCGTAGAGTATTACGAGAACAAGGGTTTGATTGTTTCAGGTAATAACAACGAGAATTCGAAGATTTGTCTAGAGGAGCTCGAAGCTGGTCTCAAGGCAAAGGGCCTTATCTAATGGGAGTTAGTATGATTGAGATTTTGTCTGACTACGAATTAGAACAAATGAGACAAGCAGGAAAGATTGTTGCTAAGGTTTTCAAGGCAATGGAAGAGAATGTAAGGCCGGGTGTCTCTACTTTCGAATTAAATAAAATCGCATATGATATAATTGTTGGCGAGGGAGCAACACCATCATTTCTTAATTATGGTACTCCACCATTTCCTGGATCAATTTGTGCTTCATTAAATGATGCCGTTGTTCATGGGATTCCATCTGAGAAGGTGATCTTGAAAGATGGAGATATTATAAGCGTAGATGTTGGTGCTTATTTGAATGGTTTTCATGCAGATGCAGCAAGAACATATCTCGTAGGCAATGTTGATCAGAAGGTTAAGGACCTTGTCGAGAGAACTAAGCAGAGCTTTTTCGAAGGGCTTAAGTATTGCCAAGAGGGATACAGAATTGGCGATATTAGCCACGCAGTCGAGGAATATGCAGAGAGCTTTGGATATGGAGTAGTCAAGCCTTTGACGGGACATGGAATTGGCAGGAAGCTACATATGGAGCCCGATGTGCCTAACTACGGACGAGCTGGTAAGGGTCCAAGAATAAAGAATGGAATGGCGATTTGTATCGAACCGATGATAAATCTTGGAACAGAGGATGTAGCAATTCTCGACGATCAGTGGACGATAGTTACTGCCGATGGTCTTCCATCAGCTCACTATGAGAATACGGTTCTAATTACGGCGAACGGACCAGAACTAACAACGATAGAAACAGTTTTAGAAGGCTAAGGAGGAACTTATGTCAAAAGATGATGTAATTGAGGTAGAGGGTACAGTAGTTGACGCATTGCCAAATGCAATGTTCAAGGTAGAGCTAGAGAATGGACACCAGGTATTGGCACACATTTCTGGAAAGCTTCGCCAGAACTACATTAAGATTTTGCCAGGAGACAAGGTAACAATGGAATTGTCACCATATGATTTGTCTAGAGGTAGAATCACATGGAGAGCTAAGGGCTGATAAAACCTTTATTCAAAGAACAAATGAAACGGTCACGATAAGTCGTGACCGTTTTGTGTATTTGTAATTATCAGTAGGCTGGTAAATATTGGATTGTAAAATAGGGATGGATGGAGTAGTATTTGGAGGATGCTTTTCGAGCAGGGATAGGGAGAGAAGAAAGTTAGATAGAATTTTGGAAACTTTGTAAAAAAGTGCTTGCAATTCTTAAGAATCGTGGTATATTCATATAGCATGCGCGGAAAAGGCGCATAGTTTTTGTGTTGAAAAAAAGCAGGAGGTAAAAATGAAGGTTAGACCATCAGTAAAGCCTATGTGCGAGAAGTGCAAGGTTATTCGCCGTCACGGTAAAGTCATGATCATTTGTTCCGATCCTAAGCACAAGCAGAAGCAGGGCTAAGATTAGAACGGCCGACTGCTGGACAAATTAGCCTTGTCCACAAATGTTGGTATAGAAACCTAGCCTGCTGGGCATAGGATTTCTAATAGAAGTAAGGATATTACACGTAATTGTAGGGGCGGCTGCCATCCTAACCCGATGGAACCTTACGCCGCGTGTTTAATATAGATAACAAACAATTTACTTTCAGATGGAGGTACACAAATGGCTCGTATTGCCGGTGTTGATTTGCCGAACGATAAGAGAATCGAGATTGCTCTTACATACATTTACGGCATTGGAAAGACAATTGCAGCTGGTATCATTAAGGATACTGGCATCAACCCAGACACAAGGGTTAAGGATTTGACAGAGGAAGAGGTTGCTCTTATCCGTGATCAGATCGAGAACAATTACACAGTAGAGGGTGACCTTAAGAGAGAGGTTGCACTTAACATCAAGCGTTTAACAGAAATTGGCTGCTATCGTGGACGTCGCCACAGAAATAAGCTCCCAGTAAGAGGTCAGCGCACAAAGACAAACGCACGTACTCGTAAGGGTCCAAAGCGTACTGTTGCTGGCAAGAAGAAGTAATTTAGGGAGGAGTAGTTTTTATGGCAAAGGCAGTTAAGAAGGCTACAGCAAGGCCTAAGAGACGTGAGCGTAAGAATATTGACAAGGGTCAGGCTCACATTCACGCTACATTTAACAATACAATCGTAACAATTACAGATACTCAGGGAAATGCAATTTCCTGGGCTTCCGCTGGTGAGATGGGTATGAGAGGTTCTCGTAAGGGAACACCATTCGCTGCACAGATGGCTTCTGAGGAAGCTGCTAAGAAGGCAGTTGATCACGGTATGAGAACTGTTGAGGTTTTCGTTAAGGGACCTGGTTCTGGACGTGAGTCTGCAGTACGTGCTTTGGCAACAGCTGGTCTACAGGTAACAATGATTAAGGATGTTACACCTGTTCCACACAACGGTTGCCGTCCACCAAAGAGAAGAAGAGTATAATTTTAGGAGGGTTTAATCAATGGCTAGATATACTGATGCAGCATGCCGCCTCTGTAGAAGAGAAGGCGTTAAGCTCTTCCTTAAGGGTGAGAGATGCTACAGCGAAAAGTGTGCTATTACACGTAGAGCAAAGGCTCCAGGTATGCACGATAATTCAAGAAAGAAGATTTCTGAGTACGGTTCACAGCTCCGTGAGAAGCAGAAGACAAAGCGTTACTATGGCGTTCTCGAGAAGCAGTTCCGTAACACATTTGCGAAGGCAGATCGTATGCAGGGCAAGACAGGTGATAACCTCCTTAGATTGCTCGAGCTTCGTTTTGATAACGTAGTTTACAGAATGGGATTTGCAGCTTCACACGCACAGGCTAGACAGCTTGTTTCACACTGCCACTTCACAGTAAATGGCAAGAAGGCAAACATTCCTTCTATGATTCTTAAGCCAGGCGATGAGATTGCAGTAATCGAGAAGTCTAAGAAGAGCCCAGTGTTCGAGAAGGCTTGCTCCGCAGCAATCCCAGCATGGTTGAATGTTGATGCAGATGCATTGAAGGGTAAGATTGTTGTTGCTCCAGAGAGAGCTGACGTAGGTATCAGCGACCTCAAGGAGACATTGATCGTTGAGTTGTATTCTAAGTAATTAGAGGCCCGCAAGCGAAAGCCAAAGGAGAGAAAAAATGATTGAAATTTTGAAACCAACCGTTGAATGCGTTGAGACAAACAAAGAGAATTCTTACGGAAAGTTCGTTGTAGCTCCACTAGAGCGTGGATATGGTACAACACTTGGTAATTCGCTTCGTCGTGTATTGCTTTCATCCTTGACAGGTGCAGCAGTAACAGCAATTCGTATTGACAATGTTCATCACGAGTTCAGCACTGTTCCAGGCCTTATCGAGGATATGACAGAGATTATTCTTAATATTAAGGGTATCCGTGCTAAGCTACATACAGATTCTCCAAAGACTGTTTGCATTAGCACAGCTGAAGGCAAGACAGGAAAGATTACAGCTGGCGACATCGTTCATGATGACGAAGTTGAAATCATGAATCCTAACCACGTAATCGCTACACTTAATGGTGCTTCTAAGGTTTATATGGAGCTTACAATTAGTGCAGGTCGTGGATACAACACAGCTGAGCAGAATAAGGTTCCTGGTCAGTCAATCGGTGTTATTGCAATCGATTCCATCTTTACACCAGTAAAGAAGGCTAATTACAAGATTGAGAATACACGTGTTGGCGAGCGTACAGACTTCGATAGCTTGACTCTTGAGGTTTGGACAGACGGAACAATCGATGTTAACGATGCACTTTCATCCGCAGCATCTATTCTTGCTAATCACCTTGCTTTGTTCATCACAAATTCTGATGTAGTTAATCCAATTAGCTTCGCAGTTTGTGAGGAGAAGGGTGAGAAGAATGCACAGCTCAATGTTTTAATCGAGGATCTAGACTTCTCAGTTCGTACATACAACTGTCTAAAGAGAGCTTCCATCAATACAATTGGTGATCTCGTAAACAAGACAGAGGATGAGATGATGAAGGTTCGTAACCTTGGTAAGAAGTCACTTGATGAAGTAATTGCGAAGCTTGGAGAGATGGATTTGGCTCTCTCCGGCGAAGAAGAATAATTAGTAGGAGGACACTAAGATGCCTAACAGAAAACTAGGTCGTGCTTCAGATCAGCGCACAGCTATTTTGAGAAACATGACAACGGCATTTGTTATTAATGGCAAGGTAGAGACTACAGTTGCTCGTGCTAAGGAAATTAGCGCAATCGTAGAGAAGCTTGTTACAATTGCAATTAAGGAGAAGGACAACTTTACAACTAAGGAAGTAAAGGTTTCCGAGGCTAAGCTAGATGGTAAGGGCAAGAAGATGCTCGTTACAAAGACATCTAAGAATGGCAATAAGTATGATGTTGTAGATCGTGAAATCAAGACAAAGACAGTTAACGTAGATTCTGCTTCTCGTCTTGCAGCTAGAAAGCAGCTTGCTTACTGGCTTTTGAAGTCTCACGATGCACAGGGTGAGGTAATCAACCCAATCAACAAGATGTTCGACGAGATCGCTCCTAAGTATGCTGGTCGTTCCGGTGGTTACACAAAGATCATCAGAACAGGTGCTAGAAGAGGAGATGCTTCTGAGATGGCTATCCTTACATGGGTAGACTAATTCTAGTCGATAAATTGTATTAAGCAATTAAATTGATAGTATATGGGCTGACTTCGCGAGAGGTCGGCCCTAACTTTTTGTTGTAAAATCGATTTATCGTGATAGAATTCTTAGGCAATAGTTTTTTGCGTATGCTTTTCGAAAAGGGCATACTAAGACAACGAGGGAAAAAGCTTTGACAGATTATATAGTTAGAACGATGGATGTTGGGTTCTCTTACGATAGCGGCGCTGTATCTAGTGACGGCGCTCATCTTGATGTAGAAAAAAATACTGAGATGGTTATAAAGAATCTGTCAATTGATATAAAGAAGGGCTCGTATGTCGCACTCCTTGGTAGAAATGGTTCAGGCAAATCGACGCTTGCGAAGCTGATTGATGTTTTGGAACTGCCAGATGAAGGAAATGTTGTTGTTTTTGGTATTAATACGAAGGACGAAGAAGGCTTCTGGGAGATAAGAAGTAATACGGGGTGCGTGTTCCAGAATCCAGACAATCAGATTGTTGGAACGATAGTCGAAGAAGATGTGGCTTTTGGGCCAGAAAATCTAGGAATTCCAAACCCTGAACTTCGCGCAAGAGTTGATGAGAGTTTGAAATATGTAGGCTTGTATGATTTGCGTAGCGAGCAGGCTGCTAATTTGTCTGGCGGACAAAAGCAAAAGCTCGCTATTGCTGGAGTGCTCGCGATGAAGCCAAGTATCTTGATTCTTGACGAAGCAACCTCGATGCTAGACCCTGTGTCACGAGATGAGTTCCTTGAGGTCGTCGAGCGAATGAATCGCGACAAGAAGGTTACTGTAATTACAATAACACACGATATGAACGAGGCTTCGCGATGTGAATTTGTTTATGTAATTGACGATGGGCATGTTGTGCTTGAAGGAAAGCCAGCGGATGTTTTTGCGAGAGTTGACGAACTTTATACATATGGTCTTGAGGCGCCTTGCGAAGTGGAATTTACAAATGAATTCTTGAAGGCAGCAGCGCTTTCTTGCCAAGTCGAGAGTATTAAGGGCAAAGAGGCTTGCGATAAAACGATTATGAGCACGTTTAAGTATTTGTCCAGCATGTCTAAGCTTTCTAATTCTGAAATGATTGAAAGTGCAGAAGGAGCTGCTTCGACGGAAGAACCAGGCGAGACGATACTGAAATTAGCGAATATAAATTATTCCTACGACGGGACCGAAGCGACTATTAGCGACATAAATCTTGAGGTCAAAAAGGGCGAAATTCTCGGCATAATCGGCAGAAGTGGTTGCGGTAAGACGACACTTATCTCACATATGAATTTGCTATATAGACCAAAGCCATCGCGAAAAGCAAGAAAGAACCAAACAAACATAGGAGAAGTGACCTTGTTTGTAAATGGTAAGAGCTACTCGTCAACAAATAACAAGGATGTCGTGGCATTCAGGGAAAACATAGGATTAGTGTTCCAGTATCCTGAGTACCAGCTTTTTGAGGAGACGGTATTCAAGGATATTGCGTTTGGTCCAAAGCAAATGAAGCTTGATGAAGCTGAACAAAGAAAGCGCGTCCACGAGGCAATTAAGCTTGTCGGACTTAAGGAAGACGTGCTAGAAAAAAGTCCATTCGAGTTATCTGGCGGCCAGCAAAGACGAGTCGCGCTAGCTGGTGTACTTAGTATGAAGCCACAAATCCTCGTCCTAGACGAGCCAGCTGCAGGACTTGATCCGAAGGGTAGACGAGATATGTTTGCGCTAATCAAAAAGCTTCGCGACAGCGGAGTTACTATCGTACTCGTGTCGCACAACATGGATGAGGTGTATGCGCATGCAGACAGAATCTGCGTTGTAAAGGAAGGCAAAATCGTTGCTTGCGATGAGACGCAGGCGCTTTTCGAGAGGGGCGAGGAAGAAATAAGCAAGATGGGAATCTCGTACCCAGTGCTTCGCGGAGAATTAGCAAAAATCGCTGACCTCGTAAGTCTAGGAGAGGGCGAGCGCGAAAAGTTTATACGCTCAAGGACTCCAGCTAATGCTGCTAGACTACTTGCAAAAATCGCAAGAGGGGGTGGCGTCTGATGCTAAAGGATATTAGTATTGGTAGATATTTCCAGGGCGATTCGGTGATGCATAGGCTCGACCCACGCGTGAAGGTGATTTATTTTGTTGCTTATATGATAGTGATTTTTTGTATGAATAAACCGCTTGCACTTGCTGGATTATTCGTGCTTGCTGGTGTTCTGATGGTGGCGGCGAAGGTGCCTTTGAAGGTTATGTGGAACACGATTAAGCCGATTTTGCCGATAGTGATAATAATTTTTATACTGAATTTGTTCACGATGAAGCGAGGCGAGGTTCTGTGGCAGTGGTGGAAGTTAGCAATTACTGCCGGCGGTGTGAAGCAGGCGGTACTTATGGCGTATAGGCTTATTATGTTAATCTCGATTACGAGCCTGATGCTTACGCTTACGACGACTCCGCTTCTACTATCGAGTGCACTTGAAAGTCTTGGTAGTCCACTTAAGAAACTAAAGATTTCTGTGCATGAGATGGCGATGATGATGTCAATCGCGCTTAGATTCATTCCAACTCTTGTGGTGGAAACGGACAAGATTATGATGGCGCAGACCTCAAGAGGTGCGAATTATGATACGGGGTCGCTTTTTAATCGTGTGAAGGGTTATGTTACAGTGCTTGTTCCGCTGTTTGTTTCTAGCTTTAGGCGCGCAGAGGAACTAGCGGTTGCGATGGATGCGCGCTGCTATGTAGGCGGCGAAGGTAGAACGAAGCTTAATCCACTTAAGCTAACGCGTAATGATATAGTGATTTCAGGGCTACTATTAGCAGGCTTGGTTGTGCTTATTTTGCTTCAAAATATTGGCTAAGAATTAGGCGTAGAAAATAGAGGTTGACTTTTGATAAGATGGCATATATAATTTGAGGGCTTATTTTGAGAATAGGTTAAGTATGAGTACATGCGAATGCTTTTCGCTATGAATATAAAAATACCTATGGAGGTACACTAATATGAAGATGACATACCAGCCAAAGAAGAGACAGAGATCTAAGGTTCATGGCTTCAGAGCTAGAATGGCTACAAGAAGTGGACGTGATGTTCTTAAGAGAAGAAGACTTAAGGGAAGAAAGAAGCTCGCTGCATAAGGATCACCCGAAAGTGGTCCTTTCTTTTTATGGTCCACAGCTAGGAGGAACTTATGAGGATAGAGACTCTTAAGTTAAATTATGAATTCTCGCGTGTATATAAGCGTGGGAAGTTTGCTGTAGGCAAAACTATTACAATGCATGCCTTCAAGAGATATAATGGTCTTAAGCATAATATGACTTTGATTCCGGCTGATATTATTCGTCTAGGCTTTTGTGCTAATAAGAAAAGTCTTGGAGCAGTTGGTCGTAACAAGGCAAAGCGTCTTATGAGAGAAGCTTATAGGAAAATTGCTTCGGAAATTAAGCCAGGATATGATATCGTTATTACACTAAGAGCATGCGAGGAGATACCGAAGTATTCTGACATCGAGCATGATGTTAGAGCTTTGGCTAATAGATTAGATTTGCTCACATGATGCATGAATATGATAAATGTGTAGGTGGACAAATTATAGATGAGTTTAGGCAGAGTAGCTGCTTAGACATGGAAGTATAGGGGCAAGGTCGTTGCCAAGGGAGACACATGATTACCAAATTGATGATTAAGCTTGTTCGTTTCTATCAACTTGCTATTTCTCCACACCTAGCGCCATGTTGTAAATATACACCATCTTGTTCACAATACATGATAGACGCCCTAACAAAATACGGACCAATTAAGGGTCTATTGATGGGCATTTGGAGAATTTTACGTTGTAACCCTTTCTCGAAGGGTGGTTATGACCCAGTAAAATGAACTACTGTTACAGGAGAAAACTAAGATGAATTTTATCGCAGAAGCTTTGGCACTTCTTACGAGAGTATTATATGATTTCTTCGGAAATTATGGTTTATCTATTATTGCACTTACTGTAATTATTAGATCTGCACTCGTACCACTTAATATCATGAGTCAGAAGTCCATGATAAAGACTCAAGCATTATCCTCGAAGCAAAACGAGATAATGAGAAAATATCCAAATGACAAGCAGAAGCAGAACGAAGAGCTTCAGAAGGTTATGCAGGAGAATGGAACAATGGGATGCACCGGCTGTATTCTTCCATTCCTACAGATCTTCTTTATCTGGCCAATTTACAGAATCGTAAGCCAGCCACTTCTATTTATTGCTCAGGTTTCTAAGGAGAACATTGCAAACATTGCAAAGATTGCAAATATGGATCCTTCCGTTGTCGAGCATAATGACATTCAGCTACTTAATGTATTGAATAATAATGGTGAAGTTCTTAACGAAGCAATTTCTGAAGGATATATCAAGGCTAGTCAGTTAATTGACCTTGATTTCTTTGGAATTGATCTTACATTAATTCCTTCAATTAATCCGATTACTATCATGGAGAGACCGGAGCAGTATTTGCCACTTCTCCTAATCCCAATTATCGTAGTAATTACAAGTATTCTTTCTAATAGACTCATTGAGATTTTGCGTCCAGATTATAAGCAGAAGAAGGAAGCAAAGGAAAGAGCAAAGCGCAACAAGGGTGCAGGTACAGAGCCACAAAATCAGGCAGAATTAATGTCACAGATGATGATCTGGATGATGCCTATTATGATGGTTGTTACAACATTCATGCTTCCAGCAGCACTTGGTCTATATTGGGTAGTTGGTGGAATAATGGGTATAGTTTCACAGCTACTTGTATACTTCATGTTTACTAAGCCTTTCGAGAATAAGAAGAGAGAGCTTGAAGAAGCTAAGAAGCACGCTTTCGATAAGAAGGATGATTCTAAGGAAGACAAGGATTCTAAGAAGAACAAGGGCGGCAAGAAGTCCAAGAAATAAGAATAAATATAATTAGCTCCGATACGAAAGCGGAGTATATAGATAACGAGGAGGCTGTTATGGAAAAGACAATCATAAAGGCAGGCAAGACAGTAGAAGAAGCAATTGAGCTAGCACTAGCTGAGCTTGGTGTTTCTGAAGAGAATGCAAAGATTGAGATTTTGAACGAGTCCAAGGGCGGATTCCTAGGACTTGGCGGCAAGAATGCAGAGGTTAAGGTTACAGCAGAGGTTGACGATGTGGCTGAAGGTGAGAACACTGTAGCTTCAGATAACCAGATTGCAAATGAAGAGCTCGAAGACGACGTAGTTTACTATGGTGACGACGAGTCCTTCGAGGGTGATGCAGTAACAAAGGCAGAGGACGCAGCAGTAAGATTTGTTGCTGAGGTTCTTTCTGGAATCGGCATTCATGGAAATATGGATTCATATAGAGAGAATGACACAATTTATATTTCTGTATCTGGTAAGGATTGCGGAAATGCAATTGGCCGTCATGGTGAGACACTTGAATCCATCTCATATTTGACAAACCTTGTTGCAAACAAGCATAGCGAGCAGCGCGTAAGAGTACACCTTGATATCGGTGGTTATAGAAAGCACAGAGAGCAGATTATCATAAATCTTGCAAACAAGGCTGCTTCACGCGTTCGTAAGACAAACCGCAAGGTAGTAATGGAGGTTATGAATCCAGCTGAAAGAAGAATTGTTCACTCTCATTTGCAAAACTTCAAGGGTGTTACAACTCATTCTGAGGGTGAAGAGCCAAACCGTCGCGTAGTAGTTACTCCAGAGAACTGATTTTTTGAGTAATAATTAATGTGCAAGAAATGAGCCAGGTTCTCTATCGAGGGCTTGGCTTTTATACTTCAAATAGCAAATTCGGAGGGGAAAATGGCGAACGCTTTTTGTGCTTGCTCTACTCCAAACGGAGCATCAGGAATAGCAGTAATTCGTATTTCTGGCGAAGACAGCCGCCAGATTGTTTCCTCTTGCTCGAAAATCCTCCGCGCACAAACACCATCCATCAAGACCGTGATGGATATGCCAGGATATAGCTGTGCATTCGCGATGCTTTTCGATCCAGAAACAAAAGAGAAGATAGACGATGTAGTAATTACTTGCTTTATCGCGCCTAATTCATATACTGGCGAGGATTTGGTAGAAATCTCATGTCACGGCTCGTTTATCGTGAAGGAGGAGATTTTACGCGTGCTGGTGTCGCTTGGTGCAAGGCCGGCACTTCCAGGAGAATTTACGAAGACGGCGTTTACGAATGGAAAACTCGATTTATCTCAGGCGGAAGCGGTGATGGACGTAATCGGAAGTGAGTCAAAACGTGAACTTAATGCGTCGAATATAGGCCTTATGGGAGAAATCTCGAAGAGGCTTATGAGAATAGAAGGCGAGATATATCGTGCGTTATCGTTAATCGAGATGATTGTGGAATTTCCTGAGCACGACGACACTCCAGAAAATAGTGACGAAGTATTGTCGATTATTACTAGTTCTAGAGACGACCTAGTAGATCTTAAGAGAAGCTACAAGAAGGGGCGCGTTTTGAAGGAGAGCTTGAAGGTGGCGCTATGCGGCCTTCCGAATAGTGGAAAGAGCTCGCTACTTAATTGCCTTACAGGATATGACAGAGCGATAGTTACAGAAATAGAAGGCACGACTAGAGATACACTCGAAGTAAGAATCGACATAAATGGAATACCTGTTACCTTGATAGATACAGCTGGAATTCGAAAGACAAGCGATATGGTCGAGCAAATCGGTGTAGAGCGTGCGATGAAGGCGACAAGCGAATGTGACCTTGTATTGTATTTGATAGACCCAGATACTTCGCTTAATGTAGCAGAAAAGATGCTAAGCGATATTCTTGCAAACGGAGTTGAAGCTAGGAATGTGATTTCAATCTTTTCGAAGGCGGATAAGAAAGAAAACGAGGAGCGTCTGGCGATAGAAGAATTTCTTGAGGAGAAGCAGGTAAGAAAGTCTATTGAAATCTCTTGCGTAACGAGAATTAATATAAATGAGCTTTGTGATGCGATAGAGGCATTCTATGAGGAGCTTGGTGGCAGTAGTAGGGATGGCGATGTAATTATTCTAAATAGGCGTCACGAGGAAGCGATTTGCCGTGCGATAGAGAAGATGGACATGGCTATTGGTGTTATGAATGACGAGATAGGTGTAGATGTGGCGTCTTCCATCTTAAGACTCGCGCTAGAGATAATCGGAGAGATAACAGGAAAGACAGTGTCGCAGGAGTTGGCAGATCAGATTTTTGGAAGATTTTGTATTGGAAAATAAAAAGCAGAGGGAATATGGCGAATTTTGTTGCAGGACAATTTGATGTGATAGTAGTAGGTGCTGGTCACGCAGGCTGCGAGGCGGCACATGCTTGTGCGACGTTGGGGTTATCCACCGTTTTATTTACGTTGCATCTTGATAGTCTAGCGAATTTGCCATGTAATCCAAGTATTGGCGGAACTGCGAAGGGGCAGCTAGTTAGAGAAATAGACGCGCTTGGTGGTGTGATGGGAAAGGTAGCCGATAGATGTGCGATACAGATGCGAATGCTAAATCGCTCTAAGGGACCTGCTGTTCATTCACCAAGAGCACAGATGGATAGAACAAAATATCAAGTAGAGATGAAATATGTTCTCGAGAACACAGAGAATTTGACACTAAAGCAAGCGCATGTAGTGGAGGTGCTTTTCGAGAGGGGAGAAGGAGAAGCTTCAAGACAGAAGGTTAGGGGCGTTCTTACGGCGACTGGTGCGATATATGAGGCGCCACGAGTAGTAATTTGCTCGGGCACATACATGGAGTCGCGCACGATTATGGGCGACGTTATTGTGGAGTCTGGGCCAGACGGCTTGTCGCGCTCGGAGGGCTTGTCGGCGTGCCTAAGAGAAGCTGGGATCCCGGTGCTTAGATTCAAGACTGGAACACCGGTTCGAGTAAACCGCAACAGTGTAGACTTCTCCAAGATGGAGATTCAAGAGGGCGAGATAGACTTGCCGCCATTCTCGTTCCAAAATGAGATGGACGGAATCGATGTTCGCAAGGACCAAGAGCCATGCTACGCGATATGGACGACGGCAGATACGCGAAAGGTAATCGAGGGCAACATGCACCGCTCGCCACTATATAGTGGAGTTATAGAGGGCACGGGACCAAGATATTGTCCGTCGATAGAAGACAAGTTTGTGAGATTCGCGGACAAGGATAGACATCAGATTTTTGTAGAGCCGATGGGCGAGAGAACGAATGAGATGTATTTGCAGGGGTTCTCAACAAGTATGCCAGAGGATGTACAAGCCTTGATGGTGCGCTCGCTTCCAGGGCTAGAAAATGCAGTGATTCAGCGCAATGCGTATGCAATCGAATACGATTTGGTAGACCCGTTGTCAATAAAGCCTACGCTTGAGAGTAAGATTGTCGATGGACTTTATACCGCAGGACAAATTAACGGTTCATCAGGATACGAGGAGGCAGCTGGTCAAGGTATCGTAGCCGGCATCAATGCGGCGCTTTCTTTGCTTGGAAGAGAGCCAGTCATCATTGACCGCTCGCAGGCGTATATTGGCGTGCTAATTGATGACCTAGTTACTAAGGGTACGAACGAGCCATATAGAATGATGACCTCGCGTGCGGAATATAGACTGTTCTTAAGACAGGACAACTGTGACGCGAGACTTACGCCACTTGGCCATGAGATTGGACTTATAAGCGACGAGCGTTATGAGCAATTCCTTGAGAAAATGCGCCTAGCGGACGAGGAAACGGAAAGACTCAAAAAGACCTTCATCGGACCATCGGAAGCGCTTAGCAAGGCTTTAGAGGCCGTAGAACAGACGATGCCGCAGTCGGGAATCAGTCTAGCCGAGTTAATCAAGCGTCCGTGCGTCACATATGAGACAATAGCGTGTGTGGATGAAGGGCGTGCACCTTTGCGAAAAGATATAATAAGGCTAGTAGAGACGAACTTGAAGTACGAAGGCTACCTGAAGCTAGAGCAGGAAAAAATCGCATCATTCCACAAGTTAGAGAACAAGAAAATTCCTGAAGGAATAGACTATAATAGCATAAGTGGTTTGCGCCTCGAGGCAAGACAGAAGCTCGACAAGCAAAGACCGATAAGTGTAGGTCAGGCATCACGAATTTCCGGAGTGTCTCCAGCGGACGTAGCAGTCCTAGTCGTATATCTCGACAAAGAAAATAGAGCAAATAGAATTCAATTAGACCAAGAAGGAGAAAGAGCAAAAAATGTCTAACAACAAGTCAAAGAAGACGTCAAACAATAAGCCAACTGGCGACGGCAAGACGTGGCGCCTTCGCAAATCCGACATAGCAAAGCTCAAAGAGTCGCTCCCGAAGAAAACCGAGCTCGGTGCCAAGGATGGTGCAAAGACATATGCGCCTATTTCAGACGAGCAGATAAACGCAGCATACATGGAAACAAACGGCATCACTCCGATTCTCGAAGAAAACGCCAAGCTAATTTCCGTGCCGCTTACTGGCGAAGAAATTGCTGCTTTTCGCGAATATGCGGCGCTCCTACGCGAATACAATAAGGTAATGAACCTGACAAACATCGTTGACGACAACGGAATCGCAATGCGTCACTTCATCGACTCACTAACCCTCGTGTCCTTCATCGAAGCCGAACAAAAGAAGCAGGGCCGCGAGAACCTAAGCATAATCGACGTCGGAACAGGCGCAGGCTTCCCGGGCATCCCCCTCAAGGTCTCCATCTCAAGCCTCGAACTAACCCTGCTAGACTCCCTCAAAAAGCGCGTCGGCTTCCTCGACACAGTCATCAGCAAACTCTCCTTAACTGGCGCACGCACGGTGCACTCTAGGGCAGAAGACGCAGGTCACAGCAAGACCCATCGCGAAAAGTACGACATCGCAACAGCACGCGCAGTTGCCTCGCTCCCTACGCTATGTGAATACTGTTTGCCACTCGTGAAGGTAGGTGGAATATTCCTCGCGATGAAGGGCCATCTAGAAGAAGAACTAGAACAGTCGAAGACAGCAATAATTAAGCTTGGAGGCACAATAGAAACCTCTACCCAATTCGTGCTTCCTGGCACAGACATGGAACGCTCTATCGTAGTAATTCGTAAAGTAAGAAGCACCCCGACACAATATCCAAGACAAGCTGGAAAACCAAGCAAGGAACCTCTATAAAGAGGTTCTTTTTGTTTTTGTGTGGGGGTGGTAAGACATGCCATGTCATGTCACACACTGAGAATTATATAGGAATCAGAATTCTTGGCTTTTATCGTAATCGGAGTAGTGGTATATTGCGTGTGATTTTACGCGAGTTACGATAAAAAACCTATTTCTCAATTTTTATCGTAATAATGTTGTTGGTCCAAAGCCATCTCACATACACCATTTACGATAAAAATTCATTTTTTTGATTTTTATCGTAGTGTTTTTATCAAGAATGAGCCTATTTGTAGAGGCTGACTACGATAAGAATTGATTTTCTTGATTTTTATCGTAGTTTTTCATGCTGGATGGAGCCGTGTTACCTTGCTAACTTGCTCGAATAGTACGATAAAAAAGCTGTTTTAAGTTTTTTATCGTAGTTTGAATGAAAAAGAGCCTCGAGAAGAGCGTGTGTTTATACGATAAAAATGTGTTTTTTTATTTTTTATCGTAGTTTGAGCGATTAAGATGGCTTCTAACTAGCTGTGAAGATACGATAAAAACTAAATTTTGAGATTTTTATCGTAGTCCATTATCTAATAAGCTAGCTAATAAGCAAGCCTACGACCCACACTAAACTACCTTGACCCATATATTATTTCTACTGTTCTATTAATATGCTTGATAGTATAATACTTACTATATAAATAATATAAATAAATAAGATACATATGCGCGAGAAGGCGATAAATGTGGTATAATATAGGGGTAAAAATCATACAAAAGAGAGGACCCTCAAATGGCCAAATTGGACAAGTCACAACGCCAGCAACAAGAGAAGGAAATGGATGCCATTTTCAAGGCTGAACAGAATACAATTATTCCTGTTGATCTTGAGCGAGAGATGAAGAAGTCATTTATCGACTATGCTATGTCAGTAATTTCTGACCGTGCGCTTCCAGATATTCGTGATGGAC
Organism: uncultured Clostridia bacterium; assembly: GCA_937876985.1. Taxonomy (GTDB): domain Bacteria; phylum Bacillota; class Clostridia; order Saccharofermentanales; family Saccharofermentanaceae; genus Saccharofermentans. Next base: position 6,139 of record CALEFT010000046.1, on the reverse strand, counting down.
TTAAGCCGGTTCATAGAAGAATTTTATATTCCATGTATACGCAGAAGTTTTTGCCATCAACACCATATCGTAAGTGTGCTACTACGATTGGTGATGTTCTTGGACGCTTCCACCCACACGGAGACGCATCGGTATATGACGCGCTCGTTCGTTTGGCGCAGAATTTCTCACTTAGACATCCACTTGTAGACGGACACGGAAACTTCGGTTCTATCGACGGAGATCCACCAGCTGCTTACCGTTATACAGAGGCTAGACTTGCTAAAGTTGCTCTCGAGATGATGAGCGATATTGAGAAGGAAACAGTTGACTTCCGTCCAAACTTCGACGAACACGATTTTGAGCCGGTTGCACTTCCATCTAGATTTCCAAACCTACTAGTTAATGGTTCTGTTGGTATCGCAGTAGGTATGGCAACAAATATCCCACCACACAATATGGGTGAGGTAATTGATGGCGTAATCATGATGCTTGAGAACCCAGATGTAACAGTTGACGAGCTTATGACTGTTATTAAGGGTCCAGACTTCCCAACAGGCGGACAGATTCTTGGACAGATGGGTATTCGTGAGGCTTACACAACAGGTAAAGGTCGTATTGTAGTTCGTGCGCATGCAGAGTTTGATGATATGCCAGGCGGTCGCCAGAGAATAATTATCCATGACTTGCCATTTGCTGTTAACAAGGCTCGCCTAATTGAGCGTATGGCTGATCTCGTTAAGGAGAAGAAGGTCGAGGGTATTAGCGGTATCAGAGATGAGTCTGACCGTAACGAGATGGTTCGTATTGTTATCGAGCTCAAGAAGGATGCTAATGCAGACGTTGTATTGAATCAGCTATATAAGAACTGTGCATTGCAGGATGCTTGCTGTGCTAATATGCTTGCTCTTGTTCCTAATGAGGATGGTAAGCTAGAGCCTAAGACGTTTACTTTGATTGATGCTCTTAAGCACTACATTAAGCACCAAGAGGATGTTGTTACTAGAAGAACAAAGTTCGAGCTTAAGAAGGCTCTTGAGAAGAAGCACATTGATGAGGGCTTGCTCCTTGCAATGGACCACATCGATGAGATTATTAAGATTATTAGAAGAAACAGAACGGAAGCAGATGCTATGGCTGAGATGTGCGAGCGTTTTGGCTTTAGCGACAAGCAGGCTAAGCACATTGTTGATATGCGTCTCGGACGTTTGACTGGTCTTGAGAGAGAGAAGCTTGAAGCGGAGATTGCTGATCTTAACAAGAAGATTGAGCATTATAATCTCATTCTTTCTGACGTTGGAACACTTCATGCGACAATCAAGGAGGAGATTTTGGAGGTTAAGCGTAAGTTTGCTACTCCAAGAATTACAGAGGTTGTACAGGGTGCATTCGAGGATATTGATGACGAATCACTAATTCAGGAACAGAATATCGTTGTTACACTTACAAACTTCGGTTATATCAAGAGACAGCTTGTTGATACATATAAGAGTCAGCATAGAGGTGGTCGTGGTATTTCTGGACAGAGCACAAGAGAAGAAGACTATGTTGAGAAACTAATTACTACAACAACACACCACTTCCTCCTTTGCTTTACAAATACTGGACGTGTATTCAAGATGAAGGGCTACAATATTCCAGAGACAAGCTCTAGAACAGCCCGTGGAACTGCTATTGTAAACATCTTGAAGCTACAAGAGGGTGAGAAGATTAAGAATATCATCCCAGTATGCAATTTTGATGCGGAGGACCAGTATCTTACTATCGCTACGAAGAACGGTGTAATTAAGAAGACCTCTCTTGCATCTTATGCGAACATTAACAAGAACGGACTAATCGCTGTAAATATCCGTGAAGAAGACGCACTTGTAGATGCAAGTCTTACAACAGCAGAGCAAGAGATTATGCTCGTTACTAAGAATGGTAAGGCAATTCGCTTCAAGGCTGACGATGTTCGTGCAATGGGCCGTAATTCCACAGGTGTAAGAGGAATTAAGCTTGTTGGTGACGACGAGGTTGTAGGAATGGTACCGGTAACAGAAGACGGTGAGCTTTTGGTTATTTCTCGTAAGGGTATGGGTAAGAGAACGACGCTTGATGGCTATAAGACACAGCATAGAGGAGGTACTGGACTTATCACATACAAGACTACCGAGAAGACTGGTGAGCTTGTTGGCTGTACATTAGTAGGCGACGATAAGGATTTGTTGATAGTAACAGATTCTGGTGTAGTTATTAGACTAGCCACGAGTGAGATTCCTACACTATCGAGAGCAACTTCAGGTGTAAAGCTTATGAGAGCAAATGATGCCTCAATCGTCGATTTTGCTATTGTAGATCATTTCGAAGAAGAGGAAGATGCAACTATTACCGAAGAGGGAGAGGAAAGCGTTTCCGATGTAGCGCCAGAAGCTGATACGCCTAGCGAGGATGCTTCTGAAGATAATCAGTAATTGATGACTAAGAATCAGCGTTTGGTCTTCAAGCGCTGATTCAATTCTTTAATAACTGGAGGAAGATAATGAAGAGATTTTGGAAGGCGGCAGTAAGCTTAATATTAGCGATTCTAATGTTGTTTACTGCGATAGGAAGCCAAAGTCAGGTGTGGGCGACTTCTGACGATGAGGAAGGCGATGTAATGCCTAGTCAGCCGCAGATTACGCTCCCGAGCCTAGAGGAAGTAGAGTGCCTTGCATACTGTGCATATGACAGCACAACAGGAGAGATTCTAATTAGTAGCAACGAGAATGGCAGAGTATACCCAGCCTCTATGACGAAAATCCTCACGGCATCTCTAGCAATCGACTATCTTGAGATGGACGACATGCTAACATATTCTGAGAATGCTGCAAATAACATCACTTTCGATTCTACTGTAATGGGACTTACAGTAGGCGAGATTACATCGGTTTCAGAGCTTTTGTATGGACTTATGCTCCCATCGGGAAACGATGCTGCGAACGCATTAGCTGAAGGTATTTTAGATGCGCTTTTCGAGGATTATCCAATTGGGTCTGATGATGTAGGTCCTGATGGAGTGAACGCGCAGGATATTGTAGACCTTGTAAATGCTGGTCTCGAGACACCGATAACTGCAGAAGAAGTGCTTGCAGACTACAAGCTTACAGCATACGCAGAGCTTGCGAATATAAGACTTGCGAGTTTGGGCTGTGTAAATTCACATTACACGAACCCACATGGACTTCATAGTGATAATCATTACACAACCGCATATGATTTGACTTTGATGATGGCAGATGCTGCGACGCGCGAGGAATTTGTTACGGTTATTAATACGCCTACGCATTTCTTCGAGGCGACTAACATAAACCAAGAGGACGGCTGGCTAATTGCAAGGAATTCCAATTACATCTTAAGCGACCCATGGCTTACAACAATGACAGCAGAGGGTGAGGATACTCATTGTGCAGCAGTTGTTGGTGGCAAGACAGGTACAACATCTGCTGCCGGTACAGGAATGACTCTTTATACAATCAATGAGAATGGTCATGGCGTAATCGTAGCAGTATGCGGAATTTCTAACTATTCATATCAGACAAGATATGTTGCATCTATTGCAGGTTATGGCAATCTCGAGTGCTGGAATAGAAATCCAGTTTCTGTGCTAGAGGGAACTACTTCAGATTACTATTCTAACAATACGACTGAGCAGGAAGCTCCTGTGTTAGATATGTGGAATGCTATCTCAGCTATGAATGGCGATGCGAATATTGATAACCAAAGTGGCGCTACTAGCGGAGGTATTTTTGAGGTTATCGATGTGCCAGAGAGCAATGAAGAAGATGAGTCCCAGGCAGAGGCTTTGACAGAATCGGAAGGCTCCGATGAATCAGATGAATCAGAGGTTTCAGATGATGCTGACTCTAGCAAAGACGACAAGTATGCGGATTTGCACCCGATTTTGCAATTTGCGCTAAAGAATCTTGCAATTTCAATCATTCTCCTTGTTGTACTAGTTCTAATATTAGTTTGTATTGTGCTTCTAATTATCCGAGCAATTAACGTAATCAAGAAGAAGCGCAGGAGAAATAAGAAGGGTATTCGTAAATATCACGGAGAGATTATCAACTACGACGATTTCAAAAACGACTCCAAGAAGTAAAACGCTAGGCTTTCTTGAAAAGCTTTGCCAAGCACATAAGAAAAATAATAATATCAACAATTTTAAGTCCACCTGTGTCATATCTGATGCAGGTGGTTTGTTTCTGTTGAGTTTGTGCTTTTCGAGAGGGAGGGAGCAAATAACAAAGGAACGGCAACAAAAAACTGTCCCGAAGAAATCTTCGAGACAGCTTATGTACGTGAACTTAAGTTTGAAATTAGAGATCCTTTACACCCTCGATAGCAGCGATAAGGTTCTTAGCAGAATGCTGCAATGCGAAAAGCTCTTCCTCATAAAGTGGAACCTCAAGAACCTTCTCAACACCGTTAGCACCGATGATTGTAGGAATATTCATTGAGCAGCCTGTGATGCCGTATTCGCCGTTCATCATAGAGCAAACTGGACGAATTGTGTGCTCATCCTTAAGAAGGCTCTGAGCAAGAGTGGAAACGGATACTGCGATTCCGTTATATGTAGCACCCTTAAGCTTGATAATCTGAGCACCAGAGGACTTAGTAAGCTCTGCAATCTCAGCCTTGTCCTTGCTTGTGAACTCGATGCCAACGCTCTTAGCGTAGTCGTCAACATTTGTACCAGCAATATGTGTCTGGCTCCATACAGGGAACTGAGACTCACCGTGCTCGCCGAGAATATAACCGTGTACGTTACGAACATCCACGTTGAGCTTCTGGCTAAGCAAGAAACGGAAACGAGCTGAGTCTAGAGTAGTACCAGAACCGATAACGCGGTTAGTTGGAAGTCCAGACCACTTAGCAATCATGTAAGTTACGATATCGCAAGGGTTGGAAACAACGAGAATATTACCCTTGTTGTAGTACTGCATAACGCTATCTGTGATGATGTGTGCAAGTGCAACATTCTTCTTAGCAAGGTCAAGGCGTGTCTCGCCTGGCTTACGTGGAATACCTGCAGTAATAATAATCAAGTCAGAATCCTTAACATCAGAATAGTCACCTGCATAAATATTCATATGACCGAGGAATGGCAAGCCATGAGAAATATCAAGAACCTCACCCATAGCCTTATCCTTGTTAACGTCAATGAGAACTAACTCAGCGCAGCGTTGCTCAATTGCGAGAGCAAAAGCGATAGAAGCACCAACTGCTCCTGCACCGATGATTGCGATCTTTGATCCCCTAGGTGTATACATCTGTAACCTCCTACTAAAAAACGAAAATTACTACGATTTTACACATTCATGCAAGTTTTTACAAGCCACCTTGCAAAAAAAGTTTGAAATTAATCGTGTTGGGCAAACAGATGGCGAATAGTTTAAGTATATATATTATATAAAATAGCAAGCAGACAGGCAGCGCAGCATAAGAATAATATCCTCCAAATCCACCATAATACCTAGCTAAAGTTCTGATTAGCACGATAAGAAAATAAGAAAGTGCATATTAATAAAAATCAAGTTTTCCCTGGAACTCTCTCGAAAAGCAGGTGTCGCGGTAAGGTAAATTTGCCTTCGAAAAATATCAAGAAAAATATATAGGAAAAATTTCGAAAAACCCCTTGCAAAGTTTAGAAGTGTGTTGTATATTTATCGAGCCTTTTTGAAGCCGTAAGCACGAAGAAGCGGACAGAAACGGACAAGAAAAAAAGTTTTTGAAAGTTCTAAAAAAGTGCTTGACATAATGAAATGACGGTAGTAATATTAACGGGCACTTCGCGGAAAGCCTGAAGCAAAACAAAGGCAAAAGCGAAGGAACGGATCTTGAAAATTGAATAGAATGCAAAACTTGAATAACGAGCCAAGTTCAATTCATTGAGTTGGATAACAAAGATAAGTAAAGAGCCAAAAGGCTCTCAAAATTATTTTTTTGAGAGTTTGATCCTGGCTCAGGATGAACGCTGGCGGCGTGCTTAACACATGCAAGTCGAACGGAGTTCTGATGTGTGAAGCGAAGTAGCTTGCTACGGAGTGGAACTTTTCAGAACTTAGTGGCGGACGGGTGAGTAACGCGTGGGTAACCTGCCTCATACAGGGGGATAACAGTTAGAAATGACTGCTAA
>CALEFT010000045.1 GCA_937876985.1 uncultured Clostridia bacterium | reverse complement strand
GAGAAGAATTTTACAGACCGAGAGCTAGAAACCGCCAACTTGGTCCAGAACTTCTCATCGCTTATCAATACGATTATTATCTCTCCTCGTCGCTGGGGTAAGAGCTCGCTAGTGAATAAGGCGGCAAAACTGGCAATGGAGCAGGATAGTAAACTGCGTATCTGCCACATCGACCTTTTCAATGTGCGTAATGAGGAGCATTTCTATTCGTTGCTTGCACAGAAGGTTATTGCAGCGACATCATCTAAGTGGGAAGAGGCTGTAGAGAGTGCAAAGAGTTTCTTTTCGCATCTTGTGCCAAAGATCTCGATTGGCAGTGACCCTTCCAATGAGGTTTCAATCGATTTTGATTGGGAGACAGTGAAACAGAATCCTGATGAGGTGCTTGATCTTGCGGAGAAGATTGCAAAGAAGAAGGGTCTTAAAATTGTCATTTGCGTTGATGAGTTCCAGAACATAGCGGAGTTTACAGACCCTGATTATTTCCAGAAAAAGTTACGCTCGCATTGGCAGCAGCATCAGAATGTTGCTTACTGCTTGTATGGTAGCAAACGCCATATGATGATGGAGGTATTTACCAACTCGTCTAAACCATTTTACAAGTTCGGCAATCTGATGTTCCTCAATAAGATTGACACGCCTTATCTTGTGGAGTTCTTTAATAGTCGCTTCGCAGATACCGGCAAGAGTATAAATGAGGATGCAGCCAACCTGATTGTGAAACTTGTAGATAATCACCCTTACTACGCACAGCAGCTCGCACAACAGTCGTGGTTGCGGACAAAGGATATCTGTACGGTTGAGATAGTGCACGAGGCACACGCAGCACTTGTAGAACAATTAAGCTTATTATTTGTAACGATTACCGAGACATTGACAACACAGCAACTGAACTACCTCAAAGCCCTTATAGCTGGAGAAAAGGCAATCAGTTCTACTGATGTGATGCACCGCTACAAAATATCTTCTACAACCTCAATAGCACGCTCAAAGGCGGCTCTTATCAAGAA
>CALEFT010000044.1 GCA_937876985.1 uncultured Clostridia bacterium | reverse complement strand
ACGATAAAAACAACAAAATGACATTTTTATCGTAGTTGTCCCTATAAGAGAAGACTTAACTAATTATGTCTCGTTATGTCTCGCACAAAACACAGATGACTCAAATAGGAGATTAACAAAAAGAGCCCTGAAAGAATCTCATTAGTTTTGCTTACCAATGATTGATACAATCTGGTGAACCTTCATTACGGCCTGGCCGTCAACGATGAAGCGGAATAGCTCGCCCTTAGAATCGTACACCTCGAAGTTTCTGCCAAACTTGGCAACGAGGCCCTTCATGGAAGCAATCTCAAATACCTGCTTACTAGGACGCGCGATGCCATCAATGGAGCGATGCTCGAAGCCGCGAATAATCTTGTTCTTGTGGTATGGAATTCCGTCCTTAACATTCTCGCAATCGGTTCCATTATAGATGATTTCTGTCTTAGTAATGGTAACTGTACCATTACCAGTGTGTGCGAAGTCGATGTCGTCATATTTGCGCCAGAGCTTACATGGCATAGTGAAGCTAAAGTCGTCTTCTTCAAGCTGCTTCTTGATAAGCTCGATTTGCCAAGAGGTCCACTTATGTGAATCATCGAGGCATACTGCTTCTGCTGGTAAGCTTGATACATCGATTGTCTGACCAAGTGCATTTGTTGGTGCGATTGGCTCACGTTTTGTTAATTCTACAATGGATTTGTCGATGCCGTCTGGCTGTAGTAAGCCGTTTGGAAGCATAAGAATTTTGTTACCGCATATAGAGCATGTTAGACCGGAGCCGCGCTTGAAGCGAGTGCCGCGATATAGCTTTGAATCGAGGTTATAGCGCATTGCGAATTCACTCTGACAGCGTGGGCATGCGTGAAGAATGTTTTGCAGTCCGTTGGCACGTTTGCTGCAATAGTGGTGTGGGTTTTCTTCGCGAGCGTAGTCGTTCTCGTTGTAGTCGAGTGATGTGCGAAGGAAGCTTTGGATTTCTTCGATTGACATATTCTCGACCTCGCTAGAAGGAAGCTTGGCATTGAAGGATGCGTAAATCTTGCCTGGGCGAAGTTTGGTCTTGCCCCAACGAGGATATGTGAGATGCGCACCGTTAATTCGTGCAACAAAAACTGAAGCCTTGTGCTTCTTGACGAGGCGGGCAACGCCGTCATCAAAGCCTATGGACTTGCCGTCAACGAAGCGTGTTGCTTCTGGGAAAATAACGAGAATGCCATTGCGCTTCAAGACCTTCATCATTGCCTTTACTGCGACTGTATCAACAACAAATTGTTTCTTCGGAATAGCTCCTCCAATGCGAAAAACATGTCCCCAAAGCTTACTTCTGAAGAGGAATTCTCCTGCAACGAAATTGGCCTTGCGACCACGCATTAAATAGTTGACGATCATTGGATCAAGATAAGAAGGATGGTTGCCGACTACGATGATTGGCCCCTCTGTTTGTTCAAAATCTTTGTCACGCTTCGCTTTGACGCGAAGTGCAAGAACGAGGAATGGTACGAAGATTCGAGATCCGATGATGCTGTACCATAGTGTGTCTGGGTAGCAGCCGATGTCGTAATCACGCTTCTTCTTGTCCTTGTTCTTGATGTCCTTGTTCTCAATTTTATTGTCGGAAACCTTGTTAGTATCGTCCATTGATGTCACTCCTAAAACTAATGTGTGTACCACGATAGGCGTGGAATTACACGAATTACCAACAAAAACTATACCACATGAAAGGAAGAAACGAAAATTATTGCTTGGTAAAATTTGAAAATTTAATGAAAATTATGTGCGGAATACGCTTTTCGAGAGGGAGAAGGGCATTTATTGACTTTAATTAGTAAGAGGGATTTTGTATAATGCGAAGTAGCGGGCGCCGATTTGGACTGCCCAAATAAAAAGTATAGGAGACTTACAAATATGGCAATGGTTCAGAAGAAGAACGTTGAAGATTTGAACGTAGCTGGCAAGAAGGTTATCGTTCGTGTTGACTTTAACGTACCACTCGACAAAGTAACAGGCGAGATTACAGATGACAAGCGTATCAAGGGTGCGCTCCCAACAATTAAGTATCTCGTAGACAATAATGCAAAGGTTATCCTCGTTTCACACCTTGGTAGACCTAAGAATGGCCCAGAGGCAAAGTTCTCAATGAAGCCAGCAGCAGATAGACTTGCAGAGCTTATCGGCAAGCCAGTTATTCTTGCAGCAGACGTTATCGGTGAGGATGCTAAGGCTAAGGCTGCAGCTCTTAACGATGGCGAGATCTTGATGCTTGAGAACGTTCGTTTCCACAAGGAAGAGACAAAGAACGATCCAAAGTTCGCAGCAGAGCTTGCTTCTATGGCAGAGCTTTATGTAAACGATGCTTTTGGTACAGCACACAGAGCACACGCTTCTACAGCTGGTCTAGCTAACTACCTCCCATCTGCTTCTGGATACCTCATCCAGAAGGAGATCGACTTCATCGGTGGAGCACTTGCTAACCCAGAGAGACCTTTTGTTGCAATCCTTGGTGGTGCAAAGGTTTCTGACAAGATCGGTGTTATCGAGAACTTGATCGACAAGGCTGATACAATCATCATTGGTGGTGGTATGGCTTACACATTCGCAGCTGCACAGGGTGGTACAATCGGTACATCTCTTTGCGAGCCAGACAAGTTTGATCTTGCTAAGGAGCTCATCGCAAAGGCAGAGGCAAAGGGCGTTAAGCTTCTTCTCCCAGTTGATACAAACTGCGCAACAGAGTTCGCAGCAGACGCTGAGTCTCAGATCGTAGAAACAATGGCAATTCCAGACGGCTGGATGGGTCTTGACATTGGTCCTAAGACAATCGAGCTCTTCTCTAACGAGATCAAGAACGCTAAGACAGTTATCTGGAATGGTCCTGCAGGCGTATTCGAGTTCGAAAAGTTCGCAACAGGTACAAAGGCACTCGCAGCAGCAATTGCTGAGTCTTCTGCAGTATCCATCATCGGTGGTGGTGACTCTGCAGCAGCTATCGAGAAGCTCGGTTATGCAGATAAGGTATCACACATTTCTACAGGTGGTGGTGCTTCCCTAGAGTTCATCGAGGGTAAGGTTCTCCCAGGTATTGATTGCCTCCTCGACAAGGAAATCGGACGCACATTTGCAGCTGGTAACTGGAAGATGAACTGCGGTACTCCAGCAGATGCAGCTAAGCTCATCAACGAGCTTAAGCCACTTGTAAAGGACGCTACATCTAAGATCGCTCTTGGTGTTCCATTCCTTGCAATTCCTGCAGCTCTTGAGGCAGCAGCATATTCCAACATTAAGATTGCAGCACAGAATTGCCACTTCGAGGAGAAGGGTGCATTCACAGGTGAGATTTCTCCACTCTGGCTTGCAAAGCTTGGTGTTACATACGTAATCCTCGGACACTCTGAGCGTCGTGAGTATTTCGCAGAGACAGATGAGACAGTAAACAAGAAGGTTAAGGCTGCTCTCTCTTATGGTCTAAAGCCAATCATCTGCTGTGGTGAGTCCCTCGAGCAGAGAGAGTCTGGTGTTACATTTGAGTGGATCAAGAGCCAGATCGTTGGCGCATTCAAGGATATCCCAGCTGATAAGCTTTGCCAGATCACAATCGCTTACGAGCCAATCTGGGCTATCGGTACAGGTAAGGTTGCTACAGATGAGCAGGCTCAGGAAGTTTGCGAATTCATCCGTGGCGTAATCGCTGAGCTATACTGCGACAAGTGTGCTGCAGCTATGACAATCCAGTACGGTGGTTCCGTATCTGCTAAGTCTGCTCCAGGCCTCTTCTCACAGAAGGATATCAACGGTGGCCTCGTAGGTGGTGCTTCACTTAAGGCTGCTGATTTCTCAGAGATCTGCCTAGCATAAGCAAAAGCAAAAGGCTAATCGCGACACTTGCCGCTGGCATATAGCTTTGGCTAATAAAGACAAACAATTAATACCCGTTCGACTTATATGTTGAACGGGTATTTTTATGTATTTGAAAGTATTTGTTATATAGTTTGGCGAATACAAATGGACTTCGTTAAGGTAGCAATTCTTCGAACAAGTCCTCGTAACGGTCGTTAGGGTAGTAGAACATGAGTTCGCAGTAGCCCATCTCGACTATGTGTGCGTTTACCATGTAGAGAGTTCCGTTCTCGTCTTCAATGTATACGTAGGCGAGTGTGCGCTCGTACTGGTCTAGGCGCTCTACATCGAATTCTAAGTAGACCTCTTCGACCTCATCGAAAAGCCCCTTCACATAATTAGAAACCTCGACACCTTCTTCTGTGTTACGCCATTCTTCCTCGGCAACAGATTCTGGTGTATTGATACCAATCATGCGGACGCGAGTTCTTACATCGTCGATATAGCAGATGATGGTGTCGCCATCAACGACGCGCTCAAATTCATATGGGCCTTCTAGCTCAGCGTCAGCAAAGCGGTCTTCGATAAAAGGAACGTCAGAATCTATGTATTGTTCATCGTCAGATTCTTCAATTTCGTCGATTTCTTCGAAGTCTTCATCGATATAGGAGTCGTCGTAAGAGTCGTCGTAGGAGAGATCTTCTTCGACATAGAAGCCTTCATCGGAATCGTAGTCTTCTTCGCCGTAGGCGTCGTCTACGACGATTATATCTTCTTCCTCAAGTAGCTCGAATACTAGGTCACATGAGCATAGTGGAAGTAGACTAAGAGTAGATAGGATAGCAATAAGAAAACGAGTGGATTTCTTCATGGGACTTCTCCTTGGTTTTTTAAGTGTTGCTTTTCGAGGAGAATAATATCACGCGAAAGAGGTTTTGGCTAGCAAAGAAGGGGTGCAAGTGATATAGTGGAGACGGATAAGGCGTATTAGAAATAAGAATGGAGGAAAACTGAAAATGGTATTAATTGCTATTGCTATTTTGATTTGGAGTTTGTTTGCTAGCTCTAATGTGAAGAAGCAGTTCGCGAAGTATTCAGAGGTGAGCAGTGGTTCTGGACTAAGCGCTGAGGATGCTGGCGAGAGGATTTTGAGGCACAAGGATGTTTATGGAGTGGTTTTCTCGAGGACTTCTGGTGTTTTGACGGACGCATATTCGCCTAAGGAGGGCAAGATTTATTTGTCGGAGAGCGTGTATGGCAGTTCGTCTGTGGCGGCGATTGCTGTTGCGGCACACGAGTGTGGACATGCGATACAGGATAGCGAGAATGTGTGGTTTTATAGAGTAAGACAGTTTTTGGCGCCGGTAGCGGGCTTTTGTTCGAATGCTGGTGTATGGCTTTCTGCGATAGGCATGCTTTTGATGGTGATTCCGCCGATTGGATTCCTTCTAATGTATTTGGGAATTGCTGTCTATGGATTCGCGTTCTTGTTCTATTTGATTATGGTTCCAGTCGAGCTTGATGCGAGCAAGCGTGCGATGAAGGTAATTGAGGAATTGCAGCTAGTTTCTGAGGAAAACTATGGTGACTGCAAGAAGGTTCTCAAGGCTGCTGGAAACACTTATGTGGCAGCACTAGCTTCGTCTGCGATTACGCTTTTGCGCTTGGTATCTAGAGTTAGATCAAGAAGATAAACTTTCGGAAAAAACAGGTTTTGGTAAAAGTTCGAGACGGCGATCTATTACGAGGTCGTCGTTTTGATTTGACTTTGCTTGAATAGTTCAATTGGTCTAATTTTTCCAATAGTTTTAATAACCGAAGGTTAGCCACAATTAAGGCGAGCGTTTTGAAAGCTATTTGTGTAGAATGGGATTAGTAAGAATTCTGCTTGCTATACTAGAGGCTACGCGTACTGCGCGTAAGAGGGAACGAAGAGGATAATCATGGATACGAGAATTGCACCGCAAGAGATTGATGGGCTAAAGAGAATTAGTTTCATTTCTTCAGACGATACGAGGATAGCTGGTTTTGTTGTACCAGCTAAGCTTGATGGCGGCAAGAAGGCGAAGGGCATCGTGCAAATTTGTCATGGAATGGCAGAATATTTCTGTCGTTATGATGAGATGATTAAGGAATTAAACGAGGCTGGCTACCATGTCTGCGGAATGGATATGCCTGGTCACGGTGAGACATATGAAGCAAATAAGGATAGTGGTGCAAAGCTTGGCTTTCTAGGAGAAAGTCGCGATACGTGGCAGGTCTTGCTCGAGGATGTTGCGACGATGGGAAGGCTTGGTAGGGAGCACCTTCTTAAGAATTGTGCCGAAGAAGATCGCGATATACCTATGTATTTGTATGGTCATAGCATGGGTTCGTTTATTGCGCGTTGTATTTATTCGGATATCAGGTATTCTGTAAATTACGATGGCTTTATTTTCTCGGCGACTGCTGGCAAGATTGTGATAATTGATTTTGGCATTTTCTTGGCAAATACGGCATCGCTATTTGGCAACAAGAGGACGCCCGGTAAGCTAGTCGGCAAAATTGCGTTCGGTGCATACCATAGGCGCATTGACAATCCTAAGACGGAGTTCGATTGGACTACTTCGGATGAGCTCAAGACCAAAGAATATGTTGCTGATCCATGGGGCGCGTTCTTGTTCACGAACGCTGGCTTCAGGGATATGTTTAAGCTTATGCGTCGCATGCAATCCAAGGCTTGCTTTGATGACATCTGCTCGAAAAGAGTCCTCATCACATACGGCCTAGAAGATCCTGTCGGTGACTATGGTAAGGGGCCACATGACCTTGCCAAGAAGCTACGCGAACGGGCAGTCGATGTGACCGAGATTGAGTATCCGGAAGCAAGACATGAGCTTCAGCACGAGAAGTGCAGAAAGAAATATTTCGCGGACGTAATTAGTTGGTTAAACAAGAAGTAGAGAAACAGAAGGGTTAAATGGAAGTAATCAAACAAGAGAAAAAGCGAAACGGTATTAGAAGAGCAGTCATAGCTGCGCTTGCTATTCTTGTGCAAATCGCGTGGTCCGTATTATTGATGCTCGTCTTTGAGTCACAGTATAAGTGGCTATCGGGTGTAGTGTCAGTAATTGCTGTGTTGGTGGTGTTGGCGCTTTTCGCGAGGAATACGAATTCTGCCTTTAAGCTTCCGTGGATAATTCTGATTCTGATTGTGCCTATGTTTGGACTTATTTTGTACTTCCTGACAGGTCACTCTTCATATAACAAATGGCAGATACGCACGCATCTGAAGACATATGAGGATTTGCTTAAGATGCTGCCAGATGGGTCGCGCACGATAAGAAAGCTGGAGGAAAGCCGCTACGGTAGGCAGATGGCGAACCAGGCGAGATATGTCTATGAGCAGGCTGGGTTTACGCCATATTTGGCGCAGGATGGAAATGACATCACGTATTATTCGAGTGCAAGCGAGTGCTATGAACAGATGCTAGAGGATATTCTCGAGGCGCAGAGTTTTGTGCTTTTGGAATACTATGCGATTGAGAACGCGAAGTCCTTCAGGCGTATGGAGGAGATTCTGGCGAAGAAGACCAAGGAAGGCGTGACAGTTAGAATTCTGTACGACGAGATTGGCTCGATTGGTTTTATTAATAGAGATTTTGTGAAGAAGATGACGTCGATTGGTGTCGAGTGCAAGATTTTTAATCCGATAGTGCCGATGGCAAATGTGCTCATGAACAACCGCGATCACCGTAAGATTGCGGTTATAGATGGACGAATTGGATATACTGGCGGTTTTAATTTGGCGGACGAGTATTTCAATATTGTTAAGCCTTACGGCTACTGGAAGGATACTGCAGTTAGACTTCGTGGCGAGTGCGTGAAGAATTTGACGATTACTTTTCTAGAGAGTTGGAATAGCATGGGACAGGCGCTTTCTGACAAGGAGAAGGAATTTATTACGCCGCCAAATCCAGATGTTGATCTAGATAGAGAGATTAAAGCAGATAGCGAGGATAGAAGTGAACCGTCGCTTATCTTGCCGTTTGCTGATACGCCGATAGACGAGACGCTTACTGGCGAGAACGTTTACATGAACATTATCGGTTCGGCTAGCGATTATTTGTGGTTCAGTTCACCATATTTGATTGTTGACGACGAGATGATTCGCGCTCTTACTCTTGCAGCGGCGCGTGGCGTGGATGTTAGAATTCTCATTCCGGCAATTCCAGACAAGAAGATAATCTATCGAGTTACTCGCTCATATGCATCAATTCTGGCGCAAGGCGGTGTAAAAATCTACCATTACACACCAGGCTTCAATCATGCCAAGCAATGTGTTTGCGACGACACATATGCGGTTTGTGGAACGATAAATCTCGATTATAGAAGCTTGTATTTGCATTTCGAGGACGCAGTGTTGTTCGCTAATTGTGATGCGGTGACGGATATGAAGCAAGACTTTGAGTCGCTATGGAGCGAGAGCCTTGATTGCACAGAGAAATACATTAAGAGAAAGCCTTACAAGAGGTTTTTTGATTACGTGCTAAAACTACTAGCACCACTGTTCTAATTTGTTATCTCAAATTGACATGAAGCACTGTTATTGCTATATTTGTTGAGGCGATTCGTTGGAAATTTGTTAACTAGAAAATTTGCTCAAGAAATGCATACGCGAATCGACTAGGAGGATGATATAAAATGGATGAGAACAGAAATGAGAACCCTTTTACAATTAAGATTGAGGACCCGGAATTGATTCGCAAGCTTCAAGAGGGCGGAGTAGAAAACCTTGATTCGAACGATATTTATTCGCTCGGACTTGAAGTAGATGATGATCACATATCGATGGGCGATGCAAGCAACATAAACGCAGATGGCGTAAACAGACTTAGAATTAACACCTTTGCTAATGGTAATTCGGGACCTTCACCTTTTAGACGCGGACTATTCAAGTTTATTGCTATTATGGCTGTGATTGCTATTGTTTTCTGCGTGGCATGCGTAGTTGTTTTTGGTATGTTTCCAGATGTGCCACTTGCTACTGATGAAGTAATTGGCTTATCCTTAGTATTCGTATTTGGCGTAGGACTAGGCGCATATCCTTTCTATTGCGAGTCTGTTGCGAAGAAGAATCTAACAGAGTGTGTTAATGCAAAATGCATATCGGTTGACCGCTCTTCTAGCGATTCTCGTACAAGAAGGTCCGTCTTCGAGTACACATATAATGGCAAGGTTTATCGTAGCTGTGAGAGCGCTTATGCCAACAGGGGTTATGCTAGAATCGGCGAAGAAAGAGAAATCTGGGTTTTGCCAGAGAATCCTAGCATAATTTTTGACCCTACCGCTAACAAAGCTCGAAAAGCAGGCAAGATTCTCATAGGAACAATATTTGTAGGTATTGTTGCATTGATAGTTGCATGTCTTTTTATTAATGGCTGATTAGTACAATTCATTTATCTACGAGGTCATGAGAAGGTATGGAAATCAAATTAAAATATGGAAATACAAATACCTTTCTAATTCGTGGAGAAAGTAATTATTTGCTTGTCGATACAGATTATGCTGGAACTTTGCAAGCGTTTTATAAAGCGATAAAGCAGCATGATATTAAAGTAAGTGATATCTCTTATATTCTAGCTACACATTATCATCCAGATCACATTGGTCTAGTTAGTAAGCTAATTAAGCAGGGAATTAAGCTTCTTGTAATTGATACACAACGAACAAGTATTCATTATTCTGACGAGATTTTTAGAAGAGACAAGAGACTTGAATATGAACCTATTGACGAAGAGTCTATAACCGTTATTAGCAGCGAGGAAAGTCGTGAATTTCTTGAAGGCATGGGTATCTTCGGAGAGATTATTTCTACACCAAGTCATAGTAAGGACAGTGTATCCTTGATACTAGATAATGGTCTATGCTTCGTAGGAGATTTGGAACCAATCGAATACTTAAATGCATACGAGGAAAATGCTATACTGAAAGAAGACTGGGAGCTTGTCATGAGTCATAATCCGAAGATGATTTATTATGCTCATGCAAACGAGAAAAATTGTGATGAATAGCATGGAGGAACAAAAATGAGACTAGATGGATTTGGATTATTTGTAGATAATATGGCTAACATGATTCGTTTTTATAGAGATGTTCTGGGATTTGAAATCAAAGAAAATGAAGACACATCAAACGTGTATTTGATTAAGGATGATACATTGTTTCTCTTGTATGGAAGAAAAGACTTTGAGAAAATGACAAGCCGTAAATATGAATACATAAAAGGGCTTAATGGCCATGCAGAAATTGCATTGTATGTTGACACTTTCGAAGAAGTAGATGCGCAATATGAGAAGGTCATAAGCAAAGGAGCGACTTCCGTATTACCACCTGAAACAGAACCTTGGGGACAAAGAACGTGCTATATTGCAGACCCAGAAGGAAACTTGATAGAAATAGGTTCTTTTAATAAGCCATTTAGAAGTTGAAACAAATGGGTATAGTTGTTTTTTTAGGCACGTAAGAATCTGATTATTAAGAGAAAAAAGCAGACGACAAAAATCGAAAACTAAAGAATATGGAGGGGAATTATGAGAAAAGTTGGAGATCGTATTTATACAATTAATGAATCCGGGAAAAAGTTTGTAAGAAGATGGAAGATATTGGAGATTAATGGAAACCAATATCGCTGTGAAAATAAAAGAACGCACAGAATTTCTGTTCTATCAGAGGACGAAGTTAAAATATATGATTCCAAAGAAGAAGCAGAGAAAGTTGCTAGTGAATTGCAAAGAAAAGCGGATAAACCGAAAAGAATTATACTGATAATTTGGGTTTGTATAGTGTTGCTTTTTATTGCCATATTCCTAACCGGGATATTTAATGGAATGTAAATGTTTAGATCGGATTTTCAATCAGCAGCAAAAGATGTAAGGAAATAAACAAATATGAATTCTACGGAGGAATTGTGATGGAAAATAAATGTGAAAACTGTGGCGGAGAATTAATAAGTGGACAAATGGCAGGAATGCATGGAATGTTTTTTTATCCGGAAGGGGAGATAAAAAAATTCAAACCAAAGAGAAGTTCTGTAGTGTGCTATTGCTGTAAGAGATGTGGACTTGTTCAGAAGTTTATAGTTAAAGAGTTAAAAAACTTACTGTAGAAAAAAGCATGCGGAATTATGAATTTGGTGGAGGGAAATATGGATATTTGGGAAAAATTATATTTAAAAGCAAAGGAACAATATCACCCAGAGGAGGTTTCTCCTTTTGTATATGCACATCACGTGGTTTGTGCTGTGGAAAGTGAGAATGGAGAAATATTTACAGGTTTTTGTATCGAAGGCTGCAGTGGGGTTATGAACCTTTGTGCAGAAAGAGTGGCAGCTCTTAATATGTATGTTAATAGTGGTCAAACTGTTATTAAACGACTGATTGCATTTAGAGATGAAGCTCCAAATGGAGCGATAGAGGGTAGCGGTATGCCTTGTGGCGCATGTAGAGAGTTTCTTATGCAGTTGTCATACGAGAATAGAAATATGGAAATAATGACGGACTATAAAACAAGAAAAACCATTACATTAGGCGAGCTGGTTCCTGGATGGTGGGGTGAGCGTAGATACATAGATGGCGAGGATTCTTGATATGTTCTAAGATAGTAATGAGAACAGAAAATTTCAGTCTTACTGAGAGATTGAAAGCATGCATGAATTTGAAGTTTCTGTTGTATGACATTTCTCTAAAGAGACTAATTGACGAGTGACCATTTGGTCACTATAATCAAAGGTGACCGAACGGTCACCTTTTTTGATAACATAAATTAAAATCATTTTAGGAGAATAATATGGAAAATAACACAAAAAGCAAAATTCTAGATGAAGCCCTGGTAATGTTTGCTGAAAATGGCTATAAAGGAACCAATCTTCGTGATTTAGCATCTCGACTTGGATTAAGTAAATCAGCCTTATATAAACATTATTCTAGCAAGGATGCTATATGGAATGCTTTGCTTGATAGAATGGAAGCTTATTATGCAGAGCATTTTGGTTCGGCAGATAATTTACCAAATCAACCAAAGTCTATGGAAGAATTATATATATTAACTATGAAAATGGTAGATTTCACTTTAAATGATGCAAGGATTATTCTTACGAGAAAATTGTTATTAACAGAGCAATTTCATGATGAACGAGTATGTAGCTTGGCAACTAAGCATTTTATGGTTGGTACGAAAAATATATTTGCAAATATATTTAAAAAAATGATGAATGACGGGATATTAAAAAATGATGACTCTGAGATGCTTGCATTTATTTATACTGCGCCAGTAACATCACTTATTCAGTTATCTACAAGAGAGCCTGATAAAAAGGGTGAGGTGTTAGAACAGATAGAAACTTTTGTTAAGTATTTTATTGCTACATATGCAGTAAATTAAAATATATAAGAAGGTATTTATGAGTTACGAGGTTTATATGTATGGACAGGTGCTGGGCACCCATTCGTTTTGGCTGAAAGATGGTTTTTTACAGCCGGATGAGTATTCAGAGATAAAGGCAAAGTATTTCTTGCCAGGTGGTGAAACTGGCACAGCTGCTACTGTATTGGCATCACTTGGAGTGAGTGTAAAGATAGATGGCACACATATTGGTACAGAAGTGGCGCCTCTGCTAAAAGAGTTTTATAAGAATAAATCAGTAGATTTATCCTCCTTATATTTTGATAAGGAATATGAAGGGTTAATGGATTATGTAGTTATAGCTGGTTTAGTGCGTTCTCCTATGGGAGTATTCCAGTCATTATACGAGCCAGGAGCTAAAAAGCGTTGGAGTATGCCTAAGGAAGAAGATATTATAGGTTGTAAGATTGCGGCAATAGATCCATTTTTCTTGGAAGAAACTCAAGCCACAGCGGAACTTTGTGTAAAATATAATAAAAGTTATGTAACTATAGATTCAAAACACGATAGTTATCTGCACCAGCATTGTGCTGTTAATGTAGTTTCCAAGGAATGCACTGAATCGGATGTTTATAAAGATAAAAGCATAGAAGAAATATATGAGTTATTAGTTGCAAGTACGGATGGCCTTGTAATTATCACTTCCGGGGGAAATGATATGATATATGGCAGGAAAGGTCAGTTGATGAAGCGAATGAAGCCGTTTAGTGTAGATGTAAAGAGTACTCTTGGAGCAGGAGATACATTTAAGGCGGGCTGTGTCTATGGATTATTACATGGAATGGAAGATGATGAGTTGGTACGTTTTGCAAGTGCTTGCTCAGCAATTGCGATTTCAAGATTTCCTCTGCCACTAAACCCTCCTACATTACTTGAGGTGAATTCGTTATTGGAAAACACAAAAAATAAGTAGCATGAATCTGGAGTTATGGGAGAGATATAATGGCAAAAGAAATTCAACTAAAAGACACAACAAGAGCTATGGCATATGAGCTTTGGATGAAAGCCCCAAATCCAATGGTAACTTTTTTTAAGACTTTGGATGTAACAAATCTTATTAAAATTAGTAAAAGAAAACATATGAAGTTTAATATGCTTTTAGATTATTGCATTGGAAAAGCTGCTGTGAATGTAAAAGAGTTTTACGTACTTCCTGTTGGTGATAAACTTATACAGTATGATACGATTGCAGTTAATACAATTGTGAAAAATAGAGATGGTGAAGTAAGCTCTTGTGACATCTTGTATGTGGAAGATTTAAATAAATACAATAATGAATATTTAGAATATACTTCGTGGGTTGCAGAAAACTGTCAAGATAGAGATTTGTCAAATGATAGTATGGTAATAGGGACATCGGCAATTATAGATACTGAAATTGATGGTGCAGTTGGTATGAATAGTGGTATTTTTAATAATCCATTTATCATTTGGGGCAGATACAAAAAGAAATGGTTTAAGTATTATCTTACACTTTCTTTTCAGTTTCACCATACACAAATGGATGGCGCTCATGCAGGTAGATTTTTGGCGAATTTGCAAAAGGAAATTAATATTTTGAAATAAGAAATTTTGAAGTTTACGAAGTATGGAGAAAAACATTATGAATTGTAAAATAAGAAAATGGAAACTGACAGATGCAAAGGATATTGCAGTTGCTTTGTCAAATAAAAAGATACAAGATAATCTTAGGGATGGTTTACCATATCCTTATTCTGAACAAGATGGGATTGATTTTATATCAAGTATGCTTTCAGCAAATGAAGATGAAACATTTGCATTTGCGATTACATTGGATGATAAAGTGATTGGTAGTATAGGAGTTTTTCGTCAGAAAAATATTCATAGACAAACAGCCGAGATGGGATACTATATTGCAGAAGAGTATTGGGGAAAAGGCATTATGACAGATGCGGTAAAACAAATCTGTGAATATGTATTTAAGAATAGTGATATTCTTCGAATTTATGCAGAGCCGTTTGCTTATAATACAGGTTCTTGTCGTGTTCTTGAAAAAGCAGGTTTTCAATATGAGGGAACATTAAGAAATAATGCCGTAAAGAATGGAAAAGTGATTGATATGAAAATGTATTCTCTGTTAAGGGAAGAACAGTAAAATTTCAGTCTTCCGGTGAGATTGAAAGCGCGCATGAATTTGAATTTACAGGAGGACAAAAAATGCCTTTAGTTCGTATAGAGATAATAAAAGGAAAAAGTGTTGATTATAAAAAAGAAATGCTGGATGCTGTTCATACAGCATTAATGAATGCAATTCAAATTGAGGACTGGGATAGATTTCAAAGATTGTATGAAATCGAAGATGAGTTGTTTGAAAGAAGTGAAAGTAAGACTGATAAATTTACGATGATAGAGTTAACAATGTTTCAAGGGCGTACAAAAGAGCAAAAAGCGAGAATATATGAAGAAATAGTAAAAGAATTATATGAAAGACTTGAAATACAAGCAACTGACGTTTTTATAGTCATTCATGAACCGCCAAATGAGAATTGGGGATTGGCTGGCAAGCAAAGATAAATAAGAATTGACCGAGCTCTTTAGAGCGAGGGATGACAATTGAACGGAGTTCAATTGTATGGGCTTAATTCAATTAAACAAACTTGAATTTGACGAAAGGATATTTGAATATGAAAGCTATAGTTTTAGATATGTATGGTGTGATTGTAAAACAAACGGGAGATGATTTTGTTCCTTATGTACAACAAACATTTCCCAACTTAAGTGCCGAAGAGATATACACCCCTTGGTTTAAGGCGGATATTGGAGAAATGACTTCTCTCGAAGTCTGGAAGACTATTGGGTTTCAAGGTGATTTGGAAAAAATTGAAGAGGAGTACCTTGATACTATAGAATTATCGGATGGTTTTATTGATTTTATTGAAAAGGTTAAGAACAAATATAAGTTGGCTATTATATCGAATGATTCCAGTAGATGGAGCAAGTATCTTCGTGAAAAATTTGATTTAAACAAATATTTTGATGTAATTAGTATAAGTGGTGATTTGAAAATTCAAAAACCTGATGAGCGTATTTTTTTACTCACAATTGAAAAATTAGGTCTTAATGCAGAAGATTGTATTTATATAGATGATAGAGAAGGGAATCTTGAGGCTGCTAAAAAAGTGGGCATGAATCCTGTTTTATTAAACAGTAGAAATATATCATATGATGGTGTTTCGGTTAATAGTTTTGATGAATTAATAAAAGAAATATTAGCAATTAGGTAAATTCTAATTTGTCGAACACATGAAAATTTCAGTCTTGCGTAGAGGTTGAATGCACATGATTATTTGAAGTTTACGCTGAGAAAGGGACATAACAAATGATGATAACTAATAAAGAAGTGAAAGAAATTGCCTATTCTTTGGGGGCTGATTTGTGTGGTATTGCATCTGTAGAGAGATTTAAGGATGCACCAACAGGTTTTCATCCATTAGATGTGCTTCCGAATTGTAAATCTGTAATATCATTCGCTGTGCGTTTTCCTGTAGGGGCATTGAAGTGTGAAACTCCAGTTCCGTATACCCGTATAAGAGACTCGCTAACACCGAAGTTGGATGCAATAGCGTTGGATTTATGCATTGAACTTGAAAAGAAAG
>CALEFT010000043.1 GCA_937876985.1 uncultured Clostridia bacterium | reverse complement strand
CCTCCTGGGTGAACTATCTGCTGATAACCCCTAGTTCAGCAAGAAGTTCATCAAACCAGGGCTTCCTGGGTGAACTTTCTGCTGATAACCAAATCACCCTTAATAGAGCATGTATGAAGGCAGGAATTATAGGAGAAATAAGAATTATAGATTCTTCATAACAACTGTATGTACTGTGTCAGCGACATGCTCACATGTGTCGATTGTGTTCTCAAGACACTCGTATAGATCCTTCCAAATCATCACGATACGTATGTCGTTTTCTTGATAGAGTGTACGCATTGCTTCGATATAAAGCTTATCGCCCTTCTCTTCTAGGTCATTTACTTCGATTATGATGTCGTGCATCTTCTTGCTTTTCTTGAAGTCTGGTAGCTCAACCATTAACTCGGAAAGCTTCGCGATGACATCCTTCAAAACTGCGATAATTGGGAGAACATCTTGCCTAATTTCTGCTACATCTGCAATGTAGATTTGAATGATAATATCTTCGATTGAATCTACTATGTCATCAATGTAGGAGCTAAGTGCTACGAGGTCCTCACATTCGATTGGCGTGATGAAAGACTCTGTTATTGCTTTCATTTGCTCATGCTTTTTCGCGTCGGCCTTGTTCTCGAGGTCGTGCATCTTCTTTCTATATTCAGGCACAATCTCGCGGCTATAGCTGCCGAGGAATTCCTCCACCAAAACGACAGCGTCGCTTGCTAGGGAAACACACTCCTCCAAATTCTTATAGAAAATATCGTCCTTTTTCTTTGCCATAAAAATTATCCTCCGTAATTTGTATTTTTCTTGAATGAGCTTTTCGCCTTAGAAAAGCACTAAGAAGAGCTTTGCCATCAGAAAACCGATTAGGCCACAGCCTGGGAAGGTGCATACCCATGTGAGAACTAGATCCTTAACCACATCGAGCTTTACTGCGGATAGTCTCTTCTCTGCGCCTGCGCCCATGATGGCTGTCGTTTTCATGTGAGTTGTGGAAACTGGAATACCAAAAAGCGTTGATAGAAGTAGGCAGAACGCCGCCGCCATGTCGGACGAGAAGCCTTGGTATTTTTCTAGCTTAACCATGTCCATGCCGACTGATTTGATGATTTTCTTGCCGCCTACTGCGGTTCCTAGTCCCATCAAGACTGAGCACAAAAGCATCATCCAGATTGGGATTGCTGTTTTCGCGCCCTGCTCTCCGCCAGAAGCCAACACGAAGCCTAGAAGCAGCACTCCGATAAACTTCTGTCCGTCCTGCGCTCCGTGCATAAAAGCCATTGCCGCGCCGCCTGCAACTTGAGCCTTCTCGAAAAAGCTATTCGCCGTCTTCCTCTTTACCTTGCTAAACACTAGCTTGATTACTCTTGTGAAAATAAATCCTGTACCAAATCCAAGAACCGTTGACAGTACAAGTCCATAAAGGACCTTCACCCATTCTGCTCCATTTATTCCGGAAAGGCCACCGTTTACTGCGATTGCTGCACCAGTTAGACCAGCGATGAGCGCGTGGCTCTCCGATGTCGGAATTCCGAAATACCAAGCTCCAACCGCCCATATCACTATCGCGGCAAGAGCTGCAGCAAGAGCAATGAGTGCAATTTTGCTATCGTTACCAAAATCCACCATATTCTTTATGGTAGAAGCAACGCTAGCATTGACCATTGTCATCACAATTACACCAAGGAAATTGAAAACTGCAGCCATAAAAATAGCCTTGCCTACCTCGATACTTCTTGTGGATACACAGGTCGCAATTGCATTAGGTGCGTCCGTCCATCCGTTTACAAAAATAACACCGAGCGTCAACAAGACTGCGATTAGGAGCATTGGATTGTCGAGAGTCTGATTCAGCATCTCTATAAAGTTAAGTTCACCACCCACTTTATTGTCCTCCTTATAACATTCATGGAGATTACACTAGCCTTGGAACTTATTGGTTTCTGAGCCTTTTACTTGCAACAAAAAAGAGCCACGACAAATACTGTAATCACCTATGCAGTAAAAGTCTTGCTCCTTACAACAAATCCCGAGAGACGAACCCTTGAACCTTCTAGTAGACATCAAGCGGACGACTCTGTCCTGACGAGAAAATGTTACGAGACTTGTACTAGTTCACATAGCCTCGCAAGCTACTCCCTATTACCAATCAAATTATACTTTAGTGTGATAAAGCGTGTCAATATTTTGCCTCTAGCAAAATCGCCAAATCCAACGCGAAAAGCATCGCTTCAAATTAGTGATTTCATTGCTATAATTAATATTGCAAAGCTAAGCAAAAGCAACAATTTTATTAGTGACATAAATCGAATATTGGAGTGACAAGAACGAGAAGAATGGGAAAGATTAACGACTATGACCAAATTGGTAGAATATATAGAATTAAGCACATGGAGACTTCTTACGACCTTCTTATCGCTATGCTGCATGAATACGAGAAGAATTCGAATGTTATAGGCGATGAAGTGTTCATGGCAGTAGCAAAAGAATTATATTATAAGCTCGATATTTATCTTACAAGCAAGGCTTGGAAAGATGACTTTGGTGCCGACGAGGCTGGGCTTTTGCCAGAAGACCTAAAGCGCGGAGTTTTGTCCGAGGATGGACTTTATAATCTGCTAAGCGATGTACGCGAAGCATTTATTGACCTATAACGCGACGATTTATTAGAGTTTAACAACTATCTTGAACATCTCGCCTTCGCTAGTATATTCAATAGATGCCTTGATTTCTCCGCCAAGCATCTCGGTAAACTGCTTCGCGATAGCTAGTCCAAGGCCGGTGTTGCCTTTTGTTCGAGAGATGTCGGTTGTATAGAATTCATCAAAAACATGATTTACGTCGATGTCGGAATCTGTAGAAGCGAGCTTATTTATTAGGATGACGCTTTTCGCCTTAGAGTCGACTTGGATATTAAGATCGCCAGTGCCGTGCTTAAGCGCGTTCCCAATGAGATTATCAAAAATACGCATCAGCAGATTGCGATTGCTAACAAGAGAAATCTTGTGCGAATCGGTCTGGAAATTGATGCTGCGAGAGCGAGAAGTGTAGTCGTCGTAGTAGTGCACCATCGCTTCTTCAAGAACGCTAACAAGGTTTACGTCGACTAGTTCTGGGAGCTTGCCGCTTGATATGATTTGCGTAAGTTCGAAGAAAGAATTGATAAGTTCTTCCAGACGAAGCAGGCGCTTCTCGATGACGCCAAGCTCACGAAGCTTCTCTTCCTCACTCATCTTAGTGTTCTGAATTAGGTTAATGTAGCCAAGCGCAGAAGTAAGAGGCGTCCTAAGGTCGTGCGAGATATTCGTCATCATCTGGTTCATCGCGCGGTTCTTGGCCTGATAATCCGCCTTGACATCAGAAATGTGAGAGAGCATGTCGTTAATCTGCAAAATGAGCTTGTCGCACACGCCAACGCTCGAACGAACCTTCGGCTTAATGTCAGTAGTCTTAATCTCGTTGAGCTGCCTACGAATACGAGAAACCTCGACCATATACGCCAAAAGGGCGCAGGCTAGAACAACAATCACTATGCAAAGCACAACAATTAATAGTTCCATACTGCACCCTCCTTCGCGAAAAGCATTCGCTTAACAAATATCACTTGAAATTAGTCTAGTTCCCTGTTCATAAACAAGTAGTAGCCACCCACAAAAGATAATACTATAAGAACGCCACAAATAATATAAGTATTTCTCAAATAGTCATCTGTATAATCGAAAACCAATTTGAACATCATTGAGGAAATCTCATACTGAGAAAGCTTTTCTACTAATTCGAATCCCTTCTCACCTGCAGAATTTGCAGCCTCGTTAAAGCCGAACATAATGGACAAAATCATAGTTGTAGCAAATGGGAAAAGCATTGTAAGCGAATTGAACACACCCATCTTACGAACTAGGAAAGCGATAAAACAGAATACGCATGAGATACAAATCATAAGAGGCAATTGTCTAAAGAAGCCCTTAGAAAAGGCGGATAGTGTACTTGTGTACTTATCACCGTTAACCATGCGGTTGATAGCATAGTACAAATAAAAGCAAACTGTATAAGAAACGATTGTATATCCCACTGTAGTAACAAATTTTGTGATGAAGTAGAGCTTTTTCGAGATAGCAGAGCTGATAGTATTCTTAATTGTGCCCTCTCTAAAATCTGCAATAATGAAGTTTACTACTGGAATCAAGAACAAATAGTAAAAGGTCAAATTGGAAGAAAGCTGGCCTAAGTCAATCATTGATCTAACATCTATCGTTGGCATAGTCGTTGTATTAAGCTGAAGTCCACCACAGACCTTACCAATCACGGATATTCCGAACAAAATCAGAATTACCGCATAATACGCAATCATAGATTTACTTTTTGCGACTCTATATAAATCAGAACGAATAATATTAAACATAAAATTTCTCCTTTTTTCTCCTATTTCTACAAACCTAGTTTATGCTTCAACGAGCTGCTTAAAAAACTCTTCTAGTGACACGCCTGCCTCAAATAGTCCGAGCACTGAAACATCATTCTCAATCAAGCGTTTGCTAACCATAGGAATATCGATATCAAGCTTATAGATACGAATCTCCTCATCATTAATTACCTTATAGTCGCTTACGTCGAGAACCATCTCAAGCACAGTAGCAGCCTTCTTAGTATTGTTCGTCTTAAGCACCAAACACTTACTGCACTCTGTGTCGAGCTGTTCTTTTGTATAGTCCTTAAGTACATGACCCTTCTCAACAAACAAGAAATGATCAGCCGTCGCATAAAGCTCAGACAAAATGTGACTCGAGATAACAATCGTTACACCCTTCTCCTTCGCAAGTCTAACAAACACTTCTCTTAACTCACTAATACCAATCGGATCAAGGCCATTAATCGGCTCGTCAAGGATAACCAACTCTGGATTATCTAATAGCGCAAATGCGATTCCGAGTCGCTGCTTCATACCAAGTGAGAAAGCCTTAAACTTCTTATCGCGCGCCTCCATAAGTCCAACTAACTCAAGCACCTCGTCAATCTGCTTTAGATTCACAATACCCTTCTGGTAGCAGTAATAGCGAAGATTCTGATACGCTGTCATATATCCGAAGAACGCTGGATTCTCAATCAGACATCCAATTCTACTGCGTTCCTTCTCTACCTCTGTCCCGCTCTTCCCGAAAATCTCAAACTCTCCACTAGTCGGATTTGTTAGTCCGCAGATAATCTTCATCATTGTCGTCTTACCTGCACCATTTCTACCAATCAGTCCGTAGATATCACCACGGTGAACTTCCATATTCGCGCTATCAAGCGCAACCTGCTTTCCATACTTTTTCGTAAGTCCATTTGCCTTAAGCACTACCTCACGCATTGTTTTAATCCTCCAAAAACTTTATTTCATAAGCTTATGGTTTCATTATGAACTCTAATTATGAAAAAAGTCTTAACTCAATCCTTAAATCTTTCTCAAAAAAGTATTTTCATTTCCTTACTCACTCTACGAAGGTTTGGTACGAAGGCTTGGTTATTAAGGATTTCTCCGCGTTGTCTTAAGCGTGTTCCTTTTCGAAAAGGGCTGGCGCAAGAATTACTCTGCTTTGGTGAAAAGCTCCTCCGAGAAGTCGCAGCTCATGCTTTCGCCATCAAGAAGCAATAGGAAGTCTTCCTTTCTTCCCATATTGATGTTGTCATAAATTGATATGCAAAGACCTTCTTCAAGGAAGGATTCGGTAAGAACATTAATTTCCATCGAATCTGTTTCGACCCATTCTCCGTCGACTAACTCGTTTACCTGCATTAGCCTTAGGTCGGACGAAGGTTCCGAGAAAATGATCTGCACCGAGCCACTCTCATTTGTCCATATGCCTTCGAGCATATAAAAGAGAGAATTCATCTCTTCCTCGCGAAGCGCCTGTTGATTCTCAATATGCCAATACTCCTCTTGAGTATAATACTCTTCCACTTCACCGAATATTTCATATCCTATATCATCCACCCAAAGAAATGCAATTACTGCATATTCATCGGAGTCTAGGTATCGGACATAGAATTCTTCATCGCTTTCTGAATCCTTTACATTAATTCCCGAGACTTCCTTAGCATTATCAGTCTCGATTGTGAGAATATTATCATCAAACGAGAATTGAGCGTTATATTCGATTTCCTCAAACTTCGAATTGTAGCACCTTACTTTTCCAATCGACTCATAAGGGAACTCATCAAAATAGACAACAACACTATCGTCGTTATATTCGACTTTATCAATTTTTATTCCTTCAACGGCTTCTTTGTCATAGTCATATGAACTCGTCTTAAAAGCACATGAAGCTAATGCCAAAGCCATCGCTAGTAGCATTACCAAAACTAGTATAGTTGCAAAAATCTTCTTCACATTGATCCCCATAATTCCACCTCACTATCCTTCTATTTGTTATTACATCTGTAGCCAATGCCCCAGACGGTCTCTATATATTCCTCATCAGGATTACATTCCTTGAGTTTCTTTCTAAGCTTACTAATATGCACATTCAGCGTATTGTCGTCAGCGACGCTATCGTAGTTCCAAATTGTGTCGAAGATGATGCTTTTCGTAAGAGTGCGGTTCGGATTCTGAAGCAAAAAGCTAAGCAAATCAAACTCGATGCGCGACAGCTCTAAGTCGATGCCGTTACATGCGCCGCTATAAAGGTCCTTGTCGAGAACTATATCCTTGAACATTATCTTGCTTGAAGTCGCAGTCTCCGTCGCGCCAGTTCGAAGGCGTGCAGCGATTCGGGCGAGCAGCTCTTCATTATGGAAAGGCTTCGTTACATAGTCGTCTGCCCCCATCGCGAAAAGGTCCACCTTCTTATTTACATCATGGATCGCACTTGTGACAATTACCGGAACGCTATGCTTCCTCTTGAGTTCTTGTATGATTTCCTCGCCACTTTTGCCTGGGAGCATCAAGTCGAGCAAAATCAAATCAACCTTGTCGCTATGAACAAGCAAACCTTCTGTGCCGGAATATGCACTGATTGTCGTATAACCATGCGAGCCAAGAAGCAAGCGAAGCATGTTGTTGATTTCGCTATCGTCTTCAATGATTAGAATTGTCTTGTTCATAACGCTTTTACTCCCACCTTGTTATTTAAGTTCGTCTTAGAATGTCTTGCAGATTTCAAGTCCCTCTGCGATTGCAGTTTGGATTTTCTGCTCGATTTCTTCTTGTGTCGAATAGTCCATATTTTGCATAGCTACTACTTGAAGTGGACCAATTCCCCATAGCCACGAGAGTGCCTTAAGATAAGATGTCGCTCCATCAAGCTCGTCTCCAGTAGAAATATCCATACCACGAGAAGTGATATATAACATTTTCTTCGCCTTGCAATTTCCATAGCAGGTTTTGTCATCAGACTTGAAAGTAATATCGAATATGGAACAATGCTCGAAGAAAACCTTAAGTGCAGCAGGAATAGACATATCCCAGAACGGCGAAGCAATTACAATTCTATCAGCATCGCGAACTAGACTTGCCCAATACAAAGACTGCTCATTAATTACTCCATTATTTTTTGCTAAGACTTCCGTCTTCTTCATAACATCTAAGTCTAGGTCATTAAGACAGATAGTCGTCACATCATATTTTTCTGAAAGCTGTTCAACAATTGGTGTAGCAACCTCTAATGTTCTAGACTCCTCGCCCCTGATACATGCATCGATATAAAGTAGTTTCTCCATTTGCTAATCCCTCCGATACGTCAATTTGATTTATGTAGCCGATTTACGCTTAAAAGAACCAGTCCATAGTGAAGGCATAAACAAAACTAGCATTGGGAATAGCTCTAGTCGTCCTGCAATCATATCAAATATTAGAACACACTTTGAAAAATCAGTCAAAGAGGCGAAATTCGTCGCTGGGCCAACACTCTCTAGACCAGGACCTATATTATTGAAAGTCGCGAGAACCGCTGAGAAATTTGTTACTAGGTCTTGGTTTTCGATAGAAAGCAGCATGCAAGAAGAAATACAGATAATTACATAAAGTGCAAGATATACGAGCACAGAATAAATCAAGTCCTTATCAAGTGTCTTGCCTTCCATCTGGACGTTATTAATACTCTTCGGGTTCAAGTAGCTCTTAAGTTCTTTGTGTGCAGACTTGATAAGAATCATAAGTCTCGACACCTTGAAACCACCGCCGGTACTGCCAGCACACGCACCGATAAACATAGAAAGAAGCAGCACAGACTTAGCAGATGGCGACCACATATTAAAGTCAACGGTTGAGTAACCAGTCGTACTCATAATTGAAGCTACTTGGAACGCCGAGTGTCGCAGGTTGTCAGAGAATGTCTCGAGGATATCTTTGTTTCCAATAACACAGAAAAATACAGCCATCAAATAAATTGCTAGATACCATTTCACTTCTTCAATAGCAAAAGCCTTCTTAAATTTGCCTAAGCTAATAAAAAAGAAGAAATTGAAGTTTACACCAAACAAGAACATGAATACCGTTACCACCCAAATCTGGAAATTCGTATAGCTTGCCATACTGTCATTACGAACAGAAAAGCCACCAGTACCAGCGGTACCAAACGTAATTGTAATAGCATCAAAAACCGGCATCTTCGAAAGCAAAAGAATGACAATCTGAATAATTGTCATAACAAAATAAATAGTATAGAGAACCTTAGCAGTGTCCTTAATCTTCGGAACAAGCTTACCTACCTGTGGACCAGGGCTCTCCGCCTTCATAAGATTGATTCGAGAACCACCGCTTAGTGGAATAATTGCAAGCAAGAATACAAGCACACCCATTCCACCAATCCAATGCGTAAAACTTCTCCAGAAAAGCGAAGCATGCGACAAGGCCTCTACATCACTAAGAATCGTAGCTCCCGTTGTAGTAAAACCAGAAGAAGTCTCAAACACTGCATCAACAAAGCTTGGAATCTCTCCAGTAACCATAAAAGGAATCGCGCCACAAACTGACAAAATAATCCAGCTAAGTCCAGTAATCGCAGCCCCCTCCTTGATATGGAAAACGCTATTCTTCGGCTTAAATTGAGCGATCAGTGTACCTAGAAGAATCAGCAGCATCGAAACACCTGCATAAACGAAGCCAGCCTTCTCCTGATAAATCAGAGCAACAAGACATGGTAAAAGCATCAGCAATCCTTCAATCCTAATTACATGTCCAAGTATATATCCAACAATCTTATAATTCATACTTCATCACTTCCCAAGAATCCACATTAGCCTTCCAAAATGTCCTCAATCGAATTTAGCACAATCCCAGAAGTAACGACCATCACCGAGTCGTTCTCATTAATAGAATCTTGTCCATTCGGAATAATAATCGCATTCTGGCGCCTAATATATGCCACCAAAATATTCTTCTTTATCTTAAGTTCCATAAGCTTCTTGCCAATCACTCTAGTGTCATCACTAGAAATCTTGAACTCGACAGCCTCCGCCTTTGCATCGAAAAGCTGATAAAGCGCCTCAATGTTGACGTTTTCTTTGCTGTTGCTTTTCGCTCTGACGAAGCGAAGAATAGACTCTGAAGTAATTGACTTCGGATAAATAACAGAACCTAAATCTAGGTCACTGATTACATTCTTAAAGCCAATTCGATTGATTCGAGTAATTACCTTAGCATCAGACACCTTCCTCGCGAAAAGCGTAAGCATTACATTCTCCTCATCGATATTTGTCAGTGGCAAAACTGCATCGAAGCTCTCGATACCCTCAGCATAAAGCAAATCCGTGTCAGTACCATCACCCAAAACAATATCAGCCTTAGGCAAAAGCTCACTCAGTTCGTTTGCTCGATCCTTCTTATTCTCAATAATCTTCACCTGAATATTCATATCGATAAGCTGCTTAGCAAGATAATAAGAAGCCTTACCTCCGCCAATAAGAAGAACCCTATGTACCTTCTTACTCACCATGCCGATGCCCTTAAAGAAGGAGCGAATATACTTACGAGACGAGACGACATAAATTACATCGCCAGCAAGAAGTGTAAAGTCACCAGAAGGAATATAAATCTCGTCATCCCTTTCAATCGCACAGATAAGAACATTATCAACAGATATCTTATTCTTAAGTTCCATAATCTTAGTATTCACAAGAATGTTGTCTTCAGTAAGCTTAAACTTAACAAGTTCTGCCCTACCATTACCAAAAGCATATACATCAAGGGCTGTTGGAAGAGAAATAATTCTCGATGCCTCTCTTGCTAACTCATACTCAGGGTTGATAACTAGTGCTAATCCAAGCTGTTCTCTGATAAAATCAATCTCATCACTGTACTCAGGATTTCTTACACGTGCAATAGTTGCACACTTACTAGCTCGTCTAGCAATAGTACAACAAAGAAGATTAAGCTCATCCGAACCAGTAACCGCAATTACAATATCACTGTTCTCGATACCTGCTTCTAACAAAATCTTATGACTTGCACCATTACCTACAACTCCATAAACATCATACATCTCTGAAAGTGTATCGATTTTCTTCGGGTCAGAATCAACCAAAGTAACATCGTGACCTTCCAAAACAAGCTGCGACAAAATATATACACCGACCTTGCCGGCACCAACAATGATTACCTTCAAGTTATTAGTCTTATTCTCTTTATTCTTAAATAGCTTCATGCATATTCACCATTCCATTTTCTCTCATCTATTTGTACATCTTCATACCTATAGACAACCTATAATATTATACCCTTAAAAGCTTAATATGCATCCTCAAGTTTTGCCTTCGTACTATAAAGTCTTCTGGTAGAAGAAACGGTAGAAAATATTGGCGTTTTGTCAACCGGTTTGTCTACCAAGGCCTCTAAAACAGTTCTGGTTTACAAAGCGGTATTGAAAATCAGCAATAATCCATACCGTTATTCAAAGGTCGCGTCCATATAATGGTGTAAATTCGAAAAAAAGAGATGAGCCATATCTCATCCTGTATAATGTAATAAGCAATAAAAAAACAATAAAGGAGGAATCGATATGGCTCAAGTAAATATTACATTAACACAG
>CALEFT010000042.1 GCA_937876985.1 uncultured Clostridia bacterium | reverse complement strand
GATGAACTTCTTGCTGAACTAGGGGTTATCAGCAGAAAGTTCACCCAGGAGACCCTGTTTTGATGAACTTCTTGCTGAACGCCTCTGGTTTGCAAAGTGGTATAAGAAATCCGCAAAAATCCATACCGTCAATCAAACCGCTTTGCAATGGGGCCAACATTAGAATGCATCAACACTAAGTTTGTTGTATAATGAGAAAGGTTAAGGGAAAAACCAAACATTTTATTTAGGAGGGATAGATAATGAATAGTATTATTCTAGATGAGTCTGAGAAGGAATTGGCTCTTAAGTGGGCATTAAAGAGAATGGGAGGAGACTTTTTCTCTGTTTTGGTATTAGTTGCTTTCTTCTTTTATGCGAATTACAGATTTGGCGGCGTAAATGGTGACGCTGATGCAAAGAAGTTCTTTTTCATTTTCTTGGGAATCATTGGCCTTGGAGTTGTAGGAACGCTAGTAATTAGCATCGTGAATTATTTTAGACTCAAGTCACAAATCGACAGCGAGAGCCTTGAGGCGTATGAGGATGTTGTAGCTTTCAAAAGGTATCACAAGAATCGCTATATCGTTAGATGCGAGAACACAAAAAGGGCGATTTCTTTTGCAACATCAAGTTCACGCTTTGTTAATAGAGGTGACAACCTACGCCTAGTAAAGGTTGGACGTTACTTCGTTTGCGTTGGAATAAGTACCAATAACGACTAAGGATTTTGCTAAGTAGGCAACGGAGGCTCAAATGAGGATTATCGACATTTCTCAAGAAGTTTTATCGTGCAGAGTTTTCCCTGGTGACGATAGTCCGAAGGGCCCCCTTGTGAAAAGCATGGCAGACGGCGAACTCTACAATCTTTCCATGATAGACATGTGTGCGCATAACGGTACGCATGTCGATGCACCGTTTCACTTTATTAACGAGGGCAAAACGATAGACAAGATGCCGCTAGATTCATTTGTTGGACTGTGCTATGTTGCGCGATGCGAAGGTGATGTGACAGCAAGTGATGCGTCTAGAATCATCGAGAAGGCGAAGGCTGCTAGCGCGGCTGAAAGAATTCTTATTGCAGGAGATGTGACGGTGACATTAGAGGCGGCGGAGCTTTTCGCGAAGGCAGGCCTAAAGCTACTTGGAAACGAGAGTCAGACGGTTGGGCCAGTTGATGCTCCGATGGCGGTGCACAAGGCTTTGCTTGGCAAGGAGGTCGTGCTACTTGAGGGTGTGACGCTTGAGGGCGTAGCGGAGGGCAAATATTTTCTAAGCGCGGCGCCGCTGAATTTTGCAGGGTTTGACGGGGCTCCATGTAGGGCGTACTTGGTCGAGATTGAGTAGGCAGATGTTTTAGATTTGGATGAGGGAAATGCAATGGAAAACAATCAAATGAAAGACACAAATATTACTCCAGAGGACATCGTGGGTTTCATGGAGGTTCAGGCTGGGCTTGAGGAGATTAAGGCGGACATCGACGACGAGACTTTGGTGGCGCTAAGAAATGGTGGCGCGCACCTGGGGGAGCTTTTTGCGAATGCGATGGAGGAGTACGAGAGAAACCGCGATCTTTTCTATGACGAGCATCATAAGGGCGAACTCGAAAAGCAGGACGAAGACGCGGTAGACGAAACTTGAGGTAGGCTGGGTGAGACTTTTGTAACATTTTTGTGCCAAAAGGTTCGTTGCTATGCAAATTTGATGAAACTGTGTATAATATGGGGGTTAAGTCGGACGGTTAGTGTTCGGCAGTATCATTATTGTAAATATTACAGATGGATACGGAAAGGAAAGGAAAATACATGCCTGACGGGGTGAGTATACTTTTAGATTTATTATTAGTTTTTATTCTTATACTTGTTAACGCGTTTTTTGCGGGAACAGAAATGGCGGTAATTACGCTTAATGACGCGAAGATGGCGAAGATGGCCGAGGAAGGTCACAAGGGTGCCAAGCGTATCGTAAAATTCCTAGAAAATCCGGGTACATTCCTATCTACAATTCAGGTTGGTGTTACATTTGCAGGATTCTTGTCCTCAGCTTTTGCTGCGGATAATTTCTCCGAGCTATTAAGCACTGCATTAGACCCGAATGGAAAGTTCTCTTGGATTGACCCACTATGTACAGTGCTTATTACATTGATTTTGTCATACTTCTCGCTCGTATTAGGTGAGCTTGTTCCGAAGAGAATTGCTCAGAAGAATGCGGAGAAGTGGGCTTTTAGTGCATCGAAGGTGGTTAGCGTATTTGGTTCTTTTGCTAGACCATTCGTAAAGCTCCTTACAGCTTCTACAAATTTGCTACTACGCATGTTCGGTATTGACCCTGATGATAACGACAAGGAAGTTACTGAAGAAGAGATTCGTATGATGGTAGATGTCGCTTCTGAGTCTGACAGCATTGAGGACAACGAGAAGAAGATGATCGAGAATATTTTCGAGTTTAATGACAAGGAAGTTTCTGAGGTAATGACGCATCGTAAGAAGATTGTTTCTCTTCCACGTGATGCTAGTTACGAGGAGACATTGAAGGTTGCTTCAACGGAGAAGTTTACTAGAATCCCAGTATATGATGAGACAATCGACGACATTATTGGAATCCTTCACATTAAGGACTTGCTCGGAATGACAGAGAAGGAAATCGAGACATTTACACTTTCTAAGATTGTTCGTGATGCGATTTTCGTGCATGAGACGAAGAAGATTTCCGCGTTATTTAACGAGATGAAGACTTGCGGTATGCAGATGGCGGTTGTTCTTGACGAGTACGGCGGAACGATGGGCATCGTTACTCTTGAAGATATGGTTGAAGAGATTGTTGGTAATATTTCTGACGAGTTCGACGACGAGGATCAGGAGTGT
The DNA here is from genome assembly GCA_937876985.1 of uncultured Clostridia bacterium. Taxonomy (GTDB): domain Bacteria; phylum Bacillota; class Clostridia; order Saccharofermentanales; family Saccharofermentanaceae; genus Saccharofermentans. The sequence continues at coordinate 39,124 of CALEFT010000042.1, read as the reverse complement.
ATTCGTTTAAGCAACGGCGACTATATTGTTGCTGGCGACATGACGCTTTCTGACCTTGAGAATGTAATTAATATCGAGCTAACAGATGATGAGTACGACACGATTGCTGGTCTAGTAATCCAGATTCTTGATAGAGTACCAGAGCCTCGCGAGAAGCCAGTCGTTACATATAAGAACATTTCAATTAAGGTATTGCATGTTCAGGATCGTGCTATTTCTAAGGTATTGATTCACATTATCAAGGACGAGACAGCAACAGACGACGAGCAGGAAAACGAAGGCAAGTCTGAGGACTAATGACAAGTTGCCTATAACGGTCTATAACGGTTTATGGAGAATAGTATATGAATAATACTCAATATAAGTATGATGCTATATTCTATGATTTTGACGGAACGCTGGCTGACAGCGTTCCTGTTATTATGGAGTGTTTTAAGCTCGCCTACAATGACGTGCTTGGCCGCTGCGACAGAACGGACGCAGATTTGCTAAGCTACATTGGGAAGCCGCTTATCGAGACGTTCCAAATGCACGACGAGGAAACGAGCAAGGCGCTGTTTGATAGCTACATCCGCCATAACGAGAAAGCGTTAGTAAATAACGAACTGCCGCTTTTCGAGGGGGTTAGAGAGGAGCTAGAGAAAATCCAGGCGTTAGGAATCTACCAAGGAATCGTGACCTCGAAGCGCAAAAAGTCGCTAATGACCTCCATAGAGGTGCTCCACCTCGAAAAGAACTTCGACTCCTTCATTCACAAGGAGCTTACGGAGGGACATAAGCCGGGACCGGAGCCGCTTTTGTATGCGATGGAAAAGGCGGGACTTACGGATTCAAGCCGAGTTTTGTATGTAGGAGATGCGGCGCCAGACATCTTGTGTGCGCAGGCGGCCTCGTGCGACAGTGTGCTTGTTGGATGGACGAGAATGCCAAAGGAAGAACTGATTAAGCTTGACCCGACATATGTGATAGAAGACATTTCCGAACTTTCTTGCATTATTGGGTTGCACGAATTATAATACAGTGTGGTTTTTTGCACACGATATGCGGTGCAGATAAGCGCCGAACAACTTTTGTAAAGGATGGGCTTAGAATATGCCAAAGTCTGAAGAGAGACTCGTTAAGGTTGGGTCTAATAAGAAGAATAAGATAGTTACTGCTGTTGTTATTACAATAGTAGTACTCATTATTGTAGCGTTTGGAGTTTATGTTACTGGTATAGTACCAAAGCTTGCGACAGGCGTTAATTTCTATAAAGTTGACGAGAACGGAAACAAAGTAAAGTTTGCTTCTGCTTCAGTTAATGAGCTTAACTATGGATACATTCAAGTTTTGAGTAGTTATAGCCAAAACGGAGGCTTGCAGGGAGTTGATCTTGACCAGGTTGCTGATCCAGCTACAGGTGAGACATACTATATGCGTATACTAGATAGTGCAGCAGCAGAGCTTATGAATTCATACCTAGTAGAAGAGGTTGCTGACGAGGCTGGTTATCGTGAGCATTCTGGTGCAGCTAGATATGCAAGACTCATGTACGAAGACATGATTGTTCCAGTTGCTGAGTATCGTGGTTATCCTTCTGCTACAACATATTTGCATTCCATGTATGGTACTGGCTTTACAGCAAGAAATTACTTGGAGCTTAATGAGCTAATTTGCTACGTTTCTGAGTATAACGAGTATTTGGCACAGTTCGTATTTAGACCATCTGCAGAAGATATTCAGGCTGCATATGATGAGAATCCTGACGCATACGAGAGAGTAGACTTTAACATGTATTACTTTGCTGCTGAGGTAGATGAGGAAGGCAATGCTGACTTGGAGGCTGCTCTTGAGCTAGCAGAAAGTGTAGAAGCAGTTGCAGAAGATTCCGAGTCCTTCCGCGAAGGAATCCTCGAAGCTTTTGCTGATGACGAAGCACTTGTTTCTGCAATCGAAGCAGATGAGACATATACACACTATGAAGGATTTAACTCCACTAGAACAGATGCTCTTTGCGAAGGCGCTACAGAATTCTTGTTCGACGGCACAATCCCTGAGAACGCAGTTAACGGCGAAGAGGGAAGCTCAACAGTAATCCTTGAGGGTGCAAATGGCTACTACTTGTTCCTAAGAGAAGAGCCATATTTGAACGAAGTTGATACATACTATTATAGATGTCTAACACTTTCTAACGATGCTGCTACAGCAGATAACGCTACACCAGAGTCAATCGCAGCTGGTCTTGAGACAACAATTGCTGAAGCAAATGCAATTATGGCTCAGGTTACTGACGAGATGTCTTTCGTTGATTTGCTTAAGGACAACACAGATTATTCTGAGCAGATTATTACTGGTGGTTACTACGATATGTACACAGAGGATACTTTCAATCCAGAAGATCCAAGCACACTTGCAAACGAGCACGTTGCTCTTGGAGAGTGGCTCGCTTCTGAGGACAGAGTTGCTGGTGACATGATCGTATTGCCTCGCGACGATAATGGAGCAGTTTCAATTTACTACTATGTTGAGACACTTCCAGGTTGGATGGCTACAGCTCGTGCAACAATCGTTACTGCAAGCATCAATGGTTGGTCTGCAAACACGATTTTGAACCAGGGCGCTACAGCAGAAGTTAATTATTCAACAATGTCAGCTCTTACATACTAATCTTGATACCTTGACGCTAGTTTAGCTAGCAAATCTAGATTATTCATAGAACAATAGGCCGCCAGTATTTTTGCTGGCGGTTTTCTATCTCGAAAATTTCCCGTTGACATAGACAAACTTGATGATATAATATAGTGCGTCATATTTTAAGGGGAACTATGCCCTTTTTATCTTGACGAAACAAGATTTTTGTGGTATAGAACGCCGTCAAAGGCCTATGAAATAAGGCTTTTCGGGGGTGTGATATAGATCGGAAATCAATTGGAAGCGAAGGCCGCTAGGAGTTACAGAGATGTGCTCCAAAGCTATTTTTCGAGAGGTGATATTGACAATGGATTGTCCTATTGAGCAAAAGCTTAAGCAAGTCAAGCAGGGAAAGACACACAGAATGTCTTATTCTCACATTGACGAGGTAATCGAGGTACCTAATCTCATCGAGATCCAGAAGGATTCTTACAACTGGTTCATGAATGAGGGTATTTATGAGGTATTCCAGGAGGTTTCTCCAATTACTGATTCACAGGGTGTTTGGGAGATTTATTTCTTAGATAGAGAGTTTGATCCAACACAGCCTGCATGTAGCCTAGATGAGTGTAAGGAGAAGGATAGCAACTATGCTGCTCCACTTAGACTCAACCTTCGTTTACGCAATACTTTGACAGGAGAAATTAAGGATTCCCCTGCATATGTTGGTGATTTCCCAATTATGACAGACTACGGTACGTTTGTTATTAATGGTGCTGAGAGAGTAATCATCAGCCAGATTGTTCGTTCCCCAGGAGCATACTTTGGTCAGGCTGAGGGAAAGACTGGTAAGGTTGTTTATACATCACAGATTATTCCAAATAGAGGTGCTTGGTTAGAGCTCGAGGAGGATGAGAATGAGATTATTTCTGTCCGTGTTGACCGTGCTCGTAAGTTCCCACTTTCTATTTTCCTTCGTTGCTTAGGTCTTGAGTCTAACGAAGAGATTATCAACGTATTTGGTGAGGAGCCAGGTCTTCTCACAACAATGGAGAAGGATACATGTAAGAACAAGAACGACTCCTTGATGGAGTTCTACAAGAAGGTTCGTCCAGGTGAGCCAGTTTCTACAGAGGCTGCTACGTCACACCTTAACGCATTGTTCTTCGACTCACGCCGCTATGATTTGGCACGTGTTGGTATCTATAAGCTCAACAAGAAGCTTAGCCTTGCAGCTAGAATCGCTGGACACAAGGCAGCAGAGGATATCATTACAGCAGACGGCGAGCTTTTGCTTGCTAAGGATTCCATCATCGAAAAGGCTAAGGCAATCGAGATCGAGGATGCTGGTATTTCCGCTGTTAGCGTATATCCAATCACAAAGATTGGTGATACAACAAGAATTTCCGACAGACCTCTTCGTGTTATCGGTAACGGAAGAGTAGATTGCGATAAGTTCATTCGCGCAAGCTTTTCGGAGAAGGAGCTTAAGGGCTTCGATATTAAGGAAACAAGAATTAACGAGAGAGTTCGTGGTGAGGTTCTTCGTGAAATCATCGCAGACATTAGAGAGAACGCTAAGAAGGCTGATTATGTTACAAAGCTTAAGATTGCTCTTGACTCTCGTAAGAATGAGCTTATGCCAAAGAACCTTGTAGTAGACGATATTATTGCTATGGTTTCTTACTACATTGGTCTACGTTACGGCGTTGGCGAGCTCGATAACATCGACCACTTGGGTAACCGTCGTATTCGTTCTGTAGGTGAGCTTCTCCAGAACCAGATGCGTCAGGGTATCTCAAGAATCGAGAAGAATGTTCGTGAGCGTATGGCTTCTATTGACGAGAACGAGGCAGACAAGATTACTGCACAGACAATCGTTAATACTCGTCCGCTCCTTGCTGCTTTCCGTGAGTTCTTTGGTTCTTCACAGCTTTCACAGTTTGGTGATCAGCAGAACCCACTTGCAGAGCTAACACATAAGAGACGTCTTTCTGCTCTTGGACCTGGTGGTCTTTCAAGAGATAGAGCTTCTTTCGAGGTTAGAGACGTACACTCATCACACTACGGAAGAATGTGTCCTATCGAGACACCAGAAGGACCAAACATCGGTCTTATTACATCACTTGCAACATATGCTCGTGTTAACCGTTATGGATTCATCGAGACACCATACCGTCGCTTCGACAAGGAGAACTGTGTGGTAACACGCGATGTAGAATACATGACAGCTGACAGAGAGGACTTGTTCAATATTGCACAGGCTAACGAGCCACTTGATAGCGAAGGACACTTCATCAACAAGAAGATTGTTTGTCGTAGACTTGATAAGTTCATCGAGGTAAGCCCATCAGAGGTTGACTACATGGACGTATCTCCTAAGCAGCTCGTATCTGTTTCTACAGCTCTTATTCCATTCCTTGGAAACGACGACGCTAACCGTGCCCTCATGGGTTCTAACATGCAGCGTCAGGCAGTTCCACTTATTAAGCCAGAGGCACCAATCATTGGTACTGGTATGGAGTATCGTGCAGCTAAGGACTCAGGTGTATGTAAGGTTGCAGCAAACGATGGTGTTGTAAAGTTTGTAGCAGCTGACAAGATTGAGATTGAGAGAGAAGACGGTGCAATTGACACATATAAGCTTTCTAAGTATCAGAGATCTAACCAGAGCAACTGTATCAACCAAAGACCAATCGTTTCTATTGGTGAGAAGGTAAAGGCTGGAGACATCATTGCAGATGGTCCTGCTACGGAAAATGGTGAGCTTGCTCTTGGTAAGAACGTTCTCATCGGCTTTATGACATGGGAAGGTTACAACTACGAGGACGCCGTTCTTATCAACGAGAGAATCGTAAGAGATGACGTATATACATCTATTCACATTGAGGAATACGAGTGTGAGGCTCGTGACACAAAGCTCGGACCTGAGGAGATTACAAGAGAAATTCCTAACGTTGGTGACGATGCATTGTCTAACCTTGACGAAGATGGAATTATCAGAATCGGTGCAGAGGTAAGAGCTGGTGATATCCTTGTTGGTAAGGTTTCTCCTAAGGGTGAGACAGAGCTTACTGCAGAGGAAAGACTCTATAGAGCAATCTTCGGTGAGAGAGCAAGAGAAGTTAGAGATACTTCCCTACGCGTACCACATGGTGAGTCAGGTGTAGTAGTACATATCGATACATTTACAAAGAAGAATAATCCTAACCTTAAGACATCAGTTAACAAGCTAGTTCGTGTATATGTTGCTCAGAAGCGTAAGCTTTCTGTAGGTGACAAGATGGCTGGTCGTCACGGAAACAAGGGTGTAGTTTCAAGAATCTTGCCAGAAGAGGATATGCCATTCCTCCCAGACGGTACAACTCTTGATATCGTACTTAACCCACTCGGCGTACCTTCACGTATGAACATCGGACAGCTCCTCGAGGTACACCTAGGTCGTGCAGCTCGTGCGCTTAACTGGAAGGTTGCTACACCAGTATTTGATGGTGCAACAGAGAAGGATATCGTTGAAGCATTCCAGTGGGCTGGAATTGACAGCGATGGTAAGACAATCCTATATGATGGTAGAACAGGTGAGCCATTCGAGAACAGAATTACTGTTGGTGTAATGTACTACTTGAAGCTCCATCACTTGGTAGACGATAAGATGCACGCACGTTCTATCGGACCATACTCACTTGTAACTCAGCAGCCACTTGGTGGTAAGGCTCAGTTCGGTGGACAGAGATTCGGAGAGATGGAGGTTTGGGCACTCGAGGCTTACGGTGCTGCACATACACTCCAGGAGATCCTTACAGTTAAGTCTGACGATATCGATGGTAGATCTAGAACATATGATGCGATCATCAGAGGAAATAATGTTCCTGCAGCTGGTGTACCAGAGTCCTTTAAGGTTCTCATTAGAGAGCTCCAGGCTCTTGCACTTGATGTAAGAATCTATAAGCAGGATGAAGGCGGAAAGGGCCACACAGAGGTAAGCATCCAGGAGCAGTACAATGACGCAGATGCTCAGCTTCCAGAGGCAAATGAACTAATCCGCAAGGATTTCGAATCAGAAGCTCCAACTGAAGAAGATTTGCTTCAGAATGGTTACGTAGAGGCAGATGCTAGCGGAAACATCCTAGAAGATGATTTTGCTGACGATGAGATTTAACCAGGAGAAGTAGGAAGGAGACTTAATAAGTATGAATAATGATAGTCATTTTGAGTCAATCGGCATTACACTTGCTTCACCAGAAGTAATCAAGAGCTGGTCACACGGTGAGGTAAAGAAGCCAGAGACAATTAACTACCGTACTCAGAAGCCTGAGACAGACGGATTGTTCTGTGAGAAGATCTTTGGACCTACAAAGTCTTGGGAGTGTCACTGCGGTAAGTATAAGAAGATTCGTTATAAGGGCATCGTTTGTGATCGTTGTGGCGTAGAAGTTACAAAGAACACAGTACGTCGTGAGCGTATGGGTCACATCGAGCTTGCAGCTCCAGTATCACACATCTGGTACTTCAGAGGTATTCCAAGCCGTATGTCCCTACTTCTTGATATCCCACCAAAGACTCTTGAGAGAGTTCTTTACTTCGCTTCATACATCGTTCTTGATGGTGGCGAGACTGACCTTACAAGAGGCGAGGTTATCGACGAAGCAACATATCGTGAGAACGTAAATAAGTACGGAAAGCGTGCTTTTGATGCAAGAATGGGTGCAGAGGCTATTAAGCTTATGCTTAGCCAGGTAGACATCGATTCATTGGCAGCAGAGCTTGATGAGCAAAGACACAAGGCTTCTGGACAGAAGAAGGCAAGAATCATTAAGAGACTTGAGGTAGTTGAGGCTTTCAAGAATTCTGGTAACAAGCCAGAGTGGATGGTACTCGATGTACTCCCAGTTCTTCCACCAGAGCTTCGTCCAATGGTACCACTTGATGGTGGCCGTTATGCTACATCTGACCTTAACGATCTCTATAGAAGAGTAATCAATAGAAATAATCGTCTTAAGAAGCTTCTTGATCTTGGAGCTCCAGACATTATCGTAAGAAACGAGAAGAGAATGCTCCAGGAAGCTGTAGACTCCCTTATCGACAATGGTAGAAGAGGCCGTGCAGTAACAGGTTCTACATCTGCTACAAGCAACAGACAGCTCAAGTCTCTTACAGACATGCTCAAGGGTAAGCAGGGACGTTTCCGTCAGAACTTGCTCGGTAAGCGTGTAGACTACTCCGGACGTTCCGTTATCGTAGTAGGACCAGAGCTAAAGATGCACCAGTGTGGTCTTCCAAAGGAGATGGCACTTGAGCTCTTTAAGCCATTCGTACTAAAGAATCTCGTAGAGAGAAATCAGACATCCAACATTAAGACAGGTCGTCGTTTGCTCGAGCGTCCAACATCTGTTGTTTGGGATATTCTCGAAGAAGTTATCAAGGATCACCCAGTTATGCTTAACCGTGCTCCTACACTTCACCGTCTTGGTATTCAGGCATTCGAGCCTGTACTCGTAGAGGGTCGTGCTATTAAGCTTCACCCACTCGTATGTACAGCCTTCAACGCTGACTTCGACGGAGACCAGATGGCTGTTCACGTACCACTTAGCGCAGAGGCACAGGCAGAGGCAAGATTCTTGATGCTCTCTTCTAACAACCTCTTGAAGCCACAGGATGGTAAGCCAGTAACAGTACCAACACAGGATATGATCCTCGGTTGTTACTACCTCACAATGCTCCGCGAGGGTGCAAAGGGTGAAGGCATGGTATTTAGCTCCATCGATGAGGCACAGATGGCTTACGATGAACACCAGATTGAGCTACACACTAAGGTTACAATCCGTGTAGAGAAGGAAATCGACGGAGAGATTGTTTCTGGTCTAGTTACATCTTCCTTCGGTAGATTCCTCTTCAACGAGATCATTCCACAGGATCTCGGATATGTAGATCGTACACTTCCTGAGAACAAGCTAGTTCTTGAGTGTGACTTCCTTGTAGGAAAGAAGAAGCTTGAGGATGTAATTTCTCGTTCAATTCTTGTACACGGAGCTGGACTTACAGCTGGACTTCTCGATAACATCAAGTCTATGGGTTACAAGTACTCCACAAGAGGCGGTATCTCTATCGGTATCGAGGACATGATCGTTCCTGACGTTAAGGACAAGATGATCAAGGAAGCAGAAGCTAAGGTTGAAATGGTTAACAGAAAATATGACCGAGGCTTGCTCAACGAGGAAGGTCGTTATAGAAACGTTATCAATATCTGGACTAGCACAACAGATGCTATTACAGAAGAACTTAAGAAGAATCTTGGACCATATAACCCAATTAAGATGATGTCCGATTCTGGTGCCCGTGGTAACACAAACCAGATTAAGCAGCTCGCAGGTATGCGTGGTAACATGGCGGATACATCCGGTAGAACAATCGAGATTCCAATCAAGTCTAACCTCCGTGAAGGTATGAACGTATTAGAGTTCTTTATTTCTTCACACGGTGCTCGTAAGGCTCTTTCCGATACAGCTCTTAAGACAGCTGACTCTGGTTACCTTACAAGACGTCTCGTAGATGTTGCTCAGGAAGTAATCATCAGCGAAGAGGATTGTGGAACAGACGACTTCACATGGGTTAAGGCAATTGAGACAGTTGCTAATGACAAGAAGGATGTTGTTAAGTCCTTGGCAGATCGTCTAACAGGACGTTATGCGGCAGAGGATATGACAGATTCGGCTACAGGCGAAGTAATTGTTAAGTGTGGCGATCTAATCACATCTAACCTTGCTAAGAAGGTAGAGGCTGCTGGCAACAAGAAGGTAAAGATTCGTTCCGTATTCGATTGTCAGTCAAGACACGGTGTATGTTCAAAGTGCTATGGTATCAACCTTGCAACTGGTCTTCCAACAACTGGAGGAGAGGCAGTTGGTATTATGGCTGCTCAGTCAATCGGTGAGCCAGGTACACAGCTTACAATGCGTACATTCCACACAGGTGGTATCGCATCAGGAGACGATATTACACAGGGTCTTCCAAGAGTCGAGGAGCTTTTCGAGGCAAGAAAACCAAAGGGTGGAGCAATTATTTCCGACATCGATGGTGTTGTTAGAATTGAAGAAACACCTAAGGGTACAAAGGAAATTATCGTTACAGCTGCACCAGGCTCAGAGTTCCGTGACGAAGAGGGCGAGCTAATTACAGAGTGCCGTTATGCAGTTAACAGAAGTGCTACACTTAGCGTTAAGGATGGCGACGTAGTTGAATCCGCAGACCTCTTGACTAGTGGTACAGTAAACCCATCCGACATCATGAAGATCAAGGGTGTTCGTGGTGTACAGAAGTACATCGTAAGCGAAGTAGTTAAGGTGTATAAGAACGGTGGTGTTACTATCAATGATAAGCACATTGAAGTAATCACAAGACAGATGATGAGACGTATCAGAATCGATGATCCAGGTGATACAAAGCTCATGACAGGTACAACAGTAGATATGTTCGACTTCTTTGCAGCTAACGAAGAGGCAGAGAGCGAGGGCAAGAAGCCAGCAGTTGGTAAGAGACAGCTTCTCGGTATCACAAAGGCTTCCCTTTCTACAGATTCCTTCTTGTCAGCAGCTTCCTTCCAGGAGACAGCACGTGTTCTTACAGACGCAGCTGTTAAGGGTAAGAGAGATCCACTCATTGGTCTTAAGGAGAACGTTATCATTGGTAACCTCATTCCTGCTGGTACTGGTATCGGAAGATATCGCGACATCGCTGCAGTTCCAGTGATTCGTGAGAACTGCGAGCTAGTAACAGGTCACGAGTTCGACTCTGCATCTGCACTAGACCTTGAGATGTTCAACAACCCATACCTATCTCAGCTAGCTGCTGCTGAAATCGACGAGGATTTCGCAAAGAGCGAGAAGCTAGAAACTGCGGCTGAGTAATTGGCATAGAGAGTAAATTTTGGTGGCCGCTTCAGTATTTATTGAGGCGGTCGCTTTCTCGAAAAGAATAATTTGCTAACACCGCGCTTTAAGCTTTTCGCGCGAGGTGTAGAGGAACTAAGGAGAAACATATGGAAAGAAATGTATTTGATATTCTTGAGGAGCGTGGCTACATATCACAGGCTACTCACAAGGATGAGATTTACGAGATGCTCGGAAAGCCAGGTGTTACATTTTACATCGGCTTTGACCCTACTGCAGATTCTTTGCACGTTGGCCATTTTGTACAGATGATGGTAATGAGCCACATGCAGAAGGCTGGACATAGACCAATCGCGCTCATGGGTGGCGGTACTGCAATGATCGGAGACCCATCAGGTCGTTCCGACATGAGACAGATGATGACAGTAGAGACAATCGACCATAACGTTGAGTGCTTCAAGAAGCAGATGGGCAAGGTAGTTGATTTCTCTGACGGCAAGGCACTCATTGTAAATAATGGAGACTGGCTAAGAAATCTAAACTTCATGGATTTCATGAGAGAAATTGGTCCACACTTCTCAGTAAACAGAATGCTTACAGCAGAGTGCTACAAGCAAAGACTTGAGAAGGGACTAACTTTCTTGGAGTTCACATATATGCTAATGCAGTCCTATGACTTCTACTATTTGCACCAGAAGTACGACTGTTGCCTAGAGCTTGGTGGTGACGACCAGTGGTCAAACATCATTGGTGGTGTAGAGCTCGTTCGTCGTAAGGATCAGGCGCAGGCTTATGGACTTACATTTACACTTCTTACAAACAGCGAAGGTAAGAAGATGGGTAAGACAGCAAAGGGTGCAGTATGGCTCGATCCAAACAAGACTTCTCCATTCGATTTCTTCCAGTATTGGAGAAATATCGACGATGCTGATGTAATTAAGTGCATGAAGCTTCTCACATTCATGGAGATGGACGAGATTAACGAGTATGCAAAGCTTACAGACAGCGCAATCAATGAAGCAAAGAAGAGACTTGCTTTTGAGGTTACAAAGATTGTACATGGCGAAGAAATTGCACTCCAGGTAAAGAAGCAGACAGAAGACATCTACGAGAACAAGGGTCGTTCTGACGACATGAAGACAACTGAGGTTGACGCTACTGGCGTAGCAAACGGAACAATCCAGATTGCAGACGTTCTTGTAGAGGCTGGTCTAATGAAGTCTAAGGGTGAAGCGAAGAGAATGATTTCTCAGAAGGGAGTTTACCTTAATGACGTTGCTCTTGAGGATCAATTCTATGCTTTGAAGGAATCTGATTTTGCTGACGGCGAAGCTATTGTTCGTAAGGGTAAGAAGGTATTCCACAGATTGCTTCTCAAGTAATTATTGAGGGGGACTTTTGTCTTATTCTAATAGAAATATTGTAGTTGTAATTAATAACTGGTCTTCACAATGTGTGAGGGCCAGTTTTTTGTGGGACATAATTTCAGCAAGAAGTTCATCAAAACAGGGCTTCCTGGGTGAACTTTCTGCTGATAACCCCTAGTTCAGCAAGAAGTTCATCAAAACGGGGCTTCCTGGGTGAACTTTCTGCTGATAACGCCTAGTTCAGCAAGAAGTTCATCAAAACGGGGCCTCCTGGGTGAACTTCCTGCTGATAACGCCTAGTTTGCATCGTGAAGAGCCAAATAAAAACGCCCTAGAGAAATCCCTAGGGCGAAAATGTTTAAGGAAACTCGTTCCTTGGACAGCTTTAATTATTTCTCGTCAGCCTTTTTTGTTGCTGGCTTCTTAGCAGCAGGCTTCTTTGCAGTTGTCTTCTTAGCTGGAGCCTTCTTAGCTGCTGGTGTCTTCTCTGTATCAGCTTTCTTAGAAGCTGGCTTCTTAGCAGGAGCCTTCTTAGAAGTTGTCTTCTTAGCGGTAGACTTCTTAGTAGGAGCTTTCTTAGCTGGCTCCTTCTTCTCAGCATCAGTCTTCTTTGTAGTTGTCTTCTTAGCCGCTGACTTCTTCTTAGGTTCAGCCTTCTCTTCAACTACTGTCTCTTCAACAGCTGGTTCTGCAACTACTTCTGGCTCAGCAACTGGAGCAAAAGGATTTGTGTATGGGATACCTGTGATAAGAGAGTATAGTCCAGCGTATTCGCCAGCAGACTTTGTCCATGAATAATCTCCGGACATACCTGCCTTAACGATATCATCCCAAACATCCTTGTGGTGACGATATAGATCGCAAGCATACTTTGTGATAAATAGGAACTCGTGTGCATTGATGTTTGCAAATGAGAAACCATTACCCTCGCCTGTGTACTCATTATATGGGAATACAGTATCCTTAAGTCCACCTGTCTCACGAACTACTGGAACAGTACCGTACATCATAGAAACTAGCTGTGACAATCCACATGGCTCGAACAAGGATGGCATCAAGAAGATATCAGATGCGGCATAGATTGTATGAGCTAGACCGCTATCGAAATCGATGCATGCGCACATCTTACCTGGATTACGATTAGCAATATCTACAAGTGCTCTCTCGTAGTATGGGTCGCCTGTTCCTAGAATTACTATCTGCATTCCATCATAAAGCATTTCTTCAATTACGTAAAGAAGTAGGTCGAGACCCTTCTGATCTACTAGTCGAGAAATCATGGAACAAAGTGGTGCGCCAGGATTTACTTCGAGGTTCAACTGCTTCTGTAAGGACTCCTTACAGATAGCCTTTCCTTCCTTGTAGTTTGTAATGTCATACTGAGCAGGAATCTTGGAGTCTGTCTTTGGATTATATTCAAGGTCATTGATTCCGTTCAAGATACCAGATACCTTGTATGCATAACGCTGAAGAGTTCCATTGAGACCTTCGCCATAGTAGTCAGTCATAATCTCGTATGCATATGTTGGTGATACTGTTGTAACAGAATTCGAGAATACGATACCTGCCTTAAGGAAGTTGATTGCTCTGTCCTTAATACAGAAATCGTTAATCAAGTATTCGTCTGGCAAATCAAGCATCTCGCGAACAACGTCTGTTGAGTGTACGCCCTGATACTTAAGATTGTGGATAGTAAATACTGTCTGTACATTTGTGTGGTAGCCATGCTTCTTGAAGTGTGCATCGAGGAGCATTGGCATCATACCAGTCTGCCAGTCGTTACAATGCAATACGTTTGGCTCGAAGTTCATGAAGTCTCCCATGAAGTCGAGTACTGCACGCTGGAAGAAGCAATATCTCTCAATATCGAAAACATACTCAACGTATACACTTTCGAAATTGAAATAATACTCATTATCTACGAAATAGAAAAGAGTGCCGTTCTTTTCGAGAGAGTAAAGGCCTGCGTACATTGAACGCCAACCCATGTGAATCATTTTCCAGCCCAAAAACTGAAGCTCGTCATTGTACTTAATCTTAATCTTACGATAGAGTGGCAAGATTACACGTGCGTCAACATCCATCTTGTTGAGCTCTACTGGAAGTGCGCCAACTACATCTGCGAGGCCGCCGACCTTGGCAAATGGGCTTACCTCAGATGATACAAATAATACTTTAATCTTATCCATTAGATACCAGCTCCCTTACCGATTACTACAGGGAAGTCTCTGTGTCCAACTAGGCGTACGCCTGGTCGAACGAATGCGTTTTTGTCGAGAATTACATTCTCGAGGTGACAATTCTCAGAAATGTGCGCTCCCTGCATAATTACACAATTCTTGAGAGTAGTATTCTTGCCAACATTTACTCCACGGAAGATGATTGACTCCTCGATATTACCAGAAATCAAACAACCATCAGAGATGATAGCGTTAGACACCTTCGGATTGTTGTAATACATTGTTGGAGCCTCGTCCTTAACCTTTGTATAAACTGGCTCGCCGCTCCAGAACAAGTTGTTACGTGTTGTCTCATCAAGCAATGCCATTGATGCATTGAAATATGTCTGTACGCTATTGATTCTAAGTGCAGTTCCATTGTACTCGAAGCCGTGAACCTTCATCTCGTCAAACATCTTTACGAAAGAGTGAATTCCGAAGTGAGAAGCTCCGTGAGCCATCTTCATTGCAATCAAGTCAATGAGCTTATCTCTTCTTAGGCAAATGATACCAAGAGAAGCCTTGTTGGATGCTGCTGTCTGAGGGTTGTAAAGCATATCCTTTACAAAACCGTCGTCGTCAAGATCCAAAATATAAGATGGATTGCCGTACTTTACGCCGTCTCTATTGTACATAACAGAAACGTCTGCTCCGCTTTCCTCGTGGCTCTTAATGAAGTCATCGAATGTTGTATTGATAACTACGTTTGAATTTGCAACGATTACATATGTTGTGCGAGATGTGCGCAAGAAATCGATGATGCCTGCCATCTCCTCATCTCCAGCAACATTAGTTGCCTCGGAATTAACATATGGTGGCAAAATGTGAAGTCCGTCGTTCTTTCTGTCGAGGGACCATGGAGCACCAGTTCCACAGTGGTCCATCAAGGACTTATACTTGTTATATGTGAGAACACCAACGTTCTTGATGCCGGAATTTACCATATTTGAAAGCACGAAGTCGATAATACGATATCTTCCTGCAAAAGGCATAGCAGACAAGGCACGAGGACTTGAAAGCTCACCGAGTGAAATCTTTTTGTTATCGGCCAAAATTAGACCCATTGCATTCGTAAACATTTGTCCGCCTCCTTATACTCTGAATGTCTCTTCGATTACGTTCTCTTCGGAAGTCACTTCTAGCTCGCTGTCTACCATCGAATTTGCTGGAATAACAGCGCCTGCCTTAATCTTCAAGCCTCTCTCGAAAACAACAATTCCCTGAGAACATATCTTGTGGTTTGTATATGGGCCTTCGCCCTCAACATTTACGCCAGCCTTTACGTTCTCACCAATAATTGTACCGAAGTCTACGATACAACGCTCTAGATGAGCACCTGCCTTAACTACTACACCAGGTAGCAATACGCAATCCTTAACAACTGCGCCCTTCTCAATTACTACAGAATCAGAAAGAACAGAGTGAATAACGCTACCATAGATGCGACAACCATCTGTCATTGCTGAATCAATTACAGTTGCATCAGAACCGATAAAGTGTGATGGCTTAACTGGGTTACGGCTATAAATTCTCCAGCTTCTATCAAGGAAATTAATCTCCTCTGGTCTGTCGAGAATATCCATATTTGTTTCCCACAAGGATGAGATTGTTCCTACATCCTTCCAGTAACCAGAGAATCTGTAAGCGTATAGCTTACTGCCCTGAGCAAGAAGCATTGGAACGATATTCTTACCAAAGTCGTTATTGGACTCTGGATTGTTCTCGTCCTCAATAAGAGCCTTGCGGAGCACATCCCATGTAAAGATGTAAACACCCATCGAAGCAAGATTTGATTCTGGCTTTGCTGGCTTTTCTACGAACTCTGTAATTGCATCGTCATCCTTAGTGTTCAAGATACCAAATCTTGAAGCCTCTTCCCAAGGCACCTCATATACTGCTAAAGTCGCGTCAGCGCCCTTTTCGATATGGGCCTTAAGCATCTGAGCGTAATTCATCTTATAGATATGGTCACCGGAGAGGATCAACACGTACTTCGGATTACAGTCGTCAAGGAAATCCTTGTTCTGATAAATCGCATTCGCTGTACCCTTGTACCAGTCACTCTTACCAGACTTCTGATAAGGTGGAAGAATGTACGCACCACAATTGTTGCGGTCCAAATCCCATGGATGTCCGTTTCCTACGTAAGTATTAAGTGCAAGCGGTTGATACTGAGAAAGCACTCCTACCTTCTCGATTCCAGAGTTAACACAGTTTGACAAAGGAAAATCGATAATCCTATATCTGCTTCCGAATGGAACAGCAGGCTTCGCGATCTTCTTAGTCAAAACGCCTAATCTTGCACCCTGTCCACCTGCAAGAATCATTGCAACGACTTCTGCTCTAGCCATATTGCATTCCCCCTATAAACATTTTTTATTTTCCAAGCATTTTGCTTTGTTTAACTAGTTTTGTTTCCTTCTCGGACTCTCCCGAAAAGCTTTATTTCTTAGAATCAGCCTTCTTCGACGAAGCTGCTTTCTTTGTTGTAGCTGTCTTCTTCACTGTCGACTTCTTCTCTGTCACCTTCTTAGATGCAGCCTTCTTGGTTTCCGTCTTCTTAGCTGCTTCCTTCTTAGCTACTGGCTTCTTAGCTGTTTCTTTCTTCTCGGCTGGCTTCTTAGCCACAGATTTCTTAGCCGCCTTCTTCTTAGGAGCATCCTTAACCTTAATGAAATAGATACCAGCAAGAGGTGGCAAATTCATCTCGACATAATAAGGCTTGCCATTGTAAGACTCTTCAACTGCAAGAACCATACCTTCACTATCTGTACCAGTTGGATAGCCGCTACCACCATACATCATGTCATCTGTATTCATGACAATCTTGTAATAGCCTGGCTCGTAAACAGGCATCTTGTATCCTTCAAGTGGCTGTGGAACCATGTTGAGAGCTACATAGATATCATTCTCTTCCTTCTTAGGAGAAGAACGCTTATAGATAAATACATTGTTGAGCGTATCTGACGCATCAATCCACTCGAATCCAGACCATGTATGGTCATCAATCCAAAGCTGTGGATTATCAATATAGAAGTTATTAAGTCTTGCTACAAAATCATGTAATAATCTATGTGATTCAAAATCAAGCATGAACCACTCAAGTTCTTCATAGAAACGCCACTCAATAAACTGTCCAAACTCAGAACCCATGAAGTTGAGCTTAGCACCCGGATGGCTCATCTGATACAAATACATTGTTCTTAATGAAGCAAACTTACGCCATGTATCTCCAGGCATCTTGTCGATAAGAGAACGCTTACCGTGAACTACTTCGTCATGAGAAAGACTTAGTACATAATTCTCAGAGAATGCATACATCATAGAGAAGCAGAACTGGTCGTGATGCCAACCACGAGCGTATGAATCTGTAGAGAAATAATCAAGTGTATCGTGCATCCAGCCCATGTTCCACTTGTGTGTAAATCCAAGTCCGCCATCCTCTACTGGATGTGAAACCTTAGGATAAGCAGTAGACTCCTCTGCAATCATCATCGCGTAAGGGAATTCCTTACGAATAATAGAATTCAAATTACGGAAGAAATCAATTACTTCAAGATTCTCATTGCCACCGTACTTATTAGGAATGTACTGTGTTCTACCATAGTCACGATATAGCATCGAGCTTACTGCATCAATACGAAGTCCATCTAGGTGGAATTCCTTAATCCAATAAACTGCGTTTGAAATCAAGAATGAGATAACCTCATTACGAGAATAATCAAATACATATGTACCCCACTCTCTATGCTCACCAATTCGTGGATCAGCATACTCATAACAAGGAGTACCATCGAAGCGAACAAGTCCCTCCAAATTCTTAGGGAAATGCGCTGGAACCCAGTCAAGAATAACGGAGATATTGTTCTGATGAAGAACATCTACCATATATTTGAAATCAGCTGGTGTACCAAATCTACTAGTTACAGCATAATATGCAGTTACCTGATAACCCCAAGAAGCATCAAGTGGATGCTCAAGAATTGGCATCAACTCAACATGTGTGTAGCCCATCTTCTTACAGTAGTCTGCTAAGTCTAATGCAAGCTCACGATATGTGAAGAAATTACCATCAGGGTGCTTACGCCAAGAACCTAGGTGCACCTCATAAATATTAATTGGGCGTGCTGCAAGAGCATCAACACGATTCTTGCAAAAATCGTCATCGCCCCATGTGTAATCGTTATAATCATACAAAATAGACGAATTATTAGGTCTTGTCTCACAGTGACGAGCAAATGGGTCTATCTTCTCATATACTCTATTGTCAGCGCCAAGCACACGGACCTTATATCGATCCCACTGATTTGCTCCTTCAATTGTAGTCTGCCAAATGCCTGTATTTCCGCACCTCTCAAGAATGTGTGCATCAGGATTCCAATCGTTAAAGTCACCAATAATGCTGATACTTCTAGCATTAGGAGCCCAAACCTTAAAATGGAATCCAGTAATATTACCATCTGCATCATAAACTGGATGAGAACCCAAAAGGTTATAACACATATAGTCCTTGCCACTATTAAACAAATAAGCTTGATCCATCAAAATCCTCCAAATATTATATGCCGTGCATATTTACTCGATAAATTATACCGCAATATGCATAATAATACCAACAATAAATACAGAAGAACACCAGAATTACCCTTTGTTTTTGTGCATATTTAACATATCATTCACATAATTCTCACTACTCGAATCGTTTCTTTCTTTTTTCGAAAATCATTTTAATAAAATAAAAGAAAAAATAGATTTACAAATGAAGACGTCACAATTCTGACTCAATCAGCTCGTCGATTAGGTCGTACATCCAATCATTTATGTGTGAGAAGTTAAAGCCGAGGCTAGCGGCCTTTTCGAGAGAGAGGCTGTGGGATTTTGTGCCGTTATATGGAGCGCTCTCACCTGACTTACTTAAGATGGCGGCCTTGCCTGTACGCTTCTCAACATAATCAAGGATTTCTCGAATCGAGATAGTGCCATATGAACAGCCATTTACTGCTCCAGTCGCATCGGCGTCGGCCAAATGCGCAATAAAGCGGCCAGCCTCGGAAGAATTGATGAAATTCATCTGGCTATCAAGATTATCTATGTGCATCGGAATACCAGAAATTGTGTTCTTCACATAGAACAAAAGACGCTTCGTGTAATCATCCATGCCCACCACATACGGATATCGAACCGCAAGGAAGTTCTTGTCGCCATACTCCTGCCACAAGGCGTATTCAGCTTGACGCTTAACCTCGGAATACGTGTCGTCTGCTCTGTCAAGCCAACGTAGCTTGCCTGATAGTCCATCAAACTCGTCCTCTGAAACGTTCTCATGGTCAAGCTCGTACACCGCTGTCGTCGACATGTAAATAATTCTATCGCAGGAGACCGCGTCCATCAGGAACTTGATTTGATTCGAGCAATAGGCAACCTTGTCAATTACTAGGTCAAAACTCCTTCCACGTAGCGCCTCTCGCATACTCTCAGGATTTGTATGGTCTAGCGTTATCCTTTCCACCTCATCTCGAAAAGCATCCGCCGTTAAGCCTCTAGTCGCTATTGTGATTTTGTGTCCTTTTCGCAAGAGTTCACGCACCATATGTACGCCAAAAAATTTTGTTCCGCCAATGACAAGAATATTCATATATGCCCCCATATGAATTAATAGAATTTCATCTTGTATATTATAGCAAACAAAAACCTCCCCGGATGAACGAGGAGGTTAATTGTATTGGTTTATGTGCTTTTCGCACTAGATACGCACTAGATTATGCGAATGTTGCGCCCTTGTCGAATGCTGCGAGGTTACCAGGAATCTTGTTGTGGTGACGCTCTGGGAGAACTTCCTTAAGGGAAGCCTCGAAAGAATCACGTGTGAAGCAACCTGTTACTGCGGATAGGCAGCCAAGCATTGAGATTGTTGCAAACTGCATGTTGCCAAGCTCTGAAGCGATATCAGATGCAGGCATTGGGATGAAGCGAATATCTTCACGAGTTGGCTTGATGTGAATCAATGAAGAGTCAATGATTAGCACGCCACCTGGCTTAAGCTGTGACTCGAACTTCTCCATGGATGGCTGGTTCAAGCAAATTACTACGTCAGCGTCGTTGATTACTGGTGAACCAATTGCTTCGTCAGAAATAACTACGGAACAGTTTGCTGTACCACCACGCATTTCTGGACCATAGGATGGGAACCAAGAAACTTCCTTGCCCTCATATAGAGCAGCCTCTGCTGCCATCTTACCAGCAGACAAAATACCCTGACCACCGAAGCCAGCAAGAATTACTGAAAAATCAATCATGCCTTAACCTCCTCATTAGCGTCGTCACCTGTTGTATCTTTGAATACGCCAAGTGGGTACTGTGGAATCATCTTCTCCTTGAGCCAATCGAGAGAATCGATTGGATCCTTACCCCAGTTTGTTGGGCAAGTGGAAAGGAACTCGATGAATGCGAAGCCCTTACCAGACTGCTGTACCTCGAAAGCCTTACGAACAGCTTTCTTAGCAGCCATGATGTTCTTATAATCTGTGAGGCATACGCGCTCTACATATACTGCACCAGTTAGGTTAGAAATGAGCTCTGCTACATTGATTGGATAACCCTGGTAGGAAGCATCACGACCAAATGGTGATGTTGTTGTTACCTGACCAAGAAGTGTTGTAGGAGCCATCTGTCCAGATGTCATTCCGTATACAGCATTGTTTACGAAGAATGTACAGATTTTCTCGCCTCTTGCTGCAGCGTGGATAATCTCAGCTGTACCAATGGAAGCTAGGTCTCCGTCGCCCTGATATGTGAATACCATCTTGTCCTTGTGTGTACGCTTGATACCTGTAGCAACTGCTGGTGCACGACCATGAGCTGCCTGTACCATGTCACAAGCAAAATATTCATAGCTGTTATATGTACAGCCTACAGAAGCAACACCGATTGTAGAATCTAGGATTCCCATCTCTACCATTACTTCTGCGATGATTCTATGGATAATACCGTGATTACAGCCTGGGCAGTAGTGCAGCGGCTTACCTGTCAATCCCTTTGTAGGTTCAAAAACGATAGCCATTATACGTTACCTCCCTTGCTAATCTCAATAATCTTGTCGAGGATCTCCTTCTGTGTTGGGAGATTACCACCCATTCTGCCGTGGAAGTAAACTGGCTTAGCACCATTTACTGCAAGGCGAACGTCTTCGATCATCTGTCCTGCGTTAAGCTCAACATCGAGGAATGCCTTAACAGAAGACTGATTAGCAACCTCGTTAATGATCTTAGATGGGAATGGCCATAGTGTGATTGGTCTAATCATACCAACCTTGATGCCCATTTCCTCTGCCTGACGAATTACGTTACGGCAGATACGAGAACATGTAGAGAATGCTGTGATAACAATCTCTGCATCTTCGATATTGATTGCTTCGTAACGAACCTCGTTTTCCTCGATTACCTTATACTTGTCCTGAAGCTCGATGTTCTTTGCCTCAAGTGTATCTGGATCAATGTAAATAGAAGTAACTGTGTTGTGGAATTCTCTATCTCCACGACCAGTACATGCCCATGGCTTAGCAACCTCTACGATAGGCTCCTCATCTCTGAAAGCAACTGGCTCCATCATCTGACCCAAAGTACCATCACCTAGGATCATTACGAGCATTCTGTACTTGTCAGCAAGGTTAAATGCCTCAACTGTAAGTTCATAGAGCTCCTGAACAGAAGCTGGTGCGATAACAAGGTTTCTATAATCACCATGTCCACCACCCTTTGTTGCCTGGAAATAGTCACCCTGTGCTGGCAAAATACCACCAAGACCTGGGCCTGCACGAACGATATTTACTACTACTGCTGGAAGCTCAGCACCAGCGATATAGGAAATACCCTCCTGCTTCAAGGAAATTCCAGGAGAAGATGAGGAAGTCATAACACGAGCACCAGCAGCTGCTGCGCCGTATACCATGTTAATTGCAGAAACCTCACTTTCTGCCTGTACGAAATTACCACCAATCTGCACCATCTTCTTAGCCATATAGTGCATAACCTCTGTCTGAGGTGTAATAGGATATCCAAAATAATTGCGGCAGCCAGCTCGAATTGCAGCCTCGGCAATTACCTCGTTACCCTTCATCAAGACTCTTTTTGTAGCCATAACAAATTTATCCTCCAAACTTCTTATCTCTCAACTGTAATAGCAGAATCTGGACACTGTACTGCACAGAAAGTACAACCAATACATGAATCCAAATCAGTGCATGCTGCAGGGTGGTATCCCTTAGCATTGAGTCTGGACTTGTCTAGTTCAATAATCTTTCTTGGACATGCATTTACGCAAAGTCCGCAGCCCTTACACAAATCATCCGAAATAATAATCTTTGCCATAATAACCTCCTGCCTAAAACTATTCTCGTTATTATATCTATATTAGACTTTACCTGCAACAAATAAATAACGAAAGAAACTTTCGCTTTTTTGCTCAAAACTTGCTCACAAAGCACAAAAGACCCCCAAGCATTCGGCGTCTAGGCAAAACAAGTTCACCTGCCAAAGCTTGAGGGTTTTGAATTTTGCTTTTCGAAAAGGGCTAGAAAGCTAGCCGAAGCTAAACTTAATCAAATGCCTTTGCGATAACGTCATCAGAAGGCTTCTTAGTGCATAGACTAACAATTGGAACGATAACTAGTCCAACTAGCATAGCGAACGCACCGCAATTAATTGGAGAAGCAATGATTACAGGGAAGCTCTTACCAAAAATCATGTTAGCAATCATAAGTCCAGAGCCAGTGATAAAGCTAGTCCAGCAAGCGGCCTTAGTTGTCTTCTTCCAGTACAAGCTATAAAGGAAAGGAGCTAGGAAGCTGCCTGCAAGTGCGCCCCAAGAAATACCCATGAGCTGAGCGATAAAGTTCACCTTACTTGAATACTGAATGATAGCAATTGTCGCAGAAATCAAGATAAAAATGAACACGAACACTCTTAGGCAAAGGCCCTTGCCCTTCTCAGACATATTCTTAACGATAGTGCCATTGATGAAGTCAAGTGTAAGAGTGGAGCTCGAAGTAAGAACGAGCGAAGAAAGAGTCGACATCGAAGCAGAAAGCACAAGGATAATTACAATTCCAATCAACACATCTGGCAAATTCTGAAGCATAGTAGGAACAACAGAGTCATATCCATTAGCAGCAACCTCTTCGCTAGTCATAAACAAGCGGCCAAAGCCTCCAAGGAAGTAGCAACCACCAGCAACAACAACTGCGAACAAAGTCGAGATAATAGTACCCTTCTTGATTGCATCCTCAGACTTAATCGCATAGAACTTTTGAACCATCTGAGGAAGGCCCCAAGTACCAAGGCTTGTCAAAATTACTACTCCGAAAAGATCTATCGGCAAAGGACCAAAGACTGATGCATACTCACCAACGGTCACGGCATCACCCTTGATATTTGCTAGTGCATCAATAGAACCCATGAGACCACCATTGATGTTAAGTACAGCTGCAATTACGACAACAATACCGACAAGCATAATTATGCCCTGAATAAAGTCGTTAACAGCAGTAGCAAAGTATCCACCAACGATTACGTAGATGGCAGTAAATATTGCCATTGCAAAAATACAAACAATATAATCAATACCAAACGCCATCTCGAACAATCTAGACAAGCCGTTGTAAAGAGAAGCAGTGTAAGGAATCAAGAACACAAAAATAAGTAAGGATGCGCCAAGCTTAAGGCTTTTCGAATTGAAGCGACTCTCGAAGAAGTCAGGCATAGTCTTACTATCGAGCTTGTGAGTCATATTTCTTGTTTTCTTACCAAGAATAAGCCAAGCCAAAAGCGAACCGATAACAGCATTTCCGATACCAATCCATGTAGAAGCAATACCAAATTTCCAGCCGAACTGACCAGCATAACCTACAAAAATAACTGCGGAGAAATAACTAGTACCATAGGCAAAAGCAGTAAGCCATGGTCCTACATTACGACCTCCAAGTACGAATCCGTTAACGTCTGTCGCTTTTTTGCGGCACACCACGCCTACGACAACAACGCTAACGAAGAACAAAATCATCATTAAAACTTTAACTAACATAAACGTCCTCCTTACATAAAAAATGTCGCAACTCTGTGTGGCAACTTCAAGTCACCAACAGACCAGCATCATTTCTAGTCCTAGAGGCTTTATGTATTGATACTCAAATCTTGACTTGAGCAAATAAAAACCTCTCTAGACATATAAGCAAAAGCCTAGAGAGGGATATATCAAAAATCCGCTTCAAAAACGAACAAATATACAAATCACTCTAGCACCTTCTTGAATTCAACACCGAAGTCCTTCTGCCCATAGGTGCGCGGGCGAACTACATAACTACAACACTTCGGCTGTCTTCGAACGTGATTATAAAACTAAACGTTGTAAAGTGCAATATATTCTTATTTGGTAGATGGACCTCTTTGATTGAAGGAATGATAGACAGTATCAAATCTTCACGTTTAATATGGGATTTGGTTTATTAGGAACTTTAATAATAAGGCATAAACACTTCAGTCAACAGTTTAGTCAACAAAAGCGGACATCCCAAAAGAGTATCACTATTATCGAGGTCTTGAATTGGAAGATAAAGCCGGAGGGTGCGCGATTTAGGAACGTTTGGGAGCTTTATTCATTACCTTCTAAGAAGTTTCTAGTTAAGGTAACTGTTAGCGCGTTAATGTATGCTCTGGAGCTGGTTGGATTTGTTTAACGTATACTAAGAAGGTTTAAATAAAAATACGGGGAGTTTAATAGCTCCCCGTATTTTTTATGGTTAATCTTCGAGAATTTCATTAATTCTATCTTCGTTAATAACAACTGGTCCGTGAGGATACATAACTGTATTCTCTAGACATTCGTTTGCGATGACTATTTCGTTCGCGTAGGCTTCTTCGTTAAAGAAATTGCTACAGTAGTCTTCGTATGTTTGAACTACTCCATCGATGGAGTATTGGTCTAGTTCGCGATTGTATTCGGCGTTTAAGCCTCTTTCGATGGATTCTTGATATCCGATTTGAGCCCAAGTAATTTGCTCTCCGAATCGATACACGTATCCGTTCTCTTCTAATAATTCATTATATGTATCACAGGCTTCTTGGCTATATGTAAATGGCCTTCCTTGTAAACTTGGTCGTCCAGTGGATAAGCAGTATGTATAATAATTGTAAGATCGTAATGTAACACTGAACCTCCAATCATTCATGCTTTCTCTATCATCATAACCTGTCGCCATTGCCCACATGACAAATTCTTCACGTTCTTCATCTGATATAATTTCGCTCTCATCCTCAGGATCGTATAATATTCTACCACGTTCTTCATAGGAAGAATCATCATACTCAAATGAAATATATGATCCTAATGTAATTCCATATAATCGCAGAATATTCATAAGTACCGCACTATCGAAAATCGGAATATATAGAGAAGGTCTGCCATTAATGCCATATTCGAGAATTATACTATAATTTTCTTCTAATTCCTCGAAACTATGAGCTCTTGCATATGGATTATTTTGAAAATGTTCCCAGTTCCAAATAACAGTTTCGCCATCCTCGAGATATTGTTGTCGATTATAATAATCTCCTGTGGATATCTCATAAGAAAAAATGTCGTAAAACCCAAATTCGTCGGAATAGCCATTGGATATTAAGAAGTGATTAAGCGCAAAATTATTGCTATCGTAATCCATTGTTTCAAGATATGAAGCATACCCATAATCCTGAACAAGCCATATTGAGCATTCTTCATTTCTCCAATTACAATACTCGACCCTAATCTCCTCGTTCCACTCAACTGGTAATTCGTCATACTCATGTATCATATTAGGATCTTCGGTAGTTTCTTGGGTGGTTGTAATTGTTGCTTCTGTCGTCGTAGTAGTCGGAACTGTAGTTGTTTCGAGTGTTGTAGTTACTTCGGTGCTTTGTGAGCAGGAAGCAAGAGAGATGAGCATTGTAGCTACTAGAAATATAGATATTAACTTCTTCATAAGGACCTCCTAGTGAAAAATTTGTTTGTATTATCCCCCCATAGATTATGCTAGAGGGTCGAAATCATCAGAAGAGATATTTTCGAGTTTTGCCGACCAGTCCTTCGCTAATTTAGTTATAGTAGTTTCGTCTGAAAAAGGATTGCTACCTATGTTCTCGACTAGTTTACTAGAAGGATCGAATAAGTCTTTTGGTTCAAAACCATCTGTGCTAAATAGAACATTAATTTTATTAGATACATATTCTTTAGTTAGTTTTGCTTTGTCATTTTTTGCTTGTCTGTAAAACGTTGGGAGCATATATAACATAAATTTTAAACCGGCTATTTTTGAGAAAGGGGGATATCTCTTATCTCTATCCGCGATTTTTGCTCCGACCGCCTTTTCCCATCCAGCCAAGTATTCAGAAATTAAAGAAAGCATTTTATACTCGTCAAGCGGTTCACCACATATATTTTGGATATCGGTTTTATCAAGAATATTAATAATTTGTTGAGCCTTTAGTCCGCCTGTAATATTCTCGGCACCCATGATAATACGTCCTCTTAATGGAGAACAATTTTCCGAACTTAAAAGCTCCACAACTGGATGATATGCTGCTTCTTTTCCAGTTAACAAATGAAGTCTTGATCTGAACCACATTAGGAGATTTGGAGTTACTTTTTCTTGCTTTTCATTTGTGTTTTTGAATATTAGGCGTCTTTCTTTCATGGTCGGAGTAACATACATCTGAAATGCTATCTCAAAATCGACAGGCTCAGCTAAACGACAATATTCGGGCAAAAAGGAAAATAATCTATGTTGTCCATCCATAATATCAATTGTATTTTTATATTGTTCAAATTCGGCTTCAGTTTCTGGAAACTCAATATAGAATAATTCATTAGAATTATCTTCTTTATATACTTTAATTTTGTCGCCACTCGTACCAATAACTACAGATGTAGAAATCGTACCCTCGTTATTAATGAATTCTGCTATTTCATTTAGTCTCTTCTTTTTTATTGGTCTCTGTGCCTCTTGTTCTGTTTCTACCTCGACTCTAGTAGCCAACTTAACTAGATCTCTAGCACTAACGACACCGACATAATGCTCTGAATTATGTTGTCTAGCTTTTAATAAATATATCTTTTTCATCTTGTCGCCTCCTTAACTAATTTAAGCCAATATCTAATTTGATAATCGATACTTGCGTTCTTTGTTTTATTACAATGAGAACAAAGCATTTGTAAATTATTGTCGAGCTCGTCACCAACATATTTGAAAGGAACAATATGGTCGGCGTCGGCAGTGTGAATATCAATAGTCGAATTACAAATAGCACACTTGTAGTCTTGTTGCGATAACAGGCTTTTTTTCTTTGAATCAGGTATGTTTTTCCTATGAGTAGATTTATTCAGAAAAGCATTTACCAACTCGTCCATCTTTTTCGCTTCGGCTTCCTCTAACGATTCTTCTAATTCACTTTTGAATAAATTTTGTATTGTCAACAAATGGTTAGATGAGTAATACATAATGTTTCGTAATTTTACCTTTTTATCAGTAGAATTATATTTTTCGCAAAAGGCTTTAAAAAGACCGAGCAATATCGCTTTATCCAGTTCAATCAAAAAAACATCCTTATTCCTTTTCATATATCCTCGTTTTTACATATTTTTACAAATAATTATAGAAATGGCGAGACTTCGTGTCAATGGCACGTTAAGGTATAAAAAAATCGAGGAGCTTATAAACTCCTCGACCTCTGTAATGGTTATTGGTTACTCTCCATCAAACTAAAATCTTCTTCTAAAACGGCAAAGAACTTCTTTCTATCCATACCGTATAACCTATTCTCGACGCAATACTTCTTATAGTCATTATATATGTCTATCGTAGGAAACTCTCTAATCAAGTGCCTTGTAATGTCGTAGTCCTGTATCCACTTGAGATAAGACGAGTTTACCTCGGTCGTTTTTTAAGGCCGATATGCAAACTGCGAAATAACTAACTAACAAAAAGAACCGACTCAAATAATCTTAAGTCGGTTCTGATTATTACTTATCTATTATCTGGATTTACACTTATTAGCCAAGTGTACGATAGATAGATTCTTCAATCTGCTCATATGTACCTGTAAGTGCACCAAGATATGCATCAAACATTTCTACGTTTGTAAGGTCTGGATACTGTGCTGATACGTTATTAAATACCTGAACGATGCTGCATAAACCATATCCGTATGGAATTGCATATGTTGGAATTTCAATAAACATATCGAACATCTGCTGAACAGCTTCCTCGCTGATAGCACCAAGTGTAGTTGATAGATAATCTACTGCGTCTTGTACACTCCATCCTTCGTAGTGCATTCCAATGTCAATTCTTGCCATTAGAACTGTATTTAGATATGCCTCGCATGAAAGAATTGTTGCCATGTCGTCAGAAACATCGAAATATCTATATGAGAAGCACTCAACATACTGTGCCCAGCCCTCTGCATAACCAGTGGATGTAAACAAGAACATATATGGGTGATTTGTAGCACCGCGTGTATATACGGACTGATACATATGTCCTGGATATCCTTCGTGTGCACAAGTTGTTCCGAAGTTTGTTGTAATTGATGCCTCGTTTACCATAATCAAGTTAGAATCATATGTATCAAGGTGGTAACCAAGATATGCAGCTGGACTGAAGTTGTCCTGCATAGCTTCTGGAACATTCATTGTGTCATAGGAATGCTCTGGAATTGCTGGGAAATCCTCATAGATTACTGTCTCGAGATAATCAAGATTAGCAATAACATCACCCATTGTAGCATCTGTATTCATGTACTCATCAATAAAGTCTGGATTAGAGGATGCCTGCATAACTACCTGCATCTCTGTGTTGTACAAGTACTCAATATAGCTATCTAGTGCAACAATCGCATCCTCGATAGAATCCTCAGAGTTAGATCTTGTTGCAAAATATGCTGCATATAGCTGCTGTCCACCTTCGTAGTTACATAGACCACCCTCGTTTACACAGCTACCCTCAAGTGCTCTAATTCTTTCTGCACACTCCTCGAATACTGGGAACATGTGGTCGTGCATTGCTACATTGTGCTCGTCAATAAGTCTTTGTCTTGTAGCGTCATCTAGACCATCGATATTATTAAGTCTCTCCTCGAAGGAAGCATACAAGAAGCAATCGTCTACCTGAGAATATAGAGCATCAAAAGACTCAGCAACTGCTTCATATGCTGTATCTGGAGAACCATAGCCGTATGCTGCTCTTTGCTCCTCATAAACACAGATGTCCTGGAAATACCTTTCCACATCTGTAACCATTGCGATATAGTTTTCTGCATCTTCAACTGTATCGAATGAGAATACTTCTAATAAGAATAGAATCTCGCACTGAATACCTGTCAAAGAGTTAAACACTGGAAGCATATAGTTAAATGCTGTGTAACTAGAAATGTACTTGTCGAGTTCTAGGTCGTAAACTAGCTTTTCGTAGAAGATTCTGTCGTCCTCAGTTAAGGATTCGTAATCAATCTGATAAAGCTCGTCTAGCCACAAGTCGTACTGCTCAACAGACTCAGCAAGCTCGCTATCGTCGAACAAAACCTCTCCCCAAGTTGGCTCGATGTTGTCTAGGCCGTATGCTGAAGGGTCCTCGAACAAGAGCTCTACATCAAGGTATGAAGTCAAATTCTCCTGGATTACCTCAAGCTCGATTCTGTTAAGAATGTCAACTGCCTCCTGTCCAGAAATGCTACCTGGAGCCATCTGTGGATGAATCTCGTCATGTGAGTATGGTGTTGTTGGGTATGTAAGTGTTGTTAGACTCACATTTGAACCTGTGTTCGCATCAGCATCAGCGTCTTCATCTGCATCTGCATCAGCGTCTGCGTCGGAATCGTTTGAATCGCCTTCGCCTTCTGTCTCGTCGGCCTCAGCGTCTTCGTCAGAATCCTCATCCTCGTCTTCTTCCTCTTCTTCCTCGTCCTCATCTTCCTTGCCGTAGTACTCTTCTGACCACTTCAAATCGAAGTTTGAGAAGAAGTCAGAATCGCATCCGCAAGTGAGCATGCCGAACATCGCGATGATAAGAACTAGTGAAAGTGTCTTTGATAAAAATCTTTTCACAATAAATCCTCCCTGTAAAAGTCTTTTCCTTTGTACGGTGCCATTATCCTTTTAACAAATAAATATAGAGCCAAACAAAGTTAAAGAAATGGTTAATATTTGAATTCTAGCATTTTTTTCTTCTCCCTTCTCGAAAAGCCTTCGCTCCAACCACCACACAATACTATGTTTTGCCGAATTATCGTTTAATTCTGCTTTTCTTATAAAAAAGTCGTGCATTTTCGAAAATGTCGTGCTATAATTCCTAAGTCGATTTTACAAGACCTATGCGGATGTGGTGAAATTGGCAGACACGCTGGATTTAGGTTCCAGTGAGCGATCGTGCAGGTTCAAGTCCTGTCATCCGCACCATCAAAGCTCCGATGTGAATTCATCGGAGTTTTTAATTGCAAAAAATCACTTGGTATAGCATATAATAATCATGGAATTGTTTAAGCAACTTGAATTTTCTACTGTGTAAAGTCATGTTGCGGATTTGTAAAGTTGATGTGGTGGTGTTCTCAAAGGCTAGTATCTACAATGAATTCATCACTACTAGGAGGTTTTCATTATGAAATTACCAGACAAAATAATTAAACATCGGAAAGCTAATGGATGGTCACAGGAAGACTTTGCAGAAAAACTAAACATTTCTCGTCAAGCAATCAGCCGTTGGGAAAACGGAACAGCACTACCAGATGCACAGAACATTTTACAGATTAGCAAGCTATTCAATGTCACGACGGATTATCTTCTAAATGATGACTACGAAAGTGACGACGACATTCCTGCTGTTTTGACTGCGACAAAAGAAACAGATGATTTGTTTTCCAGAAAGAAGCAACTTCATCTAGTGTCCGCAATTGGTTTTACAATATCCGCATTTTGCTCGCTAATGGGACTATTAAACAGTACGAATAATATTCAGCTAGGGCTCTCTTGTTTCGTATTAGTTCTTTGTGTTGGAAATGCTGTTGCACAGTATATCTTGTTTTTCAAAAAACGATAAACTGTCTACCAAATCACATTAGAAGGCACATTTAATACTATTTATCGAACAATAAAACGGCACCCGAAAGTGCCGTTTTCTATTTGTATCATATTTCTGGCCTATGGTTAGCGAATTAAAATATATGCCATATAGGAAGCATAAAGCATTAGCATAAAGATTCCATGACGGCGCTTCAACTCATTATTTTTGAATATCAATATAAAGAAAATGATTGTAGCTAATAGACAAACGCCTACATCGATTAAGTTTTCTGTAGCAATTGATATCGGGGAAATTGTTGAAGCAATGCCAAGAACAAACAGCAAATTGAACAGATTGGAACCGACAATATTGCCGAGTGCGATGGCGTTCTCGCCTTTTCGAGAGGCGACAACAGAAGTCACTAATTCTGGAAGTGATGTACCAAAAGCAACTATAGTCAGTCCAATTACTGTATCAGATACGCCTAATAGCTTCGCAAAAAACTTCGCTGAAAGCACTACTCCCTCGGACGCTAGATATATTACAAACACACCTAGAACAACTCCGATGAAGCTTAAGAAAATACGGAATTTTGGGTATACTACCATTTTTTCAACTTCGTCATCAGGATGCTGCTCGGCTTCTTTGATTTCTTTAAGAGCTACAGAAACCAACATTACTACATAGCCAATAATAAAAATAAAGAGGAATACACCCTCTATTCTAGAAAGAATTAAATTCATTACAAAAATGAATAACAACAAAGTAACGCCAAGACAGATTGGCATATCTCTATGCTTTATATCCTTGTCAACGGATACATTACGGATAAGAGCACAGCATCCGACTACAACTAACATGTTGAAGAGATTAGAACCTACTACATTAGAAATTGCAAGTGCATTATCTCCAGACATTGATGATACAATGCTTACTCCTGCTTCTGGTGCACTAGTTCCAAAAGCTACTATTGTAAGTCCGATAATTACTGCCGGGATACGCATTGCCTTAGCAATGTAAGATGCGTTATCCACCAAAAAATCTGCTCCCTTAATCAAGAAGAAAAAGCTTGCAACAAGAACTACTATATATAAAAGAATTTCCATATATTACTCCCTAACTAATTAGTTTTCTTCGAGCTTCAAGACTGACATGAAGGCCTCTTGTGGAACCTCGACAGATCCTACCTGACGCATCCTCTTCTTACCTTCCTTCTGCTTCTCGAGGAGCTTCTTCTTACGTGTGATATCACCACCGTAGCACTTCGCGATAACGTCCTTACGATATGCACGGATAGTCTCTCTAGCGATTACCTTGCCTCCGATGCATGCCTGGATTGGTACCTCGAACTGCTGTCTTGGGATGTTTTCCTTGAGCTTTTCTGCCATCTTACGACCACGTGCGTAGGCCTTGTCCTTGTGGACGATGAAGCTTAGCGCGTCAACTGGGTCGCCGTTGAGAAGAATGTCTAGCTTAACTAGAGAGCTTCTCTCATAGCCGTCCATCTCATAGTCCAAAGAAGCGTAGCCTCTTGTGCGAGACTTTAGGCAGTCGAAAAAGTCATAGATAATCTCATTAAGTGGCATTCTATAATGTAGCATTACACGAACGTCATCCATGTAAGTCATGTCTGTATAAACGCCACGTCTATCCTGACAAAGCTCCATGATGTTTCCAACATATTCCTTTGGCATCATGATAGTACACTTTACCATTGGCTCTTCGATATAATCGATCTCGGATGGGTCTGGCATATTTGTTGGGTTGTCCATGCGAACCATCGTTCCGTCCATCTTATATACATTGTAAATAACCGATGGAGCAGTAGAAATGAGGTCAAGATTGAACTCTCTTTCTAGTCTTTCCTGAATAACCTCATAGTGTAATAGTCCTAAGAAGCCACAGCGGAAACCAAAGCCAAGAGCTGCCGAAGTTTCTGCCTCGAAGGAAAGTGCTGCGTCGTTTAAGCGAAGCTTTTCGAGAGCGTCGCGGAGGTCTCCGTACTTAGCGCCATCTACTGGGTAAATGCCACAGAATACCATCTGCTGAATACTCTTATAGCCCATAAGAGGCTCTGTCGCAGGGTTGTCGCTTAGAGTGATTGTGTCGCCTGGAGCTGTGTCACGCACATTCTTGATAGAAGCGCAGATGTAGCCTACCTCGCCTGCCTGCAAAGTCTTCGCAGGAATGTACTCGCCCGGCGCGAAAAAGCCAAGTTCAGTAACAACGAACTCCTTGCCCGTATGCATCATCTTTATCTTGTCGCCAAGGCTTACGTTGCCCTCGTTAATTCTGCAAGAAACGATAACGCCCTTATATGGGTCGTACTTAGAGTCAAAGATAAGCGCACGAAGCGGAACATCCTCTTTGCCATGTGGAGCAGGAAGATATTCGATAATAGATTCAAGAACCTCGTCGATGCCGATGTCGTTTTTGGCAGAAATTAGAGGAGCATAAGATGCATCGATTCCGATTACATCCTCAATCTCCTGACGAACGACCTCTGGCTGAGCAGATGGCAAATCAATCTTGTTGATTACTGGCAAAACCTCAAGGTCAGCGTCTACTGCGAGATACACATTTGCAAGTGTTTGCGCCTCTACGCCTTGAGCTGCGTCAACGATAAGAACTGCGCCGTCACATGCAGCAAGAGAACGAGAAACCTCGTAGTTGAAGTCTACGTGTCCCGGAGTGTCGATAAGGTTAAGCTTATATGTGTTGCCGTCCTTAGCCTTGTACTCCATTCTCGTAGCCTGTGCCTTGATAGTAATTCCACGCTCACGCTCGATTGCCATATTGTCGAGAATCTGAGACTGCATCTCTCGCTTCTCTTTTACACCAGTATGCTCAATCAAGCGGTCAGCCAAAGTAGACTTACCATGGTCGATATGTGCAATAATGCAAAAATTACGAATATAATCTTGCCTGTCCATGTCTTGTTTTTTTCCTTACTTAGTAATACTTTCTTTATCAATCACAATATTAATCACAATTATCTGTTAACTACATTAGTTATAGGCGAATATAGCTAGAAACAAATTCTAAATTAGAGTAATCCGAATGAACTAAATGGATATACCAAAATAACTGCGACGCCGCGGATTCTATCCTCAGTAAATGGACCTAGATTACGACTATCGTTACTTACCATTCTGTTATCACCCATACAATAATACTCGTTGTCTCCAAGAGTAATCTCGTCATAACCGCGGCTAATTCCTACTCCGTTCATTGTCGTGCTTGTGCCCTCCTGAAGGTAAAGCTCATTAAGCATAACAAACTCTGTCTGACCACTCTCGCGAAGATATACGCATCCATCTTGAATTCGGATTGTATCTCCTGGAAGTCCGATAATTCTCTTTACGAGGAATTCCTCACGGTTATAGCCTTCCATACCGCTACCATCAAGAATTACGATATCGCCTCTAGAATAGTTCGCGAAATAAGTAGAAATCTTCTCCGCAAAAATCACATCTCCGCTATTTAATGTCGGCATCATCGAATCGCCAAACACATTGCTTCTTTGGATTACAAAAACCACTACCAAAACACCAATTACTACACCAAAGACAATAGATTTCACCCAGTCTAGGACTTCGAAAAGTATCTTCTTACGAACTTGCTTCTCGACTTCCTCGCTATTTACATCATCCTTTTTCTCTTTTGGCATATCTGTATTGCTTGACTTGCTTATCTCGCTAAGCTCATTAAGCTCATTAAGCGAAATCTCTTCATTTACATAATTGTCTTGGCTTGGAGTTGGTAAGTTTTGCTTCATCTATTATTCCTCCGAAACTTCTTCCTTTATCTCTGCTACAAGAATTCCTAAGTCGTCGAGCTGCTTTTGCTCTACTGGTGCTGGAGCCTCAGTCATAAGATCAGAAGAGTTCTGTACCTTAGGGAATGCAATTACTTCACGAATGCTTGCACACTTAGCCATGAGCATTACCATACGATCAAGTCCATATGCAAGTCCACCATGTGGAGGCACACCGAATGTGAATGCATCTAACAAGAAGCCAAACTGCTCCTGTGCCTTCTCTTCTGTAAATCCAAGAGCCTTAAACACTCTCATCTGTAGGTCTCTATTGTGGATACGGATAGAACCACCACCAAGCTCGCAACCATTCAATACAATGTCGTATGCCTTAGAACGAACCTTGCCCTTATCAGACTCAAGGAACTCAATATCCTCATCCATTGGCATTGTAAATGGATGGTGCTTAGCCATAAAGCGACCCTCTTCCTCAGAATATTCAAACATTGGGAACTCTGTAACCCAGCAGAACTCAAATGCATCCTCATCGATAAGGCCAAGCTTATTTGCTGCCTCAATTCTAAGTGCACCAAGAGCAGAGAAAGTAACCTCATCCTTGTCTGCTACGATACAAATAAGGTCCTCGCCATTAGCATTCATTGCTGTCTTAATTGCTTCGATATCCTCTGGCTTTAAGAACTTCAAGAAGGAACCACGTGGCTCGCTAGATGGAACAATCCAAGCCATTCCCTTCGCATGATATGTCTTACATACCTCACCAAGTGCATCGATTTCCTTACGTGAGAACTTTGATCCACCTGGAATTGTGATTGCGCGAACGCTGCCGCCATTTTCGAGGGCGCCCTTAAATACTACGAAATCGATGTCCTTTACTACTTCTGAAATATTGTTAAGTTCCATGCCAAATCTAAGGTCTGGCTTGTCGGAACCGTACTTCTCCATTGCCTCTACGTAAGGAATTCTTCTAATTGGAGTCTTAATCTCGTAGCCAAGTGCCTCCTTGAAAACCTTAACTAAGAAGCCCTCTGTCATGTTCATTACGTCGTCGCAATCAACGAAGCTCATCTCGAGGTCAATCTGAGTAAACTCTGGCTGACGATCTGCACGAAGGTCCTCATCTCTGAAGCACTTTGCAATCTGCATATATCTGTCGTAACCAGCAAGCATCAAAAGCTGCTTATAAAGCTGTGGAGACTGTGGAAGTGCGAAGAAGGAACCATTCTTAATTCGGCTTGGCACGAGATAATCTCTAGCTCCCTCCGGTGTACTCTTTCCAAGAATTGGAGTCTCAATCTCAACAAAGCCCTGCTCATCATAGTAGTCACGAGCACACTTTGCAATTCTGTGTCTAAGCATAAGATTACGCTGCATATTTGGGCGGCGAAGATCTAGGTATCTGTACTTAAGTCTTAGTGCCTCATTAGCATTGTCGTTCTCCTCAATGTAGAAAGGAGTTGTATTTGCCTCAGAAATAATTCTCAAATCCTCAACAAGCACCTCAATTGTACCTGTCTTCATCTTTGGGTTTGGAGCGGATCTAAGCTGAACTAGACCAGTAGCTGCGAGAACGTACTCACTGCGAACAGAAGCAGCCTTCGCCTTAAGCGCCTCATCACTATCTGGGTCAATCATGAGCTGAATCTCTCCAGTTCTATCACGAAGCGTAATAAATGTTAGTCCACCAAGGTCTCTGCACTTGTGGCACCAACCCATAAGTGTAACCTTCTGTCCAACGTTAGCCTCGCTAACCTCAGTACACATAAAACTTCTCTTTAATCCAATAATTGAATCTGCCATTTTTATCTCCTCTTCACCGCGCCTATCACGCGAAAATAATATTTTTTTGTAAAGGGCGAGCCTGCCCCTTTTCGAAAAGGCTTAGAGCGCCTTCATATAAGAAATCAAATTGTCAATTCCTATCTGCTCCTCGACGCCGTCTTCCATGCGCTTAACCTTGATTTGTCCAGAGCTAACTTCGTCGTCGCCGATAACAACCAAGTAAGGAATCTTCGCCTTGCCAGCATACTTCATCTGTGCCCTGAAGCTTCTATTCATGAGGTCCTGCTCTGCACCGATTCCAGCCTTACGAAGGTCAAATACGAGCTTACTTACAAGAGCCTTTGCACTATCCGACATCGCTGCGAAATAAACTAGCACATTATTCGGATTACCAAACTCAATGCCCTGAGCCTCGCACTCCATTAGCAAACGCTCGACACCCATTGCATAACCGATTCCAGGAACATGTTGACCACCGATTTCTTCAACGAGGCCGTCGTAACGACCACCACCACAGATAGTACCCTGAGTACCAACATTCTCAGACTTAAACTCGAATACTGTTCTTGTGTAATAGTCAAGACCACGAACAATTCCAGAATCAATCTCATAAGAAATTCCAAGCAAATCAAGGTTTGCCTTGAGCTTAGCAAAGTGCTCGTCACACTCATCACACAAGTAGTCGATTAGTCTTGGAGCATCCTTAGCAATTGCGCCGCAGGACTCCACCTTACAATCAATCATACGAAGAGGATTCTTCTCAAATCTTGAACGGCAATCCTCACAAAGCTTATCGATATGTGGACGGAAATAATCCTTAAGCACCTCATTGTACTTAGAACGGCAGCTTGGGCAACCAATCGAATTGATGCAAAGCTTAGTCTTAGATAGTCCAATCTCATCGAAGAAAAGCTTCACAGTAGAAATAATCTCTGCATCAATCTCTGGTCCCTCAGAACCAAAAGCCTCCAATCCAAACTGATGGAACTCTCTAAGTCTTCCCTTCTGCACATTCTCATATCTAAAAGCAGTAATGTTATAGAACATTCTAACAGGACTTGGAAGCGAACCCATTCCATTCTCAATAAAGCTACGAACCACGCCCGCAGTTCCCTCAGGACGAAGCGTAATCGAACGGCCACCCTTGTCATCAAAGGTGTACATCTCCTTCTGCACTACATCCGTAGTATCACCAACTCCTCTTTGGAACAAATCCGTCTGCTCAAAAGTAGGAATACGAATCTCCTCATATCCATACCTATGACAAACATCGCTATAAAGCCTCTCAAGCTTGTGCCACTTGTAAATATCCTCAGGCAAAATGTCTCTAGTACCCTTCTGCGCTGCAAATCTCATAATCGTTCTCCTTATTTATATTATTAATAAGCATCTGTGTATTATATCATCACAATTCCATCTCGTAAATGAACATTGCGAGCACCGCCGCGCCTGCCGTTTCCGTCCTCAAAATCCTCGGCCCCAGCGTCACCGGAACAATGCCCTGCCTACCAGCCATTTGGCACTCTTCGCTCTCGAATCCGCCCTCTGGCCCAACAAAAACAGCAATCCTCGCACGCCTTCCGCCTTGCACTTCGCCTCTTACCTTCGCAATCGCTTCCTTGATGCCCTTATCCTTTTCTTCCTCCCAAGGAATCAGCGCCAAATCGAACCCGTCTCTCTTTACTTCTTCGATGGCCTCCTCGAAAAGCATCACATCACACACCTCAGGCACAATTCCTCTACCAGACTGCCTAGCCGCTTCAAGTGCAATCTTCTGCCACCTAGCAATTTTGCCATCATTTTTCTTATCCATCTTCACGATGCATCTATTCGACATCACTGGCACAATTCTCGTAACACCGAGTTCCACGCACTTTTGTATAGTCAAATCCATGCGTTCGCCCTTAGAAACCGCCTGATAAAGCGTAACCTCATATGGTGGCTCACTTATATTAACTTGCGCCACCCCAAGCTTCAACGAGACCTCTTTCTTATCAATCGAACAAACTTCGGAAACATATTCCAATCCATTCCCATCGACAATCACAAGGCTTTCACCGGTCCTCATCCTAAGAACCTGTCCAACATAATGCGCATTGTCATCTGTAAGTGTGTAATTGTTACTATTTCGCAAATTCTCACTAACAAACAATCTTGTCATAAGAGTTCTCCTATTCCGCCATTCTATTTACTACGCCGATTCGCTTACAATCAAGCATCAATATCAGTTAATCAAAGCATCCTTGATTGTAGCATTTATTGCACTTAAGTGAAATGTCAGATTTTTACGCTCTTCTCGTTTTTTGTTAGACATAATTCGCTAAGCAAATTAACAATTATAGACGTTGTTGCTCCGTCAACAGTTTTGTCAACAAAAACGGGTCAATCTGTTGACAGATTTGTTG
>CALEFT010000041.1 GCA_937876985.1 uncultured Clostridia bacterium | reverse complement strand
AACAATTACAGTGTAATCTTCAAATATCGAGCAGTTCGCCAAATTCCAATTTGTCTAACTGAATATAAATAAAATCCAGAGAAGATTACATTCTTCTCTGGATTTACTTCTTTACGGCTACTTCCCTTAACAGGAAGCCTATATTAATTAGTATTTAGTAAATTTATTGACTTATGCCTTCCATAATCCGTGAAGATTACAATACTCATAAGCAGCAATGTATTCTTCGCCATCAGCCAGAACAAATTCTGCACATGGCATATCATTTGGACTAAGCTTAGCCATATGGCAACCCTTGTTTGTCTCAATCAAGATCCAAGTAATATAGTGCTCAGGAGTCATTGGATGGAGAACAGAGCCAACACAAACCTTGATCTTGTTACCATCAACAGTAACAGCTGGTACGTGCTTCTCAACGACTGCATCTGTTGTGCCAGGAATTAGTTCTTCCATCTTTTCACCACAACAAACAACACTTACACCTGATTCATTCATGAAGTGGATTACATTTCCACAATGCTTACAAATATAAAATTTCATTGTATTTCCTCCTAATCAGATATTTACTCATATATTATAGCATTTACAAATAGAATAGACCCATAATTTTGAGGTTAAATATAGGCTCATTACAATGAATTAAGTTCAACAAACACTAATTCAGGTCGATTATTTATTCTAAATGGGAATATGCTATTTCCAATTCCTCTACTTATTATCATAGTAGAATCATTCTGATTATAAATTCCAGCGTCATACTCTGGGAAAAAGCCCTCATCTGGTGTAAACATTCCACCTAAGAATGGGATTACTATTTGCCCACCATGCGCATGTCCAGATAGAATTAAATCAAAATCATATAGAGAATATTCATCAAAATCACTTGGACGATGTGCCAAGAAAATATTGAAATCTTCTTCATGCAACGCATTAGAGAAACAATTCCAATTTGGAGCTGCAAATCCTTGGTCAGATATACCTGAAATAGTAATATGAGAATCATGATCAACAATACTAATTGTACTATTATCAAGAATATATACACCATATTCTTCAAGAAGAGTTACGAGTTCTTGATATTCATTATCAGACAATCTAGCTTCATGATTTCCGCTAACATAGAAGATATTAGCCATGTCATTAATCTCATCAAGTAAATCAGCGACTGGCTCAATATCAAAACCATAACTAGATACAATATCTCCTGTTAATACAATAATATTAGGATTTCTTTCTTCTAAGGCTTCAATGATATTACTATTATCACCTAATAATGAGGCATTATGAAGGTCAGATATTTGAGCAATAACATATCCGTCGAAATTATCAGGTATATCTTCATTATCTATTGAATAATCTGTTACTTCTAGCCAATTATTACCAATATAAGCGACTACTAATAAAACTATTAGAATTATGGTTACAATTATCGTAATTATGATTCTTTTCTTATTTGGCTTACTCATACAGATTAATACGGAAGAATAACTTCTATATCCTTATCAACAAGTTTCTTAAATGCTTCACCATCACCATCTGCACCTGATACACCTACAATATCACCATAATGAGTAGCATAAACTATCTTTGGTCGAATGGTATTAGCTAGTTTAGCTGCTTCTGTAGAATTCATAGTATAAGTACCGCCTACAGGTAGTAGTGCAATATCACATTTGATATTAATGTTGTCATCATTAATATCAGTATCACCAGCAACATAAATGCTTTCACCATTACAAGAAACAATATATCCAACATATTTCTTATCGCTAATATGGAAAGTTTTACCGACATTATAAGATGGCACAGCAAGAATAGATATGTCACCAATCTGAATACCATCATTAGGATTTACATAGAATACATTAGAAGAATCAATTAGCTCATTAATTATAGAATCCTCATAGATAGCTTTCATAGAAGAAGGCATAACAATCTTTGTGTCTTCTTTTATTATTAGCTTTATATCAAGAGGAGAGAAATGATCATAATGATCGTGAGTAATTAGAACAATATCAGCTGAATCTAAAGCCATAGATAGCTTAGACTTCGAATCAGTCAAATGGAAAGGATCAAAATATAGACTTTTCCCACCAACTTCTACATAAATTGCTGAGTGAATAATTGGTCTAATATCAAACATTCTTCTTCCCCTTAGACTTAGGTGCTACGACAACATTCTCTTCTCCTGTAATCAAATCGAATACGAAGTCAGTTCCGTTAAAATCAATATTGAGCATCTTAACGTTGTCTAGCTTGCCTTCAAGATAGATATCTGTAAGCTTATCTTCAATCTTCGCTCTAATTGTCTTACGAAGAGGTCTCGCACCAAACTTTGGATCGTAGCCTAGCTTTGCAAGCTCATCACAAGCACTATCTGAAATAGTAGCACTAATCCCCTTCTCCTTAAGGGAAGCAAATACTTCCTTAATCATGATATTAACAATCTGTCTAATCTCATCCTTGTTAAGCTCAGAGAAGATAACAACCTCGTCGATTCTATTAAGGAATTCTGGTCTGAATGTAGTCTTAAGGGCAGTCTCAACAGAAGCTTCAAGAGCCTCCTTGGTATCGTTAGTAAATCCAATTGTACTTGCCTTAAGTGAGCTACCAGCATTAGATGTCATAATTATGATTGTATTCTCGAAGTTAACCTTAACTCCATGACTATCAGTAAGTCGACCTTCATCAAGAAGCTGCAACAACAAATTAAAGATATCTGGATGCGCCTTCTCTATCTCGTCGAAAAGAATTACAGAATAAGGCTTACGACGAACCTGCTCTGTTAGCTGACCAGCATCATCATGTCCTACATAACCTGGAGGAGAACCTATTAGCTTAGATACGGAATGAGCCTCCATATATTCAGACATATCAACTCTTATAAGAGAATCCTCTGTATCAAACATTGCTTGTGCAAGTGCTTTTACAAGTTCAGTCTTACCTACACCAGTAGGACCAACAAAAATAAAGGATGCTGGCTTGTGCTTCTTCGCAAATCCTGATCTGTTACGGCGAACACATCTAGAAACTGCATTTACAGCCTTATCTTGTCCAATCACACGCTCATGAAGCCTAGCTTCAAGATTAACAAGCTTCTGTGTCTCAGTCTCCGAAATAGACTTAAGAGGTATTCCTGTCCACATCTCGATAACCTTAGCAATATCCTCAACAGATACTGGTACTGGCATCGTCTCAGACTTAAGAATTTCTATCTCTTCTGCTAGCTTATCCAAATCAGATTTAGTATTAGCTAATTCCTCATACGCTGTAGGAAGTTCTTCTTCTGGTATTGAATTATTAGCAAGAGAATCACTTAGCTGATCATACAAAACCTGGATAACTTCTTTCTCCTTAATGGCAGTATTAAGCTTAACAAGCTTTGTATTTCCAAGATTTATAGAAGAACCAGCCTCATCAATAAGATCAATTGCCTTATCCGGAAGGAATCTATCCATAATATATCTCTTAGATGCCTTAACAGCAAACTCAATCACTTCATCAGAATATGTGACATTATGGTGTTTCTCATAATATTCACGAACACCCTTGAGTATATCTATAGTTGTTTCTTCACTTGGTTCGTTTACAATCACCTTCTGGAAACGTCTTTCAAGCGCAGAATCTTTCTCAATCTTACGATATTCCTTTGTTGTAGTAGCTCCAAGAATTCTAAGCTCACCTCTCGCCAACGCTGGCTTCAAGATATTAGCAGCATTTGTTGATCCTTCAGAATCACCAACTCCAACAATCATATGAACTTCATCAATTACAAGAATAATATTACCTGCTTCGATTGCTTCCTTAATAACTCTCTTAAGACGAGCTTCAAATTGACCTCTAAATTGTGTTCCAGCAACAAGAGCAGTAAGATCTAGTTCCCACACTCTCATATCAAGAAGCTTCTCTGGAACCTCCTTCTTAGCAATTCGAAGTGCAAGTCCATATGCAACAGCAGTCTTACCTACACCCGGCTCACCAATAAGAACAGGATTATTCTTGGATCTTCTATTAAGAATCTGTACAACTCTATCAATCTCAACTTCTCGACCAACTACGTTATCAATTTTACCATCGATTGCTCTTTGTGTAAGATCTGTACCAAATTCAGCAAGAACGCTCTTCTCCTTCTTCTTGCCCTTAGATTTCTTCTTAAACATACCGAACACAGACTTGTTAGAAGGATTTTCTTCATCCTCATCTTCAAAGTCATCGTCATCTATGCCTTCAGGA
The DNA here is from genome assembly GCA_937876985.1 of uncultured Clostridia bacterium. Lineage (GTDB taxonomy): Bacteria > Bacillota > Clostridia > Saccharofermentanales > Saccharofermentanaceae > Saccharofermentans. The sequence goes on along the minus strand of CALEFT010000041.1, from coordinate 22,573 downwards.
TTCTCTTCGCCAAATAATTGTGCATCATAATTACCACTAAGAACATCGTTGATAGTATTTCCTAGATTCTCTACACTAAACATATCTGGATTTGCATCCTGCATCTCTAAGAACTTATCGATATCTTCCTCATCAATGTTAAGTCTCTTGAGTTCTTCTGAAATCTGCGGAATATTTGCTTCATAAGCACACTTAAGGCATAAACCTTCGTTTACAACCTGATTGCCCTCATATCTACTAATAAATACTACCGCAGGATGCTTCTTACATCTGCTACAAATTGTCATATTACAATCCACTCTCTTTCACTTTACGTCTAACCTTAGGTCCAGTCACTATATCTAACGCCTCTTCCTCTAGTCTTTCCAAGTCTATAAATGAGGAAATTGTGGTGTATTGTTTATTCTTTCTAGCCTTGTCTAGTATTGGCTTCAAGAATTGACCAGTGTAAGACCCCTTAACCTTACACACCTCTTCAGGAGTTCCTGTAGCTACAATCTCTCCTCCGTTGTCACCACTTTCTGGTCCTAAGTCAATGATGTAATCAGCAACCTTAATTACATCAAGATTATGTTCTATTACTAGAACAGTATTCTTATTTTGTGTGAGTCGTTCCAAAATGTCAACAAGTTTATGAACATCTGCCATATGTAAACCAGTCGTCGGCTCATCAAGAACATATAACGTCTTTCCTGTACTTCTTCTCGAAAGCTCTGTAGATAGCTTTACTCTCTGCGCCTCACCGCCAGATAACTGCGTAGATGGCTGTCCTAGCTTAATATATCCTAGTCCAACATCCTGCATAGTTCTAATCTTCTTATGAATCTTAGGCACTCCCGAAAAGAATTCACAGGCTTCATCAACTGACATCGCTAACACATCAGCTATATTCTTATCCTTGTATTTGACCTCCAAAGTCTCACGATTATAACGCTTTCCCTTACAAACATCGCATTTTACATAAATGTCTGGCAAGAAATGCATCTCAATTCTATTAACTCCATCTCCGTTACAAGCATCACAACGACCACCCTTAACATTGAAGCTAAATCTTCCATTACTGTATCCTCTAGCTCTTGCATCGGGTGTCTGTGCAAACAATTTACGAATGTCATCAAATACACCAATATATGTCGCAGGATTACTTCTTGGTGTTCTTCCAATTGGAGACTGGTCAATTACAATAATTTTATCTAGGCTACTGTATCCGGTTATGTTATCGCATTTTACAGTCTTCTTACGAGCCCCATTAAGCTTATGCTGTAATACAGGGACAATTGTAGAATTAACTAATGAACTCTTTCCTGAACCAGAAACACCAGTAATACAAGTAAATAAGCCAAGAGGAATCTTAATATCAAGATTCTTAAGGTTATTCTCATGTGCATTATTTATAGTAAGATATTCCTTATTAGCCTTTCTTCTATCCTCAGGAACAGGAATAAATTTACGACCACTTAAATAATCACCAGTAATAGAACGAGGAACCTTACAAATCTCTTCTATTGTTCCTTGAGCTACAATCTCTCCACCATTTACTCCAGCACCTGGACCAACGTCAATTATCGAGTCTGCTGCTCGCATAGTATCTTCATCATGCTCAACTACAAGAACAGAATTACCAAGATTCTTGAGCTTAAATAGTGTTTCTAATAATTTACTGTTATCTCGTTGGTGCAAACCAATTGAAGGCTCATCGAGAATGTATAGAACCCCCTTAAGTCCAGAACCAATCTGTGTTGCCAAACGAATTCTTTGCGCTTCACCACCAGATAATGTTGCGGCGCTTCTACTTAATGTCATATATTCTAGTCCAACATCATTAAGGAAATCTAATCTAGCTAATATCTCGCGAAGAATAGATTCAGCAATTTGAGTTTGTCTATTATCGAAAGAAACATTCTGCAAGAATGCTCGTATATTCTTAACTGACATATTACATAGCTCATGAATATTCTTACCATCAATAAGAATTGCTAAAGATTCAGGCTTAAGTCTTGCTCCACCACAATCAGGACAATTAGTAATAGTTAGATATTGTTCGTAACTAGACTTCGCTTCTTCTGAATAAGATTCACGATATCTGCGCATTACACTAGGAACAACACCTTCCCATGAATTGTAGTAATCGCCCTTACGCTCATAAATACTATTGCTAGTGTCTATCTTCATCTTCTCGCCATTGTTTCCAAACATGATGATATCCTTAATCATCTTAGGAAGCTTGTAGTATGGTGTATCAAGAGAGAAATCATAACGTTCAGAGAGTGCTACAATAAAGCCTCTGCCCCAGCTCTTAGGATCATCAAAGTTCCAACCTGCCGTGCGAATAGCACCCTCATTAATTGAAAGACGGTCATCTTGTACGCATAATTCTGGATCAACATTTGTTAATGTTCCAATTCCTGAGCAACATGGGCATGCACCATATGGATTATTAAATGAGAACATTCTAGGAGTAATCTCTCCATAAGAAATACCGCAATCTGGACATGATAAACGCTGAGAAAACAGCTTCTCATCTGTTTTATATTTCTTCTCGCCGTTTTCTTCATATGGAATAGATATTTCTACTTGCAAAAGTCCATCAGCAAGCTTAAGAGCCTGTTCACATGAATCAGTTAGTCTAGAAATAATGCCTTCCTTAACAACAATACGGTCAATGACTACACGAATTACGTGCTTGATGTTCTTCTCGAGTTTGATTTCTTCATCGAGCTCGTACATTATTCCATCAATATTGACACGAACATAACCAGCCTTCCTATAGTCTTCAAGTTGTTTAACAAATTCACCCTTCTTACCACGAACTACAGGAGCCATAATGATTAATCTAGTTCCTGCTTCATAATTCATGAGAGAAGATGTAATTTGATCTATTGATTGAGAAGAAATTAAATTACCACACTTATAACAAGTAGGTGTTCCAACTCTTGCATAGAGCAAACGGAAATAATCGTAAATCTCTGTTACTGTTCCTACTGTAGAACGAGGATTCTTACTAGTTGTCTTCTGATCAATAGATATCGCTGGAGATAATCCATCAATCTGATCAATATCTGGCTTCTCCATCTGACCTAGAAACATTCTGGCATATGAAGATAACGATTCTACATAACGACGTTGTCCCTCAGCATAGATTGTGTCAAATGCCAAGGAGCTCTTACCTGAACCAGAAAGGCCTGTTAATACTACTAATTCATCACGTGGTATATCAATATCAATATTCTTCAAATTATGTTCTCTAGCACCACGAATCTTAATATGATTATCCATCTTTCCTCCGGAAACGAAAATATGTTCTTTTTTTCTAGCAAATTATAGCATAGACTTTATTATTTGTCTTTAGAAAAAGAAATTTTAGGGATAAAAAAAGAAACGAGCGATTTACTCGTTTCTAATTATCAAGTGGTGACCCCAAGGAGAATCGAACTCCTGATTGCGCCTTGAGAGGGCGCCGTCTTAACCGCTTGACCATGGGGCCGTTTTCAAGCGTGATTATATTAACATAACAGTTTTTATTACGCAAGCACTTTTTTTATCTTTTTTGAATATTCTTTTCGAGAGGGGTTGAAGACTTCAAAAGAGAGTTAAAGCATAAGAAAAGCCCCCTAGCAGAAGATACGACTAGGAGGCTTAGATTCAAATAATTAATTAGTTATAGAGATACTCTTCACCGTTTGCCTTGATGAGAACTTCGTTAGCTGAACCCTCTGGTAGAGCTTCTACGTGACCAACAATCTTAGCGTCTACATTGTAAGACTTAGCGATATCGATAATTCCGTTAGCTACAGACTCGTCGCAGTAGAACTCGATTCTGTGTCCGCAGTTAAATACCTGGTACATTTCCTTCATTGGAATCTCGCCAGACTCGTAGATAGCCTTGAAGATTGGAGGAAGCTCGAATAGATTGTCCTTTACGATACGGATGTTCTTTCCGAAGTCACGGCACTTTGCCTGACCACCACCTGTGCAATGGATGATTCCAGAAATCTGATCTTTGTACTTCTCGATAACTGGAACGATAATTGGGAGGAATGTTCTTGTTGGAGAAAGAATTGCTGCACCAACAGTTACATCTGTGCCAGGAAGAATATCTGTCAAACGATACTTACCGCAATATACCTTATCCTCTGGAACTGTCTCTGAGAAGGACTCCTTATAGTTCTCAAGATAATATTTGGAAAGAAGCATATGACGTGCTGCTGTTAGACCGTTAGAAGAAATACCGGAATTATAAGAATCTTCATATGTTGCTTGTCCAGAAGAAGCAAGAGCTACGATTACGTGGCCTGGCTTAATGTTAGCAGCGTTAATAATATCTTCGCGCTTAATTCTTGCAACAATAGTAGAGTCAACAATTAATGTTCTGACTAGATCACCAACGTCTGCTGTCTCTCCGCCGCACATCTTGATATTGATACCAAGATTAGCAAGCTTATTGATTACTTCATCATAGCCTTCGATTACCTTAGCGATAGCCTTACCGTCAACGAGGTGAGCATTACGGCCAATTGTATTAGAAAGAACAAGGTTCTCAGTGCAGCCAACACAAGCAAGGTCGTCAGTATTCATTACGAGAGAATCCTGTGCTAAGCCCTTGAACCAATCATAGTTACCAGTTTCCTTGTACATGAGGTATGCAACTGAAGATTTTGTACCAGCACCATCTGCGTGAATTGCTGTTGCATAGTTGTCGTCTCCTGCAACATCCTCGATAAGCTTACAGAATGCACCAGGAGCTACACCCTTGCTCTGGTTTGCTACTGCTTTCTTAACATCATCCTTAGTTGGTGATACGCCTCTTGATAAATAAGATTGTGCTGACATATTGTCATCCTCCCTAAATATTAATTACATGCTGCAAGTTGCAGTTTTTTACAAAATAAAATTTTCTAATGTCAAGCAGATAAGCCGGGTTCTGTATTTGCAACCATCTATCTAGGCTTATTGTCTCCAATAAACTCAAGCCGTCCCCTCAGGGCCTGCGGACCACAGTATTGCCCTTCCACGACGTTGCTCCAGGTGGGGTTTACAAAGCCGATACGTCTCCGCACCGCTGGTGAGCTCTTACCTCGCCTTTTCATCCTTGCACATCCGAAGATGAGCGGTTTTCTTTTCTGTTGCACTTTCCTTAAAGTCACCTTCACCGGGAGTTACCCGGCACCTTCGTCCTATGGAGCCCGGACTTTCCTCATGCACAAGCTTTCGCTAAGCGTGCCCGCGGTTGCCTCGGCTTGACATAAGAAAACATAATAATTCTACCAAAGATAACTAAAATGTACATACATTAAAGTGTTGTCTCTTTGCCCAAATCTACATAGAAATTCACATCAGCGAATTGACTACATAGCAATTTCTGTAATTCTGGCATAAATATTCTCTCAGAAGCATTGTGTCCACATGCCAAAGAACAGATGCCTAGCTCATTAAGCGCAACCTGAACATGATGCTTTATCTCTCCAGAAATTACAACATCGACTCCTTCTCTTACTAGAACATTAATCATATCCTCGTCGAAAGAACCGCCTTGAACAAAAGCCTTCTTAACAACTGCATCTTTATCACAGATAGTTGAGATACCAGAAGCATCTAATCCTTCCTTACACTTGTTTGCAAGACAAGATAGCTTTATTCCTTCGTTATCAAGCTTAGCAAATACTCCAATACTAACATCTTCTAATGTATAAATGTCGCTTTCGTTGATTCCAACCGTTCTCGCTAACACCTTATTACTATATTCATGATTTGCATCAAGATTTGTATGGCATGCATAAAGAGAAATCTGCTCTTTGCCTAGTCGCCATAATAGTTTACCTGTTGCATTCTCACAATTTATATTCTTGATTCCACCAAAAATACTTGGATGGTGAGTTATTATTAGTTTCGCATTTTTTTCTACTGCGAGATTAATAGCATCACTACTTAAATCCAGAACCAAAACTATAGAAGAAACCTCCTCATCCCTGCTACCAGCTAATAGCCCAGGATTATCAAAAGACAAGCTTTTCTCTAGTGGGAAAAGGTTCTCACCTTCCATAAAACTAATTATGTCAGAAATCTTAGTGCTCATTTTATTTCCTCCCAAATATTACTATCTAATAATTGACGAATTTCTTCGTTTCCACGAGCTCTTACTTCAAAAATGCTCCTTAAGTGACGGAAATAATTAATAACCTCATTATTTCCCTCTCGCATTTTCGTGATAAGGATTGGACCTAAGTATTTTTCTTCTAGAGTGATGCTTTTCGACAAAGGCGAATACTTCAAATGAAGAAGAGAATAATGAATATCTCTATCTACAACCACTCTTTCTTCCAAAATCGCGAAGCCTAGTTTACTCAAATCCTCGCGAACTCGCTCTATGGATTTCTGCGGCTGAAGAACAAAATCAGTCGAACAAAGGACATTCTCACTAGTTCTAGAAACAACCTCAGAAATAATATCAACAATAGTATTTCCACCCATGCCAGCAATTACTACAACATCACCAGGATTAAGAAGAACGCCACAAAGCCCGTCTACGCAGTAAACTTCAAACCTGCCGTCCAGATTATAATCTAGCAAAGTCTGCCTCGTTCTATCAGCCGGAGCCTTGTGGATATCTGTGCAAACCACACTCTTGCAAACACCAGTCTTCAGGCAGCAAACAGAAAGAAGCCCATGGTCAGAGCCAACATCAATTACTCTAACCGCATCAGGATTAGCATCTCTGATCAGGTCATAACAAGCTCTAAGCCTCGATTGCAAAACCAAATCCACATCAAAACACATTATAGTCCTAGCTCCTTACTTCTAATATATGCTACACCCTCATTAATCTTATCAAGCATCTTCGAGTATTTCATAAGCAGCTCATCATCATCGGTTTGCCCCATCATATCAATGAGTTTTTGCCTCTCTATAAGCAGCTTGTCCTTACGAAGCTTATATAGACGAACCAAATATCCTGCCGCATTTGTCGCAAGCCCTTTTGTTAAGCCTAAGTTATCATCAGTAAAAAGGTAGACGCCCTCTGCTAAGCTGCCATTAAGCGTATAATCTCGAAGTTTTCCAATAAATAAAGCTTCGTTAACTCCCTTGCCCTTCTCGAAAAGCTTCAAGAAGCACTCTACGATACTTCTCATCGAGCTAGAAGTAAAATCCGAAGGTCGAATTACATCAATCTTCTGAATAATTTCCTCATCAGCTAGATTGCTGCCAAGTGCCATTGCGTAACAAAATAATTCCATCTCGAGCTGCGAAACGAAGTCGTCAACTTGTTCGATAGATTTACTTGTCTCATTATTATTCATATCGCCTTCACTAGGCTCAATTGAATCTTCATTTGGATAGTCATATTCTGGTTCTTGTGTGTTATCATATTGCATATTCGATTGCATATCAGAAGCCACTAGTTGTCTATTCTTCACTTCTTCTTCGATATGTCTAGTAGAAGCTCGCTGATTCTGTCTAGACTCAGCTTCCTTGAACTTAACTTCTGCATCGTCCATTAGTGCAAGAATAGTCTCTATACGAGACTTAAGATAAATCGAAGCAACCGACGCCATTCTCTCACGCTTAATAGTATCAACGAACCAAGATCCATATTCTACAATCTGGTTCTGATATCTATCAAGGTCAAGTTTGTCATCATAATTATCATCATATGCTCTGCCTAATAAATATTCATCAACAGGTAAAGCATTCTTTACGATACTAGCAAAAGCATCCTTACCAAATTCCCTAATATACTCATCAGGGTCTTTGGCATCGGGAACCTTAGCAATTTTGATTGAAATCTTAAGACCAGTAAGCTGTCGTAAGTATCCAAGCATCATCTTAATTGCACGAATTGCAGCATTTTGTCCAGCATTATCAGCATCGAAGAAAAATATAATTTCCTCGCAATATTTGGCTGCAAGCCTTAACTGAGAATCTGTAAAAGCAGTACCGAGAGAAGCCACTACATTCTTAATTCCAGCCTGGTGCATTGCAATAACATCCATATAGCCTTCTACAATAATTAACTGCTTAGCTCTCTCCTTCTTAGCAAAATTCAATGCATATAAATGATTCTGCTTATGATAAACATAAGAATCAGGAGAATTAATGTATTTTGGCATCTCGTCACCCAACGCACGGCCACCAAAAGCTATGATGTTCCCAAAAGCATCAAAAATAGGAAACATTAGCCTACCACGGAATAGCTCAATCAAATCTCCTCGCTTTGTCCTCTTATTCGAGAACAATCCAGAAAGACTCATTTCCTCCTCGGTGTATCCCTTATTCTTCAAATGATACCCAAGTGCGCCCCAGTTAGAAGGCGCATATCCAAGTCCAAAGGACTTAACTGTATTAACACTTAATCCACGAGAAATAGCATATTGCTGCGCAATCTTTCCTTCTTCAGATATCAAATTAGAATAGTAGAATCTAGCTGCCTCAGTAAGCAAATTAAGTATGCGCTGCTTCTTCTGATTACTCTCGTCACGCTTCTTAGCCTCATAAGCATTCTCTTCTGGGATAGTAATAGAAAACTGCTTTGCAAGAATTTTCGCCGCCTCAGGAAAGCTAACTCTCTCCAAATCCATAATGAAATTGATTACATTTCCACCCTTCTGGCAACCAAAACATTTATAAATGCCTCGCTGCGGACTAACTGAGAAGGACGGAGTCTTTTCGGAATGGAAGGGACAGCAACCAAACAAATTGTTTCCGGTACGCTTCGTGAAATCCACATACTTGCCAACAACAGTCTCAATATCAGCTTTATCTATAATCTCTTGAATAACACTCTCTGGTATATAAGCCATAACTTCTAGTAATCCTCACGCACAAAACAAACATTTTTACTAGTATAGCATTTTCTCCCTCGAAAAGCATCAAATCTAAACCAAGAAAAGAAATAGGCTACAAAAAACAATAATAGTCTTTTGTAGCCTATGAATTTACATTAATGATAAGTCTATTACTTCTTGGAATCTTCAGATTCATTCTTTGCATCGCGGCTAATGATAGAGTTGATAGCAGTCTTCTCGAATACTACCAAAGTATTAGCAACAGATGTAGAAATAGTAATCTCGTTGTCCTTGATATTAGCTACTGTGCCAACAAGACCACCAATAGTAACAACCTTGTCACCTGGACGCATAGCTTCAAGCTTCTTCTTAAGTTCCTTCTCCTTCTTACGCTGTGGAGCGATAATCATGAAATAGAATACTACTGTGAAGAGAATCATGGAACCAACCATCATAACCATTGATGCCATATCTTGACTCATTGCAGCTTCCAAAACTTTAATTGTTTGCATATAAACCTCCAAATAAATTAATTACCAGAAATCATATCCGTCATGTCGTACATGCCAGGCTCTTTGTTGTATAGATACTTTGCTGCAGCTATTGCGCCTCTAGCAAATACATCTCTAGTCTGAGCACTGTGAGAAATCTTGACGATTTCCTCTCCACCAATAAACATAACCTCATGTTCACCAACAATATTGCCACCACGAATTGCGCTGATGCCAATATCTGTTTCTTCTCTCTTCTGTCTTACAGAAGAACGATCAAAAACATAGTTCATATCAGAATCCTTAGTAGACTTAATCTCATCCTTAATAGCATCTGCAATCATTAGTGCAGTTCCAGATGGAGCATCAAGCTTACGATTGTGATGAGCCTCAATAATCTCAATATCGTAACCAGGATAGAGCAAATCGCATGCCTTCTTTGCCAAAGATACAAGAACATTTACACCAAGACTCATATTAGCAGACTTGAAAACAGCGATTTTCTCCTTGGCATCACTAATTGCTTTAAGTTCTTGATCCCCAAGACCAGTTGTACAGCATACTATAGGCTTATTAAGTCTAACTGCCATATCAATAAGCTTAGTAACACAAGCTACGTTAGAGAAATCGATAATTACATCAAAATCCACATCGACATCATCTAAGTTCGCAAATACAGGGAAATCTAGTCCTTCTTGGTTAGAAGAAATATCTCCGCCAGCAACAATCTTAACGCTAGGATCCTTCTTGCACATATCATTTATGACTCTACCCATATAACCACAGCAGCCGTTCATAAAAATACGTAATACATCTTTACTCATCATTATCACCTATCGTCTAAACTTCTTAGTTCTTACCTAAGAACTTATTTACATCATCGAATGTATACTGCTGCATTGTCTTAATAAGTAGTTCCTTATTCTTAGCAGACATCTCGCAAAGTGGCATTCTACATGGACCAACTTCAAAGCCGAGAAGATTAACTGCTTCCTTAACTGGAATTGGATTAACTTCACAGAACATGGCACCAACAATTGGCATCAAATCAATCTGAATCTTACGAGCAAGTTCGAGATCTCCATCGATATATGCATGAACCATCTTACTCATAGTGCTTGGCAATACGTTAGCAACAACAGAAATAACACCCTTAGCACCAAGAGAAAGCATTGGAACAACAAGTCCATCTTCTCCTGAATAAAAGTCATATCTGTCACCACAAGCGTTCATAATCTTTGGCACCTGAGCAAAATTACATTCCTTGATACCTACAATATTCTCAATATCTGCTAGTCTATAAAGAGTATCAGCAGAAATATTAACATTTGTCCTTGATGGAACATTGTAAAGAATAAGTGGGATATCTGTGCTTTCAGCAATCATCTTATAATGTCTATACAATCCTTCCTCAGAACACTTATTGTAATATGGTGTAACAACTAATGCTGCATCAGCTCCAAGCTCTTGTGCCTTCTTTGTAAGTTCGATGCCGTGCATAGTATCATTAGAACCAGTACCAGCGATAACTGGAACCTTATGATTTACTGCATCAACAACACACTTGATTGTAGCAAGGTGCTCATTATCAGGCATAGTAGAAGCTTCGCCAGTAGAACCGCAAACTACAATTGCGTCCGTACCGGACTTGAGGTGAAAATCAACAAGCTGCTCAAGCTTCTTAAAATTAACACCTCCTTCCATAAAAGGTGTTACGATAGCTACGGCAGAGCCTTCGTAAATAGGCTTATTCATGTTATTTTCCTCCTTTGAACAATATTCGAGTTATTGTACCCCAAATCATGCTATAATGCTAGAGTTCAAAAAAAGCAAAATTATATAAAGAGGAATTTTCTTCACATGAAGACATCTGATTTTTACTACAATCTACCAGAAGAACTAATCGCGCAGCGTCCATTAGAAGACAGGACAAGCTCAAGATTACTTAAGCTTGACGGAGATAATGGCAGCATCGAACACATGCATTTCTCCGACCTACCTTCACTACTTCGCTCTGGCGACGTTCTTGTAATTAATAATACTCGAGTAATTCCTGCTCGCCTACTTGGTGTTCGCGAAGACACTGGCTCTGCAGTCGAATTATTACTGCTTAAGCGAATCGACGAATATCGTTGGGAGACCTTGGTTCGCCCTGGCAAGAAGGTAAAGCCAGGCCGTCGCTTTACTTTTATCCCAGGAAAACTTGAAGCCGAATGTGAAGAAGTTCTAGAAAGTGGCAACCGTATCATCCGCTTTATTTACGACGGAATCTGGGAAGAAATCTTAGACGAAGCAGGCGCGATTCCACTCCCACCATATATCCACGAACAACTCGAGGACAAAGAACGCTATCAGACAGTTTATTCGAAGGACAGCGGATCTGCTGCAGCACCTACAGCTGGACTTCACTTCACTACCGACCTTCTCGAAAGGCTGAAGCAAATGGGCGTAGAAATTGCCGAAGTAACGCTTCACATTGGTCTAGGAACCTTCCGTCCAGTAAAGGCCGAGAACATTTTGGATCATGAAATGCATACTGAGTGGTACGACTTTTCGAAAGAGGCGTCAGACATAATAAGACGTGCTAGAAGCGAAGGTCGACGTATTATCTCTGTTGGAACTACATCAACTAGAGTGCTCGAAACTGTCGCTTCGAAGGATGAAGAGATGCTCCCAGCTTCTGGCTACACGAATATTTTTATCTATCCTGGATACGAATTTAAGTGCATCGACTGCCTAATTACAAACTTCCATCTTCCAGAATCGACGCTAATTATGCTCGTTAGTGCCTTCGCAGGCCAAGAGAACACTCTTAACGCCTACGAGATTGCAGTAAATGAGCGTTATAGATTCTTTAGTTTTGGCGATGCGATGTTCATACAAGGTCGTGGCCTCAAGCGCTGACACTTAATGAGCCAATACAGAATGATATAATTACACAAATGCGATTGAGAGGAACTAATATGGATACGAATTTAGCTGATAACAAACCACCGGTTTGGTACGAACACATACATACTTGTAAGCAAAGTGGCGCAAGACTTGGTAGAGTTCACACACCACACGGCACATTCGAGACACCAGCATTTATGCCTGTCGGAACTCAAGCCTGTGTCAAGGGAATGAGCCCAGATGAAATTTCTTCAATGGGCGCAGGAATAATGCTTTCTAACACCTATCACCTATGGATGCGACCTGGAAGCGAACTAGTAAAGAAGGCTGGCGGACTACATAAATTCATGAACTGGAATGGCGCAATCCTTACAGATAGTGGCGGATTCCAAGTATTCTCACTTGCAAAGCCAAAGGATATCGTAGAAGAAGGTGTACACTTCCGTTCACATATCGATGGTTCAAAGCACCTACTAACTCCAGAGAAGTCTATTCAAATCCAGAACAATCTTGGTTCCGATATCATTATGGCATTTGACGAATGCTGTCCATATCCTTCTACCTACCAATATGCGAAAAACTCTCTTGAGAGAACAACACGTTGGCTAGAAAGATGTATATCTACACATTCTCGCCCAGAGGATCAGGCTTTGTTTGGAATCATCCAAGGTAGCATGTACGATGACCTTAGAATCGAAAGTGCAAAGCAAATCACTTCTTTCGACCTTCCTGGTTTTGCAATCGGCGGACTTTCTGTTGGTGAACCGGGTGACTTAATGTATAAGATGCTCGATACCACTGTACCTCACATGCCTGCAGACAAGCCTCGTTACCTAATGGGTGTAGGTTCTCCAGATTATCTAATCGAGGGTGCAATTCGTGGAATCGATATGTTCGACTGTGTACTTCCAACAAGAATGGGCCGTCACGGAACAGTTTTAACTTCACAAGGAAGAGTTATCGCTCGAGATGCAAAATATGCTGAAAAATTCGAACCTCTCGACCCTGAGTGTGACTGTTATGCTTGTAAGAATTTTACAGCTGCTTATATTCGTCATCTTCTCAAGGCTAAGGAAATGTTTGGACAACGCCTATGCGCATGGCACAATATCGCATTCCTTCTTAACCTTATGGAAGACGTTAGAGAAGCAATTAGACAAGATAGCTTACTTGATTTTCGTGATGAATTCTTTGCTCGTTACTACGGCAAAACTAACTAATAGAATTCACTATACAAACAAACGATCAAACCTCATGTCGTCGTCTGACTGCCTTACAATGATTGCTAATGCAGTTAGATTGTCGCACATGAGCATGTTTGCATCCGATATTCTTGCAACAAGATACTGAATCCACTCTTCGCTAGAAATAGATGTCAATGAATCCGCTAATATGGCTTCTCTATTCAAATATGTTATGAAAGTAGATGTGCAAAATAGCATTCTATCATCATCGAGGAGACTTAGTTTTCCATTTGGGATATCAAGGATTTCTCCATTTCTAATCAAATAACAATTGAAGTCACCATATTTGTTTATCTCAACATCATTATCGCTTAAGCGAATTATCATATAGGAAGCGTCCTTCTTCGCAATTTGATAAACCTCTTCATTAATATTATCAAGTACGCTAGCAAAATCGCTTCCGTCAACAGCGGATTTCATAATATTCTTTATCGCAGAAGATATTAAGGGCGCCTTAGCAGAATTAACTCTACCATCAACCATTCCACACATTGTATACCCTGCATAGCCAACAGTAATAGAATCTATATATTCTGGCTTATTACCTGGATGCATAAAAGAATATGTTTCAAGCATGTCTTCTCCCCTCTAGCTACGATAAAACGTTTCATCACTACATAAAATATCTATTTAGCTTAATTACTATGCAAGTAAAATTATCTTGTTTTGGCATTGCCTTGTGTCTAACCTCAAGCTTAATCATTTCAGCTGTTTTCTTAGCACTCTTGTGGATAAACATAGGTAATAGTTTAACATTAATAGTATCAGTAACACCATCAGAGCAAATTATTATTGTATCTCCATCATGCATTCTAAGAGGTGAATTCTTGCGCGAATGAATCACATTCGGATTAGAATTTCCTACAAAATCAATCAATGCCTTTGAATCGGATTTGGTATATGCATCCTTTGTAATTTGCCTTTGTGCCACCAATCTGTTAATTAAGATTCTAGAATAATTCTGCTTCGGATTTAATACTGTTGCACGTCCATTTCGTATTAGAATTATCTCGCTATCGCCAACACTATAAAAATGCATCTTATCTTCAAATATGTGCATCATTGCAAGAGTCGAACCTGCCGCTCTCTTGTATTTATTATATAAGTCATTAGAAATCTGCTTGATTCTATCTGCATTAGCATCCGAATCATCAAAGGCTAACGGAAACATACTAGCAATTCTATCAGTAACCTCATTACTCGCTTGAGCTCCATCACGAAGGCCACCAATTCCATCTGCTATACAAGCTAGCACACCAACATTCTTATATTCTTCTAATGGTGATATGTACCAAGAATCCTCTTGTTTCTTTCTCTTACCCTTCTCATAAAAATATGCAACATCCGCATACAAAGTCTTCTCGTTAGAATCATCTTGCTTATTCGAAAAGTATCGTCTAAGACCAGTAACCTTATATATAAACACAGCAAAAGAAGCAAGTGCTGTAAGAAGCACAGCAAGTAACAATGATAATAAAATTAACAATGTTGGTGTCTCATATAGAGAATTGAACATAACTACTACCTGTACTCCGTATTAAGCAAAATAGCATCACGTTTCTACTTCTGTCTCGTTATCACTATTTCCACTTGATTCTGTCTCTTCTTCATCGTAAGCTTCATCATCTTCAATATCATCATATGATTTTGGCTTTCCAATGTAAATACCTATTAATTCGGTTGTATAGAAAGAGAACATATACTGCACTAATGAACAAACTACTGTCAAATAATAGAATACTGTTACTGCATATGCAAAATATGTTGTTGTAAAAAGCAATAAAAATGGAACCAATAACAAAAGGCACATAGCTACAGCCCATATACCAATCCATGGACCAAACTTCAAGAAAAAGAACAAGCATGCATTCTTATAGATTTTCGATAGAGGCAAATCAACAGAAACTATCATCTGATATACAATATTCTGAATTACTACAAACGAGAAGAAAATAAAAACAAAAAACATTGAAATTCCTGTTCCTATTTTACTCATTGATGCCGAATAGAAACCAACTGCAACTCCGCAAATAACAGTTACAATCAACGAGATAAACATTGCTATCAAAGATTGCTTCCAATTATTCTTAAGACCATCCTTGAAATCAGCCCATATAAATGCACCTTGTCCTCTAGCAATATTTCTATATATTGTTGAGAATCCTGCTTGAAAAGGTCCAACGCATACAAGACTAGAACCTAGCAAAAACATAACACAGAACAAAGTTATGAGATAATAAACCTGATATGCAGCAGATGCTCCAACATCATTAGCTATTGCTTCATTTCCAGTTACACCCAAAGAATTAAAGAAAGCAACAAAATTCTCTGGTACAAAAACCTCATTTAATGTAGGAAGGATAATAAGTACAATAGCAAAAGCCACTAACATCATCGGTATATTGAATACCACAAATAACACATTAGTAGACATTAGCTTTAACCAGTGATGACCTATACTTGCAAAGAAATTATATAAAGCTCCATGCTCATCTGGTTTGTATTCCACTTTGTTCTTACCCATACTACTATTTTTCTCCTCAGTTCTTTATTGTATTAACATATTCAGCAAATCTGTCTATTTGTTCTAACGCTCTATTTGCAATTGCTAGGTTCTTATCCTTCTTAGCAGTTTTGCCCTTAAACTTAATTCCTATTGGCTTAACAATTCCAAAATTAGCATTCATAGGAACAAATTTCTTAATAGAAGAATCAGAAACATATTGAGCCATAGCGCCAATAACTGTTTCAAAATCAGGTGTAATTACTGGATTAATGCCCTTAAACTGCATAGCTGCATAGAAAGCTGCTAAATAACCAGATGCTGTTGATTCAATATAACCTTCAACACCAGTAATTTGTCCTGCGAAATATATACTTGGATGTTCTCTTAGACTATATTGCTCAGTTAACACTTCTGGAGAGCATAAATATGTATTTCTATGCATAACACCCATTCTGTAATATTCGGCATTCTCAAGACCAGGAATCATACCAAATACACGCTTTTGTTCAGGCCACTTTAATCTAGTCTGGAAACCAACAAGATTGTACATGGTTTTACCACGATCATCCTGTCTAAGCTGTAAACATGCATAGGGTTCCTCTCCTGTTCTTGGATCAACTAATCCTACTGGCTTAAGTGGACCAAAACGCATCGTGTCTTCTCCTCTTTTTGCCATTACTTCAATTGGCATACAACCTTCGAATACAACTAATTTATCAAACCCTTTTACATCGGCTTGTTCTGCATTGATTAACTCACGATAGAATGCTAGATACTCTTCTTTATTCATAGGACAATTAATATAATCGTCTCCACCCTTACCATATCTAGAAGCCTTAAACGCCTTTGTCATATCTATAGAATCATACTTAACTATTGGAGCTGCGGCATCAAAGAAATGCAAGTCCTTACCATTTACATAATTAAGAATATCATCATATAGCAAACCATCTGTTAATGGACCTGTTGCAACAATCGTAATAGCATCAGTTGGAATAGAAGCAATTTCCTTATCAATAACTTCAATATTAGGATTACTTCTAATAGCATCCGTAATATAAGAAGAAAACTCGTCTCTATCAACTGCTAGTGCACCACCAGCTGGAACCATAGTAGCATCAGCTGCTTTCATAATTAAAGAATCGAGTCTTCTAAGTTCTTCCTTAAGTAATCCAATCGCATTCTCAATTGAAGCTGCTCTAAGTGAATTAGAACATACCAATTCTCCAAAGTTTTCTGATTTATGTGCATCCGATTTTCTAATTGCCTTCATCTCATATAGACGAACCTTAATTCCCATGGATGCAATTAACCACGCAGCTTCGCTACCTGCCAAACCTGCGCCAATGACATTAATATATTCGTTACTTAGCTTACTTCCATCAACCATATTACAATATTACTCTTCACTCTTCTTTGTTTTCTTGGCATTTGTAGGGCAATCTTTGTTGCTACACTTAATATAATTCTTTCCACGATACTTTCTAATAACCATATAAGAATTGCATTCTGTACAGAATTTTCCATCTGCTGGTAAATCCCAAGAAATAAAATCACACTCAGGGTTACTTCCCTTCTTATCGCATGTGTAGAATGTTTTATTACGATATTTTCTTGATTTATGACTCTCTAATCCAGAACCACATTTTGGACAAGTTCCCTTAACCTTAACTGCAATATTATTCGTGTAATTACATGTTGGGAAATTTGAGCAAGCAATAAACTTACCAAATCTACCCTCTTTAATTACTAGATCACCTTCATTACACAAAGGACACTTCTCACCCGTCTTCTCAGCTTCCATCTTGATTTTCTCTACTGTCTTTGTAGCTGTAACAATTTTCTCATGGAATGGTGGATAGAAATCACTAAGTACAGATACCCATCTTTTCTCACCTGATTCTATTTCATCCAACTTATTTTCCATATCTGCAGTAAAAGAAACGTCGACAATCTCGTTGAAATTATCTGCAATCATATTTGTAACTGTCTTACCTAGGTCAGTAATCTTAATAAACTTACCTTCCTTCTCTACATATTGTCTATCAACAATAGTAGTGATTGTTGGTGCATAAGTAGATGGACGTCCAATACCATTCTCCTCAAGTGTCTTAATTAATGTAGCCTCTGTAAAATGTGGTGGTGGCAAAGTCTGCTTCTTCTCTGAAGTAAGCTTAAGATTCTTAAGCACATCACCCTCATTAAGTTCAGGAAGCTTAACATTCGTAGCCTCTGAAGAATCATCGTCCTTATTATCCTCTTTTGTCTCATCTTTCATATCTGAATACAAAGCTAAGAAACCCTGGAAGATAACAGTTTCGCCAGTTGTTCTGAAAATATATTTGTCACACTTAGCATCAAGCACAACAGTATCTACTATTGCAGCTGCCATCTGTGTTGCTAAGAATCTATCCCAAATTAACTTATATAGACGATACTGATCATTATTTAGACTGCCTCTAATCGAATCAGGGTTGAGTTCAAAATGAGTAGGACGAATTGCTTCATGCGCATCCTGAGCTGAATTCTTATTCTTAAATTCTCTTTTGTATTTGCATACATACTCAGGTCCAAAGCGCTCGTTAATCAAAACTCTTGCACTTGTTACAGCCTCTTCTGATATTCTAACAGAGTCAGTACGAATATATGAAACTAGAGCTGTTGCACCTTGTCCTTCAATGTCAATACCTTCATACAACTGTTGAGCAACAGACATTGTCTTTCTTGAAGAGAAACCAAGTCTTCTTGATGCCTCCTGTTGTAATGTAGAAGTTGTAAATGGTGGGAATGGATTTCTTTGCTTGTTCCCTTTTTTAATATTAGACACAACAAAGTCTTGATTCTTCACCTTAGACTCGATTTCATCTGCTAATTCTTGTGTAGTTACTCGAACACGCTCAAGCTTAGCACCATTACTTACACCATGGAATCTAACCTTGAATTGATGGTCGATTGTAGTTGGTGTTACAAGAGAATTAATTACCCAATAGTCTTCAGGAATGAAGCTATCAATTTCTGCATCTCTATCCATAACTATTTTAGTAGTAACAGATTGAACACGACCAGCGGATAGTCCCTTACGAATCTTCTGCCACAACAATGGACTTAGTTCGTATCCAACAAGTCTATCAAGCACTCTACGTGCCTGCTGTGCATCTACTAAATCCATATCGATTTTCCTTGGAGTAGAAATAGCTTCAGAAACAGCTTTCTTAGTAATCTCGTTAAAAGTAATACGACATTCTGTATTAGTGTCAATCTTAAGAACATTTGCAATATGCCAAGCAATAGCCTCTCCTTCGCGGTCCGGGTCAGTTGCGATGTATACAAAATCAACTTCCTTACTTAATTCCTTAAGTTCACGAATTACTTTCTCTTTACCACGCATATTTATATACATTGGCTTAAAATCATGATCTACATCTACAGCAAGCGTACCTGAAGGCAAATCTCTAATGTGTCCAACAGATGCTGTAATCTTATAATCCTTACCTAAATATCTACCTATAGTCTTCGCCTTCGCAGGAGACTCAACAATAACTAATTTCTTTGCCATTTTATTTCTCCAAATAATTCTTTCAATATTACCGCGTCCTTTAATATACCTATTTTTACTAGAAAATGCAAAATTGTTTTTGTAAAAAATAGAAAAATAACTTCATTTCATCCATTTACCATATATTTCTTACAGTTGTAATATGCTTTTTCATCTAGATGATACCTGCCAGACTCGTTATAAATAAGTCTTTCCAATTCAAGTTCTGACAAAAGAATTGATAATTTAGCATATTGAATATTCAATTGTTTTATGAGTTCATCCATAGTTCTTGGATGTCCTTGTAAATGTAATAGCAGTATTTTCTTATAGTCTACATCACTAATCGCAGAGCTATTGGTAAGGATTTGGTTTTCAATTGTTTTGATGCTTTTCGACTTAGGAATAGAAGAAAGCCCATTTCTTCCAATAACCTGATGTCTTACACTATCTATAACGTCTTCACTACTTAAGAGGATTTGCGCACCGTCTTGAATTAACTTAAGTCCTCCAATCGCATTTGTGGCATAAATCGAATTTGGCAAAACATAAACCTCCTTACCCTGCATTGCAGCAAAAGACGCAGTGTGTAAGGTTCCTGAGAATTCACTAGCTTCCATAACCAAGGTTGCATCAGATAGCCCAGATATTAATCTATTTCTAGCTGGGAAATACTGGCGCAGAACTTTTTGCCCTGGTAATAATTCTGATATTATCAAGCCTCTCTCTTCGATTTTGTCGAATATGTCCTTATTTTGCCATGGATAAACACTTTCCGGTCCACCTGGAATGATTGCTATTGTATTCCCATTGTTTCTAAGTGTTGTAACATGTGCGCAAGCATCTATTCCTAGTGCTAGGCCGGAAACAATTGTAATATCGCTTTCTACTAATTCAGTAACAATATCTACTGTTGCATCAAGTGCATATTTACTTGGCTTACGAGAACCAACCACAGCAACTGATCCATTATCGATAGATTTAAGCCTAGAAATATCGCCTTTGTAAAAAGCAATAATCGGCATCGCATTTTGGACTTTCCACGTACTTGGATAACATGAATCCAAACAAGAAAATGACTTCACGTTATTCTTGTCAGCAATTGCTTTACAGTATTTTGCTACAGAATATACCTTGTCGATATTATTAGTAAAATGCTCTATTCTATTAATGGCTTCTTTGTCTACTATTTCACAGTTATTGCTATTATTGATTTTATCGATTAATTGTCTATCGATTAATTCATTAAGACTTGTGATAATGCTTGTATCTAATAATAGTCTTATGTCCTTAGCGCGAATCTGTGTTTCTCTAATAGAAGCAGAAACAATATAATTAGTAATACTCATATTTTTATCCTTTGTGATTCATCTTGAAGCATGCGGCTTCAAGGATGTCAGATTCTTTCATGTCATCTCTATCATCTAAGTCGGCAATAGTTCTTCCTACTCTAATTAATTTCTTCATTCCTCTAACGGAATACCCACCAACACTTGAGATATCTATTGCACGAGAAATTACGCTATTTGAAGCACGGAAAACTTCAGCTTCATTATTTCCCTTATATGTTCCGTTAAACAGTGATGCAACACCTGCCATCCGATATCGCTCTTTCTGCCTATGCCAACATTGATTAATTAAAGCTTTGATTTCTCGTGTTTGCTGTTTTGATTCCTCTGTTGCGATTTGAGTAAGACCTTTCTGATCTACTTGATACATCTCAGATACAATATCTATACGATCTAGCATCGGTGCAGAAATTCTATTAAGATAATTCTTTCTAACAGCATTCGAACATGTGCACTTTGACGGGCTTTCTAGATACATTCCACACTTACAAGGATTCGTTGCTCCAACAAACAAGAACTCCGATGGATATTCTATAGTTCTGCCATCCTTATGTATAAGTACGTGTCCATCTTCTATCGGTTCTCTTAATGAATCGATTATTCTAGTTGAAAATTCACACATCTCATCCATAAACAGAATTCCATTACTAGCGAGAGATACTTCACCAGGCTTATTATTACTTGGATTTCCAAGAAGCTTTGGTATAGTAATCTGCGGCGTAATAATTCGGAAAGGTCTATTATATAATTCTGGGCTAATATCAGTAGCAATTCCAGCAGCATTATAAATTGCATATACTTCCCTAAGTTCATCGACGGATAATTTAGGCATTAGACCATGCATAATATTTGCTGCAAGTGTTTTGCCACAGCCGCTACTTCCAATCAATAACAAATTATGCCAGCCGCTTACTGCTAATACCATTGCTCGCGAGGTTTTCTCCTGGCCTTTGAGCAAAGAAAAATCAATATAGTCTTCTTCACTCTCATTACATAAGCTCTTATTAAGGACAAAGCGTTGTCTTGTTATAGAATTACCAGATAGCCTTTCTACTAAAGCCTTTAGCGTAGCCTCACACATTACTTCTACATTAGAACAAGCAGCAGCACTTCTTTCCTCCTCAGGAATTATTCTTAAATCAAAATCCTCGTTCGAAGATGAATTAAGACGTATCACACTTCCTGGAGTAGAACAAATCTGACCATCCAGCGTTAGTTCTCCAGTCGCGAAAATCCGCATATTGGAAGAAAGCTTAAGTTGCTCACTAGCAATTAAAACGCCTAAAGCGATAGGTAAATCAAAGCCTGACCCAGACTTACGAATGTAGGATGGAGAAATACTAACAGTAATATGACCATTAGGTAGCGCGAAGCCACAGGCTTTGAGTGATGACTTAATTCTACCCCTAGATTCTCTAATCGAAGAATCACATAGACCTATAATGTCAAAGGACGGCAAGCCTTGTGAAATTGACACTTCAATCTGTGTAATTACTCCATTACAACCTTCAACAAAGCACGAATAGATTTTGGCAATAGAAAAGCGTTTTGTCATAAAGACCTCCATTTGTTTTTGTTTGTATCGTAGCAAATAACAATAACAAATAGAGTCGACAAATAACGACAATTTTGATGGTTTTGTCGACAAGATAAGGACGAACGAGCACTGAAAACAATTGGTATATATAGCCAAACGAAAATCTATGAATAATAAAAAAGAACAATCATAACCACCCGTCGAACGGGTGGTTTGCACCAGGGCTATAAGCCCTTGTT
>CALEFT010000040.1 GCA_937876985.1 uncultured Clostridia bacterium | reverse complement strand
TTTTATCGTAATCCAAGCGAAATTACAAGCAATAAACCACTGCTCCAACTACGATTAAAAATGAGAAAACAAGTTTTTATCGGAAATTGAACTACTCTAACTGATTTATCTAATGAAAGACAATAATACCTCGCGTTATGCGAGGTATTACAAAATGTTTTTTCAATCAATTCTATATTGATATCAATGTATTAAAATGTATTAATTCGCTTTGTTCTCTGCGGATTCAGCAAGCTTTGCATTCTTTGCACTTTCCTTCTTGTCTGTAAGGATTTTCAAACCTTGAATTCCGTTAACGATTGCAACTCCAATTAGTGCGAAGAGGAGACTAAAGCTTCCCAATGTCATAGCTGGCTTTGGAGTATCGAGTGATGTTGGCCCTTGAATGATTGCGTAGAAGGAACCGAGCATCAGACCGAGCACTAGGTAGATTGTTTGGCTACGATAGTTTTTGAGTGCTTTTTTGAGTGCTCCAATAAAGCATGCGATTCCGAAAAGAACGCCAAGAACAAATACAATGCAGATTGGTAGTGCCTTGAAGTCCAATGTGATGATGTCCTTAACGGCAGTGATTACTGGTATGTATAGTCCGAAGATTAGAAGCACTGTAGAGCCTGATATACCAGGAAGTACCATTGCACAGATTGCGATTGCGCCTCCGAAGAAGAGAACGATTGCGCTAGTAAATGTAAAAGTGAAGCCACCTTCATTTCCGCCAGTTAACTGGGAACTTAGCATTGTGATACCAATAACGATGGCGCAACCAAGTGCAGTAAATAGAAGATTAATGTACTTGCCACGGATTGACTTGATTTCTTCTTTGATGATGATTGGGAATGAAGCCAAGATGAATCCGAAGAATAGTGAGCTTATTTGGTAGATGTGCTTTTCGAAAATGCTAGTAAGAACTAGGACTGCAGAAACCATTCCGATTGCCCAGCCGATGCCAATCTTGATTAGGAATTTGATGGCTTTGAGTTTTTCTTCCTTGTTGCCCTTGAAAATCTTAGAAATTGCTTCGATGAACTCGTCGTAGAAGCCCATGATGAATGCTATTGTGCCGCCTGAAACGCCAGGAACGCTGTCGGCGAGTGCCATTAAGAAACCACCGATTGATGTGATCATAATATCCTCCCGTAATTTTGATGTCGGATGAGGCAAAGGTTTAGCCTCGATTGATTTTGTGATTAGTTTTGGTTTCAACAAAATAAAGCAAATTAACCACATATAAGAATATACCACAACATGAGTGCATTTTTGAAAGAAACTTGTATTATAATAATTACAAAATTCTTGTTGAAAACAGCAACAAACGCTATTGTAATTAACAATCGTAGTTGTTCTACAAAAAGGAGAAGGAAATGTTTGCGTTTATCGATGAACTGTTGAAGGGTATTTTGGAGGGGAATGTTTGGGGAGATGTGCTTGGTGCGATTATTAATTTTGCAATCGTTCTGCTAATTGCAATTATTACTTATTGGATAGTTACTGGTCTTTGTGCAATTGTGCTTCGTAATTTGAACTTGGCTAAGATTCACGTTTTGCAGACTAGCGTCAAGAAGAATAAGCTCGTAAATGAAGTGTCGTTGTTTGCAGTTATTTTGATGATTTCTGCGCTAGCTTTTCGCTTGCCTGAAGTGGCAGGCTTCATTCGCAAACTTGCCTTCTATTTCTTAGTGATTATGCTAGGTAGAATTATTAGCAGCGCAATTAATGTTATTAATGAATACTACCAGACTAAGGAGATTTCTAAGAAGAAGCCAATCAAGGGCCTTTTGCAGATTGCGAAGGTTTTGCTCTACATGGTGCTCGTGCTAATTGTAGTTGCTTCGATGATTGGACAAGATCCGCTCGTGCTTATTGGTGGTATTGGTGCTTTTACTGCGATTCTTTCTATTGTCTTCAAGGACGCGCTTCTCGGACTCGTCGCTGGTGTGCAGATTTCATCTGATAGTCTTCTTCAGATAGGTGACTGGGTGAATATCGAGTCTGAGGGTGTTGAGGGTACAGTAACCGACATCGCGCTTATGTCAGTCAAGATCCTTGGTTTTGATAATACAGTCTACACGGTGCCTACATACACTTTCTTGTCAGTACCGTTCAAAAACTGGCACCCAGTAGTAAAGGGCGGATCACGTCGCATCGTTCGCACAGTTTATATTGACGTAAATTCCATGAAGTCTCTCGGTGTGTCCGAAGTTGCTGCCTACAAGAAGTCTCATCCGGAAAGCATTTACATCGATGATATCATAGCTACTTCTAAAGGTGTAACAAATCTAACTTTGTATCGCGCTGATCTCATAAGTCATATCAAGGCAGATTCGCGCGTGTGTGCAGACAGGGATGTTGTCGTAACAATTGGCGAGACTCCTAGTGTAAATGGACTTCCTATCGAGATGTATTTCTTCACAACGGAGACAAATTGGGTAAACTACACCAAGGTCTCCTCAGACATGATGGAGCTCGCGATTATGCTTTCGCGCAAGCATGGCATTACTATATTCCAGAAGACTAACGGAGTCTGATCTGTAATTTGTTCTAGAATTGTCCTTATAGCAGGCAAAAAAAATAGATGCTCACCAGGCACCCTCGAAAAGCATCACAATTTGTGACAACTCACAACACTACTATTATATCACGCTGTGATGTTTGTGCGTATTGTACAAAACGTACAATAGATTGCCACTATTTTGGATAATATTACAATTGAGTTACAAAGGGCTAGCCTATATAATGGCATTAACTCCAAGGAATACAAAACAAAGTACTCCTCGGACACTAGCAAGATCGCCAACGAGGTCAAGAGCCGATAGGTGGAGACGAGTAGTTGGAAGTACGAGCAGCGATTGACGGGATGGGATGCTATCCGCAAGTCGCAGGTTGTAGCAGTTAGTTGATACGTGATTCGAGCCGCGGCAAGGTGAGAGGTCATCGCCGACAGGTAGGGTTCGTAAGACAAGTACATACTAACAGTGCATCCTAATCGTAGAAACCGAGTAGCCGGTTTGAAGCATGAGTCAGTCAATCCGATAGTGAGAGAATAAGTTCTCTCGGAGGTCCGGATAAGACGCCAGGCATAGAAGTAGTTTTTTATAAGCGGTGAATGGCGAAGTGATATGGCACTGACAGTAGACTTGCATATTCGATTAGGTGTTATGATTATTGAAGGCTCGGTAGGTGAGAATTTGTAAAGGATCTACAAGGTGAGAGGACCAGCCTAATTGGTTCGTTGGAGTTAAGATAAATGAACTGCCTTCGAAGTAAGCTTCGGAGGCAGTTTTCACGTTCAAATGTTTATTAACATCGGCATATAAACTATTGCCATATAAGTGTGTCTTATTAGTGCTGATTCTTTTCGATAGTGGCGATGCAAGGGAGATTTCTGCCGATCTCGCCTTTGTCTAGACCGTAGCCAATAAGCCAGTCGTCTGCGATGCCAAAGCCAACATACTTGAGCGGAAGTCCAAGAAGAAGGCGGTTCTCGTTAAGTAAAAGCGTACAGATGTTGATTGTTGCTGGCTCGCGCTCCTCTAGTCGAGATAGGAGATATGCAGTAGTAAGGCCAGTGCGAACTACGTCCTCGACGATTAGCACGTGCTTGCCCTTGATGTCGATATCTATGTCCTTAGTAATTCGAACTACGCCTGTCTTCGAGGTGGTGTCAGGGATGTTTCCGAAGCCGATCATATCAATCATAATTGGCAAGTCGATTGCCTGCGTAATCTCTGCAAAAAAGTAAAGTGCGCCCTTAATTACACCAATGACGACAAGCTCTTCGCCTTCGTAATCTTTGGAAATTTGTGCGCCAATCTCCTTGATGCGCGTAGTAATCTGTTCCTCAGTGTAGAGGATTTTCTTAATCTCGAGTTTGTCGCCCAAAACCTTCATTTGCTACTCCTATTCTTTGCTTCGATTATCTTCGTTGATATTTGCTCTATTTGCTGTCTCGTCTTGTGTGGTAGCACTTGGATTAAACATCCGAAGTCTTTCGACAAGTTCATAGAAATCACGCTTGTTCACGATTCTTACATTTGTGCCAGGGTAGAGCTCTCGCACCATCCGCGCCTTCTTGTTCTTTGTAGTAATGTATTTCTGATCCATCGTAGTTAGTTCCAAATATGTGTCGAACTTCGGCAGATAGAAATCAGGCGAGAATGCCATCTTCACATTGCCCTCCGCATCCCATTCGATAGGGAAGGTCTTCGGCTCGTACATCCACTCAATCTGGTACATGTCGAGAATTCGTGCGAAGTCTGCCTCGGTCTCGTTCTTAAATGCATGAATCATAGTCTGGTGGTCTACGGAAGCATCTGCCATCGTTTGCATGTGAATCGCAGCTCTCTTAAATCTCTCCGTCGCAAGTGCCACAACAAGAGCACTGCACTCGTCAATAGACAATGTGTCGGTATTCAAAACCAAGTCGTACAGTAGAAAGTCCGACAAATCCTCGCCAAACAAAATCGATACGAACCTCTTGTGCTTGCGGTCTCCAATCGCCACAGTCTGCGCCGCCTCATCTAGGCTGATGTTGAACCTCTTCGATACGCGCTCGATTCGCTTATCTTCGTTAGAGCTTACTCTTAAGTTAACGCACCACGCGTCTCCCTCGAAAAGCACGCATCCACCAAGTCCTAGCACGATAAGATGTTTGTCACAGTTTCGTGCCTCATCGGCAAGCTTACTAATCCGTGAAGTAATTCGCTCGAAATAAGTCTCCTCAGAAGAATATTTATTCAAAAAGAACTTCGGTGACTCGTCAAGTCTGTTTCTTACGCCTTCATCCATGTTCTCGAAGAAATTATTAAGCGCATACTGCCTATCGACAACCGGACAGCCGAGCTTATTGCCAAGCGCGTGCGCCAGCTCGTCTCCAAAACTTCCCATCTGCCTAGATATCGTAATAATTCCCATAAATACCGCCCGCAAGTTGATTTGTACTTCTTAATATAATACATTATAACATTACTTCCTCGAAAAGCATGTAAACTTGAAATTAACACCGCTTCCAACCCCTATGTTTTCTCGCTGAAAATATAGTGGTAGAAAGGCTTTGTAACCTACTATAATGCCTATTATGAAACCAGCAGAAAATCTTTTTTATTTTAAGAAAAAAGTTGTTGACATAACTAATGTCGTTTTGTATAATCTTTCTTGCTTGAGAGAGATGCCGACTTAGCTCAGTTGGTAGAGCAGCTGATTTGTAATCAGCAGGTCGCGAGTTCGAGTCTCGCAATCGGCTCCAAACTAAACCGGTCAACATTGACCGGTTTTTTTATTTCTACAATTACTAATTGGAATTCGGAGGAATTACAAATGGAACTAGATAAGGTTCGCGAGTTTTTCAAGAATGACATTTATGCTATGGAAACTACTGGCATTGAGATTGTTGACGTTAAGGAGAATTATGCTAAGACAATGCTCAAGGTAGACGCGCGTCACAAGAATGCAGACAATACAGTAATGGGTGGCTGTATCTACACAATGGCAGACTTCACATTCGCAGTTGCTGCAAACGCTGGCAACCCAATTACAAATACACTTAGCTCTAACATCGTGTTCAACAGTGCCGCTAAGGGCGAATACCTATATGCAGAGAGCTCCATTGTGAAGAGCGGACGAACAATTGCTACATACGAGGTTCGAATTACTGACGAGAATGATCGTCTTATCGCTACTTCTACATCTATTGGTTTTAGAAGAAGCTAATCACATATAACCCCTGATATTGCTGGTTTTGTAACATTGTTAAACGTTGTATGCTACGTTTTAACAAATTATCATAGACTTACTATTACAAGGATATAATACATCTGATTCGGATTTGTATGAATCAGGTGTTTTTGTTAATATATATTCGTAGCATGCACTACATGTGCTGAAGAAAGGTTTTTAATGTATTAATTATCTGTTCGAATGAGAAAAAAGGAGCGGATATATGAGTGATAAAGGTAAGAACACATTAGTATTCGTCGCAATTCTTGTGCTATTGTTTCCTTTTGGTATTTTTCACTTAAGAGATGGTGGAACAGTTGTATATCAAGGATTGATTTATCGTGTTGAGTCCTTGCGACAATTGACAGCTGTTGTTCATGAAGACGGAAAGGTGGAAAGTGGATATATTGATGGATATATAGTTGAGATTTTCGGTGTAGATGTTATTAATACATCTCATCCTGTATATACTAGTGTTCATTATGAAGATCCAGAAGAACTAAGAAGAAGTGAATCTGCTGTGAATTCTATTGTAGAACAAATCTATAATGGTAATTAGATTTGCTATCGACAAAATTCTTCAAAGGAGACTTCGCTTTAATGTCATTAAGTTAAGATGATACAAAACAAAACGCGTAGCATGGCTTGCTACGCGTCTTTTATATCAAACAACTCTATAAAGATAATCTGCAAACAAGTCGATTATTATCGATCACCGAGGGCTGCGAACTTGTCCATCATGTCGAGAGCCTTACCTGTACCGATTGCTACGCAAGAGATTGCATCCTGAGCGATGTATACGTCGATACCGATCTTAGTTGCGAGCATTCTGTCAAGTCCGTAGAGGAGGGCACCGCCGCCAGTCATTACGATACCGCGCTGTGAGATGTCGGCCATGAGCTCTGGTGGTGTCTTCTCGAGAACAACGTGAACAGCTTCGAAAATAGCAGATACTGGTTCTTCAAGTGCTTCGAGCATCTCTGTGGAGCTAACAGTAACTGTCGCTGGAAGACCAGTGATGAGGTTACGACCACGAACGTCGAGTGTGAGCTCCTCGTCACGTGGGTATGCACAGCCGATTTGTACCTTGAGCATCTCGGCAGTCTTCTCACCGATGAGGATGTTGTGCTTACGACGAACGTGCTTGATGATTGCTTCGTCGAATTTGTCACCAGCCACCTTCAAGGATGCGTCTACTACTGGCTCGCAAAGAGAAATAACTGAAATATCTGTTGTACCGCCTCCGATGTCTACAATCATGGAACCGCATGCCTTTGTGATGTCGATTCCAGCTCCGATTGCAGCGGCGATTGGCTCACGAATGAGGAATA
>CALEFT010000039.1 GCA_937876985.1 uncultured Clostridia bacterium | reverse complement strand
GAAGATGCCGGTTACCCGCGACTAGACGGAAAGACCCCATGGAGCTTTACTGTAGTTTGATACTGAAATTTGATTCATTATGTACAGGATAGGTGGGAGACTGGGAAACAGTGTCGTCAGGTGCTGCGGAGTCGACCTTGGGATACCACTCTTGATGAATCGGAATTCTAACCTGCACCCGTGAATCCGGGTGGGGGACAATGTCAGATGGGCAGTTTGACTGGGGCGGTCGCCTCCAAAAGAGTAACGGAGGCGTTCAAAGGTCGGCTCAGCGCGGACGGAAATCGCGCAATGAGTATAAACGTATAAGCCGGCCTAACTGCGAGACCTACAAGTCGAGCAGTAACGAAAGTTGGAGTTAGTGATCAGGTGGTAGTGAGTGGAAATGCCATCGCTTAACGGATAAAAGCTACCCTGGGGATAACAGGCTGATCTCCCCCAAGAGTTCACATCGACGGGGAGGTTTGGCACCTCGATGTCGGCTCATCACATCCTGGGGCTGAATTCGGTCCCAAGGGTTCGGCTGTTCGCCGATTAAAGTGGCACGCGAGCTGGGTTCAGAACGTCGTGAGACAGTTCGGTCTCTATCTATCGTGGGCGTAGGAAATTTGAGGAGTGCTGTCCTTAGTACGAGAGGACCGGGATGGACAAACCTCTGGTGTACCAGTTGTCTTGCCAAGGGCACAGCTGGGTAGCTATGTTTGGATTGGATAAACGCTGAAGGCATCTAAGTGTGAAGCCAGCTTCAAGATGAGATTTCCCTCTTTTATAGTTAAGGGCACTGGAAGACTACCAGTTGATAGGCCAGACGTGTAAGCACAGAAATGTGTTCAGCTTACTGGTACTAACGCCCGAGGACTTGACCACAAGTTATGTTCAATTCTTAATCTATAAAACATAAATACAAAGATTCTCAATAGCTTACCTTTCTATTGAAGATTAGTTTTCGATGTAGTCTTGAGGGTACAAGCTCTCAACGATTCTGGTGGTTATTACCTCGAGGTCACACCTGTTCCCATTCCGAACACAGAAGTTAAGCTCGATGGTGCCGACAATAGTTGGCTGGAGACGGCCCGCAAAGATAGGTTGCTGCCAGATTATATAAGTCCTTTCACGGCATGACGTGGAGGGACTTTTCTTTTTGCCATAAAAATTCATTGAAAAGGCAAATATATGAGAAAATTGTGAAATGTTGTTTGAAAAAATTACAATGTATTGTTAATATTGTAGAGTAAGAAAAATAATTGGGGGATTTCTTTATGGCTAATAAGATTCTTGTTGTTGATGATGATCAGGTTTTGCTAGATACTGTCGTTTCTTTTTTGAAGAATTTTGATTACGAGGTAAGCTTCTCATCTAATCCGAGAGAGGGTTACAAGATGGCCATGGAGAAGGCTTTCGATTTAATTATTCTTGACTGGATGATGCCAGAATATTCTGGATTGCAATTTACAGAGGATTATCGTCGCGCAGGAAAGAAGACTCCAATCTTTTTCTTGACTGCGAAGGGAAATGTTGATGAGCTTCACATCGAAGCACTAAGAATTGGTGCTGATGATTATATTACAAAGCCTTTTCAGAGTAGCGTTTTGCTTGCTAAGATTAAGGCCGTTTTTAGAAGAGCTGGCTATGTTGTTGCTGGTGATAGTTCTTCGAGCAAGAAGAAGGGTAAGAAGATTTATTGTGATGGCGAGCTAATTATTGATAGAGATGCTATGCAGGTTTATAAGAATGGCATTTCTTGTAATTTGACTAATAGAGAATTCCAGTTGATTGATCATCTTGAGAGAAATGCTGGCCGCGTGTGTTCAAGAGAAGAATTGCTTTCTGAGATTTGGAATTATGCTTATATTGGTGATGGCAGAACAGTTGATGTTACTGTTAGACGAACACGTGAGAAGGTTGAGCCAAATCCAAAGGAGACGAAATACATTGAGACAAGAAGAGGTCAGGGTTATAAATTCCCTGGTGACCTCGAATCCAAACTTGATTTGGAGTAATTCTTGATGCTGAATTTTTCGATATTATTGTTAAATACAGTAGAAGTAGCTACAGGTTCTGCTAAGCAGTATCTGTGGCTTTTCGTGTTAATCGGATTTGTTTCTCTTGCGATTGGTATTTTTGGTGGATACTTTATTGGAGCAGGTACGCTTCGTAAGGATTTAATGGCGGCGATTGACGATCTCGCGAGAAGAGAAGGAATCAAGCATTCGATTGTAGAGAATCTAGGACAAGGAATTATTGCATATAGCAAAAGTGGCAATTTTGTCATAAAGAACGATGCGATAAAGAGAATGAAGGTGTTCCAGAATTGTAAGCTTCCAGATACGATTGATGAATTTGTTGCGCTTTTCGATAGAGGCAATAGGCTTAGGACGAAGTATTTGATGGCGCTAGAGTCGAGTGTGCAAGATGATGTGCATGCGACACTTGAAGATGGTGGGAAGTACTATGAAATAAGGATTCTGAACAGAGAGATTTCCTATCGAAATGGGGATTCTGATGCTAGGGAGACTTTTGATATTGTGCTTGTGGAGGACGTGACAAAGCAGCGAGAGCACGAGAATAGGCAGAAGGATTTGGTCGAGAATGTGTCGCATGAGCTTAAGACACCGCTTGCGGTAATTGCGACGGCGAGTGAGATTTTGGATTGCATCGAGCCTGGGAATGTGCCGACTTATGACGAGCTTGTGATGTGGAGGGATAGAATTCACAATTCGGCGGACAGGATGAAGAGCATTGTTGAGGACTTTTTGCAGCTGTCGAATGGCCTGCATGGCAAGCATATGCATATTTATGACGCGAACTTTGTTCTCGAAAAGGCTAGCGAGAACCTTAGATATTATAGGGATAACAGCGATGCGATAATTAGGTTCGAGATGAATTTGGATTATGGAGTCGATGTGCTTTTTGGAAATGAGGAGCTGATTGTTACAGTTGTGACTAATCTCCTTAAAAACGCAGTTAAGTACATTGATTACGAGGGAAAGACTTCGGGACACGAGATTGTTGCGAGAGTTTTGCAAATCGAGGATAGCATTGGCATCGAGATTACGGACAATGGACGCGGTGTGCCACAGAAGGATATTGAGCATTTGTTCGAGAGGTTCTATCGAGTAGATAATTCTGGTTCGAGAGCAACTGGAGGATCGGGACTTGGACTTGCTATCTCGAAGGAGATAGTTGAGCTCAATGACGGTTCGATTCTAGTGACCTCGAAGGAAAGAGAAGGGTCGACATTCCGTGTGCTTTTGCCAAAGGCATCGTATTGCTTTGAGATGGTTTATGGTGATGCATATGCTGGAGTGTTACCAGAGGATATTTTCCATGTAACTGCGCTTGATTATTTGATTGAGCAGATGCCAGAAGCGGCTGATTCATATGGTTGCGACATGGAAGTGTTGATGCCGCTATTTGATAGATGGGCGAAGAGAGATACTAAGGATATCGATTCGAGTTATGAGCTAAGACTTGAGATATTGAAGGCTTTTGGTAAAGATAATGTTGCTACATTGGTAGAAGAATTGACGATAGCAGACTTTGGCGAACAAGAGAAGAAAGAGATTTGGTGGCCAATTAGAGAAGTTAGAAACAATTCATATGTTGAGCAGACAAAGGTAGAGCAGGCTTCGATAAATCAGGCAACGGTGGAGCAGACATCTACGGAGCAGGCGCCGGTAGAGCAGGTGTATGTGGAACAAAACGACTATATGGAAGAAGCTTCGATTGACGTGACGATTATCGAGGATGACGAAGATATTAAAGATGTCACGGATACCATAGATGTCGAAGAGGTCGCAAGTCAGGATGCAAAGAGTGGAGAGGATACGCTTTTCGAGAGGGGCGTGGAGGCGGAATATGGCGCAAATCAAGTAGAAAATGCTGGATTTGTGTCGGCTGCAACAAAAAATAAATCATATATTCACCCAGAGGTTGACAAAAGATTGTATAATAGTACGGGAAAATTATTTGGAAAAGAGAAAACTTCAAAAAAGACGCAGAGAGGAGCGGGCATCAAGGCGCCTAGCGGGAATGTGGAAAGATCAGAGGCATCGAAGAAATTTGCCTCGATGAAGGTGCTTGATGACTTGAGGGCAATCGACAGCAAGATTGCGAAGTCCGCGGACAAAGAGGAGTAAAAATGTATTCATATAAGATTGAAGGTGGCACACCCCTTCGTGGAGATATATCGATAAGTGGCAGTAAGAATGCAGTTCTTGGAATTCTCGCAGCAGCGATGTTACTTGATGGGCCTTGCGAACTCGAGAATGTTCCGGATATTTCGGACGTGCATGTAATGGTGGATTTGTGCCGTTCTATTGGTGCTACTATTACTTCGAAGGGAGCATATTCGCTTAGAATAGATCCAACAACAATTCACACATATAAGGCAACGGGACCACTTGTGGCCAGAATTAGAGCTTCCTATTATTTGCTTGGTGCACTGCTAGGCAGATTTGGAAAGGCATCGCTTCGTATGCCAGGTGGTTGTAATTTTGGACAAAGACCTATCGACTATCACTTGAAGGCCTTTAAGCTTATGGGCGCAAAGGGTACAAACTCGAGAGATATGGATAACGGTATTATTAATCTCGTTGCTGACAATTTGAAGGGCGCGAAGGTGTTTTTCGATATTGCAAGTGTAGGTGCGACTATAAATGTAATGCTTGCTGCTTGTAAGGCGCAGGGTACTACGATTATTAACAATGCAGCGAAGGAGCCGCACATTGTAGATGTTGCGAACTTCCTTAACAGCATGGGCGCGAAGATTAAGGGCGCAGGTACTGACGTGATTAAGATTACTGGAGTGCCAGTTCTCCCTGGAAATTTCTCATATTCGATTATTCCAGACCAGATTGAGGCAGGAACTTACATGATTGCTGCTGCAGTTACTGGCGGAGACGTGACAATTCACAATTTGATTCCTACACACATGGAGCCGCTTTCTGCGAAGATGCGAGAGATGGGCTACACTATTGATGAGGACGACGAATCTATACGAGTATATAAGGAGGATGACGCAGAGATTGAGGGCACAAACTTCAAGACCGCGCCATATCCAGGCTTCCCAACGGATTTGCAGCCACAGGCAGTGGTATTGCTTTGCTTAGCGAAGGGTCTTAGCAAGATGCACGAGAACGTGTGGGAGACTAGATTCCAGTATGTCCCAGAGTTAATCAGGATGGGCGCAAGCATTAACACTATCGAGCGAGTAGCTCTCGTGTCGGGCGTAGATAAGCTAAAGCCAGCAAATGTCGGCGCGACAGATCTTCGTGCAGGTGCAGCACTTGTGTGCGCGGCTCTCTCTGCAGAGGGAACAAGCTACATTGCGCATGCAAGTAAAATCGACAGAGGCTACGAGAACATTTGCGAAAAGCTAACAGCTCTTGGCGCGACAATCGAGAGAGTAGAAGGTCTCGAATACGAGCACGAGGACCAAGAGGTATAACGCGTAAGGCCATGTCGAGAATAGAAATAATCCCACTTTATAGCGGTTCGAGCGGCAATTCTACATTGCTTAAATTTGGTGCGTGTAAAATTCTTGTCGACCTCGGAAAAAGTACGAAGCAGACTTTGATTGCGCTTGAGCAGGTGGGCGTAGCAGCAGAGGAAATAGACGCCATCTTGGTAACACATGGACACTCGGATCACATATGTGGAATTGATGTTTTTATTCGCAAATACAATATTCCGATTTATTGCTCGGAGGGGACGCTCGGAGTAATTTTGCGTTCCTGCAAAAAGCCGCACCCAAACGATTTGGATAATGTAGTTAAGGCTTTTAGTAGTTTCGAGATTAATAGTCCAAAGGAAAGAAATCCGATAAAAGTAACTCCACTTAAGACAAGCCACGATTCACCTGGCTCGCAATGCTACATGTTCGAGTTCGATGGAAGTAAGCTTGCAATCGCAACGGACCTTGGCTATATGTCTGAAGAGATTCGCGCGAATTTGCTAGGCTCGGACATTATCATGCTGGAGTCGAATTTCGACATCGAGATGCTACATAGTGGACCATATCCATTCGACTTGAAGCGCCGAATCGAAGGCCGCTTCGGACACCTAAGCAATTACGACTGCGCGTGCGAGCTAGAAAACTTCATCAAAAACGGCACGCGCCGCTTCATCCTAGCGCACCTAAGTGCAGAAAACAACGTGCCAGAGCTAGCATATAACAGCGCGGTAGCATATCTTAGCCGCACCGGCTTTTGCATAGGAAAGGACTACGACCTAATCGTCGCGAAAAGGTATGAGCCAACAGAAGGCTATTCGATATGAGGCGCCTTTTCGAGATAGGCGAAGGTTAAGGCGTAGAAGAAGCGAACGCGAGGTAGGAAAGTGAAGATTCGAATTATTGCAGCAGGAAAAATCAAAGAGAAGTGGACGAAGGACGGAATCGACGAGTACATTAAGCGCCTTGGCCGCTACACGAAGGTGGAGATAGTCGAAGTCGAAGATAGCCCAGACTCAATCCCTGTCGAAAAGGCTCTCGAGAACGAGGCAAAACTCATGCTGTCGAAGGTTGGCGCGCAGGACTTTCTATGGGTGATGGATTTGCATGGCAAGGAGCTAAGTTCCGAGCAGTTGTCAAAGCACCTGATTTCCGACTTAGAGGCAGGTGGCTCGAATTTGAGCATAATAATTGGTGGCTCGAATGGATTACATGAGTCGATTACGGCGCGTGCGAACAGAAGAATTTGTCTAGGACAGATTACGCTCACGCATCAGATGACGAGGCTCATTTTGTTAGAACAGATATATCGCGGCTTTAAAATCGCGAATAATGAGAAATATCATAAATAGTTGATTAGTTGCTTGCACATATGCTATAGTGTTTTTTAAGGAGAGGATTCGGCTGAAATTTGAGGATGCTGTTGCAGACGATTTTTGTAGTTCGAAGCGTGGCGGTTTTGGTAAAAATTCTGACAGTGCGGATTCTTGAGGATATGAAGATAAAAGTTATGAAGAAATGAGAAAAGGAGAAACACTATGGAGGAGAAGAAAACAAACAAATTAGATTTGATTTTCATCGTTGGAGAAGCAATTATTGGATTGGGTGGAGCGTTTATTGATGTATATCAAAGAGTCGTAAATTTCCCTGTCTATTCTATTGTAAGCATATATGTTTCATATGCGTTTTTGGTCTTACTTCTAATTCTTTCCGCGACAAAGTTTAAGGATGCGGGAAAAAAGCCAAGTCTTGTTAGATGGTACATGATTCTTTTGCTACCTTATTTACATATATTTTTTGTAGCGATTGGTTTGATTTGTTGGAGGTTGATTTTGCCGTTATTCTGGTAAAACGGATTTAAGCAGAAACTTCAGCAAGAAGTTCATCAAAATAGGGCTTCCTGGGTGAACTTTCTGCTGATAAC
>CALEFT010000038.1 GCA_937876985.1 uncultured Clostridia bacterium | reverse complement strand
CCAGCATGAAAAACTACGATAAAAATCAAGAAAATCAATTCTTATCGTAGTCAGCTTCTATAAAAAGGCTCATTCATAACAAAAACACTACGATAAAATTCAAAAAAATGAATTTTTATCGTAACCCAGGCTAAATTACAAGCAACAAGCCATTGTTCCAACTACGATAAAAATCTCAAAATCCCATTTTTATCAGAAAACTCAACGAACCAGTTAACACAAACAAAAACTCTGCACGTAAATCGTACAGAGTCTAGTCTCTAACTAACAACAGCCTAATTGCTATCAAAGTATTATTCGCTAATCGCCTGCTTCAAGGCTAAAGCAAACTGATCCGCGCATGAAGTTGACTTAAAGCCGCATGTGTTTCCTTCGAGCTTTTTAATAATGTCTTCTGCTGGCATTCCTTCTACTAGCTTGGAGATCGCTTTAAGGTTTCCGTTGCATCCACCCATGAATTCAACGTTTGTAACAATGTTATTTTCTATCTCGAACTCGATTTGCATTGCGCAAACACCCTTTGGTCTGAATGTATACTTCATTTTAACCTCCAAATATTAGCTATGATATAGCTTTTGTGTCTGATACTTTGGCTGGCATGTCAAATTACAGCCTAGTTTCTTGAATACACTAATGTCGACTGACGATAGCATTACTGACGAGTGTACTTCGCAGTTTCTTAGGTTTTCTAACTGTGCCATTGCCTTTGCTGCATTCTCATCTGTGACAGCGGAAATACATAGCGCGATCAAAATCTCATCTGTATGTAGGCGTGGATTGTGTCCACCAAGTCTTGCTGTCTTTAAGTCCATAACTGGCTCGATGACATTTTGTGGAATGAGGTGCGTCTTCTTTGGAATTCCTGCGAGCGCCTTTAGCGAATTAAGTAAAGCTGCCGAGCTTGCTCCTAGAAGCGAGCTTGTCTTTCCTGTAATTATGCGTCCGTCTGGAAGCTCTATCGCACATGCTGGTTCGCCCCCAGTTGCTGCCTCTTTCTTGTTTGCTACGCCAATTACTGCGCGGTCGTCAACGCTAACTCCAACCTGCTCCATCAAAAGCTCAATTTTCATAACCTCGTTGTCCTCGCCTTCGCCGCGAGTGCGCTTGCAAAGTGCCTCGAAGTAACGGCGGATTATCTCGTTCTTTGCAGCAGCCTGCACCGCCTCTTCATCGAAAATACAATTTCCTACCATATTTACACCCATATCAGTAGGTGACTTATATGGACATTCGCCGAGCATTCTCTCGAGACACGCCTTTACTACTGGGAAAACCTCTACATCGCGGTTGTAATTTACTGTCATCTCGCCATATTCTTCAAGGTGGAATGGGTCAATCATGTTTACGTCGTTAAGGTCCGCTGTTGCCGCCTCGTATGCTACGTTTACTGGATGCTTTAGCGCGATATTCCAAATTGGGAATGTCTCGAATTTCGCATATCCTGCTTTCACTCCACGTTTGTACTCATGGTATAGCTGGCTTAAGCATGTTGCCATCTTGCCCGAACCTGGGCCAGGTGCCGTTACTACAACGAGCTTGCGCGAAGTCTTGATGTATTCATTCTTGCCGTAGCCATCGTCAGACACAACCAAATTCAAATTGGATGGGTAACCAGGAATTGGGTAGTGCTTATATACTGGCACTCCAAGCTTCTTGAGCTTCTTTCCAAAAACCATCGCCGCTGGCTGCTCTGCGTAGCATGTTAATACAACTGAACCTACGAACAAACCAAAGCTGCGGAAAGCATCAATGAGTCTTAGCACGTCAAGGTCATATGTGATGCCGATGTCGCCGCGAACCTTATTCTTTTCGATGTCGGATGCATTGATTACGATGACGATTTCGGCCTCGTCCTTAAGACGTGACAGCATCCTGATTTTGGAGTCTGGTGCGAAGCCTGGCAAAACGCGCGCCGCGTGGTAGTCGTCAAAAAGCTTGCCGCCAAACTCTAGGTAGAGCTTACCGCCAAATTTGTTAATTCTTTCTAGAATATGTTCGGACTGCATCTCCAAATATTTGTCGTTGTCAAATCCTATCTTGTACATACCTGCCTCCAAGCGCCATCGAAAATAAAAATGCGAGTGGCAAAGCACCACTCGCCTATTTATTCTATTCTTTTTGTCTTGTTTTTACAAGATTTGATTTCGTGGAAGTCTACGAATTATTTCTTCCCTATTCTATCTTATCGCAATTCAATATAAGTAACCTCTCCATTTGTAATCTCTACTGTACTTACAAAGCAGCCATCATTCATCCAGCCGTCATTTTCTTCATCTTTTACAAAACCAATCACATTACAAATCTGTACCCATGGACATTCCGCAAAATCAGTTCCTTCCCAGAATTCATCCTCTTTAACGGTCTCTCCACAAAGTCGAGCATAAACCTCCACATAGAAATCTCTTATTTGACAACCGTCGGCAATTGCTACAGTACAAAAAAAAGGATCTCTTACAACTACTCCACCTTGGTCTACATCTTTTAGATAGTAATTCCCGTCGCTTGAATTATAATATAAATAATACTGTCCGTCCGAGAATATTACATCATAGATTCCATGCACGCTTTGGCTGATACTTGTTACAACAATCTCACCTACACCAATATCTGTAAAATCAACTTCCTGACCTTCGCTGAACGATTGAACCTCTTCAGGTGTTAAGTAGAATGATGTTCCTATGACGAACTCCGCATATCTAAAGTCATGTGTAATTCTTTCTAAGTGTCCGCAGTAGGTTCCATCTTGAATGTTGTCTAAATCAATCTCGTTTGGGTCTGGCGACATAAGCCACTCTGTCTCCTCGGGCGCCCTTTCCACGGAAGCTTCTTCGTCCATCGTCTCTTCTACGCTCATATGCGCCACGTCGTCGACGCCTTCAACTTTCTTGTCACACGCTGCAACACATGACATCATTAGGATTGTCGCCATCAAAAATACTGCTATCTTTTTCATATTTCTCTCCCTTGTCTTTTATTCTTATCCCTTTTCGAAAAGGCTTAGCTTCTCTCTAGCGTAGTTTCTACAGTAGTCTCTGGCAAAGTTGCTGCATCCTCGCTTCTCCAGTTATAATCCTCTGGATGCTCGAAGCGGTCATTATTTACTTCCATCCAATCTCCGAACTCTTCGAAAACATTCTCTCCCAACACCTGCTCAAGATACTGCACTGTGTCCTCTGCCTCCATGCAGTAATTAAATTCCCAAGTGTTGAATTCATCATTTGGATTCTCGCCAGCTGTTGCTGCTTCGAGGACATTAAGGTACGCATCCGGGCCATATTCTTCGTAAATGAATGTCACAAAACGGTATCCATACAAGTAGTGTTCCCACTGATCTGATGGATGTGCCAAATAGAGCTCTTCCGCATTCTCGCTAGTGATTGTCTCGTCATAATTTGAATAATTGTAATGCGCATCAAAATCGAAATAGATATCCGTGCTCGTGTCACAGATAAGTCCTGTTATATATGTAGCAAAACCCTCATCTAGATTTCTATCGAGCATTACGCCATTTGAATGCTGCAAGGCATGGAGATACTCATGCACAAGTGCCATTCCATCTCCGGCAGCAATGTTGATGTCTCTTTCATTAATTACAATCGCATCTGTAAAGCTACATGCTACATATGAATCATCTCGCATTAGGTAAATTCGAAGCGCTGTATGATATGGATCTACATGTGCGAATTCTTGTCCGTCGAACAAATCGTTCGGACTATTTGTCCATCCGTAATTTAACACCTGTCTATGGCCATATGTAAGTCCAGAAGTCTCTTCTACCAAGTCTAGTACCTCTGCGATTAGCTCTGGTGTATTTCCGTAAATCGTAACTCCGTCTTCGATAAAGAGAACGAAGCCATCACCCTCGACATAGCTTGGTGTTGTAATATCGTAAACATCATCTGGATTTCCACTCAACTCTAGCTCTGGAACTGGTGTGATATTTGGGTCATATTCATACTCTAGCTCTGGCAAATAAATCATCGCAAGCTCTTCGTCTGTCAAATCTGCATTTGGATTTGTGTACACTGCCTGACCCAATTCCGTCTCGCTTACGTCATCACTTGCGCCATCGCCAACGCCGCCATTCGCGCCATCGTTTACACCTTCACTTGAGTCATCAGTAAAGTCATCTGAAGTATCACGCGTATCTTCTATTCTTTCAGAAGTCTCTTCGTTTCTGTCTCTATCCTTGTTTCCATTTGTCACAAAAAGCGTAATTCCAACGCTAGCGGCCACAAGCAAAATTGCGCCAGTGACCGCAGCAAGTACGGTTACCATTTTCTTATTCATATCGTCTTCCTCATTTCATTTTTATTTGAATCTTATTTGTATCAATCCTGATATTTTGTAATTGTTAGTCTAGCGAAGTCGGGAACATAATTCTTACCATCCCCGAACCATCCTCGGGCGAGTCGCTGTTGCTTGCTACCGTAGTAACTATTAGCACTGGATTTGCACCAAGGCTCTCACTAACCTCGTCAATTACGAACGTGTGCTCGCCTGTTACTGTAATGCCTGTAAGTGAGCCGTCTTCCCAACCAACTCTCATCGTCTTCTCGCAAGTCTCATCTGCTCTATCGTACTCGAAAAAGTCATCCACAGAATACTCGACTCCGACTTCGATTTGTCCTTCAAGCTGCTTTGGCTCTACTCTTACGACCTTATTAACGTAGTCAAAGGCCATTGCCACGAGCACCACCGCCGTAATAACTACTACCGATAAAATTGAAGCCATCACTCCAATAATATTCTTTGTTCTCTTTCTCATATATCAACCTCCGAAAAGCATTCCCCTAATGGTGCCCTCATATTACACCTTGCTCTATCGAAAGTCAACTCTTTTTTATCGTTTTTCGATAAATTTATTACGCATACCGATTATCTGAATGTTAGTTCAATATATGCAATCTCACCGTTTACTACCTCAATTGGAAGCACAAGACCATGAATATCATACCAACCATCCTCGAGGTCATTTGAATCGTAGAAGTCAAAGCCTGTGGTATACTCAACCCATGGACAAGCTGCGAAATCTGTTCCTTCCCATGGCTCGCTAGCTTCCATATCTATTAGGACAGAGTGGAAATCGACAATCTGACAATCATCAGCTATATCAATTGTATATTCTACCTTCTCCGTAGTTACAGGAATATCAGACATGCTCATTACACCGTAGCAATCTGTCTCCTCATAATAGGTTGTGTAACATCCATTTCCAAAATCAAGATTTGGTCTATCAAGATAGTCATAATAA
The DNA here is from genome assembly GCA_937876985.1 of uncultured Clostridia bacterium. Classification (GTDB taxonomy): domain Bacteria; phylum Bacillota; class Clostridia; order Saccharofermentanales; family Saccharofermentanaceae; genus Saccharofermentans. The sequence goes on along the minus strand of CALEFT010000038.1, from coordinate 8,939 downwards.
ATCTCATTTACAATCAATGGTTCTCCGTCATATCCGTCAATATTAATCTCGTCACCTACCGATGCGTTAAGTACAGTTACTGTATCAATCGTATATTGCTCTCCAACAAGAACTACAGCAGTACCAAAATCCTCAGAAATACGTTCGATAGAACCATAATAAAGTCCATCTGCTAGTGCTCCCTCTGGAACTACAACATCAGTAGCATCAGTTGCAGTAGTTGTAGTCTCTGCTGGCATTTCTGTTGGCTCTTCTGTAACTGATTCCTCAGTTGTTGTAGAACCTTCGTCGTCTGACTCTTCCTCGTCTTCTTCGTCGTCTTCTTGCTCGACATCCTTACGATCGTCATCGCTCTCGCCTATCGAGAAATGAATGTCACAAGCAACCAAGCAGGACATAAGAAGAACCATTGTTAGAATCAAAGTAGTAATTTTCTTCATAATTAATCTCCTCCATCTATGAGATACGTGTATTATAACAACAGTTTTGCATACAAATTGCATCATAAAGATTGATTTGTGATGCTTTTCGAGCAAGGCTCGATTTTTTCTTTTGTGCCTAAAACTTTTCGAGGGCGGATAAAGCCAACTATTCGCTTGTTAATTAGGCTAAGCAAGTACGCTAGTGGCAAAGACACTGCAAGAACTATAAGCACATATAAAGCCACGTTCTCGATGTAATACAAAGGCTTAATTCCTCCTACAACGAACTCAAAGCTGAACAAATGCACGAAGAATCCGTGTACAAGATATAGCTCTAGAGTAAACGTTCCAAGGAGTCGAAGCACCCTGTTGCCAATTCGTATTTTCATACCTAACATTAGGCAAGTGAACACGAAGGCCATCGAGCAGAATATCTGACAGAAATGCTGCGTGGTATTGATGTACTCTGGCGTCCACGACTGAAACGCTGGCACTTTCGCGCGTAAGGTCCACATCAGATTTGAGAAGATGAAGCTAATCCCTGTAAGTGCCACCAACAGAAGGAGCTTTAATGCATAGAGCTTTTTCAAGTGGGCAAGAAGCTTAGTCTCATACTTCGCGAAAAGCAAGCCGCACACAAACAAATGCACCGAGTTGCTCCACCATGTTCCATAATTAAAGTGAAAACACCATAACCAATATGCTAGTGTAGCAACAATTACAGTAATGATTCCTGCTGTGTCATTTTTGAACAACCCAAAGCCTACATAAAATGCTATGTACATTAGTATCATTGCAGAAATATACCAGCTATATGGATGCCAAGTCGTTGGACCACCAAATAGTATTGGAGAATTATCTGGAAGTGATATCCCGTTTGCCCTGAACATTATTACATATGAAGCAAGAGTTACTAAAAATGGAACTAATAGCGTCGTTATTCGAACTGGTAGAAATCTCTTGAAGAAACCTGCTCTATAAGTCCCCTTATATAGTGCGTATCCAGAGCAAAAGAAAAACATAGCTACGAAAATAAAACCTACCCAAATGAAGCCTTCTAATCCTGGTCTACGGTAAAACGGGTTTATCCAGCTAACACAAGTTCGTTGTGAACAATGATGTAGCACAATGCAAATAGACGCAAACCCAAGAAAGCTCTTCGTTTGTTCAAATGACATTACTTCATCATTCCACTTCTTTTGACCATAAACTTTGGCCTTAGCAAAAAGTAATATGAATAATACTACGTACCACAAATATACTAGGTTCATAACTCCTCCTCTTTTCTTTTGCTTTCTACCACGTTACTAGGTACCAGTTTTCTGCGCTTTCTCCATCTTTTTCCAGTTATAAAACCCGTAAAGGTCGTTTACTAGAAAGACTACGAAGCACACTAGTACTGACAGATAACTTCTATCTACCATGCTCATTATAGACCAAAGCACAATCAATACCACATCGTTTGCCGCATATGCTAGTGCATAATAAGGGCTTCTTAGGAATGTCAGATATGCTGCCATGAAGCTTGTCGCAACAGACACTGTTGACCATATTAGGTTTGCCGTGTTAAGAGCTCCTAATATGAAGTAGAAGGCTACTGTAACTACGATAGTCAACAAGACCATGAGCGCCCATTGCTTGCCACGTAGCCTGCTGACCGTAACCTGTGCACGATTTCCCTTATAGGGGTTTTGAAGCCAGCTAACTAGTGCGAACACTGACATCGGCAATGTCATTCCTATATATGTAGCCATCTCGCCATAATATGCGCATTCATACGAGATCGCGCCATACATCAGGCTGAAGATTATCATTGTAAGCGGTCCGATGGGGTTTCCCTTCGCATTGAAGATTAGCGACGTTACTCCCAGAATAGATGCCGCGAGCGATAAATATCCATCTCCTCCGAAGCCAAAAAAGCTTACAAAAATCACAGCTACCGACCCTATCCAGAGCATCAGCTCTCCTTTGGTAAAGAACTTAAGCATTTTTCCTCCTACAAAAAGCACCCGCCTTACACATCTTCAAAGACCTAACGATGCGCAAACGGATGCTACTAACATCTCCTACCCGGTGGCAGTTTATTTTCATAGGCGCATTATATATTCTATTCGTGCTTAAGTCTATCCTGTTTTTTAATGTTCCCTCATTTCACTACCTCCTGCTTCCAAAGTTTTCCCATTCTCCGCATCTTCGCATTTTCTTTGTTTTCCCATTCCATGTCATATGCTTCTAGCTTCTCCACACATAGCCAGCCTTTATCACTGTCTCTATGTGCCGGCTCATAGTTCCGAGAGCTGCGCGAAGCTTCTTTATATGCGTGTCGACCGCCCTATCGTAGCCCTCGTAGTCCTTGCCCCAGACCGCATCAAGAATTTGATCTCGCGTGAGCACAATGTTCTTGTTGTCTAGAAAATACATTAGTAGCGTGTACTCTAGTGGCGCGAGCGTCACCTCCTTGCCCGAGACCGTAACGAACCTTCTTGAAGGCTCTATCACCATCTCATCTATCGTAATCTTGCCGTCCTTTACCACCAGTCCATGATATCGCTTTATTAGCGCGTTTATCTTCACTAGTAATAGCTTCGTCGAAAAGGGCTTCGTTATATACTCATCAGCACCAATCTCATATCCTTCCATTATGTCGTTTTCTTCTCCGAGTGCCGTTAAAAAAATAACCGGTACATCATACATTTTCCTTATGTACCTGCAGACCTCTTTGCCGTCCATCCCTGGCATCATGATATCCAATATAACCGCATCGTATCTGTTCTTCTCGATAAGATTACGAGCCATAATTCCATCTGATGCGCTATCTACATCAAAGCCATTCTTACGAAGGAAGATAGTCGTGATGTCACGAAGTCCAGCCTCGTCTTCTGCTAGTAATATCTTGTATTTTTCCATCTCGTCTAATGCCATATTCTACTTGCTCCTTTTTATCTCGAACCAGAAGGTCGTTCGTTTTTCCTTGTCGCTACTTGTGCAGCCATATTTTGCTTTGTGTAGGTCTAGGATGCTTTTCGCGATAGATAAGCCGATGCCGCTACTTGCGATGCGATTCGTTCGCGATTTATCTGTCTTGTAGAAGACGTCCCAGACACGCTTTTGGTCCTTCTTGCTAATTGTCGCGCCGTCGTTTGTTATCTCGAAGCGAACCCTCTTGCCCGCCATCTCTAGCTTCATGTCAATATTCTTGTCTGCATACTTTACTGCATTCGACACGAAGTTTCCGATTACCATCTTGATGAGCGCTTTGTCAGCAACTACAGCATAGTGGTTTTCTTTGCTCATGCCGTGATGCGTTATATTTAAGCCTCGCTCTTTAACTAATGGCATAATCTGCTCGTTTACTTCTTCTAGCACCGCCTCTAGATTAACCTTCTCTAGGTTAAGCTCAATCGTATCGGAATCAAGGCTGTCCTTCACAATAAGGTTATCAAGCATCTGCGACATATTGTCGACTTCGTCTGTCAGCTTTTGCGCATATTCGTCTTTGTCATTCTCGTCTAAATATTCCCAGTTCTCAACTATTGCACGCGTGACCGCAAGTGGCGTCTTGATATCATGTGCGATTCCTCGTGTTAGGCTTGCTTCCCTGCTTTCTTCTTTCTGATAGTCCTTCTTCAAGATATTGCTCACAATAACAATCACAGCTTCGACTATTATTAACGCAATCAAGGCGAGGATATATGGCATTAAATTTTCTCGGAGGATATGTCCCATTGGATTAAAGTAACTCAATTTATATGCCCTCATATATGACGACCCGTTTGGTTCTTCTATAGAAGTCCTACCATCATTTGTGTCATGTGTCACTTCTCTTATAAGAGAATAGCTTTCGATATGAGTCGAACCAAAAAAATCTTTCTCGTCTTCGAAAAAAATGAGTCCTTGCGTTGTTCTTAATCTTCGCACGACGATTCTCATGAACATGTCTCTTGCCTTCTCATCAAGCTCTGTTATGTCTTCTTTATCAATCAGAAGCCACCCATAACTTCCGACAAATCCAGGAATCGGATTTCCTTCTCGAATATCCTCTTCTGTAATTCGTCGCTCTGTTCCACTAATCGCAACATTTGCCTCGCGTGGCGCTATCTCATACACATATGTGTTTCCATCGCCATTTTCATATGTCATTGTTCCATCGTAGATATAAAGGCTATCGCACATTGCATCAAGCTCAAGAATACGAATCCTATCCCCCACTATCTCGTCTGGATTAATTTGAATTATCTTTTCTCTTTGTATCTCGTAGCCATGGCCACTAATATCTGAAACATTTAAGAGCAGCACCTCTCCTGCCTCGTATCTCAAATCATCTCCCATCAAGACTACTTCGTACTCTCCAACATAGCTATCATCTACTTGATATACACTTAAGCTTTTTACTTCAAGATATAATCGATTTATGAAGACGATAGCGAAAAGCAGCGCCACAAAAACACAAACCCAATTTCTCTTACTATTCATCCCTGATCTCCTCTTATCTGCTACTTAAGCCTTTGTTCCATCAAGGCTAATCTTTCTCTATCCCCCATTGCTCTAATTACTTGCCACTCCAATGCTACAAAAACAATAAGCGCAATAAATAATCTATTCATATTCCTTGCCATGAATGCCATAACAGGATTTATAACAAATACGCTATATGTTTCTACACGACCTTCTTCTAACTCCTCTTCCAACGTCAGAACAAAATATGTCTCAAACAAGCCTTTTTCCTCGTAAGAGATCTCTCTTCCTTCTTTGATTGAAGCCATTAGCTCTCCATAGATTTCCGTCGCTCGATCCTGCATTTTGGCATCTTCTAGATAATAAGTGTTTTCTTCGACGACCTCGATTGGATTATCAAAATCTCTATCCAGGTATATTTCACCATAAATACCATAATATCTATCAAAATTCTCATTATAGCTGGTAATTTTTGTTAAATTAAATTCTGTATTTCTCCACACATAATCAATTTCATGTAATAAATAATCTATATCCGATGTATAAGAAATGTCCCTATAAACCTCATACCTCTTTGCAAGAAATTCTTCTGTAAATTTATTGCTACCATATGCAATCACTACTATATTCATAGCAACATAAACAACAAATAGCAAAACACAAACCAATATCTTCTTTGCTTTATTATTCATGTCACTTATTCTCCTCTTTTACTGCCATCTTGATAACAAAGGATTCCATATTTACTCCCTGGCTATACTTTGCCTTATTCGCGTCTAATAGTCTTTCTGTCTCATAAGAAATATTATTCTTCTGAACATCTTTATGGTAATCTGCCTTCACATTCTCCATTCGAACTAGGAATGTCACCATCTTCTTTGACTCAAGTTCGTTTATTCTGACTATGACCTTATCTTGTGCTCCATATAGAGCATTAAATAGCATATTCGATATCGCCATCTCGATATCACTCTTGTTTGCTATTATATTAATTTCTGACTCGCGCTTTGACGGACTAAACTCAAACTCGACTTTCTTGTTAGCTTCTTTAGCAATCAGTTTCACCTTCGACAAAGAATTATTAATTGCCTCACACAAATTAAATTCTTCTACTTTTCCTCTCATAACCGTATTATTATCAACAAGTATTTTCTTAACCGCACTAGCTATCTCATCTGCCTCACTGCAAATCTTCTGTGAATAGTCGTTCTTGTCCTTATCGCCAGCATTCTTCCACTCATTGATATTGCTCTTCATATTCGCCATCGGCTCTTCAAGCTCGCTAATCACACGACGAACAGCTCTTTTCTTATAAAGCTCGTACCCTCTCGCCTCACAATACTTCCTATTAATCGTCGCCAGAACAATTATCTGAGCTATCACAAACAGACCTGTCGCGTAGAAGTAAAAGTCAACATAGTCCTCATCCCCCAACACCATCTCAAGAGGTCTCATATAAATAGCATTAACGATTCTATATGCTCCCATATCTGTCTCATTAACAGCATAAGATTCAAGTATTCCGAACTTCATATCATCCGGCTTCTCGCCTAGCTCACGCTTAGCACAATAATCAGAAATTACTGCTCTATGTTCGCTTATATCTCTTCCCCAACTCATCCCTAGTTCGAAAGCATGCTCGCCTTCTACATGAACTGCTTCATCTTCATTTACAAAATAAATCTCACCAACTTCATATACATGTATCTGATTATCAAGTCCCATGTAAGTGATAGTTCCGTTATAAAAATAATAGTCATCACACATGCCATCAACAGTTACAACGCTAATCGGCTTCGGCTCTACTTCAAAAGGCTCAGAAACTAGGAGCTTTACACTATTTATTTCCCCATCTGTATTAATATAAAGCGTTGCACCCTCAGAAGCCATTCTATCCAGATACGATTCACTCGACACATACTCATAATACGAATAGCCATTATTCTCTATAAGAGCAATATTCCCATCCGCTTCTACTTCGATAGATTCTTCCATCTGCTTATTTATCCCATCGACTTTCACAAACGTAAACAAGCCTACTACAAGAACATATACAAACGCTACTAACGAGCATATTATTAATGCCATCTTCGCATAATGTCTTTTCATAGCTCTCCCCCTAACTATCTTGATTTACGTCGAGAGTATATCTAACCGATGTGTATTCTTTATGTACACATCAAAATTTCTCAGAATCTCTTCCTAGAAGCCGCGCTCCTTCAAATCCGCCACTAGCTCCACGAAGAACTCTCTTACATCGAATCCATATATATTCTCTCTATTAAGGTCGATCACATCTCCATGCGATATGCCCCTATGGTACTTATTCTCCAAATAAATATATTTCTCACCCCAGTGAAAAGAAGGCTCGCCAACGAGCCCATCATTCGGCCCATCAAATTTATCGACAAACTTGTAACTCATATTAAGTGGGAATGCGCCGCTCGCGGCCTTTTTCATGCAAGAGCCAACAGACTGAGTAAACACGCCATGCTTCGCGAACTCGAACGAATCGCAGCACTCCGATATCTCCTTGCAGCGCGTCGTCGTGAGGTCAGAAACCGCCTTCAAGAAATTCGGAGAATCGTCCCCGAGCACCTTATACATCGCATTGTAAACGCCGTCGACCTTCTCCTTGACCTCGTCATTAATATTCTCGAGCAAATACTCCGCGAACTCACAGCCCTTATGCGGCGTATTAATCGTCGTCACCGAACAAATCTTGTCCGCAGCTCCAAGCTTCGCGATAGCATACTTAGCATCAAGTCCACCCTTCGAATGCGCAATAATGTTCACCTTCGCTGCACCAGTTTCTTCAAGAATCTCATCTATCCTCTCACAAAGATAACGTGCACTCTCTTCAACCGTATCCGCCGAATCCTGCTTTCCATAGAAAATCTGCGCCCCATTACGCTCAAGCTCCGCAGGAATTCGTCCCCAATAATTCATTAGCTTCGAATCGCGGAAGAAAATCCCATGCACCATCAAAATCGGATACTTCGTCTCGCACTTCCTCTCACTCGCGCGCTCCCTGTTAAGCTTTAGCTTCTCCATCTCGAATCGATACTCATTCACGCTCGAATGCAAAATCAGCCCCAGCGCAATCAGATTCAAACCCGGCGCCCAGCCGACCACAATTCCAAGAACCTTAAGCCACAGCTTCGTCTGCACTGACGTCAAATAAATCGTAATAATCCCCGTAAAGAAAATCAGAACCTCGACAACCACCATCCCCAGCGTCGCCAAAAGTCCAATCCACAATCCCTTTCCCATAAAAATCCTTATCGAAAAGTAAATAAAAACAAAAAACAGCACAAGAAACAGACAAACCATAAAGTTGCCAAATCCAAGTGCCTTCAATCTTTTACTCGTCGGTATGCTGATTTTCTCTTCGTCTTTCATCCTCGCGCATAAACTCCCATAGCCAATTAACTATGGCTATTATACACCACTATCTGACTCCATTTCGCTATGACATTTAAGCAATCTGTTGTTCCTGATAGTGTTCGAATCCCTCTCATTTTTCAGATAAACAAGAACCAGTCCTAACGGACTGGTTCTGTTTGTTTGTGTCAACCGTCAATCCTCGATATATAGCGTATTAGGAAGGGGACGAACAGTAACGCGCTTTATTTTATAAATCTGAGTAGAAAATCTGTAATACCGATGATAGTATAGCCATTCTCGTCCCGTGTTTCTTTTATTGGTTTGTTTATAACAATTATCTTTTGAACCTGATCACGCAGCAAAGCATACGGTCGTATTTCTCTTTCCTTCGTCTTATCATTTGTTATGTCTGCTGACACTTAGATATAATAGGCTCTTGTTCCTTTTGTTGCATAGAAATCAACTTCGTTGGTTTTCCTTATGGATTTGCCTTGCTTATTCTTTTCCACTTTATTCAACAAAAATGTAGAATTCTACATTTTTCTATAATAGATGCTCAAACCACCTTCAACTCATCTTGTTGCTGTTTGCATCGAGGAGGGATTCGCTTGTCGCTTTCAGCGCCAAAAGCCCTCAGATGCATTCGCATCTTCGCGCGCACTTGGGGACACCTGT
>CALEFT010000037.1 GCA_937876985.1 uncultured Clostridia bacterium | reverse complement strand
CCGACAATAGTTGGCTGGAGACGGCCCGCAAAGATAGGTTGCTGCCAGATTATATTCCTCAATAGCTCAGTCGGTAGAGCATTCGGCTGTTAACCGAAGGGTCACAGGTTCGAGTCCTGTTTGAGGAGCCAAGCAAAGCTTCAAGTCATTTGACTTGGAGCTTTCTTTTTATATAAAAATGTGAAGTTGACACGATGTTAATGAATAAAAGATATTTGTATATTTGTTAATAAAATCTACATATGCAAACTACAAACGTAATGTATTATATCTATGTGTTTAATAGCTAATAAGGGAGCTATTTTGAAAACGCATAAAAAGAACGTTCGAAACACATGAGGTGATAAGATGATTGATTTTGATAATGCTTTTTTTATTAAGTTAAGTCAGGTGAGTAATTCGACATATGCTCAGTATGTTGATTTACTCCTAACTTCTGGCGAAGAGATAATTACAACATATAAGGGAATTCGTGACGGAGTTGTATTTACTAACAAGCGAATTATCTCTATTAATGTTCAGGGGATTACAGGCTCGAAGAAGGACTTTACTGTTCTTCCATATAGCAAGATTCAGGCGTTCTCCGTTGAGACTGCAGGCTCGCTCGACCTTGACGGCGAGTTAGATTTGTATTTCTCTGGTTTAGGTCATGTAAGATTTGAATTTGCTCGCGGTACAAATATGGCAGGACTTTGCGCGATCATTTCTGAACACATGCTATAATAGATTCAAAAAATGCTTCTTTACTAAGGTGCCCGTGGGTTTTCCACTGGCATCTGTTTTATTTATGGCAAAAATTTAGGATTCGTGGCTATAATTTTACCGCTTTCGAAAAGAGCACGCTTGCTTTTCGAGAAGGGGTGATATACTGAAATTAGATTATTTTCGCGGAGGAATGCTTATGTTGGATGTAAAGAAGATGCCGAAGCTCGGTTTTGGTTTGATGAGACTACCTGAGGTTAATGGGCAGATTGATTTGGAACAGGTTTGCAAGATGGTCGATGAGTATTTGGCGGCTGGCTTTAACTATTTTGATACTGCGTATGTTTATCACGGCGGTAATTCGGAGAAGATTGTCAAGGAGGCGATTACAAAGCGCTATCCGCGTGAGGCGTACACGATGGCGACGAAGCTTCCGGCGTGGGCGATCAATTCGCTTGAGGATAGGGATAAGGTTTTTGAGGAGCAGCTCGAGAGAACGGGTGTTGAGTATTTTGATTACTATTTGTTGCATTCAGTTGAGGAGGGCAACAACTATGATGTTTATGAGAAGCTCGATTGCTTCAATTGGGCGATAAAGAAGCGCGATGAGGGCAAGATTAAGCATTTTGGATTCTCATTCCATGGAACGCCGGCGCTTTTGGAGAAGGTTTTGGACTTGCATCCAGAGGTTGAATTCGTGCAGATTCAATTAAATTATGCAGACTGGAACAATCAGGTAGTAAATTCAGGTAAGCTATATGAGATTTTGAAGGAACGTGAGATTCCGATGATTATTATGGAGCCAGTTAAGGGCGGCACTTTGGCGAATATGCGCGAGGATTTGGCGCAGATTTATAAGGACATACATCCTGATAAGAGCGTTGCTTCGTGGGCTATGCGTTTTGTCGGTGGACTTGAGGGAATCGGTACGATTCTTAGCGGAATGTCGACAATCGAGCAGGTTTCCGACAATTTGTCGACTTTTGTCGATTTTGAGCCGCTTAACGAAGAGGAGTTTAAGGCTGTAGAGCTTGTGACAAAGAAGATGCTCGATACTCCACTAATTGGCTGCACTTCGTGTCGCTATTGTGTCGATGGCTGCCCGATGGGAATTAGAATTCCAGATATTTTTGGTGCAGTGAACACGAAGAGAAATTTCCCGAATGATAATCGTCCAAAATTCTTCTATGGCAGTTTGACTGGCTTTTCGGGGAAGGCGTCGGATTGCATTGCTTGTGGACAGTGCGAAGCAGTTTGCCCACAGCATTTGGAGATTATTGAGCTTCTGAAGGAGGCTGTCGAAAAGCTTGAGAATTAAGCTGAGTCTGAACGAGGATCTTGCCTGCGATGGTGAGCGCGACATTTCCGAGCAGATACTGCTCTGGAGTGAGCGTGTCAATTTGTGAATAGTCGATGGATTTTATGGCCGCCGTGAACGTAACATGGACGGCCTTTTCCATATTCTCGCAAAAACTATTGTAGGCCTGGTCGACAGGCTTCGTCTTGATGGCGATAGAAATCAGCTTCGAGATCTCGTCGATACTATAAACCTGCTTCAATATAAAAATCACAAACAAATGCGCGATGTGCTCGCGACTGTACTTCTTCTTGACAGGAGCCGCAACAAGCCCCATCTTCACGTAGTTGTTAATCATCGACTTCGTAATAGGGGCATGTTCGGCACCGTCCTTCGTCACGGACAACAAATATTTGCCTAGCAGCGACACGACCTGGTCGATATACAAATCAACCTCAGGAAGTTCGTGCCATCTAGGCAAATGGAAATTCTTGATAACCTCATCCGAATAAACCGCCAAGCGCGACAAAGGACCGCCCCCTCTCGAAAAGCATTTCCTTAAATTAAATCACATATTTGGGACTTGTCAATTTGTTGACGCGTTATAGTGTATATGATAATCTAGTATTCGTTACTAGATGCAAAGGGGCACACAAATAATGGAAAAGTATTTTGATGCAGTGGAGTCAAAGGACATCCGCGAGCTTATATATAGATCAGTTGAGAATTATGGCGATAACACGGCATACGTCGTGAAGAAAATCATCAACAAGAAAGAAGAATATACAAACTATTCCTATAAGCAGACTTTAGAGATTGTAAATGCGCTTGGAACGAAGTTTTTCGAGATGGGCCTTAGTGGTAAAAGAGTTGCCTTGATTGGAAGAAATCGCTTCGAGTGGATTGCGACACATTTCGCGGCGCTGTGCGGTGGCATGGTCTCAGTCCCGCTCGATAAGGAACTCCAGATTGGAGAACTTACGAATTGCCTCGTGCGTTCGAAGGCGGACGTTGTTATGTTCGATGAGAAATATATTGACGCGATCAAAGAAATAAGAGCAAATGGCGAGTTTGCTGGCGCGCAGTATTTTTGCATGGGCGAGCTTAAGAAGGAGGAGGACATCGCAGAATATAAGACCTTCTGGCAGCTCGCTGAAGAGGGTAAGGCGCTTCTTGCTTCGGGAAGTCGCGACTACCTAGATGTGCAAATCGACCCATACAAAATGGCGATTTTGCTTTTTACTTCCGGCACAACATCGATGTCGAAGGCAGTAATGCTCTCACAAAACAACGTGGCATCGAACGTGTACGCGATGCAGCTTGTCGAGCCACTATATCCGACAGATACGAATTTGGCATTCTTGCCATTCCACCATGTGTTTGGTTCTGCGGCGTTCCTAGTAATGTTCGCATGTGGCATCAGAACAGCATTCCCAGACGGTCTACGTTATGTAGCAAAGAACTTGAAGGAGTACGAGGTTTCCGTATTCGTAGGCGTACCACTTCTAATCGAAGCAATCTACAAGAACATCGAGATAGGTGTCGAGAAGAAGGGCAAGACGGGCATGGTAAAGTTTGCAAAAGGCCTATCGAAGTTTTTGCTATTCTTTGGAATCGACATACGCCGCAAGCTCTTTAAGGACATAATCAATGAGTTAGGTGGCAAGATGCGCTTCATGATTTCTGGCGGCGCACCGCTCAACAAGCGTGTCGCAGAAGGGCTGACAGCTCTCGGAATTGAAGTCGCACAGGGCTACGGACTAACAGAGACTGCGCCAGTAGTTGCAGCAGAGAATTATAAGAAAAAGCGTGCTGGTTCAATCGGCGTCCCAATGGGAAACGTCGAGGTCGCTTTTGATGACATCGACGAGAACGGCATCGGCGAGCTCAAGGTCAAGGGCCCAAATGTCATGCTCGGCTATTACGAGAACGACGAAGCAACTAGCGCCGTGATGGAGAACGGATGGTTCCACACAGGCGACCTCGGCTACAAGGACAAAGACGGCTACATTTTCATCACGGGTCGCAAGAAGGACATGATCGTCCTCAAAAACGGCAAAAAGGTCTTCCCAGAAGAAGTCGAAGCCCTAATCAACGACATCCCAGAAGTCTCCGAGTCAATGGTCTACGGCCTGCTCGAAGACGACGGCAACGTCAAGCTCTGCGCCAAGGTCGTATATGACAAGAATGTGTGCGGCGCGCTTTTCGAGGGCGGCAAGATAGACGAAGACAAGCTTCGCGCTCAAATCTGGGAGAAAATCAAGCTCGTCAACAAGACCTTCCCAACCTACAAATACGTCAAGGGCATGATTTTGACTTCCGAGGAGCTCATCAAGACCACGACGAAAAAAATCAAGCGCAACGAAGAAATGAAGCTCATCCTAGGCGGCGGTGGCAAGTAAGCTTCCCCCTTCGCGAAAAAAAGATTCACAAAAATCCCAGAAGGCTGATTGCAAATGCAGTTGGCCTTTTTGCTTGGGAATAGAGGATTAGTGCGTAGTTAACGCGAATGAAAGCAATTTGTGTTGAAAAGGTTTTGATGATGTGCTATTGTAAACGCTAGGGATAGGGATAAATATTGATGTAAGATTTGGCTTGCAACTGTAGGTCTTCTTAATTGATTTATTCCATTTTTATAAGAATAATTTTGAAAGAGGGCTATTATTATGAAGTATGAGCAGGGTTTGCAGTATGCGCTTTTCGAGGACGATTTCACGCCATCTAGCCAGGAGCTAATTGAGCGTTACACCAATTATATCTATGAGCGCAGTATAAAAGTTCAAGAAGAAGCGTCACCAGCGAAGAAGTTTTTGGGTGGACTACTAGTTATATTCTTGATTGGTTTGCCAATACTGTTGTTGCTACTAATAAAACTTGGGAAAATTCAATTCAGCCAAGCTGTGGATGGCGGCAGTGCAATTATTGCTATGCTATGTGTTATTGCTGTGGTCGCACTAATTCCAATTTCTATAGGATTTGCGACTCTTATCTCGAGTATCAAAGAGAAAAACGCAGATTATCAGCCTGTCGATGCAACTTGCGAGGGCATAGCATACTATACATACAGAAAAAGCACTGGACACCACAAGGGAATACGTGTTGTAGTTCATCCAGTATATCGTTATCGCTTCGAAGGACAGGAGTATGTCTCTATCGAAACTTTTAAGAATTTCTTAAATTACAAAGATTTGCCACTTAAGGGACAGCAAACAAGAATTGCTGTAGATGCAAACAAGCCTAACAATATTAGGCTTTTGCGTGAGAATGGAGAAGTGCATAAAGGTATCGGGATAAAAGGTGCGGTTGTAATTTTTATACTAATGCTTTTGATTGGAGGCGGAATTATATCTTTGTCAGCATCAGTAATAAAAGACGGCGGAGGTTTGCCATCAACTCCAAACAAAACAGAAGACGGCCGACTAATAATTGACGCAGACTATGTAACAGAGAATTTTATGTCGGGCGAAGAAG
>CALEFT010000036.1 GCA_937876985.1 uncultured Clostridia bacterium | reverse complement strand
TTATCAGCAGAAAGTTCACCCAGGAAGCCCTGTTTTGATGAACTTCTTGCTGAAAACCGCTTCATCAGCACTTTTTTATTAAAAAAATACAATAATCGGAACATACATCGCCATTATTATTAGTCCAGTAGTAACTAGGAATGTAGGCACTCCAATTATATATGCATTGCGTATTGCGAACACTGCGCGTCTGTTGTATGAGAGAACAAACGAGACAATAAACAAATCGAATAATATTATCGCGATTACATAATATATTAACTTTATTCCTGATGGTGTCATTTCAAACATCATATCTAGAAGAATCAGCATCATGGAGATTTCAGCAATAACGATAGTCAGAGGCGTCTTCTTCATAGGTTTAGATGTAAGAGCAAAATATACAGCAAGCGCAAGCAGCACCATAATAAGCGGCGCAAGGAACATCAAATCTATTCCCAAAGCAGGATTTACTACATCGGAAAGAAGCGAGACTGCGATAACAATCAAAGAAACTCCAACAATAAAGCTCAAACGATAGCTAGCAAAATCGGCAACAAGCTTTCTGCTCTTAACTGGAATATTAAGAACATTCTCATTATAAGCAAGTCGGTTACTGAAATATGTTGGGCTTTTCGAGAGAGTCGACGCAACTTTAGCATAGACCGCTAACAAGAAACCGCTGGTTATGAGAGTAAAATAAGGCTTTTCGATGTTGAGGAAGTCAGCAAAAAGAACTGAAATTGCCTGAATCACAAAGCAAATCAACACAAGTCGATAGCAATCCTCCCAAAGCGAAAAGCTAGGCTTCGCATGCAAAGAACTATCCGCCAAGTTCGCTGCCTCAGCACTCGGCGAAGTCTCGGTTAGCTCAGCACCTGGTTCCGTCGCGTGAGCACTTCTCGACATAGCATTCGAATAACTAAGACAAGTAAAGCCTGGGATCAATGCAAACAAATGCGATGCGCTAATGTCGAATACTGCAAGAAGTGTCACAGTCAAAGCGACAAAAAGCGAATTGATAAGAAAGCAGACACCCTTACACTTCTTAAAGCAAAGCGGACGAACTACTATGGACCAAATTACAACCGTAAGGAATAGCATTCCAAAGCCTATCACCCAACTACGTATATCACTAGTAATTATACTAGCTGCAATAAAAAGGCTAAGCATAAACACCTCGCCGCTTTCAGACAAGAAACGCGGAGACGCAAGAGAACGTCCAACCGCAAGCTTCATCGCCTCGCGCTCTCCGTAGTTATCAAATGGTGATTCGTATTTATTCTTACCAAACAGTCCCATTTTTGCTCCTTAAATCATGCTACCCAGTTTAAGTATTCCTTCAGGAATTTATATGCTGTATTTACTGCCGTAATTACTACTGACGCATTTTCTATTCCATCCTCGATAGGAAGCAGGGTTCTTACTTCCGACATAGGAATTCCATCAACACTATCACTTATCACAGCATTTCCACTAGTACCAGAATATCCATCTTGTGTAGCACTAGACTGATTATTTGAATCCGCCTGTGGCGTTATAGTTGGTGCCACCATGCTTCCCAAAGTAGTTTCATCGCTATTCTCGCTCATGTTTCCTTCATCTATATCGCCTGCCACATCTGCATTCTCTTCAGAAGCAGCACTATCTTCACTATCAGAATTCTCTGCCAAATACACATCGTAGATAGTTAGGACAAGCTCATCATCTTCATCCTCTTGCTCAATATGAATATCTTCACAGTCCGAGAAATCATAGACAATATTTCCAACCTTATCTGCAACTTCGGCTATAGTTGTAGACTCCTCGTCACCGCGCATAGAATAGATTTGTGCTAAATAATCGTCCTTGTCAAACCCAATCTGTGCATAATAAACGCACTCATTTGCCAAATTCACAAACGCGCTGATATCTGTTGTAACACCCTCGATAATACTAGTCGTTCCGTCAGACATCATCGCAAGCCTCGACACATCCTGTAGCTCAATAAGCGCATGGCAAACATTATAAGCCTGCGTCGCCCAAAGCTCACCCGACACTACATACGCACCAGTAAGCGAGCTATTGCTTCTGCTGCCAGTTGTCGGGTCAATATTGATTCCGTCCCATTGAACACGGTGAATTCTTCCGCTTACAATCTCAATTTCTACATAATCAATATAGCCACGAGAATCTCTATCCATCGACTGCGCAAAGTAAACACCATCCTGTAGCCCAGAAAGTGGCTGATAATCATCGTCACCTGTTACTACGTCGCCCTCGTCCTCAAGAGAAATCGCCATAGGAATCTGCCTGTTTTGCATCATATCGAAAAGCATCACCAACTCACTCTCATCATATGGCATAGGATTCGTCTCATCGTTAATCCTTTGCATGCCGGTTAGCGAAGAACCGTCAGAGCTAACACCAAGCATCAAGTGAAGCTCAGCCATGTTGCTATCCTCTACCTGAACATCAATTACATATCCAAGCATGTTATTGTCTTCGTCATAACCACAATATACATGATTAATCTCCTCAGTAGATTCAATCATCTCGTGGTATATCTCGACATATCTATCAGCAGGTAACACCGTGTAGAACATCGCATTATATTCTCTTTGCATTCTAATTTGCTCTTTACGAGAGGAAAAGAAGTGACTTACAAATAGTACAGTAAAACTGATTAGCAGCATTACAAGAAGTTCAATGATAAACCTTCTAAGCTGGGCTCTGGTCATCATAAGGCGTCACCCCCTTCTTTTCGAGAACGCATTCCAAAGAAATCCGCTATTGGAGTAGCGATATTAAGAAGCAAAACCGGCACGCATAAAGCGACAATCGTTGACACCTCCGGTGCCCCAGACCTCATCAAATAATACGTGTACGCTCCTGCAAGAAGCGACAAGAAAAAGCGAATTGTTCTATTTACTGGCATAGTAGTAAAGTCACCGAGTGCGAATGCAGAAATAAAGATTACGCCGGAAGTCAAATAGAAAACTGCAAACTCACGAATTCCTTGGAAACTCAAGATATTAGCCATATTGAAGAACAAATACATGAGTGTTACGCCAATATTGTAACCAACGAAAGCATAACCACGAATAATACCCTTACCAATCAAGTACAAGGCACCAATCAGAATGATAACTCCGCATCCAAGACCAATATATGTTGCAAATTCTCCTGACAAAATCTCGACAAAATGCAAGGTAGTTAAATCCGCCTTCTCTATTTTCTTTGCCTCATCGAGCATAAAGAAAGAAGATACATCCGCCATCTCGAAGTGTGTCTTAGCCCAAAGCGAACAAGCCTCTGGGAAGCATAGTTCAATAAATAATCGTCCAGAAATTGCTGGATTAAAAACATTCGAACCAACACCACCCATCATTTGTTTAACTATAACCGACGCGAAAAGCACTCCCACAGCAACAACCCAGATTGGAGTATTTGCTGGAAGCATAAGTGCAAAAATGAGTCCACTTACAAGCGAGCTTAAATCATAATAATCCGTATTGTTATTATTCTTCCTAGACGTCGTTCTGCTATTACTTCCGCGGAAAAGAGAAGAACAAACTCTATCTGACAAGAAGAAAAGAATCATCGAGAACATAATTAGAAGTAGCGCCTTGAGCCCATAATTGAAAATACTTGCACAAACCATAGGCATCAGTGCAACAAGCACATTCAAATACATAAATGGCGCATTGATTTCAGTATGAATATGTGGTGCAAATTGTCTTTGTATCATATATTCTTACCTCCAACAAAAGGAATGTAGATTTCTCCCTTTTCTTCGGCTTGCTTCATAGAAAGCTTTATATTCTCATCATCCATATCATTCTCGACATCATTTTGCCCATCGCTAGTAGTAGCTGCAGCAACACATTCTTCACTAGAAGCACTCGAACCTATATTGTTCTCTACTGCTTCACAAGCCTCTAGACTAGCATCAGCAACCCACGCATATGCATTCGTCGTAACTATTCCAAGCTCTTTACGATTTTTCGAAGCGAAAGTAGCAATCACGCCAGTCAAATCAATTCCTGCAGGACAAACATAACTACATGCACCGCACGCAAAGCACTTGTGCACATTCTCAACCATTGCCTTCTCATAGTTTCCAATCTGAATCAATCTGCACGCAATCGCAGGATTAATCTCCATCGGACACGCGTCATAACACTTTCCGCAATGAACACAAGGCGTAGTCGGAGACTCATTAAGCTTAATGATTGTCACCGCACTAGTCGTCTTAATAATCGGAGTATCCATGTCATTACAAGTAAGCCCCGTAAGCGCATTTCCCCAGACAACTCGATACGCACTCATAATCTGCGACTCTCGATTAATAATATCCGAGATAGGCGTTCCGATTGGCGCAATGACATTGTGCCCATTTGCCGTATCACTAGTAATCGTCACAATTCGCTGCATCAACGGCATTCCTTCAGAAATCGCGTCCCAAATCGCAGCACAAGTCGAGCAATTGAATAGCAACGCCTGACACTCCTGTTCTAGCAACTCTCCAAACTTGAGTTCCTTCTTGTACAAAGCCTTCGCCACCATTCTATAATACCCTTGAGGATACTTATCTACGAACGGAACTATCTCGAAAAGAATACTGTCAAAATCTATAAAATCTGCCCTTACTCTATCAAAAGCATTTCTCATTAGCTCCATCTCAGCCTTGCGATGAGATGCAACCAGGAATCTAATTCTCTTTATCTCCAAAATAGATGCAACTACAAGCGCACCTCTTACAACACTATCAGTTGAATCGCTCAATCTATATAAATCACAGGTTGCAAACGGCTCGCTTTGCAAACAATTAACGAGCAATTCTTGCACTCCTAGTTTCTTAGCACGAAGAATCTTGGCATATGTTGGAATTCCTTCTCCACCCATTCCAACAATTCCACTTTCCTTAATAATCCTTAAGGACTCAGTCGCAGATAATCCGTAGTCATTTCTCGCCTTGATAGTATCAGATTGCGTTCTCTTCCTATCGCTATCAATATAAACTGCCGTAGTAATAACGCCATTTGGCAATGTAATCTTATCAATCTTGGATACTCGTCCAGAAATACCACTATGGACATTACTAGACACCTTGCCCATAACCGCTTTACCTATCAGTTGTCCAATGACAACGCTCTCGCCAACCTCTACAACTGGAATCGCTTCTTCGCCATATCCCTGCTTCATCGGCAAAATAATACGAGCTGGATATATTCTCTCAAGCATAGTTTCGCGTATGTATTTGGAACGCTTAGAAAAATTCAAAGCATTCTCAAACATAGATATTTTCTTGAAAGAATATTTCTTCATTTCATCTCCTATTTATAAATCAATACTCTCGATTAACAGACAAATAATAGTGCTATTTTATCAATAAGTCTTCTTAAATTAAACCGCCGCGACGCCAAAACACGCCGCGGCAGCAAGAATTTCCAACAATTTGCAATTAATCAACGTAGAACTTAAGCTTGCTAGATCTAGAAGGATGACGAAGCTTTCTAATAGCCTTCGCTTCAATCTGTCTAATTCTCTCTCTAGTTACGCCAAATTCACGACCAACCTCTTCGAGAGTTCTTTGTCTACCATCATCAAGACCAAATCTTCTTCTAAGAACCTTAGCCTCTCTCTCTGAAAGCTCGTTAAGAACCTTAGAAAGCTCTTCCTTAAGCAAATCTCTAGCAACGATCTCATCTGGAGAAGCAGTCTCATCACTTGCAATGAAGTCAACAAGGTGAGAATCCTCTTCTTCACCTACTGGCTTATCAATAGATACTGGGTCCTGAGAAATCTTCTGTATCTCACGAATCTTCTCTTCAGACATACCCATCTTCGCTGCTAGCTCCTTCGTATCAGGCTCACGACCTAATTCCTGAACGAGCTGTCTTTCTACTCTATTAAGCTTATTAATAGTCTCTACCATATGAACAGGAATTCTAATTGTACGTGCCTGGTCTGCAATAGCTCTAGAGATAGCTTGTCTAATCCACCAAGTAGCATATGTAGAGAACTTAAATCCCATTGAGTAGTCAAACTTATCTACAGCCTTAATAAGACCAATATTACCCTCCTGAATTAGATCAAGAAGCGACAAGCCTCTATTCATATACTTCTTAGCAATTGATACAACAAGACGCAAGTTAGATTCAATAAGAACATCCTTAGCATCTGGATCACCATCGAGCATTCTCTTAGCAAGTTCTTGCTCCTGGTCTGCATTAAGAAGTGGAACCTTACCTATCTCCTTAAGATACATACGAACCGAGTCATCAACATTAATCTCCTCTACTGGAGTATCCTTAAGCGACTCAGCTGCTGCCAAATCTGGATCTTCCTTATCAGTAATAACTACACCTGACTTCTCTAATTCATCAATCAACTTAACTGATTCTGCAAGACCATTCTCTAGGTTTGCTGCCTCAGCTTCTACTACATCTTGTCTAAGACTGTTACCCTTCTTAGCTGCAAGCTTCTTCAATTTCTCAAGTGCGCTCTCGTATGTTGCTGCCATACAATACCTCCGCTTATCTCTAATCTAAAAGACTAGTAACCAAATTACTCTTCT
Source organism: uncultured Clostridia bacterium (assembly GCA_937876985.1). Lineage (GTDB taxonomy): Bacteria > Bacillota > Clostridia > Saccharofermentanales > Saccharofermentanaceae > Saccharofermentans. The sequence goes on along the minus strand of CALEFT010000036.1, from coordinate 12,147 downwards.
TCCGCCGCAGTTGTTGTCTCTGCTGGATTATAATTATCGTTCACTTCTACTAGAATTTGTCCGTCATCTGAAGACACATCTATTACACCATCCATGCAGTAAATTCTCATGCGAACATCATCGGCATTCATGTCTGCCTCATTTGCTTCATCTCTAGCCTCACAGTAATTTGTAAACAATCTAGTTGCTTCATCGTCTGTGACATCATCTTCTGTTACAAAACGAATATCCTGACAAGTTGTTCCTGCAATATAATATCCAACTGTATTTCCATCTTCGTCTATTGTGGTATCTACAGAAATAATACCCTCTACAATAGTTGGAATCCTATCACGTAACTCCTTAGTCATAGCTGTTCTCGTCTTGTAAATAGGAAGAGAAATGGCAATAATAAGAATTATTACAATAGCCACTATTCCGATAATAACTGCAACTGTCTTCTTAGGCGCCTTTACATCCTTAGGAGTAATCTCAAATAGAGTTGTCTCCGTCTTACTTTCACTTGGGTTCTTCGCCTTATCAACTGCAACAGCAGAAGCTACAACATCGGCATAAGTTGGAACTACATAATTATGTGTGCCAGACTTCCTCTCAAATGTCTCATTCTTGAACTCGTGTCCTTCAGAATTCTCCATCAACTTTACTGCAAGTTCAGCCTCAAATTCACAATTACAGAAAATACATTCGCATGTATCCTTCTTGTCATCGAACATAATTAGCGAACCACAGTTCTTACAAATTCCCTGCTTAGTAGCCATCCAAAACCATCCTTTATTTAATTTTGCGCATAGTTAGGCATTAAAAAGCCAATCTAAAATATATCACTCAGGGTTCTATGTGTCAATAATATCAGTGTTGTTTTACCTTCTTTCAGCTTTCTTTTCTTCTCTTAGTTTGCGAAAAAAAGATTTCATCAACAAAGAAGACTCATCAGCAAATAGTCCAGCTTCGAAATTAACTTCATGACAATGCCCATGACTAACATCCAGAAGATTATTACATGAACAAATCGCTCCACCCTTCGGCTCATATGCACCAAAATATATTTTACGAATCCTCGATTGAATAATTGCACCAGTACACATAGTACAAGGCTCAAGAGTAACATACATATCACAATCCTCTAGTCGCCACGAATTAAGTTTACGACACGCTTTATCAATTGCAATTATCTCAGCATGCATAAGTGCATTCTCCTTTGTCTCACGCAGATTATGTGCGCGAGAAACAATAACGCCATCCTTTACAATCACAGCGCCAATAGGACACTCACCTTTATCATAAGCCTTCTTCGCTTCTCTTAAGGCTGCCTTCATAAACTTCTCTTCTGATGTCATTTTATTCATAACAATCCTTCATTATTTGACTTCTACCGCTACACCAGCTCTTACTACCCATAAGTATGCATTCTCAACTTCAATTCCGGAAGCCTCAACTGCACTTCTATATAGCTCGATTTGAGCGCCATGTCGTTCTAGCATCAGTTCATTAATAGCATCAACTGTAAGATTATCAACTCTATCTGTTTTATAGTCAATAATCGTTGCTTTGCCATCTTTGATGTACATAACATCAATAATACCTTGTACTAATGTCGTATCGCCATTAATTCCAACATCTACTTCGCAAATAAACTCTTTCTCATAGAACGCAAGATCATTATTATCTGCTTCCACTAATTGTTCACATAGTGTACTCATCGCAAATTCCACAATGCTTTCAACAAAAGGATTAAGAGCTATTCTTTCTTGTCCAATTATCAAACCTCGTTCAACTAATCCATCTAATTCCTGGATAACTTCACATACTGCAATATCCTGACCAGAAAGTGTTGCCACTTCAGAAATCTTCTTAAGATCTATTAGTCGCATTACGTTATGGAACAAAGTACCAAGGCTAGAAGCGCTTAGCTTATCCTTTTCAAAAAACATCTCATACCTAGGAACAGTTAAGCTAATTGAATTTATATTATTTGACACTCCTGATTCGAACTTAATTCCTTCACTACCAGCTTGTTCACTTTCCTTCTCAAGAATCGAGACAGATGTCTTAGCAGGAATAGATATTGAATCCACAAAACCATATTCTTCCATTTCAAGACTTCCATTATTATTCTTGAACATAGGCTTAACTGATATTTCTTTACTGCTAGCACCTGCTCCAACATGCTTAGGAAGCTTCGCTTCTTTCTCACATACTTCTTGCCAGGACAATAAATGTGCATGAACATTATTACAACTTACAATAGAATTACTATCTAGCTGTACCATTGTATCTGGACTTAATACGGAGACACATTCTCTTATACGCATACATCCAGCAAGGAACAAATCTTGTGCGCCAGAACGATTAACAAAAAACTTCTCGCTGTAAATTGGGAAACCAACTACATCCATATTGAGATATTTCATTCCATCGGACTTTGGATTATATGAGACTATAACACTAAGCTCATTAATTGCTCTGGTTAATGCTACATATATCAATCTAATCTTCTCGCTATTCTCAGCAAGTTTCAGCTTGTTAGATAGGTATAGGTATTCAATTGATAATTTCTCTTTACGCGTATTTCGGTCAATCATCTTAGCAATAAATCCATCGCCTTCTTCGAAATTGATTGTTTTCGAGTCAGTATTATTACCCTTAGAAGAAAGCTCAGCTACAATTACACATGGGAATTCGAGACCCTTACTCTTATGAGAAGTCATAACTGAAATCTTATTCTCACGACTTTCTTCGAATTCAATCGATGCATCTTCAGCTAATTTCAAATTCATTTGCTCTAAGCTATTTGAAATATCAACAATATCAGAACCTCTGGCTGCGAAATTCGTGCATAACCAATTACGCCATACATCTAATTTCAGCACAGCAGACGAGCCACCATTTAAGCGAACTGTAGCTCTAATACCTGTAACCATGAAAATCTTATCTACTAATTCTCCAATGCCCATATAGACAGAAGAAGCTTTAATAGCATCAATCACCTTCAAGAAATTACGAACTTTGTCCACTAGGCTACACATCTCTTCAGAAATAGATGCAATATTACTATCCTCAGAAGCAAATACTCTAAGCCTTGTTATCAAATTGAGTCGTCCGACTTCCTTAACCTTATCAGCCTCCAAAGTAATTCTTGCAATCTCATCAATAGTAAAATTCGAGAAGGCATACGGAGCAATCATTACACCAAGTAAATGATTATCTCGATGCTGATTTCCTATTACAGTAATGAGGCTACAAAGAACATTAATATCTTGGTCATGGAAAATATTAGTTTCTTCTGGACAGTTTGCTGGATAACCATTCCTATTGAGCATTCTCATAATCTTACGTGCAGTAGAACGCTTCGATACAAGAATTGCTATCTCACCATATTCATACTTACGGCTGACGCCTTCTCCAGTAACGTATTTGTTTACTTGACTTAATATTGCAGAAGCCTGTAACAGTCTATCTTTATTTGAATCAGCATCGTTATAAGATGTTTCATTATCGCTTTCGGATACTTCTTCGTCATCTTCTACTTCATCATCTAATATTTCACCGTTACAAAGTGCCCTAATATCATTCTCGTTGGCATCTTCAGTATCAATAGCAATAACCTCAATACCATGTTCACTAACAATTTCTGCATTACCACAATTAAGAGCATGACCATCCGAATAATCAATCTCGCTTGCTTCATTCATTAATTGTTCTTCGAGACCATTTACAAATTGCAATATATCGTTTGAGCTACGATAGTTATTACTTAGTAGATATAACTTACCGCCATCTTCACCCTTATATGCTGCCATCTTATTAATGAATAGATTAGGATTAGCATTACGGAATTTATAGATACTTTGTTTAACATCACCTACCATGAAGACATTTCCATTAGCAAAAGTCGCAATAATCGCGTCCTGCAAGGAACTGTTATCCTGATATTCGTCAATATATATCTCATTAAACTTCTCACGATAATAAAGCATTGCAGATTCATTCTGAAGCACTCTCATCGCATAATGCTCCTGATCTCCAAAGTCCATGCCATGAACAAAACTCTTAAGTTTCGCATAATTCTCATTCGTTGCTTTAAGCAAATCTATGTACGAACCTATTACCTTTGTTCTTATCTTCTGATCTACTAGGAAATCATCATATTCAACTGTCTTGGCAAACAAAGAGACATAGTCATCACTAACACCATATACATCTTTGTACTTAAGATTAGTTGGTGTTTTGATAGCGATATTATTTGCCTTCTTATACTTACATACAAATGAAACAAGTCCTGCAAGTCCAGTAAATGCTCTACAAAATTCAAGAACATCTTCTCCTAGGCTCTTTGTTCCAAAACCTGGACAATTCCACTCCTCATTTCCATTTAGATCTAACAATGTAGATTTTATTAGTTCATAGCGTTCCCTATCGCTATCAAGAATTTCATATCTGCTCTTAAATCCATCTATAACACTAGATGTAATATCAATTAGAGTGTGGAACTCTTCTATTCTTTCTGCATTTTTCTTATTATCCTTAAGAAACATCGGTTCTATAGTATCAAGTGCGTTTCTAGCAATAGTCGCACCTTCGCTAGCCTTGATAATCATCGTTGACATCTCATCTAGGATTCTCTTAATACCAATAACAATACCATCATTATCGCACTTTACGCGAGAAGCATAAGCGGCATCAATAACATCAATGTAATTAGGTATACTTCTTAGCTTTACAAAAGTATCACATAATGATGAAACAAGTGAATTATCACTTCTGCCATCACCAAAGAAATCTGCAAGCATGATAAAAGAATCGTCCATAACATCATCTGTCGTATTGTCGGACCCTATTCTGCTATATTCTGCACTTATAGCTTCTTCTGCAGCCTTAGTTCGAAGCAGCTTCAATTCAGAGTCTGCTATTACTGGCACATTTGGCTCTAACATTCTCTCGTAATATGTATCTGTCTCATTCGAAGTAACTATCTCATAACCCTTCTCCTTAATAACTCTAGTACAAAAACTATTAAGTGTTTGAATATATGCATTAGGAAGCTTACGAAGCTGGCGTCTTAATCTATCACTTAATTCCGGATTATTCTTTACTTCTTCATTAGACAGTTTACTTCTAATCGCCTTCTCGATTTTCTTACGCATATTATCAGCTGCAGCATTAGTAAAAGTAACTACTAATACTTCATCTATATCAAGCGTTCCATTTATTATTCGTCTAATAATTCTTTCTACAAGAACAGTAGTCTTACCAGAACCAGCAGCAGCGGAAACGAGCATATTCTGGACACGTGCATCTATTACATCTAATTGTTGTTCTGAAAACCTAGTGCTCATATCACTTCTCCTCCTCATTCTGATCCAATCTATCCTTCATAGCCTTGTACCATATATCACTATATTGTTTACTTCGTGTAGAAACATTTCTTGCTTCCGAAGGTATGTCATATCTATCTGTAGCAGTTGGATTTGCAGGACTATTTCCACACAAGCCTCTCAAATGACAACTCTTACAAATATATTTAGAATCCGGATTAAGAAGTGCTGAAGATTTACCACTAGCCATTTCTTCACATGTGCGTGGCAAAATAATGTCATTTGCATATTTCTTAACAATATCGAAGCACTCACCATAATTATGTTGAGCTTCATCCTTCACAGCAAGTTTATTCTCATAATCCTTATATTTGAAGTTCTCCTTATCCATATCCTTATCAATTCCAACTTCGATATATCCAGCACGAAGAACTTTGTTCTTGTCATCATCCCTCTCGATTGCAACTGCATATTGAGGAAGCTGTATTTGTATTCCAGTAAATAAGCCCTTCATCTTAATATCTTTCTTTCCAGACTTATAATCAGTTATTCTGTAATATATCTCGCCATTTGCTTCGTCACTAGAAACCTTTACATCGACTCTATCGATGAATCCCTTAAATGCGTATGAAGTTCCGTTATCAGTAGTATAAATAATCGGATTGTTCATCTCATGAATCTTCGCTTCTAACTTATGTGGCTCATATCCTGCCTTAAGACAATCCTTAACAAGATTAGGATAAGCTAATTCAAAAATCTTTCTTAGCTTAATTCCAGGGAATATTCTATATGCCTTATCGAATTTATCAGGCATGACAGAATCTCTGATAATCGCTTGTTCGAGGCAATCCTCAGATAATTTCTTGAGATAATCTTCTCCTGTCTTTGTTAATTCAAATTTCTCTAATGGATCCTCACCATAAAGCTTCTCACATTCTTTATGTAGATAATTTTTATCAGATTTAAGACCTTCTATAATCTTCCCAAAAGATATCTCAAACATAGTATGCGCGAGAGTACCAATTTCTGTCGTCTTAACAACCGTACCATCTTCTCTCTCGTCAATTTTAAGAACAGCAGAAGAAATATATTTAAGCGGACAGATATTATAATTCTCAATAGCAGAGACACTAATAACATTCTGTCCCTCCTTCTTCTTGCGAGCAAGAATCTCCTTCATGACATCACTATCAATATCTGAACTTAAGAAATTATGTCTTCTTGCAATAGCTTCTCCATAATCTGGTGCATCGAATGAAAACTTCTTTGCTTTATCTCCAAGGAAATCAGAAATATATGTCATCACACTACTTTCTGGATCATTCTCAAGATGTAAATAATAAAGCTTATCACTTGCACTATTAAGCACAAAAGAACTAGTAACAAAATCTTCTGCAGCCTTCATCTCAGATTTATTCGGAATACTAATACCACTTGCATCAGAGAGTTGTTCTATCTCTCTTGATGTCAAAATAGTATCGCTAGTTGGCTTATTAGGGAAATTAGTCGCCTTAGCTCCAACAATGAACAACACCTTACTATCCATACTCTGCGCATTCGATTCATCGATAATCTCGACGGAATCTACCATCAATGGAATTGTTCTTTGCACCTTGTTACGCATATCAATCTTAATAAGAGAAGCAAATTGAGATACAGATATTGGAACATCATTAATCTCATCACTCATAATCGACAATAATTGCATTATCTCCTTATAACTAGAGACAATCGAAAGCGCAGTACTAGAATCACCTCTATCAACTAGCTCATCACGCATCGCTTCAACGAACACTCTTACCTTAGAATCTAAGTATTCTGCAAGAATTGTTGCTTTACTAGATAGTGTTGGAGCATCCTTAATCTTATCTGCAATATCGCGCATTGGAACAATAGACCTGTTAACAAGTCTATTCCATAATAGTCCACCAGCAAATTCTATTACTTCATTCTCATAAGAGCATGGGAAACGATACAAATCTCTATATTTCTTCTTCTCTTCCTCGGTCATATCATCATCTAATTCGAGAATGAATTTACTCTTATCGAATAGCTTATCCTTATATACGATATTTCTCTTAAGACAATAATTCTCAAAAATGTCAACAAGATCGGTAGGAGCACCTACTAGGCCTGTTCTTAGCATCCTAAGAACATCCTCTACACTATAGTTATGAAGAGGCAACTCAATAAGCAAGGATACATATCTCATTATTGGTGTTGTATTAAGAAGTAGATTCTTATCAACAAACATATCTAATTGATATTGCTTGAAGCAATCCTTAAGTCTATCTGTTGTAGACTCATCTGGAGAGAAAATCTTAATATCCCTATAGCGATATCCTTCTTCTCTAGTAAGCCTAATAATCTCATTACAAACATAACTTAGAAGCTCTTCTTCTTGTTCAAGCGTAGCTAGAAGAATAGCACCATCCTTATCTATTACTTCAGAAGCGGTCTTAGCATCAATTTCCATAGCATATGCATATCCAAGTTTCTCTAGCATAGAAGAATTAATCTTACTCGAAGTATATTTGTCAGTATCAAACTTAAACACGTGTGCCTTAGGGAAATTGTCACGAATCAGCTTAACAGTATTCATACCGAAGGCATAAATACTCTTATTAGTATCCATCGCTTCATTAGTAGCAAGTGGATAGATATCAATATCAACACCTAAGAAATCGAGTGCCTTCATGAAGTTAAGTTCTTGAGGAGTCAAATTACGATTAGTACCAAAGCCACAAATAACTATCTTGTGAGAAAGGAGCTGCTCTAGCTGCTTATATTCGCGAAGCGAATGAAGCGACTCGTCGTCCTTATACTTAGTTAGAATTCTTGTAGCTTCAGCAAGGGAACCTTCCAGAAGCATTCCTCGGCAAAGACTATCAGGCATCTTCTCACCTAATTCACGAATATATTTAAGAAGGAGACAAAGATCATAAATCTTATCATAGAGGACCTTGTTATCAGCTTCAGAAATATTGGAAAGAGCCTTAGTTAGACCTTCGTAACCAAGGTTATAGCGATTGAAATCACCAATTAGGCTAATCAACATATCAATATATTCATAACGTGCTACATAGCGACCAAAGCTTCTAAATTCACTGCCATGCTCAACTAACACTCTATAAATTACATTACGCATTAATATCTCATCAGATACTCTTGCTTCATTCCTCTTCGTAATAGATAGTATTCTCTTCGCTAGCCTAACGAAGCTAACAACGTCATCCATAAGAATGGCATCACTAATAGTAACTCCTACTCTACTACACTTAGTAGGATTAGTTTGCTTCACATCCTTACCAATCTCTATAAGAATTCTCTCACAAACAGCCTTGCTAGTTTCTGGAACAACAAAGAATATTCCCTTGTTTGAACCTTCATTCTTCCTGTCAATTAATTGCTGATAAACAATATCTTCAAATACATTTCTAACACTCTGATTAATCAATACTCTTAACATGAATCACTTACCTCGATACTTTTCTAATAATATTATAACACTCCTGTTGTCCGTTTTATAATCCTATTTTTGCAAAAACGCACAAATTTTCGTTTTTGTAAATTGCGCTTTTCGAGCAGGGCTTAAGCTGGGCTAACGCGAAGTATTAATCCTACTACGAGTATTATGCTGTAAAATTCAAATGTTTTCCAAGAAATGAGAGGGTTAATCACGAAGTTATTCGGTTTTGCGCAAACAAAAAGGCGAGGATGCCCCGCCTTCGTGTATTTTGATTGAAAGAAGTTTAGGATAACTTGTCTAGATTGCAGCCATTCATCTCTCGCATTGTTACGCCGTTTGCAGCAAGCTTAGACTCGATTGCCTCCTGCTCCTTCGGACGCTTAATCTTGAGAGTCGTCGTCTTAATCATCTCGCCTTCGGAGAATACATAATTCTTAACTATCTTGTAGGAAGGCATCTTGTGGTTAGCTTCGCGCATCTCGTTGTTGAGATAAGTGGAAACCTCACCGTCGTTAGCCTCACCCTTGATCTCGAGCTGCTTTGCGATGGCGCGGCGGTCAATGATGAGCTTTGCGCAGATGTCAATCTGTCCTCTATCGTTGGCGTTACCCCAGACAAAAGCTTCCTTTACGCCCTTGATTTCTGCGACTACCTGCTCAATCTCCTCCGGGAACGCTTTCTTGCCGTTTGTAAGAACAATCATAGACTTCACGCGGCCTGTTACATAAATGCCACCCTTCTTGTCAAGGTAGCCCATGTCACCTGTATGGAACCAGCCGTTCTCGTCGATTGCTTCCTTTGTAGCTTCTTCATTATTATAGTATCCGAGTGTTACGCAGTCTGACTTTGTGAGAATCTCGCCAACTGCATTCTTCGACTTATCCTCTGTGTCAATTGCTACAGTAATTCCATATAGCGGACGTCCTACACTACCATACACATTGTAATCATGTGTTGTAACAGAGATAACTGGGCTAGTCTCTGTAAGTCCATATCCCATATAGAAATCAATTCCGAAATTATTAAAAGTCTCAATATATCTCTTATCAATTCCTGCACCACCAATTACTACGAGGTGCAAATTTCCACCGAGCTTATTAAGGAGCTCTGCGAAAACAGCTCTTCTAACATCTAGTCCAAGCTTACGCAAGAACTTCGTTACCGGAATCATTACGTCGATGAGCTTCTGCTTACCAGATGCAGCGATTCCGTCCATAAGCTTTGAGTGAATGTTCTCGAATAGAAGCGGCACAGAAATACAAATGTCAATCTTCCACTCCTCGAAGTTCTTTACGATATAACGAAGTCCATCGGACACGCATCCACAAGCACCGCGTGTAATCAAGAAGAAATCACATGTATTCTCGAATGTATGATGCAAAGGCAAAATCGAGAAATATCTCTCGCCTGGCTTTACATATAGCGCAGTAGAAATCGAGAACACATTAGAAGTAATATTCTTATGTGTAAGCAGCACACCCTTACTTAGCGCTGTAGTACCCGAAGTAAAAAGAATAATCCTTGGCTCTTCTGTATTAATTGGCATCGTATTAATCTTCGTATCGCCAGCAACATAAAGAGACCTACCCTGTCTAATCCATTCATAGATGTCAACAAAAGCGTCATTGTCACTTGGCCACACACACTTCTTATCAATGTAGTCCACAGACATACAAACGAACTTCTCTACAACAACGTTGTTCTCGCCCTTCTTCATCGCCTCATAGATAGACTCCATCATCTGATGGTGCTTAGGGTGATAGAACAAAATCTTGCTGCTAGATCTCTCAAGCAAAGCAACTAGCTCGCCTTCTGGAAGCGCACGGTCTAGCGGAACTCCAACACTATCTGTCGACAAAATCGCAGCATAGGACACAAACCACTCATAGCAATTCTCTCCAACTACTGCCAAATTCTCGCCAGCAAACTTGCTGTTCAACAAATATGTTCCAAGGGCTCTAATGTCCGAGCCAAACTCTCCATAGGATCTATGTATCTCCGACTCAGTCGGCTTTCTTCGGAAAATAAACGCATCTCTCTCCGCATGCTTGTCGCAGGACTTAAGCACCAAGTCTCTTATCGACTCAAACTTCTCTGCTTCGTACAACTGCGTACCTTTAACCTCACGCATCTTGCAACCTCCGTGAACGTTCTCTTCATATTTAACATGTGAATATTAGCACTTTAACATGCCTTTTGTCTATACATTTAAGCAAAAAGTTTGATTATCAAAGTATTCCTCTCTCCCTCCCCTCTCGAAAAGCTTCACGCCTTCCAAATCACAAAACAAAACTTGCGCCGTATACACATTTCTTTTACAAATAATATCTGTTGCATTTTTATCGAATTATAATATTATAGTCAAAGAAAGTGTTATGTAAGTAACCACAAAATAAACAACAAGGGGCACACAATGTCAGATAACAAAGACACAAATATCAAGCCAGCATCAGATGCCAAAGCACCTGATACCAAGAAGGCTCAAGTCAAGAACAACGACAAGAACAATCTTGATTCCAAATACCCAACAAAGAGGGGATTCGTTGGATATTTCGCATTCTATGCATTCTCACTATTCTCAGAAATAGTAGTAAATATGAAATGCATCGGCAGAGAGAACTTCCCAACCGAAGCACCATATGTAGTTGCAAGCAACCACCAGTCCTATCCAGACGGACTATGGATCGCACACTATTTCCCAAAGGGTCACTTCAAGAAGATGTGCTGCCTAGCAGCATCCGATCTCGAGACTAGCCACGGCTGGCTTGGTCGATTGATTATGAAGGTAGGTCGCGGCATCGCAGTAGACCGTTACGGCAACCCAGTTCGCGGACTCATCAAGGCCAAGAAGGAAGTCGACAAGGGCGACATCTGCCTCGTATTCCCAGAAGGAACACGTTCCGTAGACGGCCAAATCGGTGAGATGAAGGACGGAGCTTCCTACCTCGCAATCAAGGCCAACGTGCCTCTCGTACCAATCTTCATCTCTGGTGCATATCAGGTATGGCCACGCTCCTCTCGCTTCATGAAGCCATTCAAGGGCTTCCTCCGTCGCAAAAAAATGCGTGTTTTCGTCGGAGAGCCAATGTACGGCAAGGACTTCGACAACGATCCACGCAAGATGACAGCAGCCTTCGACGCATGGATTCGCGATATGCACGCGAAGTACTACGACCCAGAGAACGCTCCACGCTAATCACCCCTAGCCAAAAGCTACCGCAAGCATTAGCAAGAGCCAAAACAATTCCAAGAAACACCAACCCTCCGCACTTATTAACGAGTTACGGAGGGTTTTGTTTATCTTCGATTTAGATTGGCAAGCCAAAAATACAGAATCTAATCCAATCAACAATTCCGTGTGCT
>CALEFT010000035.1 GCA_937876985.1 uncultured Clostridia bacterium | reverse complement strand
GATGAGATATGGCTCATCTCTTTTTTCGAATTTACACCATTATACGGACGCGACCATTATCAGCAGAAAGTTCACCCAGGAACCCCCGTTTTGATGAACTTCTTGCTGAACTAGGCGTTATCGCTTGTTTTGATGAAAAACAGCAAAACAATCAGTCTTCCAAACCTTCAAACTTCAAAAATTGCAAGTATAACAATGTTACAAACGCTTATAATATTACGCTGGTAGCCGGATTGTGACTATTGCCGCGCCAGTATTATCTGGAGAGATAGTTATTGTATAATCTTCGTTTTCTAAAGCCGCATCAAGGTGTTCAGTTGGAATCTGGATCTCGTTTTCTTCGAAACGACCAATTAGATAGTTGTCATATGAGTAGTATTGACTTAGTTCCAAAGCTTCAATGTATTGTTCAAGCGCGATGCCACTTTGTTCGATGATTTGCGAGTGTGGCAAGCCTACATAGCGGATGTGCCATGGTTCAAACGCGAAGCCCGTAATGTCTTCAAGATTTCTATCGTAACGAATAATGAAGCCGTAGTCTCCACAGTTGCGATTTACAAACTGCCCCTCATCAGAGTCGTAAAAGCCCATGCCACCATAGTACATAACGTAGACATCTAGCGATAACCCCGTCTGGTGCTCTGAACTACCTGGAACAGCTGCAATCTCTGGACCAAGCTCTTCGTATAGCTCAACTTGCCTTTGGTATGTGCGGTACGAGCTCTCAACAAAAAGCTTGTTGTCAAAAGTATCAAGTATCTCCGCCGACAGTGTGGCATAAGAATCGACAATACAAGAGTTCATCAGGACATCTGTGTCTTTATAGTAGACGAGGTCCGCCTCAAAATCCTCATCCAAACGATGCTCCTCATTTACAAGAAGCAAAGCCTGATTAATCTCAATTTGTGGATATTCATCAGAAATCTCATCAAGCGTAAGTGTTATCATGTCGCCGCCAATGTTCTCTTCATGCAGATACATTTTGGCAGGAAGCCTTATCAGCCCCCGTCGAAAAGCAACATAGCCACCAACTAAGGCAAGTATAAGCGCGGCAGCTATCAAATAAGTTGCAATAATAATTTTATTTTTACGCGTTAATTTGTTTCTCATAAATGACTTTATAGCATTATGTAAGAGGCCTGTCAAATCTAAGGGACTAAACGTTGCAAAGTTCACAATAGTGAACACATGAAAGCGATAAAGGGTTTGAATATTTTGGGGTGCAGGCATATAATAGACTGATATTTTATTTAAGGAGGAGGCTTCTTATGAATAAGAAACCATATTACATTACGACGCCTATTTATTATCCATCTGGCAATCCGCATATTGGACATTGCTATACGACGCTCGCTTGCGACGTTGTTGCAAGACTTAAGCGAATGCAGGGCTACGATGTAATGTTCCTTACTGGTACTGACGAGCATGGACAAAAGATTGAGGACAAGGCTAAGGAGGCAGGTGTTACACCGCAGGCCTATGTTGACGAGATTGTTGCGAATTTCAAGAAGCTCTGGGAGAGACTTGGAATTACTTACGATAGATTTATTAGAACAACTGACCCATATCATGTGGAGTCTGTACAGAAGATTTTCGAGGACTTGTACAAGAAAGGCTACATTTACAAGAGCGAGTACAAGGGCAAGTACTGTAAGCCTTGTGAGTCTTTCTGGACAGAAAGTCAGCTTGTTGATGGCAAGTGCCCAGACTGCGGTAGAGAGGTAACGGATGCTTCTGAGGAGGCATATTTCTTCAAGCTTTCCGAGTTTGGTCCACGCCTTGAGGCATTGCTCACAGATGAGGAACTCAATTTCCTCGAGCCAAAGTCTAGAGTTAATGAGATGGTAAACAATTTCATTAAGCCAGGACTTCAGGATTTGTGTGTATCTAGAACAAGCTTTAAGTGGGGTGTTCCTGTTACTTTCGATGAGGGACACGTTGTATATGTTTGGGTTGATGCGCTTTCTAACTATATTACTGCGCTCGGATACGAGAACAATGAGTACGACGATATGGATAAGTATTGGCCAGCAGATATGCATGTAATGGCTAAGGAAATCATTCGTTTCCACTCTCTCGTATGGCCAGCAATCTTGATGGCTCTCGATATTCCACTTCCAAAGAAAATCTACGGACACGGCTGGATTACTTTTGGTGGCGGCAAGATGAGTAAGTCTTCTGGTAACGTAATTGACCCATTTGTTCTTAGTGATCGTTATGGTGTTGATGCGCTTCGTTATCATTTGCTAAGAGAGATGCCTTTTGGTTCTGACTGCCCATACACAAATGAAATGATGTTCAACAGACTTAATTGCGATTTGGCAAACGACCTTGGAAACCTTGTTTCTAGAACAGTTGCGATGGCAATTAAGTATTTTGGCGGCACACTTCCAGTTGAGCGCGAGGAAAGCGAGCTTGATGACGAGCTTCTTTCAATGCTAAGTACACTTTCTTCGGAGGTTACTTCTGACTTCGAGACAATGCACATTTCTGATGGTCTCGAGAAAATCTTCAAGGTAATCGCTCGTGCAAATAAGTATATCGACGAGAATGCACCATGGGTGCTTGCAAAGGACGAAGATCAGAAGATTCGTCTTGCTACAGTTCTTTACAATTTGCTTGACGCAATCCGCCGCTGCACAATTCTTCTTTCTCCAGTAATGCCTACTACGGCTACAAAGATTTACGAGCAGATTGGCGCAGACGAGACAAATACAGCATGGGATGACGCAGCTACATATGGCGCTCTTAAGGCCGATGTTACTGTAACTAAGGGCGAGGTTCTTTTCCCAAGAATTGATATCGCGAAGGAGCTCGAGGAGCTTGAAGCGCTTAACCCAAGTAAGGAAGAGGCTACTGCGACTTCGGACGCTGATAAAGAGTCGAAGGACGAGGCAAATAGCGAAGACTATGAGCTTGAGCCACTCAAGGAAAACTGCGTATTCGACGACTTCCTTAAGCTTGACATTCGCGCAGGCAAAATCCTCTCTTGCGAAAAGGTAAAGAAGTCCAAGAAACTCCTCTGCATGCAGGTAGACGATGGCTTCGGTGGCAGACAGATTTTGTCTGGTATAGCAGAATTCTACGAGCCAGAAGAACTCGTTGGCAAGACAGTTGCAATTATTGCTAACTTCCCACCACGCACAATGTGTGGCCTCGAAAGCTGCGGTATGATTCTTTCCGTAAACAAGGGTGGAAAGTATCAGGTAGTAGAGCTTGACCCAAGTGTTAAGCCAGGTTCCGACATCGCATAAATCCTGGAGGTCTACGATGCCAACAAACGAGTCGAGAGAAATGTATCTAGAAGCAATCCACGTTCTTAACAAAACTAAGGGCGTGGTGCGCTCTATCGATATCGCGGAATATATGAATTACAGTAAGCCGAGCGTCAGCCGCGGCGTCGGCCTTTTGAAAGAAAATGGCTACATAGTTGTCGACAAGGATGGCCTAATCACATTAACGGCGACTGGCTTAGAGCTTGCCGAGCGCGTTTTCGAAAAGCATACAATCCTTACAAAAATCTTAATGGAACTTGGCGTAGATGAAGATGTTGCTCAGGAAGATGCTTGTAGAATCGAGCATGCGATAAGCGATGTTTCTTTCGAGGCGATAAAGCGTCGTTATCTTGAGGGCTCCCCCGAGACAAAGTAGGCTGGATTATTTGTTTTTCTATAAAGATTCGTATTTGGAGGGCTAGATGTCAAAAAAGCATCGTGAATTACAACAATACTCTGGTATGGCAAGTAATGTGTTTGACACTCATGCCCACATTTATAGCAGTAAGTTTGCTGAGATAGATTTGTCTATTGAGCAGATGCTTCATAACGCTAGTTTGGCAGGTGTAAATCGTATTCTTATCGCGGCAGACGATTACGAGGACTCAAATCTTTCTGTCGAATATGCAAACAAATATAATGGGGTAGAAGGTGTGGCTTTATACGCTTCTGTTGGCATGCATCCGCATAATGCGTCGGATTATAATGAGGAATACGACAAGTTTTTGCGTTATTGCTTAGAAGAGGATTTCCGTAAGGCACATCGTATTATGGCACTCGGAGAAATTGGACTAGATTACTATTACGATTTTTCGCCACGCGAAGTGCAAAAGGAAGTATTTTCCAAGATGGTAGACCTCGCATACGAATACGATATCCCTTTTATCTTGCACGAGCGTGAAGCCACGAAGGATTGTCTCGACATCCTAATGGCAGCCAAGGAGAACGGAAGACTTCGCGAAACGCCTGGAGTATGTCATTGCTGTTCTTGTAGCGCAGAGGTAGCAAAGATTCTCGTGAAAATGGGTTTTTATCTTGGCTTTGACGGCCCAGTTACATATAAGAACAACCGCAAGGCAGAAGAGGTCCTCGCTGTAACGCCACTAGATAGAATCGTGGTGGAGACGGATAGCCCATACCTTACACCAGAGCCAAATCGTGGCAAAATAAACGAGCCAGCGTTCGTTCCTTACGTGCTAGAGCGTGTGGCAGAAATAAAAAATATTACAATCGAAGAAGCATGCGAAGCCTTTACAAATAATGGCAAGAAGCTTTTCGGGATAGAAGACTAAGAGAAACAAAGCAAGTAAAAGGAGCAAAGCACATGAGCAAGAAGGATATTGGATTAGTTGTTGTTACGGTGATTCTTATTGTGATTCTGATTTTTGGATTCATTTGGGATGCGAATTCAAATGTGCTTAATAGAACATTGGACATAGAAATCACTGACGACATGGATGTGGTTAACATGAAGAAGGCTGGAACTTTGCTGTATCGCATTCGCTACGAGGCGAGAATTATGTTCCCAGAAGAGAATTTGCAAAATATAGTAACTGATATATTGCAGACATATCAGGTAGAGGGCGACTTGTATGATAGTACCGAATTCGAGCGAATCAAGCCGGACATTTTCTCTGGTGGAGAAACAATAGTGCCGTCTCCAATTACAGAGTCAGCTGTTTTGGTAATTCCAGCGTTATCCGAATCTGGCGATGAGATTTGCTTCATTTTTGCAATTGAGGATACAGGTTCGTTTATGTATGTGTATTGGTCTAGGGGATAACCCTTGATTTATATGGCTTTTAGAGAAGTCTCGAATACAAGAAAAATATTTTTCAATCTTATGAAATTTCTTGTTGACAAACAAAGGGGATATCCTATATAATCTCTTTGCGCTTGAGAGAGGGGCACACAAAACACTCCGAATTCAGACGCATTAAACCAGCAAATGTGGGAGCATAGCTCAGCTGGGAGAGCATCTGCCTTACAAGCAGAGGGTCACAGGTTCGAGCCCTGTTGTTCCCACCATATGGCGCAGTAGTTCAGCTGGTTAGAATGCCAGCCTGTCACGCTGGAGGTCGAGGGTTCGAGCCCCTTCTGCGTCGTATTTGCCTCGATAGCTCAGTCGGTAGAGCAGAGGACTGAAAATCCTCGTGTCGCTGGTTCGATTCCGGCTCGAGGCATTCAATTTTATATGCGGAAGTGGCTCAGTGGTAGAGCATCGCCTTGCCAAGGCGAGGGTCGCGAGTTCGAATCTCGTCTTCCGCTCCATAATTTTGAGGATACCTGAAAAGGTGTCCTCATTTTTCGTAGAGGGATATTTGCATTTTGTACAACTATTTACTATAATATCATTGTATGTGACTGCAACGACATAAGCACAGACGACCTATAAAATACATAACGGGATGCAAAACTGCAGTCATAAACCGAATTCGTAGCGAAATAATAATTTGAATATACATTGGGGAGAATCCTATGAAAATAAAAAAAACGTACTTGGAATATATCGGATTTGCCATACCGTTTCTTTTGGGCATTGTGTGCCTGATTACGGTTACTGTTGGCAGTTATCAGGCGTTTTTACCGATTCCAATGCCGCAGCAATTAATCGGAGAATACAGCTATGATGGCGAGAACTGGCAGACGCTGACGGAAGATACAGAACTTTCTGCACGAGAAAAGACACTGTTCTTGCGGGGGACATTCTTGAGAGAAATGCAAGAAGGATGGCTGTTAAACTTTTATTGCAATCACATTGGTGTCGCCATAAAAGTCAATGGGGAGCAAATTTTTATAGATGATGTACTTTCTATTCCCGATTTACCAACAGAAGTATTCGCATCTATTTGTGCCAGAGAATGGAGAGGCACCATCGTTCCTTATATTGGAACAGACGATATTGTGGAAATATATTTGGAAAATCCACATATGTATGGCAACAAAACAGCATACAACGATTTTTTGACTACATTGTGTTCTGACCCTGTGGAATGGAACCTCTTGGAGCAAAATTTAGCTGCTTACGGTGAGAAAACAAGGATACTGGGGATGTCGTTGTTTGTAGCATCGCTGATGATATTGGGGGCTGTGATTGCTGCTGTAATTCTTAAACTTCCGATTACGGGAATGTTGCTGAAATTAGGATTGATGACGTTCTTCTTTAGCGGATATGTGGTTTTTGACAGCATAGATATCTCCTATTGGAGTGACTTAAATGTTTTAAATACGTATGCCGGTCAGTTATGTGTGATGTTAGCAGCGTTTTGCCTGTGTCATTTTGTAAGCGATATATTTGTTGGCAAAATACGAACAGCGGCAAAGACAGCTGTGTTGCTGACAGCAATTTTAGACAGTGTTTTCATCCTGTTATCGTTTACCGGTGTGACCGTAATCTATGATACAATGCCTTATTGGGTAGTTTCACAGATTATTTTGTGCCCAATCTTTATAATCGGATGTGTAAAAGAACTGCTGCGTCCGTCCGGCAAACGGCTTGTGCCAATTTCAGCGCTGCTGCTGTTTTCCGCGTTTTTGCTGGATATCGCCGGTGTAGGAAACCATATTGTTTGGCGTACACCATGCACAAAAATTGTCTTTTCTATCTTGTTTGTGGTACACATTATCGCAGCGGCAAAAAGCATTTTAATCGATTATCGTGCGTCTGCTCGTGCTAAAAAGTTAGAAAAAGAACTGGAAGACAGCCGTATTGCCATTATGCTGTCGCAGATTAAGCCTCATTTTCTGTACAATGTGCTCAATACCATTTATCATTTGTATCGCAAAGAGCCGGAAACAGCACAAGAGGCGGTCAGCAGTTTTGCAGAGTATTTGCGGTGTAATATGCTGTCTATTGAAAAAAATGCACCGATTCCGTTTAGTGAGGAATACCAGCATATTCAAACCTATCTGTCATTAGAGCAGATTCGGTTCCGGGAGAAGCTGGACATCGTATATGATATCGAAGTCATCGACTTTAAAATACCACCGCTGACTGTAGAGCCGCTGGTGGAAAATGCGGTAAAACACGGCGTAACCAAAAAACGAGGCGGCGGGGTGGTGACCATCTCAACCCGCAGAACAGAGGATCGTGTGCTGATTACCGTTCGAGACAACGGCGTAGGCTTTGATCCGGAACATTACATGGAAGATGGCAAAGAACATGTAGGGATTCGTAATATCAAACAGCGCCTGCAGACAATGGTGGGTGGCAGTTTGGATATTACCAGCTCAGCAGACGGTACCGTTGCCGTTGTGACCATTCCCGTAAAGGAGGCTAGAAATACAAGATGAAAATTATAGCAGTAGATGATGAACGTATAGCATTGGAAGGCTTGATGGATGTCATCAGCGAAGCAGCGCCGGAGGCAGAATTAAACGGGTTTGAATACCCTGAGGATGCATTGGAGTTTGTAGCGCGGCATGAATGCAATATTGCCTTTCTGGACGTAGAAATGGCGGGTATAAGTGGCGTAGCACTGGCCGAGCAGCTCAAACTGCGCAATCCGGATATCAATATTATATTTGCCACCGGCTTTGAAGAGTACCGCAAAGAAGCCTATGACCTGCATGCCAGCGGCTACCTCACCAAACCCATTACCGTGAATAAAGTAAAAAAAGAACTCTATGATCTGCGCCGACCGATTCCAAAACGCAAACGGGTGCGTCTGCAAACCTTTGGCAATTTTGAAGCTTATATCGACGGCAAACCAATGGCATTTAAGTATAGCAAGACCAAAGAAGTGCTGGCCTATTTGATTGACCGAAAAGGTGCACTGTGTACTTTGAATGAATTGCAGGCTATTCTTTTCGAAGATGACTACGGCCACGAAAGCTACATGAAAAGCCTGCGCCGTGACCTGCTGGACACCTTGGAAGCAGCAGAGTGCGAACATATCATTTCGCAACAGCGAGGCAAACTGGGCATTGTACCGGAAGAAGTGGATTGTGACTATTACGATTGGTGCAATGGCAAATATGGAGGCCGAGCGTGGAATGGCGAGTATATGGCACAGTATAGCTGGAGCGAATACACAGCCGGTGTCATAGAACGCATGAGCAAAACCGAAATGAAAAACTAAATAAAACAAGACCATCAGGCGGGAACGTTGTGAAAAAATTTATAAAAATCACAACTTCCCGCCTGTTCTGTGTCCTTTCTGCATCCTTTCGTATGTTATAATGCTTGAGCGAAAAATACTTAAGGAGGAAAAGAAAATGAAAAGAAAAGCGATAGCAATGCTGTTGGTATTTACGATGTTGTTTAGCATTTTTCCAATAGCCGCATTTGCAGAAGAA